>CANRKT010000039.1 GCA_947631255.1 uncultured Enterobacteriaceae bacterium
CTCGAACCTGCTGCAGGTTCGAACCCTACACGAAAAACACCGTGTATCTTTACTAAAATTGGTGGGTCGTGCAGGATTCGAACCTGCGACCAATTGATTAAAAGTCAACTGCTCTACCAACTGAGCTAACGACCCATATTTACGACTTACTCTTTTACTACTCTCAATACAACACGTTGCTTGCAATGCTACATTGGTGGGTCGTGCAGGATGATTCGGCCTTGGGCCTCACCCTTCGGGTCGTTGCTAAAGCAACGTTGTTTCGCTTTCGCTCCACTCGAACCTGCTTCAGGTTCGAACCCTACACGAAAAACACCGTGCATCTTTACTAAAATTGGTGGGTCGTGCAGGATTCGAACCTGCGACCAATTGATTAAAAGTCAACTGCTCTACCAACTGAGCTAACGACCCGTTTTAGCATGCTTTCCAGGTAGTGACATCATCCCTAGGCAACGGCGGCATATATTACTGATTTAAGAATCTGACGCAACAAATATTTCGACTTAAATCACACAACTGCTGCATTTTCACGCGGCGCGACCAGAAAAACGACAATTTCTGGTCAGAGCGCGAACATTACAGACCAGCTAAACGCTTTTGCGCTTGCTTAGCGCTGTCACTAGCAGGGTACTGTTTAACAACCTGCTGATAGACTGCTTTTGCTTTAGGCGTATCACCTTTGTCCTGCATGATGATGCCAACTTTTAACATGGCGTCAGAAGCTTTAGGTGATTGAGGGTAATTTTTTACCACCGAAGCGAAGTAAAACGTCGCATCGTCTTTTTTACCCTTGTTGTAATTCAGCTGACCGAGCCAATAATTTGCATTAGACAAATAAGTGGAGTCCGGGTAAGCCTTTACAAAATTTTGAAAAGCAGCGATGGCCTCATCCTGACGAGCGTTGTCACGCATTAGGGCGATAGCCGCATTGTAATCCCTGTTGGCGTCATTCCCTTGAACAGCGGCAGCTGGAGCCGTTGCTGCCACATTCTGGTCAGGAGTCGCCGTTGTCGACGCTGAGTTACCGCTGGTATTTGCTGATGCATCACCACTACTCAGACTGTCTATTTGCAACAAAATACTTTTTTGACGCTCTACAACTTGATTCAGCTGATACTGGCTTTCCTGAATCTGACCGCGCAGGATAGAGATATCATTCTGACTATCGGAGAGCTGTTGCTGGAGCTGAGTAAACAGCTGGCTATGAGCGTTAGAAATGCGCTCAAGTTGGGTGATTCGGTCATCGACCGAACCAGAGCCGACACTACTGATTGGCGCTTGTGCAATAGCGACCCATGGAGTCGCTATGCCAACCAGTAGCGACAGACTCAATAGATGAGTTCTGAAGCTACCAATCATATGATGCTCTTAGTAAACCAGTACGGCACGACGGTTTTTAGCGTAAGCCGCTTCGTCATGGCCCAGTACTGCAGGTTTTTCTTTACCGTAAGAAACGATAGAGATCTGGTCAGCGGAAACGCCTTTACCTTGCAGGTACATTTTAACAGCGTTGGCACGACGTTCGCCTAAGGAAATGTTGTATTCTGGGGTACCGCGCTCATCCGCATGACCTTCTACGGTCACTTTATATGATGGGTTGCTACGCAGGAAATTAGCGTGGGAATCCAACATGTTCGCAAACTCAGGGCTCACATCATATTTATCGAGACCGAAGTAAACGATATTGTTCTGCTGCAATTGTTGCATCTGCAGACGAGCTTGCTCATCAGAAGATACGCTGCCGTGACTTATACCAGTGCCGGCACCCAACATACCTTCACCGCTCTGGTCATTGCTGCCGCTCTTGTTAGAAGAACATGCCGCGATGGCCATAACCGGCAGAGCAATAAGCAGCCCTTTCAGCACTTTATTCAGTTGCATTTCTTTGATCCTTTAATAATCAATTTATTGTTATCAGAGATACGGCGACCAGGCCGGGAATTTTACCTGTCCATCAGTTGCCGGAAGACGAGCTTTGAAACGCCCATCAGTTGAAACCAAATTCAACACGGAACCCATTCCTTGAGAGGAACTGTAGATAACCATAGTGCCGTTAGGTGCCAGACTTGGCGTTTCGTCCAGGAACGTCGACGTTAAATTCATCACGCCACCCGTCTCCAGATCTTGCTTGGTGATATGTTGCTGTCCGCGGTTTGTGCTGACCATCACCATTAATTTGCCATCGGAACTCACATCAGCATTCTGATTCTGAGTACCTTCCCACGTCAGACGCTGTGCGCTTCCGCCGTTGATATTAATTTTATAGACTTGTGGACGACCCGCCTGCCCTGAGGTGTAGGCCAGATTCTGGCTATCCGGGAACCATGTTGGTTCCGTATTGCTGCTACGATCATTGGTTATCTGACGGATTTGTCCAGAGTTCAGATCCATCACATACAAGTTCAGAGTGCCGGTTTTCGACAGAGCAAATGCCAGTTTACTACCATCTGGTGAAAATGCAGGTGCACCATTATGCTGCGGGAATGAAGCAACCTGACGGATAGCACCATTAGACAGTGTCTGAATCACTAGCGCAGAACGGCCACTTTCAAAGGTGACATAGGCCAGTTTGCTACCGTCTGGAGACCAGGCTGGCGACATCAATGGCTGAGGCGAACGGTGAACCACAAACTGGTTATAACCATCGTAATCAGAAACACGCAACTCATGTGGGAATTCACCGCCATTAGTCTTAACAACATAAGCGATACGGGTACGGAATGCGCCCTTAATGCCTGTCAGTTTTTCAAAGACTTCATCACTGGCGGTATGAGCCGCATAGCGGAGCCATTTTTTATCAACCTTATAGGAGTTCTGAGCCAGAACAGTTCCTGGCGCGCCCACTGTGTCGACTAACTGATAAGCAACAGTATAGCTGCCATCTGGGTTTGCGGTTAATTGTCCGACAACAACAGCATCAATCCCAACCGCACTCCAGAGAGCAGGCTGTATTTCACCAACAGACCCTGGCTGTTGTGGTAAACGTGCCGTTGCCAGTGGATTAAATTTACCGCTGTTGCGTAAATCTGCCGCGACAATACCGCCGATATCTTCAGGTACGGGACCCGTGCCACTCCACTGGAAGGGAACAACGCCAATCGGACGCCCTGAGTCAACCCCTTCGGTTATTTCGATACGCACTTCTGCGTGCAACGCGGTTGCCCACAGCATTAAGAAACCCAACGCTACTCGTAGTGCCTGCTTCATCATATCTCCCTTATCCGGGTATTATACCCGCGATAATCTAGCAGAATGTCAAAAAGTTTCTGACCCCAGTCATCTAAGCTTGGTCACTTTTCTCAGTTATGCGAGAAAAGTTTTACTACAACTTAAAGTCGAGAGGGACATTTTTATATACTTCATACACGGCCTGACTAGGTGGTTTAGGTATCTTCGCCTGCCTGGCGGCCGATAAAGCAGCCTGACATAAAGCGGGATCGCCACCTTCAGATTTAATATCCAGTAACAAGCCATCTGGCGCTATTCTTATCCGTAAAGTACAGGTTTTACCGGTATAAGACGAAGCATCATAAAGTCTGCTTTGAATAGCCGCTTGAATCTGCCCCGCGTAACCGTCCATCTCTGCCTTCGACGGTCCACTACTTTTACCAGCTCCGGCAGAAGATGCAGCAGTTCCTGGTGCCCCTGCCCCAGTTTTCGGCGCATTCTTACTAGAACTTAAGTCACCGAAGAGATCATCAACCCCTTTGGCTTCATTTTTCTCAGCTTTAGCTTTATCCGCATCGGCCTTTTTCTTATCAGCTGCGGCCTTTGCGGCAGCGGCTTTGGCGGCGGCGGCTTTCTCCGCAGCGGCCTTTTCTGCCGCAGCCTGTTTTACCGCTTCTGCGGCGGCCGCTTTCTGGGCTGCTTCTTCAGCCGCTTTTTTCTGTGCATCTGCTGCCGCTTTTTTCGCTGCTTCAGCTGCAGCGGCTTTGGCGGCGGCGGCTTTCTCCGCAGCGACTTTTTCTGCCGCAGCTTGTTTCACCGCTTCTGCAGCGGCCGCTTTCTGGGCTGCTTCTTCAGCTGCTTTTTTCTGTGCATCTGCTGCCGCTTTCGCAGCGGCATCAGCCTGCGCTTTGGCTTCGGCCTGGGCTTTGGCTTCGGCCTGGGCTTTGGCTTCGGCCTGGGCTTTTGCCGCTGCAGCTTCAGCCTGTTTCTGTTGCTCCTGAGCCTGCTTAGCCGCCGCTTCTGCCTGTTTTTGTTGCTCAGCTTGCTGTTTAGTCCGTTGCTCAGCCGCCAGACGTTCTTTTTCCAGTTCTTTCAGACGTTGTTGTTCAGCAGACTGTTTTTCCTGAAGTTCTTCCGCCTGTCGCTGAGCCTGTTTCTCTTGCTGTTCAGCTTTGCGCTTACTGTCGGCCTGCTGCTGCTGCTGTCGATTATAGTTTTGTGCTATCGCACCCGGGTCAACCATGACAGCGTCAATAGATGATCCGCCGCCACTGGAAGATGTATCAATATATTCATCAAACGATCCCCAGATCAGCAGTGCTATCAATAAGACATGAAACACGACTGACCAGGATAGCGATCGTTTAAATTTAGCGTTTTCTTCAGTTGCCTTTGACACTATCGATATCCAAACGTTATACGCAAGATGGATCAGATGGGTTGAGTCATCAAACCAACGGACTTAACGCCTGCCTGATGCAACAGATTGAGTGCTTTGATAATTTCGTCATACGGAACGTCTTTCGCCCCACCAATCAAAAACACCGTTTTTGGATTAGCTTCTAAGTGCTGTTGAACTTCGGCAACAACCTGCTCAGCAGGCAGCTGTTCCATACGTTCCTTTTCAATAACGACGCTGTACTGCCCAATACCCGAAACTTCAATAATGACGGGTGGTTCATCGTTAGTGCTGACGGTTTGAGAGTCTGTCGCATCCGGCAGGTCAACTTCAACACTTTGCGTGATAATGGGTGTTGTTGCCATAAAAATAAGCAGCAATACCAGCAATACATCTAATAACGGAACAATGTTAATTTCCGATTTTAGTTCACGACGACCACGTCTACCTCTGGCCATGACTTACCCCTTGTTACTGCTTTTCGCTGCTGGTAAAAGCCTGACGGTGCAGGATAGCCGTGAACTCTTCCATAAAGTTGTCGTAATTTAGTTCAAGTTTGTTCACGCGCTGGTTAAGGCGGTTGTACGCCATTACCGCTGGAATAGCAGCAAACAAACCAATAGCAGTGGCTATCAGCGCTTCTGCAATACCTGGAGCGACCATCTGTAACGTTGCCTGCTTAGCCGCACCCAGTGCGATAAAGGCGTGCATGATGCCCCAGACAGTACCAAACAGACCAATATAAGGACTGATAGAGCCAATAGTACCGAGGAAAGGAATATGCGTTTCCAGACTTTCCAGCTCACGATTCATGGAAATACGCATAGCACGCGTAGCGCCATCAACCACCGCTTCTGGCGCGTGGGTATTAGCACGGTGCAAACGGGCGAACTCTTTAAAACCAGAATAGAATATTTGCTCACTACCGCCGAGGTTATCGCGACGACCCTGGCTTTCTTGGTACAGGCGTGATAATTCAATGCCAGACCAGAACTTATCTTCAAAAGCTTCTGCTTCACGAGTTGCGGCATTAAGAATACGTGTTCGCTGAATGATGATTGCCCATGATGCAATAGAAAAACCAATCAAAATCAACATGATGAGTTTGACCAGAAGGCCAGCCTTCAGGAACAAATCAAGGATATTCATGTCAGTCACTGCTTGAACTCCGCGACAATAGACTTGGGAAGCGCACGAGGCTTCATTAGGGATAAATCAACACACACAATCAAAACCTCAGCCTGGTTGAGAACCTGATTTTCGGCGTTAACTATCCGTTGCGAAAACACGATGGAAGCGCCTCGCATCGATTTCACTTCACTTTGAATTTCGAGTAAATCGTCGAGTCGTGCTGGCGCAAGATACTCAACTGTCATTTTGCGCACGACGAAGGCGACATGCTCAGCCAGCAATATTTGTTGGCTAAAGCCGTGCTTACGCAGCATCTCAGTGCGTGCTCGCTCATAAAAAGCAATGTAACTGGCGTGATAAACAACACCACCGGCATCCGTGTCTTCGTAGTAAACACGTACCGGCCAGGAAAATAACGATGTACTCACAATACAATCCGGAAATACCATTGAACTTAGCTACTATACGCAAGAGAATGCGGCTTTGGAATGGGTTAAGATTAACGTTGAGTAAAAAATTATGAGCTTATGAAAACTCATAATTTTTTCTGAAATGATCTGGCGGAAATATGATTAAGCGAAGAGCATAACTAAGGCAGCAATCAGAACGATGTCAGCCAGTAACGGGCAAAAAAAGGTCTGCCAGCGAAGCTTACGTGGCCGAAATCCGACACCGTGAATGACTCCGGCACAGATAGCCCACATCAGAGCATAGCCATGCCAGATTTCAAATTCACTGGTCTTTGCTGCAAAGCGCGTCGGGTCCCAAAAGATCATTCCCGCAAGCAGCAATGCCATCACTAAGGACAGGACCCGTAAAGGGCCCTTATCCATTACCGCATATAATTTTGCGATAATGGATTTCATTAGTGTTCTTCTTTTCCGGTCTTGGAGTCTTCTAACAGCTCAATAGACAGAGCTGTCATGACACCAAGTGCACAAGCCAGAAGCGTTCCCAAGATCCATGCAAAATACCACATAACTATCTCCCGATTAATACAAAGAGTGGGTGTTGCTTTCAATGTGCTCTTTAGTGATTCGGCCAAACATTTTCCAGTAACACCAGATGGTGTAGGCCAGAATGATTGGCACGAAGATAATCGCAACATAGGTCATTACGTTCAGTGTCAGCTGACTGGATGTGGCATCCCACATAGTCAGGCTCGCGTTCATCATGACGCTGGATGGCATAATGAATGGGAACATTGCAACGCCCGCAGTCAGAATCACACAAGCAATAGTCAGTGATGAGAACAGGAAAGCCATTGCCGGACGATTCAGACGAGACATCAGAATAGTCAGCAACGGTAACAGTACACCCAGAGCAGGAATGACCCACAAGATTGGTGCATTGTTAAAGTTTATCAGCCAGGCGCCTGCCTGCTGAGTCACTTCTTTAGTCAGTGGGTTAGACGGTGCGGTATGGTTCAGGACAGAAGTCACCACATAACCATCAATACCGTAGATAACCCAGACACCTGCCAGAGCAAAAGCCACCATCATCACCAACGCTGAAATCTGTGCTGAGACGCGGGAACGCACGTTAAGCTCTCCAACAGTACGCATTTGCAGGTAGGTTGCACCTTGAGCCAGAATCATAAACAAACTGACCACACCCGCTAACAGCGCAAATGGATTCAGCAACTGGAAGAAGGTACCGGTATAACTGATGCGCATATAGTCATCAATCATGAAAGGCACACCCTGCAACAAGTTACCAAAAGCGACACCAATCACCAGCGGTGGAACAAAACTACCGATAAAGATACCCCAGTCCCACATACCACGCCAGCGGTTATCTTCGATCTTGGAACGGTAATCAAAGCCAACCGGACGGAAGAACAGTGATGCCAGAACCAGAATCATCGCCATATAGAAACCAGAGAACGCGGTAGCATACACTTGCGGCCAGGCTGCAAATAATGCACCACCAGCTGTGATAAGCCAGACCTGGTTGCCGTCCCAGTGCGGGGCAATGGAGTTGATCATGATACGTCTATCGACGTCGGTGTGGCCGATAACACGCGACAGCATACCGACACCCATATCAAAACCATCAGTGACAGCAAACCCTATCAGCAGAACGCCAACCAGCAGCCACCAAACAAAACGCAATATTTCGTAATCGATCATTTGAGAACTCCTGTCTTAGTGTGCCGTTTTAGAAGCCACTGTGGACTGCTCAAAGTGGTAACGACCTGTTTTCAGACTGCTCGGCCCAAGGCGAGCAAATTTGAACATCAGGAATAGCTCTGCTACGAGGAACAAGGTGTAAAGGCCACAAATCAGACCAATCGAGAGGATAAGGTCACCTCTTTCCAGAGCCGAGTGTCCCATGACTGTTGGCAGTACTTCACCCACCACCCATGGCTGACGGCCGTATTCAGCGACAAACCAACCCGACTCGATGGCAATCCACGGCAGAGGGATACTGTAGAGCACAGTACGCAGCAGCCATTTTTTCTCGCCGATACGATTACGAATAACGCTCCAGAAGCAGGCTCCAATAATCACCAGCATCAGCAGTCCACAAGCCACCATGATACGGAAGGCAAAGTACAGAGGCAGAACTTCAGGAATAGAGTCTTTTACCGCCAACTGGATTTGGTCTTCGGTTGCATCAGAGACATTTTCGGTATAGCGCTTAAGCAGCAAACCATAACCAAGGTCTTTTTTGATTTCGTTGAAGCTTTCACGTACTGCAGGATCCGCTGAACCGGTGCGTAATTCTTGCAGCAGTTTATACGCTATCATCCCGTTACGGATGCGCGCTTCATGCTGCACCATCAGATCTTTCAGACCGATAACTTGCTTGTCCAGAGAACGGGTGGCGATAATACCGAGGGCATACGGGATCTCAATCGTGAAGCTGTTTGATTGCGTTTCCTGATTAGGAATAGCAAACAAGTTGAAAGAGGCAGGGGCGGGTTGCGTTTCCCATTCTGCTTCAATCGCTGCAAGTTTAGTTTTCTGTACGTCACCGAGCTCATAACCGGAGTCATCACCCAGTACTATCACAGACAGAACAGCTGCCATACCGAAAGCAGAGGCAATAGCAAAAGAACGTTTTGCAAAGGCAATATCGCGTCCTTTCAGCAGATAGTAGGCACTGACACCGAGAACAAACATCGCACCACAGGTATATCCTGCCGCTACGGTGTGAACAAATTTCACCTGAGCTACCGGGTTAAACACCAGCTCAGAGAAACTCAGCATTTCCATACGCATGGTTTCAAAGTTGAAATCTGCCGCGATAGGGTTCTGCATCCAGCCATTGGCTATCAGGATCCACAATGCGGAAAAGTTTGAACCCAGAGCAACTAACCAGGTAACACCCAAGTGTTGAACTTTACTCAGACGATCCCAGCCGAAGAAGAACAGACCAACAAAGGTTGACTCAAGGAAGAATGCCATTAGACCTTCAATGGCCAGAGGCGCACCGAAGATATCACCGACATAGTGAGAATAGTAAGACCAGTTAGTACCAAACTGGAATTCCATCGTCAGACCAGTAGCTACACCCAAAGCAAAGTTAATACCGAATAACTTGCCCCAGAACTTGGTCATATCTTTATAAATTTGCTTGCCAGACAAAACATACACCGTTTCCATAATGGCCAGCAGGAACGCCATACCTAGCGTCAGTGGCACAAAAAGGAAATGGTACATCGCGGTCAAGGCAAACTGTAATCGCGACAGTTCAACAATATCCAACATCCTGACTCCTTGCTCTTCGCATGAAGACTTCACACATGGTACGTAAAATACCCTAAATAATTCGAGTGACTTGTCGGTGCAATGTGAAGAAAACTGATAAACACAGGCCCACTATGTCATTCAGTGAACTTCACGCATGCAACGCCCAAGTAACTTGAAGTATAACGGGTATAAATCGCGCCACAACGTATGCCCTAATACAAATACATTTGCTTCCGCACACCCTCCGATAGCCGCATATATTTAAAAATGGCCTCGAAGGTAAAGGTTACAAATACGTTAAAAAATAAATGATACAGGTCGCAAATATATTACCCCGCAAAGCCCTTACAATAAACAGGTATTCGCTGAATGTTTTTTGCGTTTCTCGACAATGCATCATTTATAGATAAATTATCACTTTTTAGCCAGCTTGATCTAAAACATTTTCCGGTTTTTTATACCTTTATTCGCTTCTTTACTTATTGATCCATCTCAATTTAATCGGATTTGTTAATAACTTTGCACACTAGCATTAAATCGTTGATGCCATGTTAAAGAAGTGTATATTTAGTTTTATCCAATGGGCGTAGTCGTTAATTGATAATCTGCAAGTTTAATTTTTAGTTTTAACGTAAACTTATTATAGTCAAAATAATTCACCGGGTTTTGTTGATGGAAAAATTTAAAATCGGGACCGGTAATTTTCTAAAGCGATAAGTATGTTTAGTACATACAAAACAACCCGCGTATTATATTTATCATGGCGCGTCAGACTGCATCGAATATCCTGAGGTATAAAGCTGGAGGCTTGAACTTGCCAGACCTCAACTTTTCACTCGCCCCTCCTCCCGATAAGCTGTCTGTCCATGTCGTTCTCGCCGGGTAATCCAACCCTGTATCTTGATATCATATAAAAAAGGCCACCCCTGAGGATGGCCTGATGTTGCTTGCTGTCACGCCTTAAAGAAGGCGATGACTTAGCGTGGCAGAATAGTTTTCAGTGCTTCACCAATATCAGCCAGGCTGCGTACGGTTTTAACACCCGCCGCTTCAAGGGCGGCAAATTTCTCGTCAGCAGTACCTTTACCACCAGCAATAATGGCACCAGCATGGCCCATACGCTTACCTTTAGGGGCAGTCACACCTGCGATATAACCTACCACTGGCTTGGTGACGTGGTCTTTAATATAAGCGGCCGCTTCTTCTTCTGCGCTACCACCGATTTCACCGATCATGACAATCGCTTCAGTTTTCGGATCCGCTTCAAACAGTTTCAGAATATCGATAAAGTTTGAACCCGGGATCGGGTCGCCACCGATACCGACGCAAGTAGACTGACCCAGACCGATATCAGTAGTCTGTTTAACGGCTTCATAAGTCAGGGTACCAGAACGTGAAACGATACCAACTGTACCTGGCAGATGGATATGGCCTGGCATAATACCGATTTTGCATTCACCAGGGGTGATAACACCTGGGCAGTTTGGTCCAATCATACGGACGCCCGCTTCATCCAGTTTCACCTTAACAGTCAGCATATCCAGAGTAGGAATGCCTTCGGTGATGGTGATGATGAGCTTAATGCCTGCATCAATCGCTTCCAGAATCGAGTCTTTACAGAATGGTGCTGGAACATAGATAACGCTGGCCGTAGCACCGGTCGCTTCAACCGCTTCACGCACAGTATTAAATACTGGCAGACCCAGATGAGTAGTGCCTCCTTTACCAGGAGTCACGCCGCCAACCATTTGCGTACCATAAGCAATAGCTTGTTCAGAGTGGAAAGTCCCTTGGCTGCCGGTGAAACCCTGGCAAATTACCTTGGTGTTTTTATCGATCAAAATGGACATTATTTCCCCTCCACGGCAGCAACAACTTGCTGTGCTGCATCCGTCAGACTTTTCGCAGCAATAATATTCAGGCCACTGTCAGCCAGTTTCTTCGCACCTAACTCGGCATTGTTACCTTCCAGACGAACAACCACTGGAACGTTAACACCCACTTCTGCTACCGCGCCGATGATGCCATCTGCAATCAAGTCGCAACGGACAATACCGCCAAAAATGTTAACCAGTACGGCTTTAACTTTTTCGTCAGACAGAATAATTTTAAATGCTTCAGTCACGCGTTCTTTAGTCGCACCACCGCCTACATCAAGGAAGTTCGCTGGCTCGCCACCGTGCAGTTTAACGATATCCATGGTACCCATTGCCAGGCCCGCGCCGTTAACCATACAACCGATATCACCATCCAGTGCAACGTAGTTCAGTTCCCACTGCGCAGCCTGAGACTCACGAACGTCTTCCTGGCTTGGGTCACGCATTTCACGCATTTCTGGCTGACGGAACAATGCGTTACCATCAACGCCCAGTTTTCCATCCAGACAAATCAAGTCACCCTGCTTAGTGATAACCAGTGGGTTGATTTCGATCAGCGCTAAATCACGGTCAAGGAAAATATTCGCCAGACCCATAAAGATTTTGGTGAACTGCTGAACTTGTTTACCTTCCAGACCCAGTTTAAACGCCAGCTCACGCCCCTGGTACGGCATTGGGCCGGCCAGTGGATCAATGGCGATTTTGTGGATCAGATGCGGAGTTTCTTCAGCAACTTTCTCAATTTCTACACCACCTTCGGTGGAAGCCATGAACACGACGCGACGAGTGCCACGGTCAACAACTGCACCCAGATACAGTTCGGTCGCAATGTCTGTTGCTGCTTCAACCAGGATCTGATTAACCGGCTGACCATTTGCATCAGTTTGATAAGTAATCAGATTTTTCCCAAGCCAGTGTTCAGCAAAAGCACGGATCTCTTCTTTGCTATTAACAACTTTCACGCCGCCCGCTTTACCGCGACCGCCAGCATGAACCTGGCATTTCACCACCCAAGGACCCGCGCCAATTTTGGAAGCTGCTTCTTCCGCTTCACGCGGTGTGGTGCAGGCGTAACCTACTGGTGCCGGTAGACCTGACCGGGCAAACAATTGTTTCGCCTGATATTCGTGTAAGTTCATGAGTTCTATCCATCCAGATAAAGAGCACTACTGCTCGGGGTAAGGTTAGATTTATTCGTCAGGCGGGTGAACAATATCACCCGCCAAAGTCTTTATTGACTAAACGTCCAGCAACAGACGTGTTGGATCTTCCAGCAGCTCTTTAATGGCGACCAGATAGCCCACTGATTCACGGCCATCGATCAGACGATGGTCATAGGACAGTGCGAGATACATCATCGGCAGAATCTCTACTTTACCCTCTACCGCCATTGGGCGATCTTTGATGGCATGCATCCCAAGGATCGCACTCTGTGGTGGGTTGATGATTGGTGTAGACATCAGAGAACCAAAGACACCGCCATTTGTGATAGTGAAGTTACCGCCAGTCAGTTCTTCTACTGTCAGCTTGCCATCACGACCTTTAATCGCCAGCTCTTTGATGCGTTTTTCGATGTCTGCCATGCCCAGAGTATCGACATCACGCAGTACCGGGGTCACCAAGCCGCGTGGTGTTGATACCGCAATGCTGACATCAAAGTAGTTGTGGTAAACCACATCTTCACCGTCGATAGAAGCGTTCACTTCTGGATAACGCTTAAGTGCTTCAACAACGGCTTTAATATAGAAAGACATAAAGCCCAGACGGACACCATGGCGTTTTTCGAATGCATCGCCATATTGCTTGCGCAGCTCCATGATAGGTTTCATGTTCACTTCGTTAAACGTGGTGAGCATCGCAGTTGAGTTTTTCGCTTCCAGCAAACGCTCTGCAACACGCTTACGCAGACGCGTCATTGGAACACGCTTTTCACTACGACCCGCCAGTGGTGCCACTGGAGCCGCGGCAGCAGGTTGTTTCGCCTGAACCTGAGACAGATGTTTTTCAACATCTTCACGGGTGATACGACCACCGACACCGCTGCCTTTAATCGCACTGGCATCCAAAGAATGCTCAGCCAGAAGGCGACGGATAGCTGGGCTCAGGGTTTCGTTATTTTGCTCTTCCAGAGAGGCTTGTTGACGCTGAGCCGGAGTTGACTCTTTGCTATCAGCTTTAGCCGAACTCTCTTTCCCAGCGCTGTTACCTTCTGTTAAACGCCCCAGAATCTGACGAGAAGTTACAGTGCTACCCTCCTCTTCGAGGATAGAGTCTAAAATACCATCAGACGACGCAGGAACTTCCAGAACCACTTTGTCAGTTTCGATTTCTACCAGGACTTCGTCACGTTTGACGCTGTCGCCCGGTTTTTTATGCCAGGTTGCCACTGAAGCATCAGCTACAGACTCAGGCAGCTCAGGTACAAGAATATCTACGCTACTCATTATTTATCCTTTAAATTTATTCGACGTTCAGCGCGTCATTGACCAGAGCTTGTTGCTGTTTCTGGTGAACGGACATATATCCTACCGCCGGAGAGGCGGAGGCTGGGCGACCTGCATAACGCAGAGCAGACCCAAATGAAATCACTTCACGGAAGTGGTGCTGGCTGCAATACCATGCCCCCTGGTTCAGTGGTTCTTCCTGACACCAGACAAAATCATGTACATGAGCGAACGGTTTGAGCGCTTCTTGTACTGCCTGAGTCGGGAACGGATAAAGCTGTTCGATGCGCACAATAGCAACATCTTTCTGGTCATTTTTACGACGCTGTTCCAACAAGTCGTAGTAGACCTTACCTGAACACAGAACCACACGTTTCACATCTTGCGGGTTCAGGTCATCAATTTCACCGATTGCAGGCTGGAAGGTTCCATAAGCCAGTTCGTCGAGACTGGAAACCGCCAGAGGATGACGTAACAGTGACTTAGGTGACATAACAACCAGCGGACGACGCATACCACGCAGGGCCTGACGGCGCAGCATATGGTAAACCTGAGCAGGCGTTGAAGGCACACAAACCTGCATGTTTTGCTCCGCACAGAGCTGGAGATAACGTTCTAAGCGCGCAGAGGAGTGCTCCGGCCCCTGACCTTCGTAACCATGTGGCAGCAGCATCACCAGGCCACACAGACGTCCCCATTTCTGTTCACCAGAGCTGATAAACTGATCGATAACAACCTGAGCGCCGTTGGCGAAATCACCAAATTGTGCTTCCCAGATAGTCAGCGTCCGAGGTTCAGCAGTGGCGTAGCCATATTCAAATGCCAGAACAGCTTCTTCTGATAGCACTGAATCCCAGACTTTAAATTGTCCCTGGCTGTTATGAACGTTAGCCAGTGGAATATAGGTAGAACCATTCGTTTGATTATGGATAACCGCATGGCGATGGAAGAAAGTACCACGACCAACATCTTCACCCGACAAGCGAACAGAAATGCCTTCATCAACCAGGGTGGCATAAGCCAGGTTTTCAGCAGCCCCCCAGTCAAGTAACTTATCCCCATTCGCCATATCCTGACGGTCGCTGTAAATTTTAGCGACACGAGATTGCATTTCTACGACCTCAGGGACTGTACTGATACGATTAGCCAGCTCTTTAAGACGCTTCATCTCAACCGTACTCGGATAGGCTTCATCCCATTCATGGTTGAGGTAAGGAGACCAGGCAAAAGACTGCAGGTTCATCGGGCGCCATTCTTTCACGACACACTCACCAGCATCCAGTGCGTCACGATACAGATTGACCATTTCGGTGGCATCTTCAAGCGTCGCAACCTGATCTTGTTCCAGTTTGTCCGCGTAAAGCTTACGAGGCGTCGGATGTTTTTTGATTTTTTGGTACATCACTGGCTGAGTTGCACTTGGTTCGTCAGCTTCGTTGTGACCATGACGACGGTAGCAAACCAAATCAATAAAGACATCGCGCTTAAAGGTATTACGGAAGTCGAGGGCCAGGCGGGTAACAAAAGCTACAGCTTCAGGATCATCCGCATTGACGTGGAAAATGGGTGCCATCACCATTTTACCAATGTCAGTACAGTATGGTGTGGAACGGGCATCCAGTGGGTTTGACGTAGTAAAACCAATCTGGTTGTTAATAACGATACGTACCGTCCCCCCCACTTCGTAGCCACGTGCTTTGGACATATTCAGGGTTTCCTGAACCACACCCTGTCCTGCTACCGCGGCATCACCATGAATGGTGATAGGCAGGACTTGATTACTGCCAGGCTGTACCAGTCTGTCCAGACGTGCTCGCACAGAACCGATAACCACTGGACTCACGATTTCGAGGTGAGAAGGGTTAAAGGCCAGTGCCAGGTGAACAAGACCGCCTTCTGTTTCAAACTCAGAAGAGAAGCCCATATGGTATTTCACATCACCGGTACCAAGATGTTCTTTATGCTTGCCCGCAAACTCATCAAACAGTTCTTGTGGTTTTTTACCAAGAACGTTAATTAACACGTTAAGACGACCACGGTGCGCCATACCCAGCACCACTTCACGGGTTCCACTTTTACCAGCGTGATGGATCATCTCTTTCAGCATCGGGATCAAGGCATCTCCACCTTCCAGTGAGAAACGCTTGGCCCCTGGGAATTTCGCTCCCAGATAACGCTCCAGACCTTCTGCTGCGGTGAGTTCTGAGAGAAAACGCGTTTTCTCTTCGGCAGTAAAGGTGGATTTTCCCGCTACTGACTCAATACGTTGTTGGATCCAACGTTTTTCTTCAGTATTGGTGATGTGCATATATTCTGCACCAATCGAGCCACCGTATGTCTGTTTCAGAGCGACAATCAAATCAGCCAGTTTCATGGTGTCTTTGCCAACGGCAAAAGAACCCACATTGAAGGTTTGTTGCAGATCATCCTCAGTCAGATTATGGAAAGCAGGGTCGAGATCCGGTACGGACTCTTGCTTCCACAGCCCTAATGGATCCAGATTAGCCGCCTGATGCCCGCGGAAACGCCAGGCATTGATCAGCTGCAGAACTTTGACTTGTTTAGCGTCTGCTTCTGGGTCCGTTACTGAGGTGGAATAACGTGAGGCATCCTTCGCCAGACGACGAAAATAATCACGTGTTTTAGAATGGAATTGATCTGGTCTGACCCCGGTTCCAGGTAACTGCTGGAAAAGAGTGCGCCAGTGCGCATCAACAGAGTCAGGATCGGTTAAGAAGTCTTCATAGAGCTGCTCTATGTAGGACTGGTTTGCGCCCGCCAGCCAGGAAGAGTCCAGCCAGGGCTTCATTGCGCCGTTCTGCATCGTGATCCCTTACGCATTATTATGCTTAATTACGCCGTGGAAACTATAACGTATACCGTGAAGTACACGTTCCAGGGTTCACTCGCTGCGAGCATCATCAAATGGCCCGCGAAGGAACCTTTGAAAACTGTCAACGTGGCAGCTTTCAAAGGTTTCCTGCATCTCACCTGCTAAAAACGCCCCCCCTAATCACGAGGGAGCGGTCTGATTAAGCACTCTTCTGCAACAACATTGATTTAATATGACCAATCGCTTTTGTCGGGTTCAAACCTTTAGGACATACGCTAACGCAGTTCATAATGCCATGGCAGCGGAATACGCTGAAAGCATCACTCAGGCCTTCCAGGCGTTCTGCCGTTTCAGTATCGCGGCTGTCTATCAGGAAGCGATAAGCGGCAAGTAATCCCGCAGGTCCAATAAACTTATCTGGGTTCCACCAGAACGAAGGACAAGAGGTGGAACAGCAAGCACACAGAATACACTCGTACAAACCATCCAGTTTTTCACGCTGCTCTGGCATCTGTAAATGCTCACGAGAAGGCGGTTTTTGTCCATCGTTCAGCAGATACGGTTTAATCTTCTCATATTGAGCATAGAATTGTCCCATATCGACTACCAAGTCGCGAACAACCGGTAAACCAGGCAGTGGGCGGATGACAATTTTTTGCTTTCCATTACCCAGAGCGGATATCGGTGTAATACAAGCCAGACCATTTTTACCGTTCATGTTCAGACCATCAGAGCCACAGACCCCTTCACGGCAGGAACGACGAAACGACAATGTTGGATCTTTTTCTTTTAACTGGATAAGGGCGTCCAGCAGCATCATGTCGCGCCCTTCCTCACCTTCCAGTACGTACTCCTGCATACGTGGAGCATCGTCAACGTCCGGGTTATAACGATAAATGGAAAACTCGAGTTTCATCGACAAATCTCCGCTCTTAATAAGTACGCACTTTCGGCGGGAACGCCGGACGCAGTTTCGGTTGCATGTTGACCTCACGACGGGTCATGCTTTCCGACTCAGGCAAATACAAGCTGTGGCATAACCAGTTTTCATCATCACGTTCAGGGAAATCAAAGCGGCTATGAGCACCACGGCTTTCAGTGCGGAAATTAGCAGAAACAGCCGTTGCATAGGCAGTTTCCATCAAGTTATCCAGTTCCAGACACTCAACACGCTGGGTGTTAAATTCAGTAGAAGTGTCATCAAGGCGTGCATTTTTCAGACGCTCACGGATAGCTTTCAGTTCCTCAAGACCTTTAGCCATCGCATCACCTTCACGGAAGACCGAGAAGTTATGCTGCATACACTCTTGCAGCGCTTTGCGAATCTGAACCGGATCTTCACCGTCACGGTTATTATTCCAGCGATTCAGACGTTCCAGAGCGGCTTCAATTTCAGCTTCACTGGCATCACGTAATGCACCTTGTTCAGCAATTGATTCATGCAGATGCAGACCAACAGCACGACCGAAGACCACCAGGTCAAGCAGCGAGTTCCCTCCCAGACGGTTAGCACCATGTACCGATACACAAGCAATCTCACCCACAGCAAACAAGCCTGGGATAACGACATCCTCACCTTCGGCATTCACTGTCAGAGCCTGACCGGTCACTTTGGTCGGGATACCACCCATCATATAGTGACAAGTTGGAATCACCGGGATGGGCTCTTTCACCGGGTCAACGTGAGCAAAGGTACGGGATAACTCCAGAATGCCTGGCAGACGAGATTCCAGAACATCTTTACCTAAATGGTCCAGTTTCAGTTTGGCGTGCGGGCCCCACGGACCATCACAACCGCGACCTTCACGGATTTCAACCATAATGGAACGGGCAACAACATCACGTCCGGCCAAGTCTTTCGCATTAGGCGCGTAACGTTCCATAAAGCGCTCACCATGTTTATTCAACAGGTAACCACCTTCGCCACGACAACCTTCCGTCACCAGCACACCTGCACCGGCAATACCGGTTGGGTGGAACTGCCACATTTCCATGTCCTGTACCGGTACACCGGCACGTAAGGCCATGCCAACACCGTCACCGGTATTGATGTGCGCATTGGTGGTTGACTGATAAATACGCCCTGCTCCACCCGTCGCCAGTACCGTCGCACGCGCTTTGAAGTAGACCACTTCACCGGTTTCAATATCCAGCGCAGTACAACCCACAATCGCGCCGTCCTGGTTTTTCACTAGATCCAGTGCATACCACTCGGAGAAAATCGTGGTGTGGTTTTTCAAGTTTTGCTGGTAGAGCGTATGTAATAACGCATGTCCGGTTCGGTCTGCTGCTGCTGCAGTACGTGCTGCTTGCTCACCACCGAAATTTTTGGACTGACCACCAAATGGTCGCTGATAGATAGTGCCGTCATCAAGACGGGAAAAAGGTAATCCCATATGTTCCAGCTCCAGAACGGCTTCCGGACCGGTTTTACACATATATTCAATCGCGTCCTGGTCTCCGATATAATCAGAACCTTTAACCGTATCGTACATGTGCCATTCCCAGTTATCTTCATGGGTATTACCTAACGCAACGGTGATACCACCCTGCGCTGATACGGTATGGGAACGGGTTGGAAAAACTTTAGACAGTAAGGCGCAGGTTTGGCCTGACTGTGAAATTTGCAGCGCAGCACGCATTCCTGCACCACCGGCACCAATAACAATTGCGTCAAACTCTCTGACTGGTAAATTCATTACACACCCCACACCACAACAAATCCATAAAGAACGTAAACCAGTAGTGCAGCAACAATCGCAAACTGTAATACCAGGCGGATAGCCAGCGGTTTAACGTAATCGGTCAACACCTGCCACATGCCAATCCAGGCATGAATTAAAATCGAAAATAGTGCCAGCAGGGTAAACACTTTGGTGAAGGATGAGGCGAAGAAATCACGCCAAATCTCATAAGTCAATTCGCCGGTAAATGCGAAAAAACCAACCATATAAATAATGTACAGCGTCAAGACAATGGCAGAGGCACGAACGAGAAGATAATCATGCACGCCATTACGACCCAATGCGGAGGCATTGCTTACCATACGAGGACTCCTGCGAGGATTGAAAGCACGACAGTAATAACAAAAGAGATATACGCGGATCGTTTGCCCACTTGTAATGTTTCTTCCAGACAACCTATATCCATCATGACATGACGAATGCCCACCACAACATGGTAAGCCAGGGCAGTAAGAATGCCCCACATTATAAACTTAGCGAAGAAGCTGCCCATAACCGCAGATGCAGCCAGGAAACCTTCAGGGGAGGAAAGAGACTGTCCTAATAGCCACAACAGGATGCCAACCGCCACAAAAGTTATCACACCAGAAACACGGTGGAGAATGGAAGCGATAGCAGTAACAGGAAATTGAATCGTTTTCAGATCCAAATTGACAGGTCGTTGTTTTTTCACTTTTCTTATCATTGAATAGCGCCCACATGCTCTTCTTATTGTTTCCTTCCTCCGGATCTGCATTCGGGGTCAGACAGCGCTCACTTCATATAACTGTGCATAAAGCAAAATACAGCTACATCCAGAGACCTAAAAAGCAGGCCACAACGCTGGGTGGCTCCCGGTAGCAGGGTGTTCCGGAGACCTGGCGGGAGTATAGGCTCTTCACAAAATCATTACAATTAACAGCAATACTGTTTGCGGGGTTTTACTCTGAACAGTGACCAGGATCACGATAACAACATTATTTTAAATTTTAGCCATCTAATTTGACAAAACCAAAACATTATTGTTACAAACAGCGCTATAAAAGCCATATAATTCGCAAAAGTTATAGTGCTAGTCTTTCACCTGAAGAATAGTTATGTAACAGTGTCAAACTATTGACCCGTGTAATCAGGACGGTTATTAGTGTTATATAGATTTAAATGATACTGACTGCTAACACCCTGATTTGCTGTCGTTCGCCCCAAAGCGAGTGTTACCTGAAAGCGCCCATTGCTCTGTACCCTGGGCTGTACAACTCTACGCAGAGCTAAGAGCCAAATAAAATTACGGGTAATAGAATAATGCGGCTGTTGTGCAAATTAGGTATCCGGCAGTCTTATAAATAAGGCGCTAAGGAGACCGTAAATGTCTGACAATAAGGCAAAAATCACTCTAACCGATGATAATGCTATCGAACTGAATGTTCTGCAAGGAACCCTCGGTCAAGATGTAATAGATATCCGTAGTCTTGGTTCTAACAATATTTTCACCTTTGATCCGGGTTTTACCTCTACAGCATCCTGTGAGTCTAAAATCACCTTCATCGATGGTGATGAGGGTGTGTTATTACACCGTGGATTTCCAATAGATCAGCTGGCGACTGACTCCAGCTATCTTGAAGTTTGTTATATTCTGCTGAATGGTGAAAAACCGACTCAGGAGCAATTTGACGCCTTTGAGAAAACCGTGACGCGTCATACCATGATCCATGAGCAAATCACGCGTTTGTTCCATGGTTTCCGTCGTGATTCTCATCCTATGGCAGTTCTGTGTGGTGTCACTGGTGCTCTGGCTGCGTTCTATCACGACTCGCTGGATGTCAACAATCCGCGTCATCGTGAAATTGCGGCATTCCGCCTGTTGTCAAAAATGCCGACTGTGGCGGCAATGTGTTACAAATACTCGATTGGTCAGCCATTCGTTTATCCGCGTAACGATTTATCCTACGCGGGTAATTTCCTGAACATGATGTTCTCTACGCCTTGCGAAGAGTACGTTGTGAACCCTATTCTGGAACGTGCAATGGACAGAATTCTGATCCTGCACGCTGACCATGAGCAAAATGCGTCAACTTCAACAGTGCGTACCGCTGGCTCTTCCGGCGCAAATCCGTTTGCCTGTATTGCCGCGGGTATCGCGTCACTGTGGGGACCTGCTCACGGTGGAGCTAACGAAGCTGCACTGAAAATGCTGGAAGAAATCAGCAGCGTAGACCATATTCCTGAGTTTATTCGTCGTGCGAAAGACAAGAATGATTCTTTCCGTCTGATGGGCTTTGGTCACCGCGTCTACAAAAACTATGACCCGCGAGCCACTGTGATGCGTGAAACCTGCCATGAAGTTCTGAGAGAGCTGGATCTGAAAGATAACAGCCTGTTGGAAGTGGCTATGGAGCTTGAGCATATTGCGCTGAATGACCCGTACTTTATCGAGAGAAAACTGTACCCGAACGTAGACTTCTACTCTGGTATTATTCTCAAAGCGATGGGTATACCTTCCACCATGTTTACCGTTATCTTCGCTATGGCACGTACTGTCGGCTGGATTGCACACTGGAATGAAATGCACGATGACGGCATAAAAATTGCCCGTCCTCGCCAGCTGTATACCGGTTATGACAAACGTGATTTTACCTCTGATCTGGCAAAATAAGCCGCTTGCTACATAGCGAGTTCTGACTCAGATTAAACGCTTGGTGCCCTGCATCAGGCGTTTTGTATTTTTGCCTGCTATTAGCTCACCCAGTCAAGATAGAACATCCTGATCCTGCGATAGTCTTGCCCGAATAGGTAAAACAAAAACGTAATATAGCGATGAGCCTCGGCCCCCTCCCAAGAGCGAGGTACGGCAGGTTATTTCTGACAGTGCGGGCACCAGTAAAAGGGTCGTGAAGATAGGGTGGTTTTTTCTATCATATTCAAACAGCGCTCACAGGGTTCACCGGCTCGATGAAAAACGTGAAAACGAAATAACGTACCGTGATGCCTGCTTTCATCCGCCTCGCCTCTGGTCTGATAAGAGCATTGAGGGATCTCCAAAATAGCCTGTGCCAGCCTATCAAGACAGTCGTCGCCAAGAGCCTCCGCATGGTACCGCGGCCCAATCCTCGCTTCCCAGAGAATTTCTGCCCGCAGATAATTACCTAATCCAGCCAAAAAACGCTGGTCCAGCATCAGCGTACCCAGTTGCCGGCGACGGAATTCGGGTGACAGAATACGGGCTTTGATCCGTTCCACGGTTAAACTGCTGTCTAAAACATCCGGGCCTACGCGCTTTAAAAATGGCTGCTGGTCTAACTGAGATTGTTCAAGCATTTCAATATCAGAAGCACTGTAGAGCAGTATTGCTTTATCTGCCGTCTCAAACCTCACCCGTAAAACCCGGGAACTGACCGGCCAGTCGCCAGCATCAACAATACGCCACACGCCATACAATTGGTTATGGGTATACAGAGTTAGGCCATTGGAAAAATGCGTCAGCATCGCTTTACCGCGCGTTTCAATGCGTTCAATACATTTTCCTGTCAGCATCTCTTCAAAGGGCTTTAATGTTTCATAGGCAAACCAAACACGGGTTAGCGGATGACCGGCGACCGCCTGCTCAAGATTATCCGCTGCCCGGCGTATTTCAGGACCTTCAGGCATCGTACTCTCCTGATCAATTTTTGAAACTGTTCTCACCCAGTGGGGAAATCTGACTGAGACGCTTTCCCCACCTCGATAACCAGGCTCAGGTTAAGCTGGGTTAGGAATATCAATAAAGGTCACATCCAGGTCCGTTTCTGTTGCCAGCCAGTCACTTAATGCCTGAATCCCCCCGCGCTCGGTGGCATGATGCCCTGCGGCATAAAAATGTATGCCTTGTTCACGAGCAGAATGAATCGTTTGTTCAGACACTTCACCCGTAATGAAGGCATCAACCCCAAAACGGGCGGCATTATCTATAAATCCTTGCCCGCCTCCGGTACACCAGGCAACCCGACGAATTTCATCTGGCCCGGTATCCCCGCACCACAAAGGGGTACGACCTAAACTCAACTCTAGCCAGGAAGCGAGCTCGACACCCGATAAAGCTGTCGGGAAAGTACCCCATGGCACCAGCGGATCAATTTCCCCTTGGGTTTCAATGCCCAGCAGCCGTCCGAGTTGTGCGTTATTCCCTAGCTGGGCATGCATATCCAGTGGCAGATGCCAGCCATAAAGATTGATATCGTTAGCCAGTAAGGTTTTCAGGCGACGACGTTTCATTCCCCGGATCACCGCTGGCTCACTTTTCCAGAAATAACCATGATGAACAATAATCGCATCAGCTTGCTGACGTACTGCTTCATCCAGCAATGCCTGACAAGCCGTCACGCCAGTGATAATTTTGCGAATTTCTTCACGGCCTTCTACCTGCAAACCATTAGGTGCAAAGTCGCTGATAGCACTGCTATTAAGTTTTTCATTAATCAGACGCTCCAGTTCACTATTTTTCATCTTTTTTCTCTTGTTTATTTACGTGCTGCTTCATAGGCCGCGAGTGTAGCAATTCGTGCTTGTTTATGATCCACAATGGGCCGCGGGTAGTCGAGCGTTTGCCGCCGTTTGTCGGCCCATTCCCAAGGGGTATGAATATCTTTACCCGCTATCAATGCCAGTTCCGGTAACCAATGACGAATAAATGTTCCGTCGCTATCAAAGCGCTGCCCTTGGGTGGTGGGATTAAAAATACGAAAATACGGCGCAGCATCGGTTCCCGTCGAAGCGGCCCACTGCCAGCCGCCATTGTTAGCGGCCAGGTCACCGTCAATCAACTGCGACATAAAGTAACGCTCCCCTTCTCGCCAGTCGATCAGTAAATCTTTTACCAGGAAACTGGCGACGACCATACGCAGGCGATTGTGCATCCAGCCGGTTTTATTGAGCTGCCGCATAGCCGCATCGACAATTGGATAACCTGTTTTACCTTGCTGCCAGGCACTTAACGCTTCTGGATTATGATCCCAGCACACCTTATCCGTCCAGGCAATAAACGGACGGTAACGGCATAAACGTGGATAAGCGACTAACAGATGACGATAAAACTCGCGCCAGATCAGCTCATTCAGCCAGACAGCCCCGGTCTCACCCTCCAGCGCGCGAGGCTGTTCTTTCAGTAAGCGATGCAGGCACTGACGAGGAGAAAGCACACCAATGGTCAGCCAGGCAGATAAGCTACTGGTTCCCTTAATTGCCGGAAAGTCTCGCTGTTCGGCATAATCAACCACAGCTCTCTGACAAAAGGTACGTAGCCGCAAAATAGCCGCTCGCTCTCCGACGGGGAACAACTCTGGGTTAAAAGGCTGGCAGGGGTAGTCAAATTGATAAGGCGTAAACTCAACAGCCTCACCCCGGGCTTGCGGAGCCGCGACACATTCCGGTAACTGTTCTTTAAGACGTTTAATAAACGCCCGGCTAAAGGGGGTAAAAACTTTATACATTTCACGATTGCCCGTTACTACACTACCTGGCGGCAACAGTAAGCTATCATCAAATCCCTGGCAGACGACCTGCCCGTCAAGCTCACGCTCAAGCCGGGCATCCCGCTCACGTTCATTGACTTCATATTGATAGTTGTAAAATAACGCACTTACGCCCTGCTGCTGGCAAAACTGTTTAACCTCATCAACGGCAGCAGAGAAGTCGGCTCGCTGCCGGATATGCAGAGTAATGCCACGCTCAGCAAGCTGTTCACCTAACGCATTAAGATGCTGGCAGATAAACTCAGCCTGGCGGGGAGCCATATTATGCTGCTGCCATTGTGCCGGGGTGGCAATAAACAATGCCAGCACCCGCGCATCAGGCGAGCGACATGCCGCAGATAGCGCATAGTTATCATGCAGACGTAAGTCGTTGCGAAACCAAACCAGATGGGTCGTCATAGGGCTCCTGCTTGTCATGACTCTGATCCCGTCATCCCGTGATTTATTGGGGCAACATCATCAGCTGTGATAAAAAGCTGTCGTGATATTCTGCCACAGAGAATAGCAGCTGTCTGACGACCGCGCGTCACGGCACTCGCGATGGGGGCATTTTGATGGGAAATTCTAAGGCACACAAAGCCAATGCTCTGCATGCCCTTATATCGAGGGAAATTACGATGTCATACCAGACTGCGGTAAGTCAGGGATCAGTAAAAATCACCCGCAGCAGCTTCGGCTTGTTCCATCCATACCGGCTTATCGCTGGTTTTCGACCAAACACGATGTAAATAGCTATAAAAACGTGCTCTGTCTTTCCAGAACAACATTACCGGTAAGGCTGCAATACCGACAGTAACAGCGCACAGTCGACGCAACATAACTTGCCAGGCAGGATAAGTTTGGTATAGAGACACAGGAACCTCCTCTCAGTTTATGAACAGGTTTCGCATCGGGTGCAATGGTGCAGATGGCCGGCTGAATAATTTTTCTTTCAGAAGACTCTCAAATCAAACTTTTTGATAGCGTAAAACGTGATGCATTGCAAAATGCGAAAAATATATACTTGCCATATGCAAAAATAATACTCTAAAAAATAAAACATTACTACTCATCCGACCAGAAAGAACGGGGCTTGCCGCACTTTCTGATCAAATCAGGATCCTGTCGACCTACTCTGCCACGCCATTTTTATACTTTTTTTACACCTTGACGCCTGACTTTTACGACATCTTTGCAGCCAAAAACCTATTCTCGCGGCATATCCCAAATATCCCCGTGGAGGTGGATTGTGAGTATCGCCGTGATAACCGGCATCCTGCTGGTATTGCTCCTGTTGGTTTATCTGATTTATGCCCTGGTTAATGCGGAGGCATTTTAATGGCTGCGTCTGGATTTTTACTGATTGCCAGCTTCCTGCTGGTGCTGTTTATCCTCGCTAAATCGGTCAGTGCTTTGCTGGTCAAGCTTATCCTTGATGTCCCTGTTCCCGTCATGAGCAAGATTGAACCGGTACTGTGGCGGTTAATGGGCTGTACCACAGAAGAGATGAGCTGGAAGCGCTATCTGCTGGCGATTATCGGCATTAACTTTTTAGGGCTGATTCTGCTGTTTATTATCCTAATAATGCAGGCTCGCCTTCCTCTTAACCCACAACTGCTACCCGGTCTGTCCTGGGATCTGGCGTTAAATACCGCAGTGAGTTTTGTCACCAATACCAACTGGCAGGCCTATAGCGGTGAAACCACCATGAGTTATTTCAGCCAGATGGTAGGACTGAGCGTACAAAACTTTGTCTCTGCCGCCACAGGTATTGCGGTGATATTTGCCTTAATCCGTGGCTTTGCTCGTCAATCGATGACTACGCTGGGTAACGCCTGGGTCGACTTAACCCGGATTACTCTTTATATCCTGCTCCCCATATCGGTGATACTTGCTCTGATATTTATCAGCCAGGGTACACCTCAGACTCTCAATGCTTATCAACCCTTTATTTCAATTGAAGGGGTATCACACCTGCTGCCTGTGGGACCGGTAGCCTCGCAGGAGGCGATTAAATTACTCGGCACGAATGGAGGTGGATTCTTTAACGCCAACTCCGCTCATCCGTTTGAAAATCCGACAGCACTGAGCAACTTTATTCAGATGCTGGCGATATTCCTGATACCCACTGCCCTGTGTTTTGCTTTTGGCGAAGCCGTGGGTGACCGACGCCAGGGAAGAACTTTACTGTGGGTAATGTCACTTATTTTCGTCGTTTGTGTCGCAGTGGTGATGTGGGCTGAGTTGAACGGTAATCCACACTTTATGCCGCTGGGCGCCAACAGCCCTATCAATATGGAAGGTAAAGAGAGTCGATTCGGTATTCTCGCCACCAGCCTGTATGCGGTGGTCACCACAGCCGCGTCCTGCGGCGCCGTCAACGCCATGCATGACTCCCTGACCGCTCTGGGGGGCATGACTCCTCTGTGGCTGATGCAAATCGGTGAAGTGGTGTTTGGCGGTGTGGGTTCTGGTCTCTACGGCATGCTGCTGTTCGTTCTGCTGACAGTCTTTATTGCCGGTCTGATGATTGGTCGTACTCCAGAGTATTTGGGCAAAAAAATCGACGTTCGTGAGATAAAAATGACGGCTCTGGCCATTCTGGTCATTCCAACCCTGGTATTGCTCGCGACCGCTCTGGCGATGATGACTGATGCAGGTCGCAGCGGCATCTTTAACCCTGGTATCCATGGTTTTAGCGAAGTACTGTATGCCGTGTCCTCTGCGGCAAATAACAACGGCAGCGCTTTTGCCGGTCTGAGCACCAATACCCCGTTCTGGAATCTTCTGCTCGCCCTGTGCATGTGGGTCGGTCGCTTTGGGATCATTATTCCGGTACTGGCGATTGCCGGTTTACTGGTCAGGAAAAAATCCCAGGCCGCCAGTCTCGGTACTTTACCGACCCACGGGGCTCTCTTTATCGGTTTATTAACAGGAACCCTATTATTAGTCGGTGCGCTGACCTTTATCCCCGCCCTCGCTTTAGGCCCGGTTGCAGAACATCTTTCTTTGGTTAATAACCTAATAACGAGGCTCCCATGAGTCGCAAACAACAGGCGCTATTTGAACCAGGTCTGATCCGTCAGGCACTCATTGATTCTGTTAAAAAACTGTCACCTCAGGTGCAATGGTCCAATCCGGTGATGTTTATTGTCTGGGTGGGCAGTGTTATCACCACCCTACTAGCCATTGCCATGCTCAGTGGCAAGCTTACAGGTAACTGGACATTTACTGCAGCAATTAGCCTCTGGCTGTGGTTTACCGTACTGTTCGCGAATGCAGCTGAAGCTCTGGCTGAAGGACGTAGTAAAGCCCAGGCGAATAGCCTGAAAGGAGTGAATAAAACGAGCTGGGCACACAAACTCTCATCTCCACAACGAGATGCTCAATCTGAACGAGTCTTAGCGGCAAGCCTGCGTAAAGGGGATATCGTCCTGGTTGAAGCCGGGGATATTATCCCCTGTGATGGTGAGGTCCTCGAAGGAGGAGCCTCGGTAGATGAAAGTGCCATTACGGGTGAGTCAGCCCCCGTCATTCGTGAGTCCGGGGGTGATTTTTCTTCTGTTACCGGCGGGACACGCATTCTTTCTGACTGGTTAGTTATTCAATGTAGCGTGGATCCGGGCGAAACCTTCCTCGATCGTATGATTGCCATGGTTGAAGGTGCCAGTCGTCGTAAAACACCCAATGAAGTTGCCCTGACCATTCTGCTCGTTGCCTTAACGATTATTTTTTTACTGGTGACGGCCACATTATGGCCCTTCTCACAGTATGGCGGGACTGCTGTCAGTGTGACTGTACTGGTCGCTCTACTGGTCTGCCTGATCCCCACCACTATCGGCGGATTACTGTCAGCGATTGGCGTAGCTGGAATGAGTCGAATGCTGGCTGCCAATGTGATTGCAACCAGTGGGCGGGCCGTTGAGGCCGCCGGGGACGTTGATGTCTTATTGTTGGATAAAACCGGGACCATTACGCTCGGAAACCGTCAGGCATCTACATTTTTGCCCGCACCGGGTGTCGAGGAAAGAGAGCTGGCCGATGCTGCACAGCTCTCGTCACTGGCAGATGAGACACCTGAAGGCCGCAGTATTGTGATTCTGGCTAAACAACGCTTTAACTTGCGTGAGCGCGATCTACGGACTCTGCAAGCAACCTTTGTTCCCTTTACGGCGCAAACCTGTATGAGCGGAATAAATATCCAGGACCGGATGATCCGTAAAGGTTCAGTGGATGCTATTCGCCGTCATATTGAAGCCAATAAAGGTCACTTTCCTGCCAAAGTCATGCTTCTGGTCGAGGAAGTTGCCAGTATGGGAAGCACTCCATTGGTGGTTGCGGAAGGGGCTAAAGTCCTCGGTGTCATTGCGCTAAAAGACATCGTAAAAGGCGGCATCAAAGGGCGTTTTGCTCAGTTGCGTCAAATGGGTATCAAAACGGTGATGATAACCGGAGATAACCGTTTAACCGCAGCAGCTATCGCCGCTGAAGCGGGAGTGGATGATTTTCTTGCGGAGGCGACACCAGAAGCAAAGCTGGCGTTGATCCGTCAGTATCAGGCCGAAGGCCGCCTGGTGGCGATGACCGGAGATGGGACTAACGATGCCCCTGCTCTGGCTCAGGCAGACGTTGCCGTCGCGATGAACTCAGGGACACAGGCGGCGAAAGAAGCCGGGAATATGGTGGATCTGGACTCTAATCCCACCAAGCTCATTGAGGTCGTACATATCGGGAAACAGATGTTAATGACCCGAGGATCACTGACGACTTTCAGTATTGCTAACGATGTCGCGAAGTATTTTGCCATCATTCCAGCAGCGTTTGCCGCCACTTATCCGCAGCTCAATGCGCTCAATATTATGCAATTGCACTCCCCAAACTCAGCCATTCTCAGTGCCGTGATCTTCAATGCACTGATCATTATTGCGCTTATCCCTCTGGCATTAAAAGGGATCCGCTATAAACCACTGAGTGCCTCCGCCATGTTACGCCGTAATTTATGGATCTATGGTTTGGGTGGACTGATAGTCCCGTTTATTGGCATCAAACTTATTGATCTAATTCTGACTGTTTCAGACCTGGTTTAAGAGGATACAAAGATGGCTATTTTACGCCCCGCTTTACTGGTATTAATCTTATTAACCCTGATAACCGGGGGAGTTTATCCCCTGGTCACTACAATGCTTGGGCAATGGTGGTTTAAAGACAAGGCCAATGGATCTTTAATTATCGACAAGGGCCAGGTGCGTGGTTCGCTGCTGATCGGTCAAGACTTTACTGCGGCTAAATATTTTCATGGTCGCCCTTCAGCCACTGCAGATAGCCCTTATAATCCACTGGCGTCAGGAGGCAGTAACCTGGGAGTCAGTAACCCTGCACTGGATAAACGGATACAAGAGCGCGTGAAAATACTACGTGCCGCAAATCCACAAGCTAACCCGGCGGTTCCGGTTGAGTTACTCACCGCTTCGGGCAGTGGTCTTGACGGGCAACTTTCACCTCAAGCAATAGCATGGCAGACACCCCGAGTGGCACAGGCAAGAAATTTATCGATTGAACAGGTCACTCGCCTGGTCGCTGAACATTCCACCCCTCCATTGGTGAGCTTTATCGGCGTACCCGTGGTCAATATTGTGCAGCTCAATATGGCGCTGGATACCCTCCAGGCTCCGTAACCAAGGACTTATATGACCGAAGAACCTCTGCGCCCTGACCCGGATAAACTGCTGGAACAGGTTAGCCGCAAGCCTCGTGGAAAACTGAAAATTTTCTTCGGTGCTTGCGCGGGTGTCGGAAAGACATACGCCATGTTGCAGGAAGCTCAGCGATTACGGGGCCAGGGGCTGGATATTCTGGTGGGTGTAGTAGAAACACACGGTCGCCGGGAGACAGCAGAGCAGCTTAATGAGCTGAATATCCTACCTCTAAAACGTATCGTTCATCGTGGACGGGTAATAGCAGAGTTTGATCTCAATGCAGCCCTCGCCCGCAGCCCGGCTCTGATTTTGATGGACGAACTGGCACACAGTAATGCTCCCGGCTCCCGCCATCCTAAACGCTGGCAAGATGTCGAAGAGTTACTGAGTACTGGCATTGATGTTCTGACGACGGTTAATGTGCAGCATCTGGAAAGTCTGAATGATGTAGTCGGCGGCATAACCGGGATCCAGGTACGGGAAACGGTGCCTGATCCTATTTTTGATGCCGCAGATGAAATCGTTCTTGTTGATCTGCCGCCAGATGATCTGCGTCAACGGCTGTATGAAGGTAAAGTCTATCTTTCTGGTCAGACCGAGCGCGCTATCGAACATTTTTTCCGTAAAGGCAATCTGATTGCTTTACGCGAACTGGCGCTCCGACGAACAGCTGACCGGGTTGATGAGCAGATGCGAGCCTGGCGCGAGACCCAGGGCCCGGATAAAGTCTGGCATACCCGAGACGCTATTCTGTTATGTATTGGTCATAATGCCGGTAATGAAAAACTGGTCCGTACCGCCGCCCGTCTGGCCGCTAAATTAGGCAGTGTCTGGCACGCGATTTATGTTGAAACACCCAAGCTTCATCGTCTGCCTGAGCATCAGCGCCACAGTATTCTCAGTGCTCTGCGACTGGCTCAGGAGCTAGGAGCCGAAACAGCCACCCTGGCAGATCCCAACAAAGAGCAAGCCGTATTACGTTATGCCCGCGAGCATAATCTTGGCAAAATCATTCTCGGGCGCCATATCACTGGCCGCTGGTGGCATGGCACTACCTTTGCTGAACGGTTGGGAAAATATGCTCCGGATCTTGACCTGGTGATTGTCGCGCTCGACGAACATGCCGCATTTTCTCATGCCAGGGCCACAGAGACTCGCAGAATTGGTGAGAAATGGCGTTTACAGGTGCAGGGCAGCGTGGTCGCTGTGGTGCTATGTGCATTAATCTCATGGATTGCTAATCACTGGTTAGGCTCTTTTGAAACCGCCAATCTGGTGATGATCTATTTACTCGGTGTCGTCATTATTGCTTTGCTTTATGGGCGCTGGCCTTCCGTACTGGCGGCAGTGATGAACGTTGTTAGTTTTGATCTGTTTTTTATTGCCCCGCATGGCACTCTTGCGGTATCAGATATGCAATATCTCCTGACCTTTGGTGTGATGCTAACTGTCGGTCTGGTAATTGGTAATCTGACTGCCGGAGTCCGTTATCAGGCGCGTATTGCACGCTATCGTGAACAACGCACCCGACATCTGTATGAAATGTCAAAAGCACTGGCAGATGACAGATCCCCTCCAGAGGTAGCGGCGACCAGTGTGCAGTTTATCAACTCCACATTCCGGGCTCGTAGCCTGCTGCTGCTGCCAGATGAAAACGGTAAACTGAACCGTATTTCAACCTTGGGACAACCCACTCAGTGGGATGACGCTATCGCCCGCTGGAGTTTTGATAAGGGCCAGCCAGCCGGGGCTGGAACCGATACACTCCCTGCCCTGCCCTATCAAATATTACCCCTTCGTACCACTGAACGGACATTAGGGCTGCTGGTGGTCGAACCCAATAATTTGCGCCAGTTAGTCACGCCAGAACAACAGCGACTGTTGGAGACTTTTACGCTGTTAGTAGCAGCGACACTCGACAGGCTCTTGCTTACCGCCAGTGAAGAGCAAGCCCGTCTGGCCAGTGAACGCGAGCAACTGCGTCACTCATTGCTGGCGGCCCTGTCACATGATTTACGCACGCCACTGACCGTCTTACTGGGCCAGGCCGATATTCTGACAAAAAATCTTACCCGTGAAGGTTCAAAACATACCCATCAGGCCAATGATATTCGTCAGCATGTGCTGAATACCACCCGTCTGGTGAATAACTTGCTGGAAATGGCACGTATTCAGTCGGGTGGTTTTAATTTACGTAAAGAGTGGCTGACGCTTGAAGAGGTGATTGGTAGCGCATTGCAGATGTTTGAACCCGCTTCAGGTGGCCGCCATGTCAGCCTTGATATGCCAGACCCGCTGATGCTGATTGAAGTCGATGGTCCTTTATTTGAGCGAGTACTGATTAATTTGCTGGAAAATGCACTCAAATATGCGGGTCCGACAGCCCAGACAGGTATCCGCGCCGCGGGTAAAACCGGCTCACTACAACTGGAGGTCTGGGACGATGGCCCTGGAATTCCCCCAGATAAAGAACAGCTCATTTTTGATAAGTTTTCCCGCGGCAATAAAGAGTCAGCTATTCCTGGTGTCGGGCTAGGGCTGGCAATTTGTCGGGCCATTGTTGAACTACACGGTGGTACTATCTCTGCCATACAGCGCCCACAAGGCGGGGCCAGCTTTCAGATAATATTACCCTTATCTCCTGCTCCAGTTCTTCCTGATATAGACGAGGCCATGTGATAACCGTTTTAGTGATTGAGGATGAAAAAGAGATCGGACGTTTTCTACGTACTGCACTGGAAGATGAATCCTTGCGGGTATTTAATGCCGAAACCTTGCAGCGCGGACTTATCGAAGCGGCAACGCGTAAACCTGATGTCGTCATTCTTGATTTAGGTTTGCCAGATGGTGATGGTGTTGAATTTATTCGTGATTTTCGCCAGTGGAGCCAGGCACCGATTATTGTGCTGTCCGCACGTGACAACGAACAGGATAAAATTACTGCTCTCGACGCTGGGGCAGACGATTTTCTCAGTAAACCATTTGGTATCGGCGAGTTACAGGCGCGGTTACGCGTTGCCCTGCGACGCCATGCGAGTCTGGTACAGCCCGAGCCTGTTTACCATTTTGCCAATATCACCGTTGATCTTGTTGCCCATAGAATAGTGCGTGGCGAAGATGACGTGCATCTTACGCCGCTTGAGTTTCGACTGCTGGCAACCTTGCTGAATAATCATGGTAAAGTGCTAACCCAGCGCCAGTTGCTAAAGCAAATCTGGGGGCCAAATGCGGTTGAACACAGCCATTATCTGCGTATCTACATGGGTCATTTACGTCAAAAATTAGAACAAGATCCTGCCCGTCCGAGTCATTTATTAACCGAGACAGGTATCGGATATCGTTTTGTTTTATAAAATAAAAAATGAATATTATTGCTACAGGAAGAAATGACAATGAGCGCTTGGTTATTCTATGCACTGTTATCGGCGGCAAGTGCTGCTCTGGTCGCTATTTTTGGCAAAATAGGTTTGCAGCAACTTGATGCTAATACTGCCACCGCTATTCGGGCGATTGTCATGGCTTTATTCCTGGTCGCAGTGGTGGTAGTACAAGGGAAACTGAACCTGGTCGGAACTGTATTTGCGGATAAAAAAGCGCTGCTGTTTATTGTCTTAAGCGGTGTCGCCGGAGCCCTGTCATGGCTGTTTTATTTTATGGCCATTAAGAGTGGTGAAGTTTCCAAAGTCGCGCCAATCGATAAACTCAGTGTGGTGTTTGCGGTAGTACTGGCGGTTATTCTGTTTGGCGAAAAAGTCTCACTGGTGGCCGGAATTGGTATTGCGCTGATTACCGGTGGCGCGTTAATGGTTGCTTTAGGATAAAGCTCTCTTCCAGATAAATAAGAAAGGCGCCATCAGGC
>CANRKT010000040.1 GCA_947631255.1 uncultured Enterobacteriaceae bacterium
TAACTCAGTGGTAATGCGTCGATTCGTCATCTGTCCTGGATTTTCCACACTGATTGACGAAAAAACAGAGTTAGGTACATATAATGGCCGATGATCAAACGTCATTATTTTTGTGACCCTCCAGCCAATTTCGACCACTGTTCCTTCTATTTTTCGGTCAGGAGAACTGATCCAATCACCAATATTAAAAGGGCGGTCAAAATAGAGCATGACTCCAGAAAAGAAATTACTCAGGATATCCCGACCAGCCATACCAATCGCAATACCGCCAATCCCACCAAACGCCATTAGTCCCGACAAACTGATACCAAAATGCTCACCGAACATCAGCATGATGATAAAAAAAATACTGATCTTTGAGATTCTGGAGATTATTCTTGCTGATGTCGGATCACTGCCTTTTTTTATCTGTTCTTTCTCTACCCGATTGAGTAACTGAAATACTTTACTCATTATAATTAAAGACATTGCCGCGGTAGTAATGACATTAACCATTTTGAATGAAATCAGTCGGAAGTGAAAATCAACAATAGCCATATCAATATACTGGCTGATAACAAAAATCAGGCCGCATAACAGTGTGGTTGAAACAAGGTGAAGAAAAATACTGCTCTGGTGACGTTTTTTACGATGCTGAAAATAAATAATTATTAGATAGCAAATAACGAACAGTGCAATGATACCTGTACCTATCAAATATTTAATCACTAACGGCTCATACATCCCGACTTCTCCCAAAGACCATGCAGACTGTTTATCTGACTATACACTAAATAATTCGAGCGACTTATCGCTACCAAGCGAAGAGAGCCAATAGGTACAGATAACGCTTAGCTGAGCACCAGCAGCATACAGGCTGGTACATGCCTGGAGGCATCTCCCAGGATCCGCGCAGACACAAGGGAACCACTTTAATCATCTCGACTGTTCCGACTTTACCTCGGTCTGAATTGATCCTCCTGAGACTGACTAAAGATTGCGTGCTCACTATCGTACGCATGATATACCGAACACCACCACGTTTATTTAACCCTACTGAAGATATGAATTGTTGATAACGATTATGGGCACAGACAGGCTATATCATCTGTATCTCCCACCATACTTTTAGGTATTTTTTGATAAAATTCATTGCATTATTTTACGTATCAATGACAACCTGAAAACTTCCGCAGTATAAAAAACAACCTGGCAATGGTATGTTATGTATTATAAAGGAAACAGCGCAGGTCAGGCTGGGCAATATAATATCAGCAAAAGGAAAAAGGATAATGGTAGAACGTACTGATACAATGCCGGGCGAGTCAGATCTTATCTTAGACGGAGGCATTAATTTCCGTGATTTTGGTGGATCACTCGCAGCAGAGGGGCGACGGGTCAGACCTGGGCACTTATTCCGTTCTGGTGATTTACATCAATTGTCTGCACGTGACTGTGAAATATTACAAGATCTTCCGCTGAGAGTTATCCTCGACTATCGTGATGAAGAGGAGTGCCGAATCAAACCGGACCAACTGTGGTCAGGTGTCACATATCATTCTGTTCCTGCGAATCCAAAAGGGCAGCTGGTCAACGGCAACCTGGAAAAACTCGCATCAGAAACCTTAGCCGAGTTAGATGCCCGTACTTGGATGTGTGATTTTTATCGCCGTTTACCCTTTGCTAATTCTGCTTATCGTGAACTGGTCTCTCAGCTACTGAGTAAACCAGAGGGTGCCATAGTACAGCACTGTGCTTTTGGAAAAGATCGTACCGGTGTCGGATCTGCGCTGGTTCTGTTTGCCCTCGGTGCTGATGAGGAGACAATTATGATAGATTACCTGCGCACAGGGGATGCTCTGGCACCTTATCGGGAACAACTTCTGGCGCAGTATGCAGAAACACTTGATAAACGTGCATTGCAGCAATTTAGCTTTTTACTGGAAGCCAACCCTGATTTCTTACAAGCCGCAATCCAGGCCATCACCGAACGTTATGGATCTGCTGCTACATGGCTGGCGCAGGAGTATCACCTTGACAGTTCCCGCTGTGCGGTACTGCGTGATCATTACCTCTATTAATGCCGATCCCGATTACGCAACACCGTATCTTAAGACTGACGAGATAGATGTCTGTGTCTCGTCAGCAATCAACATATTGTGAGAGGAACATTCAGGATCCCAAATGGCCGCAGGTTTTATCTACTGATTATACCTGTCGGCACACCCCCCGACAGAATCATTATTGCCACTGTTTTATTGTGCATAAGCCACAAAACCGGGCCGTATTCACCTCATAGCATAACTCGCTAATTCATTACGGAACCTACCCTATACTTCACTGACAGATGGAAATATTACAAAGTCACATCTACGCTTAAAACAGACCACTGAGGCCAGAGAGCCGCTCATATTCTGGCAAATTCTGGCTGATTTACTGTTATTCATCTGAAGTGAGGGTTATCTATTATGAAACGTCTTTTAACCGCAGCCATGATTGCCTCTGCTCTGGCTACCCTTCCGTCGCTGGCCATTGCTGAGCAAACCCCTACCGCAGCAATCGCGCACCAGCAGGCTGCTGAGACCTTAAAAATTTCTCAACAGGGTTTCGCAGCAATACAAGATGTTCGTATGGCACGCCTGGCTATTTTCCAGGGCCTACCTGAACATGCGGTTAAACTGACTGATGCTGCAGCAAAACTTCTGGCGGATGACAGCGCTGAGTGGACGGTATTTGCCAGAACAAACAAGAATGCTGCGCTTATCGGTGACCAGTACATTGCGATTGACGGTACAATGGGTATCAGTGAAAACTTTATTGCAACGCCTGAAAAACAGGAAGCCATTAAGAAAGCAAATGAGCAACTGGCAAAAGGTGATCAAAAAGGGGCGATTGAAACTCTGCGTCTCGCTGATATTGCAGTGACACAGAAACTGTATTTGCTACCGCTAAAACATGCTCAGAAAGCAATCGCAGATGCCCAGAAACTGCTGAATGAGAAAAAATACTACGAAGCTAATCTGGCTCTGAAAGCAGTAGAAGATAGCGTAACACTTAATAGCAATTCGGTTACAGCGAACTAATATCTCTGTGCAGCCGGCTGGTAAGTTATCCCGCCGGGAATAATAGAGACTGTCATTAAAGTTGTGAACTTTTTAACCGGTGGTTATCCGCAGATCTCTGACAAGGGTACTCTTTTCCTGGCCCTATAGACTTCATTAATCGGGTAACCCACCGTTAATAATATTGATAATCCGCCATAGCGACTCATAAATATATCGATAGGGACAGATATTGCACAGGAATACTTTAGGCATCGGCTGTCAATTTGATAGTGTTGAGTAACCGAAATACACTCGTTCTCCAGCTGTACGGAGCATAGGGTTTATGTATACCGAGTCGTCAGGACGAAAATATCGCCCTGACTAATATATGCTTATTGATGAAGATACCGCTAATCAATCAGGTGATTGGTGCCGGGTTAAATACCGCCAGCTGATTGTGCAGACCCAGCTGATCAGAAAAGGTCAATTTACGGCCACTGGCGACATCGATGATAAATTCGAATAATCGATGTCCTACCTCCTCGATAGTTTCTTCACCCGTGGCTATCATTCCAGCGTTAATATCCATCAGATCATACCAGCGATTGGCAAGGGCGGTGCGGGTGGCCATCTTAATCACCGGTACCGCCGCCAAGCCATAAGGCGTACCACGCCCGGTGGTAAAGACTTGAACCGTGATACCAGAGGCAACCTGCTGTGTTCCACAGACAAAATCACTGGCAGGGGTTGCGGCAAAGATCAGGCCGCGTTTAGTCGGACGTTCTCCAGGAGAAAGTACTTCCACGATAGCGCTTTTCCCTGACTTAGCGATAGAGCCGAGGGCTTTTTCGACAATATTAGACAACCCTCCTTTCTTATTACCTGGTGAGGGGTTAGCACTGCGATCAGTCTGCCCTTGTTCAAGATAGTTATCATACCAAGCCATTTCTTCAAGTAAGCGCTTACCAACCTTCTCATCAACGGCTCTGGGGGTGAGAAGATGGATAGCATCTCTCACTTCAGTCACTTCAGAGAACATCACAGTAGCCCCGCAGCGGATCAACAGATCAGAGGCATAGCCAACAGCGGGGTTTGCCGTGACTCCCGAAAAGGCATCACTACCGCCACACTGCATGCCGACAACTAGCTCAGATACCGGGCAAGTTTCACGCTGGCGGGCATTGAGTTTGGCTAAATGGCGTTCAGCAACCTGTAATATGTCATCAACCATCGATTGAAAACCAACATGCTGTTCATCCTGCAGACGAACGATACTGGCATTCTCGATTGTATTGAGTGGAACCTTACTACTGCCTTGCAGCATAAATTCAGGCTGTAATTTTTCACAACCGAGACCCACCACCATAACCTCACCACCAAAATTAGGATTCAAGGCAATATTGTGAATGGTACGGATTGGAACGACAGCGGCAGGCGCATTAATTGCCACTCCACAACCGTAAAGATGGTTTAAGCCAACCACCCCGTCAACGTTGGGATACTTTGCCAGCAGGTCACGCTCGATAATTTTAACCACATAGTCGACCACGCCAGCGACACAATGTACGCTGGTTGAAATACCCAGCATGTTTTTAGTACCGACGCTGCCATCCTGATTACGATATCCTTCGAAGGTATAGCCTTCTAAAGCAGGTAAGGCTTCCGGAACCTTAGTCGCAAGAGGCAGAGTATTAAGGGGCGGGGCTTTTGGTAACTCCACCAGCGACTCGTCTATCCAGCCACCTTTAGCAATATCACGCACAGCGTAGCCGATTATTTCACCGTAACGAATGATATTTCCTGCCTGAGGAATATCTTGCAGGGCGACTTTATGGCCCTGGGGCACATGTTCAACCAAAGTTAGCCCATCGGGAAAATGCGTACCCGCCGCGAGGCCCTGCTCATTGACAATGATCGCTACATTATCTGAGTCATGTACTTTTATATAAAAAACGGTGGGGGGTTTTTGTCTAATTTTTATCTCGGCCATATTCCAGTATTCTCCCGCGTAGTACTAGTCGAAAATGATTTCTTTTATCTGTTTTGATACTTATTAATTGGATAATGCCAACTAGTATAATAATAAAATGTGATGTTAATCGATTATTAGTTCATGGGGTTAATGCCAGTGTGGTTATTGTGAAGAAATGTGGTTTCAACCCGCCCTTCTATTGCATATGCACAATAATAATATTTTTATCAGCGTTAATACTGATGATTTGCCTAATGACCGACCCATATGGAATGTTTAAACTTGATTTTAATGATAGTCATTTTATTAAAAAAACACTCCTTTATATCCTTACGGCAACGGCAGTAATAACAGCGACAGTGGTAAATAATAATATTCCCATTTGAGGATCATACTGTGAGTCTAAATACACTTACCTACAAAAAAAGATAATACTCACCCGATACTTAATTCTATTAATGATCTTTATCGTCACCGTGACATTAAGCGTATGGAATTACGGAAATAAATAAAGGTAACCATGATGAGTAACGATATTTTTCCAAATAAATTCAAAGCAGCGCTGGCCGCACATCAGGTTCAGATTGGCTGCTGGTCAGCCCTTGCCAGCCCCATTAGTACTGAGGTGCTAGGCTTGGCTGGTTTTGACTGGTTGGTACTGGATGGTGAACATGCACCCAATGATATTTCGACTTTTATTCCCCAACTGATGGCGCTAAAAGGCAGCATCAGCACGCCAGTGGTCAGAGTGCCGACTAACGACGCGGTGATTATGAAACGCTTGTTAGATATCGGGTTCTACAACTTCCTCATTCCCTTTGTTGAAAGCGATGAAGAAGCACGCCAAGCGGTAGCGGCAACACGCTACCCACCGCTGGGAGTGCGTGGCGTGTCAGTTTCTCACCGCGCCAATATGTTTGGTACTGTTCCGGACTACTTTACCCAGTCGGATAACAATATCACCATCCTGGTTCAGATAGAGAGCCAGGCCGGGCTCGATAATATTGACCACATTGCCGCCACCGAGGGCGTAGACGGTATTTTTGTTGGGCCAAGTGATTTAGCTGCTGCCCTGGGTCATCTGGGTAATGCCGGACATCCCGAGATCCAACAAGCCATCAGGCATATTTTTGCACGCGCTAAAGCCATGGGGAAACCAAGCGGTATTTTAGCCCCCGTGGAAGCCGATGCACGTCGCTACCTGGACTGGGGCGCAACCTTTGTGGCTGTCGGCAGTGACTTAGGTCTGTTTCGCTCAGCAAGCCAAAAACTTTCAGACACCTTCAAGAAATAGTTATCGCCATGAGAGAGGACGTTATGACAACTAAAGTGGGTTTTATTGGCCTGGGCATTATGGGCAAACCAATGAGCAAAAATCTTCTGAAAGCGGGCTACGACGTCGTGGTTTCAGGACATAATTCCGCGGCCGCAGATGAACTGGCCGCACTGGGTGCCCAAAAGGCATCTTCCCCTAAAGAGATTGCTGAACTGTGTGATGTGGTTATCACCATGCTACCCAATTCCCCTGAAGTGAAAGCCGTGGTTCTGGGTGAAAAAGGGGTTATTGAAGGTGCCAAACCTGGCAGCGTATTGATTGATATGAGTTCCATCTCTCCTCTGGCCAGCCGTGAGATCCATGATGCTCTTAAACAGAAAGGCATCGACATGCTGGATGCCCCGGTGAGCGGTGGCGAGCCCAAGGCTATCGACGGAACGCTGTCAGTGATGGTCGGTGGCGATAAGGCTATTTTTGATAAACACGCAGCGCTTCTCAAAGCAATGGCCGGCTCAGTGGTCCATACCGGTGATATTGGTGCGGGTAATGTCACCAAATTGGCCAATCAGATCATCGTGGCAGTCAATATTGCCGCCATGTCTGAAGCGCTGACCCTTGCGACTAAGGCTGGAGTAAACCCTGATTTCGTTTTCCAGGCAATTCGTGGCGGTCTGGCGGGCAGCACAGTATTAGAGGCCAAGGCACCGATGGTGATGGATCGTAATTTTAAGCCCGGTTTCCGCATCGATCTGCATATCAAAGACCTCGCTAATGCCCTCGACACCTCTCATGGCATAGGCGCGCAATTGCCGCTAACCGCCTCAGTGATGGAGATGATGCATGCGCTGCGTGTTGATGGACTGGGGCAAGCTGACCACAGTGCATTAGCCTGTTATTACGAGAAATTAGCTCAGGTCGAAATCTCTCGTTAATTGAAGATTAGCCCGGCAGAACGGGCTAACGAATGGACAAGGGCCTCGCCCGTAGAATAGCCGGATTATCCGTTAGGTTAATGACTATGAAAATCGTAATCGCCCCAGACTCTTATAAAGAGAGCCTTTCGGCTCCAGATGTCGCGGATGTTATTGAAAAAGGTTTTCGGGAAATCTTCCCAGACGCGCGCTATGTCAAGGTTCCCCTCGCGGACGGCGGCGAAGGTACGGTCGAGGCAATGATTGCAGCGACTCAAGGCAAGGAGTTTCACGGGCGGGTCACCGGGCCGCTTAATACAGAGGTTGATGCAGTATGGGGATTATCCGGTGACGGTAGTACTGCATTTATAGAAATGGCGGCAGCCAGCGGCCTGGCTCTGGTGCCCCACGACAAGCGAAATCCGCTGTTAACCACTTCTTATGGCACGGGGGAGCTGATTACACTCGCTTTAGGTCACGGCGCAAAAAATATCGTCATCGGTATTGGCGGCAGCGCGACGAATGATGCTGGCGTGGGAATGATGCAGGCACTCGGCGTGCGCTTTCTTGACCTTGACGGTCAGGATCTTAGCCCTGGAGGAGGCAGCCTGGGTAAGCTTGGGAGTATTGATATCACCGGTCTTGATCCTCGTCTTGCCGGGTGTACCGTTCGAGTGGTCTGTGATGTCACCAATCCGCTCATTGGTCCTCAGGGCGCCTCGCGGGTATTTGGCCCACAAAAAGGGGCAACTGAGGAGATGATTAATACCCTCGATGAGAATCTTGAGCACTATGCGAATATCATCGCACGCAGCTTTGATATTAATGTTAAACAGTTCCCTGGGTCTGGGGCTGCTGGCGGCATGGGTGCTACGCTAAAAGTGTTCCTTAATGCTGATTTACGTCGCGGTATTGAGGTCGTCACACAGGCTCTCAATCTTGAAGAGCAGATCCATGACTGTGCTCTCGTTATCACTGGAGAAGGGCGTTTGGACAGTCAAAGTATTAATGGCAAGGTGCCTGTTGGCGTAGCCGATATTGCTAAAAAGTACAATAAGCCCGTTATCGCCATTGCCGGAAGCTTGCATCCAGATGTAGACGTCGTCTATCAGTATGGGATCGATGCCATTTTCAGCGTGCTTTCGACTATCTCAACGCGAGAGGAAGCCTTCAGTGGTGCGTCAGATAATATCTACCGCACAGCGCGCAACGTAGCAGCAATGGTAAAAATAGGCATGTTATTAAAACCGATGCATGAGTAATAGCCGATACCTTAAATAACCTGGCCTGAGGGCATGATCCCAATTTGATAGATAACTGTGCCCTGTATGCAATTAGCGAATGCAAAGGGATAAGATCTTTCTTATCTTAGCGTTATCTTATTCGGAGGGGCTATGACTGCTTTACACCTCGATTCCAGAATGGCACAGGATATCGTTGCCCGTACTATGCGTATTATTGACTCTAACATCAATGTAATGGACGCCCGCGGCAAAATTATCGGCAGCGGCGATCCGGAACGTATCGGTGAATTGCATGAGGGAGCGCTGTTGGCTCTTTCTCAAGGGCGAGTGGTTGATATTGATGATGCCGCAGTCCACAACCTGCACGGTGTAAAGCAAGGTATCAACCTCCCCCTGAGACTCGAGGGGGATATCGTCGGTGTCATTGGCTTAACAGGTCAGCCTGTGGCGCTACGTAAATACGGTGAGCTGGTCTGCATGACGGCGGAAATGATGCTTGAGCAGGCGCGACTGATGCACCTGTTGGCGCAAGATACGCGCCTGAGAGAAGAACTGGTAATGAGCTTGATCCACGCCGAGGAGCATACACCAGCCCTTACGGAATGGGCTAAGCGCTTAGGGATAGACCTCTCCCTACCGCGAGTCGTGGCAGTTATCAAAATAGACAGTGGCCAGCTCGGTATTGACAGCGCGATGGATGAACTACAGCAGCTGCAGACCAACTTAATGAAGCCTGCGCGTAATAATCTGGTGGCGATTATCTCACTAACTGAAATTGTGGTACTCAAACCCGCCCTCAATATCCATGGGCGCTGGGATGCGCAAGAACACTGTCGGCGTATCGAACAGCTGATCGCTAATATGCAGGAAGAAGGCCATCTGCGCTTTCGTATTGCCCTGGGAAATTATTTTATTGGCCAAGGGAGTATCGCACGCTCTTATCGCACCGCCTGTACGACCCTCGAGGTCGGTAAACAGCGTATGCCAGAGAAACGCTGCTACTTTTATCAGGACTTAGTGCTGCCGGTGTTACTCGACGGGCTACGTGAAGGCTGGCAGGCCGATGAACTTTCAAGACCCTTAATGAAACTGAAGGTGATGGACAGTAACGGTTTGCTACTCCGTACCCTGGTGGCATGGTTTAATCATAATCTTCAGCCACTAGCCACTTCCAAGGCACTGTTTATTCATCGTAATACCCTTGAGTATCGACTGTCACGGATCGCTGAGTTAACCGGTCTTGATCTGAAAAGTCTTGATGACAAGCTGCTACTTTATGTGGCTCTACAACTCGATAAGCAAAGATAGATCCCACAGGTTTAGGAGAGTGCGAGGATGTCTTAGCTAACAGGCATCCTCGGCACAAGCCAGCAATCAGTTTTCCAGATGGTAATCGAGGGTAATTTTAGCCTTCAGCAGTTTCGACACCGGACAGCCCGTCTTGGCCTGCTGAATAATTTTATCAAATGTCTCAGCTTCGATCCCCGTGAGCTTGACCTGACTCTTAAGAGCAACTTGGCTGATAGCAAAGCCACCATCAACTTTTTCCAGTGAGACTACTGCCACAGTATCAATGCTTTCTGGCGTATACCCGGCCTCACCGAGCATCAAGGACAGGGCCATAGAAAAGCATCCAGCATGAGCAGCGCCAATCAGTTCTTCAGGGTTAGTCCCCGCTTTACCTTCAAATCGCGTATTAAATCCATAAGGCTGGTTATTAAGGGCGCCGCTTTCGGTCGAGATAGTCCCCTTCCCCTGCTTAATATCGCCTTCCCAGTGTGCCTGGCCTTGCTTATGAATCATCATATTGCTCCTCCGTTTGGTTTTCACTGCCATAAGTATAGTCCCTGGCTATAACTTCGCCGCATGCCCTTCTCTTTTGCAGAACATTCTGGGCAGCTTAAGCTAAAACTGCCCCTTATGGCTCCACCTCTCTGTGGGAGGAACTAATATTCAGCCACCTCGCGCGCCATCTCGCGGCTATAGTGCTGGCTGGCATTGAGTAACATCTGCGTATAGGCAGTCTGTGCCTGATTATTCACCAGGGCATCAACCGTCAGAGTCTCAAGAATTTTACCGTACTGCATCACGGCCACTTTCTGACATAGATGGGCAATAACCCCCAAATCATGGGTCACCATCAGATAAGTCAGATCTGACTCACGCTGCAGTTCAACCAGTAGATTAAGGATCTCAGCCTGCACCGAAACATCTAATGCTGAGGTTGGTTCATCCAGCAGTAAAATCTGTGGTTCAAGGATCAAGGCTCTGGCGATAGCCACTCGCTGACGTTGTCCGCCGGACAATTGATGAGGATAACGTTCACGGAACAGACGGCTAAGACCGACCCTGTCCAGCAATTGGTAGATCCGCCTATCGCTATCTTTAATACCGTGGATCTGCAGTGGTTCTTCCAGAATATCGCCAATGGTATGCCGGGGATGCAGCGATCCGTAGGGATCCTGAAATACCATCTGCACCTGACGGCAGCGGCTTTTCGTCAGCTTATGATCGAGGCGTTGACCATCGATTTTCAACTCACCCTGCCAGTGGGTGAACAGACCCGCCAGGCATTTTAATACCGTGGTCTTGCCTGAGCCGGACTCCCCAACCAAACCATAGATCTCCCCGGCCTGCACATGAAGGCTGACATCGTGCAGCACCTGGGTATGTCTTTCTCCTTCACCAAAGGACAAATTGAGATTTTTTACGTCAATCATCACAAACTCCTTATTCGCTAAGCCAACTCGCCTGGCGCTGCAAGACCGGCAAGACTGGGCGACGACGGTGGATTTCAGGTAAGGCATTGATCAGGCCTCGGGTATACGGATGTTGGGCATTATCCAGATCCTTCGCGGCGATAGACTCAACCACCCGACCGGCATACATCACCAAGACCCGATCGCAAAAGCTACGTACCAAGTTAATATCGTGACTAATAAAGATCAGCCCCAGTCCTCGGGACTGAACCAGGGAGTCCAGTAAGCCTAACACCTGTAAACGCACGGACACGTCCAGCGCCGAGGTAGGCTCATCGGCGATAACCAGCTCTGGGTCGGTAATCAGCATCATGGCTATCATAATACGCTGTCCCTGACCTCCTGATATTTCATGGGGATAAAGGTGATAGACCCGCTCTGGCTGGCGAATGCGCACAATATCCAGCATCTCGATCGCCCGTGCTTTAGCTTCATTTTTGCGCCCTGGATTATGGGTCAGCCAGGCTTCGGCTATCTGTTTTCCGACACTGACCACGGGGTTCAGGGAGTATTTCGGATCCTGCATAATCATCGAAATACGTTTGCCACGGATCTTGCGCATTTGAGCTTCACTGGCCTGACGCAAATCCTGCGAGCCAAACTGTAACTTGCTGGCAGTGATCCGCGCGCTTTTCGGATGCAGTTGGAGCAATGCACGCCCCACGGTGGATTTTCCTGATCCCGACTCGCCAACAATGGCGAGTTTTTCTTTCCCCAGTTGAAAGGAGACACCGCGCACCGCATGGGTGATGGCGCTGCCGTTAACAAAGTCGACGCACAGATCGCGCACGTCGAGCAAAGGGCTATCATTCGCTGCGAGGGTCGAGTATGTCACGTAGGCCATCTCCTAAGAAGTTGAATGCTAAGCTATTGATAAGAATTGCCAGACCAGGAATGGTCACGACCCACCAACACTCCATCATGTAAGTACGACCGCTGGATATCATCGCTCCCCATTCAGGCTCTGGCGGCTGAGCACCGAGACCTAAGAAGCCGAGCCCGGCTGCCGTCAGAATAATACCCGCCATATTCATGGTGATACGGATGATGACCGAAGGAAGACAAAGAGGAACAATGTGATGCCACAGTACCCGAGCCGAGGAGGCTCCCTGTAAACGTACTGCCGAGATAAAATCAGCCTGGCGGAGTGATAAAGTTTCGGCTCTGGCTAAGCGCGCAATCGGCGGCCAGGCAGTAAGGGTGATCGCAATCACCACATGCTCAAGCCCCGGGCCTAATGCTGCAACAAAGGCCAGTGCCAGTACCAGGCTCGGGAAAGAGATAAAAATATCCGTCACCCGCATCAGAATCATATCCACCTTACCGCCAAAGTAGCCGGCACAGACCCCGAGCAACAAGCCAATCGGCCCGACAGTGATGGAAACCAACAGTACAATATAGAGTGTGATGCGTGATCCATAGACCAGACGGCTAAAGATATCGCGGCCAAACTCATCAGTACCAAACCAGTGCTGAGCATTAGGGGCAACCAGCACATTGTTGAGATCCTGTACCAGTGGATTATAGGGCGCAATTAACGGGGCAAATATCGCCACGACAATCAGCAGCAAGATAATACTGCCGCCAATTGCCGTAAGGGGATTACAGGCCATTTTAATCACAAATCCCCAGTAACGAGACAGCGTTCGCTTGACCCGCAAACGGGTCTCACTCGCTTGATTACCCTGCGGCGTATCGAGAGAAATACTCATGATTTTGTCCTCGGGTCAAAGAATTGATAGAGCATGTCAGACAGCAGATTGAGCATCACAAAAATCACCCCTACCAGCAGTACGCAACCCATCACCGCATTCATATCTCCCAGCAGCAGGCTGCCAGTCAGATATGAACCAAATCCAGGCCAGGAGAATACTGTCTCAATCAGCACCGCACCTTCGAGCAAGGAGCCATAGGCTAATGCCACCACGGTAAGCAACTGCACGAGGATATTGCGAAAAGCATGGTTCCAAATCACCTGACGCTCAGTTAATCCCTTGACCCGAGCGGTTAAGATAAATTCCTGTGAAAGCTGAGCGAGCATAAAACTGCGCGTCATGCGGCTAATATAGGCCATTGAGTGGAAGCCAAGCAGTGTCGCCGGTAGAACTAAATGGTTGATAGCATTCCAAAAAACCTGACTATTTCCAGCCAGCAAGGCATCTATCGTCATCAGCCCTGTGCGGCGCGGTACCACGCCATCCAGCCCCAGTTCAAGACGCCCTGCCCCACCAACCCAACCCAGCCAAGCATAGAACACCAGCAGCCCTATCATCCCTACCCAGAAAATCGGCGTTGAGTAACCGGCCAGGCTGATAATGCGCACAATGTAGTCATAGATGCTGTTACGACGCGCGGCGGCCAGAACCCCTAGTGGGATCCCCAAACCCGCACCGACGATAATCGCCATGGTCGCCAGTTCCATGGTGGCAGGGAACACGCGAATGATATCGTCAATCACCGGCTTGCCTGTCAGCAGGGCATTTCCCAGATCGCCATGTAGCAGATTGACAAAATAGATACCGAACTGAGTCATCAGCGATTTATCAAAGCCAAGCTGCTGATAAACCTGCTGGTAGGTACTCTGATCGGCATCCGGGCCAACGATCGCCAGCACCGGATCAATAGGCATTACTCGACCGATCGTAAAGGTGAGGATCAGCAAACCCAACAGAGTTATCGATACCTGCAACAGTCGTTTTGAAAAATTCCGTAAGCGAGAGCCGGATGCCATAAAAGTCGCACTCATGGTTTCTCTCCTTCTGGTGTTTTATACACCTCACGTAGGAAGGTGGTCGCCGATGGGTGAGGTTGATAGTCTTTGACTTCATTACGTATCACGACCGAGTCAACCATCTGCGAGAGGGGTAACAATGCGGGAATTAAGGTATCGTAACGAACCTGAATCGCCTGGTAATCCGCTATCTGCTGCTGAGGATCACGCTCTAGCAATGCCTGGTCGATCATTTCGTTAAGCTGCTTATCATAGAAACCGGTACGCCAGCCCTGGAAATTGGTCAGCTTGGCGGCATCACGATTATCCGGGTTATAGACCAGAGCCCGCAGGCTGGAATGGGGATGAGGCTCCATGCCGCTACCGCCGCGCCCGACCAGTAGATCAAACTTGCGCTCACGCATCGCACCATAGACTTGGTTGCCAGTACCGGTAATGATTTTGGCATTGATGCCCGCTTGCATCAGGGTCGACTGCACAGCGATGGCAATATTCAGGAACGGCTGATCGGAGAGAACCCGGATAGTGGTATCAAAGCCATCAGGATAGCCTGCCTCAGCGAGGAGCACTTTCGCTTTAGCCACATCTAACTGATAGCCAGGGTTCGGTAAAGTAGACGGCATCCCCGCCTTAATAGGCCGCTGGTGAAGTACTCCATAGCCCGGCATCAGTGCTTTATTAATACCAGCATAATCAATTAAATACCTGATAGCCTCGCGTACTTTAGGGTGAGCAAACTGCGCCTCTTTCATATTCATCGCAACGTAGTACATGGTTCCACGTTGTACCGCTTCAACGGTCAGGTCCGGCAGCTTACGCAAGGCGTTAATATCAGACACCGCCATATTACTGGCAATATCTAAGTCACCTTTTTCAATCATCAGGCGTAAGGTTTGTGATTCCTGAAAATGACGTAGTACGACCCGGTTCATTTTCGGCTCACCGCGCCAGTAATCAGGATTACCCTTCATCCGTAAGACGTCTTTAGCCTGCCAGGTATCGAGAATAAACGGACCAGAACCGGCTTCATTGGTTGATAGCCAGCGATTGCCCCAGTCATTATTCTGCACATGGCTTTGCACCGTTTTACTATCCAGCACCCCTAAATTGCCCAGGGCAGCCAGAGAATAAATAACCAGTTGCGGATCGTTCTCTTTCGGCAGAACAATCTTAACGGTGTATTTGTCCGGAGCAGTGACCAGCTCATCGACATTTTTCTTGGTAAAACCGTAGGATTTCCAGACTGATGCCTGAGCAAGATTAAGATGCAGTATCCGGCGCATGGACCAGACCACATCTTCGGCAGTCAGGGGATTGCCCGAGTGAAACTTCACATCGTGACGCAGATAAAACGTCAACGTTTTACCATCGGGGCTGACATCCCAGGTCTGTGCCAAAGCAGGTATCACATTGGTTAACTGCTTCGGATCTAGCTCTACCAGTGAGTCATAGAGATTAACGACAATACCCACGACCTCGTTACCGGTCATTGCGGCCGGATCGAGAGTCAGCAGGTTATTCATATTCATGCCAATGATAAGCTGATCATCGGGCGTTTTCGCCTGGGTGATGGAGCTTCCCATGGTCATGATAAGCGTGAGCAGACACACGCCAAGAATAGCGTTCTTTTTCATATCTACCGCCTGTAGGGTACGTCAGGCTGCGCCGAGGTAGCGCGCCTGAACTTATTTATTTAAGTCAGTCGTGGCTGACAGTATTGGCTTCGATATAGTTGAAATTAATGTCTTCGCCCAGTCCTGGGCCTTGAGGCAGATGCACAAAACCCTGCGCGTCCATAGGATCAACAATGCTATTGAGATAAGCAGCTGGCTCGTCATATTCGAGGAACGGATGCAACAGACCCCGTTCATACCAGCGACAGTTACGAATGGCCCCGACGACCGCCAGACTGGCAGCCCCGTTACCATGCACTTCACAGTCCATGCCGAACGACTCAGCCAGTGCTGCGACTTTCATTGTTGGCGTAATGCCACCGACACCGTTCGCTCCAGCACGCAGAATATCGCAAGCGCCCGCTTTCACCCATTCGGCGCGCATATGATGCTTACCGCCGAAGCTCTCCGGGCCAACGATAGGGATAGTCAGGTTTTCGGCAAGCCAGGCATAAGAGGACATCGAGTCTTCTTCCATCGGCTCTTCAAACCAGGCAAAGTTAAGCTTCTCCAGCTCTTTACCTATCCACAACGCTTCGCTGCGGCTATACCAGTGATAACCATCAATCATCAAATCAATATCCGGCCCGACGGCTTCACGTACCGCGGCACAGGCTTTGATATCCATTTTAGGGTTAGGCGCAAACGAGACGGGAGGCATCCAGGTATGCAGTTTTATTGCCTGATAGCCGCGTGCGACTAATTTCTCAGCAAAGCTGGCATATTCCTCAGGGGTGGACAGTCCCCCGGGCAGATCATCGCCACACATAGTACTGCCGTAAGCAGGGACCTTATCGCGAAATCCGCCCAACAGCTTATACACCGGCATATTCAGTTTACGCCCGATCAGATCCCACAAAGCCTGTTCAACAAATGATAAGGCGCGTTCGGTCAGCTGATGCGCGCTACCGCGCTGCCAGTGATTAAGATCCTGCCAGATACGTTCACGATTAAAGGGATCTTGTCCTACCATAACCTTACGAAAGAAGGTGTTAACCACAAAGGGCCGGACGACTTCTGGGGGAGCAAATGAATAACCCTGGCTACCATCATCGGCAGTAATCGTCAGCATCGCCATTTTAGCCATCCCTTCTGGACCCGGATGAGAGTGACCAGCACTGTCAGAGACCCGCCGGGTGGGATATTGGAAAACGGTGACATTCACTGATTCTATTTTCATTATCAGTCCTTAAGGCAATAAGTAAATCACTGTGCTTACCTGACATACATTGCATAGTGCAAAGTGGTAAATTGGCTCGCGTTTATTGAAAAGACGTTTCAATATCAAATATAAGCATTATTTTGCTGGACTACTTTAGACAAATACCACTAAGTAGTGGCTTAAATTTGTGCATTCGCATAAAGAAGTGTTGTAAGTATCACGCTTAAAAGGAGTGAACGTGTTTAGCCATCTTCCGACAGACTAAAATCTGCTGAAGGTGGAGAGACTGTCAATGACCTGTGTCACAAAGCGGCAGTTTCAGAAACGGGTGATGGTGGCTGAAGGGGAGCAGGAGAACGACCACGCCTTAACTGTAAACTTTTCTTTACCGCTTAATCCTCTCTACGACGAATAGAGTGAGCTTAATCACTTATCAATAGCTAAAAAGTGATACTGGCATCACATAATTTTGGTATAAAAATACAATCACGTTAATATAAAAAGGTTCTGGAACGTTTAGTTTTCATCTTATTTTCTATTACAGCCCTTCTTTATTCATTCAATAACTAAAAACAAAAATATTAACGTTTTGATTATGGTAGATATCATCGTCCTGTATACCCTTTAAACCACTCACATTTTTATCTTTACAGTTTTTATTGTTATTGGAATTTATTAATACTGATTCGAGTATTGTTTAACAGATTAAATTTTTGCATAGTGAAATCACATTAATTCTCATTAAAAAAGCAACGAACTGTTGCCTCCTAATGTTCATTAATAACTGCGAATCACACCCTATTAATACAATAACGATTAACTGGAGTATATAAATGAATTATCCAGCAGAACCATTCCGAATTAAAAGTGTTGAAACCGTGTCAATGATCCCCCGTGATGAACGTATTAATAAAATGAAGGAGGCTGGTTATAATACTTTCTTGCTAAACTCTAAAGATATTTACATCGACCTGCTGACGGACAGTGGCACCAACGCCATGAGTGATAAGCAGTGGGCTGGTATAATGCTTGGCGATGAGGCTTATGCAGGAAGTGAAAATTTTTATCACCTGGAAAGAACTGTTCGTGAATTATTTGGCTTTAAACATATTGTTCCCACGCACCAGGGACGGGGAGCAGAAAATTTGCTATCCCAGCTGGCCATTAAACCGGGACAATATGTTGCAGGGAATATGTACTTTACCACTACGCGTTTTCATCAGGAAAAAAATGGTGCAACCTTTGTGGATATTGTTCGTGACGAAGCACACGACGCAGAACTGAATATCGCGTTTAAAGGTGATATTGACATTCAAAAGCTGAAAACATTGATTGATGAAAAGGGGGCAGAAAATATTGCTTATATTTGCCTTGCGGTGACCGTCAACCTTGCGGGTGGACAACCTGTCTCAATGGCAAATATGCGTGCGGTCAGAAAGTTAACTCAGGCTCATGGTATTAAAGTGTTCTACGATGCGACACGTTGCGTAGAGAACGCTTATTTTATCAAAGAACAGGAAAAAGGCTTCGAGGACACGAGTATCAAAGATATCGTCCATGAGATGTTCAGCTATGCCGATGGGTGCACGATGAGCGGTAAAAAGGACTGCTTAGTGAATATTGGCGGCTTCCTGTGCATGAATGACGATGAAATATTCTCCGAGGCGAAAGAACTGGTCGTGGTCTATGAAGGAATGCCATCTTACGGTGGCCTTGCCGGACGAGACATGGAAGCCATGGCGATTGGCCTGCGTGAAGCCATGCAATATGAATATATTGAGCACCGTGTGAAGCAAGTTCGCTACCTGGGTGACAAACTAAAAAGTGCAGGTGTACCCATTGTTGAACCTGTGGGTGGTCATGCCGTCTTCCTTGATGCCCGTCGCTTCTGCGAACATTTGACACAAGAAGAGTTCCCGGCACAAAGTCTGGCAGCGAGTATTTATATCGAAACAGGCGTCCGCAGTATGGAACGCGGCATCGTTTCTGCCGGCCGTAGTAAAGAAACTGGCGAGAATCACCGTCCAAAACTTGAAACCGTGCGTCTGACGATTCCCCGCCGCGTGTACACTTATGCCCATATGGATATTGTCGCAGATGGCATTATCAAACTCTATCAGCATAAAAAGGATATTCGCGGGCTGAAATTCACTTATGAGCCGAAACAATTACGATTCTTTAATGCGCGCTTTGAATATATTTAATATTTAAAAATGCCATACGATAAATGATTTCTTTTTATTCTTAAAAAGAAATCATTTTCGGTTTTATAAATAAAAATCAACCGTAATTTAAGTCTTCTAATGATGAGCAATCAATACTCAGAAGGAGTATTTATCATGGATGTTAATATCTTTAAATCAAAGAATTCGCCGGGATTAATAAATGGAGCAGTGCTGGTCGTTGCAACGGTGGTGGGTGGCGGTATGTTCTCTCTCCCTATTGCGACGGCCGGAATTTGGTTTCCCGGAGCGACGCTCATTCTAATTGCTATTTCTATCATGATGCTATTAACCGGACTCATGCTGGTTGAAGTTAACTTACACTATAAAGCTGGAGCCAGTTTTAACACTTTCACACAAGACTTATTAGGTAATAAATGGAATGTTATTGTCGGCATTTCCTTTGGCTTTGTACTCTATATCTTGACCTATGCCTTTATTTCCGGTTCAGCCGCAGTGATGTCGATGACTATCTTCAAATATCATGGGTTTCACTTCCCGGCAAATATATCAGTGGTGATCGTCACTATGCTGGTTGGCGTTATAGCATGGTATAGCTCACTGTTGGTTGGCCGTATTACTGTGGTGCTGATTGTCGGTAAATTTATCGCCTTTTTCTCCATTTTTCCTTTATTAATAAATCATATCGAATCCGATAAGTTGATCGATAGCGTCAAGTTTGCACTACCAGATACTGAATATCTTCCCTATATCCTGATGACACTACCGTTCTGTATTATTTCATTCGGTTTCCATGGTAATGTCCCGAGTCTGGTGAAACTGTATGGTACCCATGGCGTACGTAACATTGTACGTTCTATCGTTATTGGTACCCTGTTTTCCTTGCTACTCTATATCTTCTGGCTAACCGTCACAATGGGGAATATCAGTCGTGCTGAATTCCCAGCAATTATTGCCAAAGGCGGAAATATCGATGTATTTGTGGAAGCAATCAGCGGATTATTTACCAGTCAATATATGGATTTGACCCTGACGTTCTTTGGTAATTTTGCGGTAGCCAGTTCATTATTAGCGGCAACGCTGGGTCTGTTTGATTATATTGCCGATCTGTTCCACTTCTCAAATAACGGCACAGGTCGACTAAAAACGGCGCTGGTGACGTACTTTCCTCCTGCCGCGGTATGCTTCTTCTTCCCCAACGGTTTCACTTATGCCATTGGCTTTGCAGGCCTGGCATTCACCATCTGGAGCGTGATCCTTCCCCCTTTCTTAGTTAAAGCCGCCCGCAAGCGGTTTACCACGGCACACTATACCGCCCCCTGTAATAACGTGGTTCTTAACCTCGTCATTTTTATCGGGGGAATTGTTTATTTGACTGTCGTGCTGGATGTTTTCGGCCTGCTTCCTACTTTTCGCTAGTTGGGAAGAAATGGAAATATCTTACTGATTTGATGGGCTCTGATTGCCCGTAATGCGTCAGCATTGCGACGAATATCGTAGGAAAATTGATTATCTTAGCCTTGCATTGTTTGTCACGATGCTGGCAGAGCAGCTCAACCTACTGGTGATAGACGGACGGTATGAATAGAGGAACTCTTGGATTGCCGCAGGGAGCGGCAACCACAAAGAGAGTTAGATGTATTGGGAATACAATACATCTAGTTTTCCTCAAAAATCACGATATCCAGCGCTCTTGCAGCAAATCGAGCTCATGTAGCAATGCACGTGCAACATCATCTGTCAGACGCTTATTCCGTACTTCATATTGAATGACCTGACGTTCAGCTAAAATTGTCGTAAGCCATATTTCACGCTCTATCTTCAAATTAATGCTTGCCTGCTCCCGTTCAATTTGACTCGTATTTAAATATTTAGCGTTATTTAAACGGTTTTTATAAATCACAGCAATACTATCCACTATTTCATTAAAGTCTGATGAGTTAGCCGTCTTAGATGTTTCTTTAAATGAATGAATCGCATTGAGAGCCGCAGCCGTCGCTTTTTCTCGTGCTTGCCATTCTTGCGTAGTCGTCTCTTTTCCATTGTTTTGCTTCAAACCTTTTAGCACGAAAGGCAGTGAAACACTGGCCACTAGCAATGATAAAATAATGACTGTTGCAGCAATAAAAATGAGGAGATCTCGAGCAGGAAATTCTTCACCATTGCTTAAAACTAAAGGTATGGATAGTACACCCGCGAGGGTGATGGAGCCACGTACGCCAGATAATGCCGTCAGTACTACGATACGTATTGGCTGCCGTTTACGCCCAATCAGTAATATCGTACCTACCCAGATAAAACGGATAACAATCAAGGCCACGACGACCAGCAGAGAGTATATAATCAACCAATCAGAGTTGATATGCCCTGTCATTTCAACCACATGGGATGCCTGCTTGAAAATAGCCGGCAATTGTTCTCCCAGTAAAATAAACATCGCTGTATTGAGTGTAAACTGAATCAATTTCCATACAGAATTACGTCTCAATTGCGTGGTAGGCTTACTAAGGTGAGACAACTCCCAACGGCTCATCACAATACCTGCGGCAACTACAGCAAGCACCCCTGAGCCCCCCACTTTCTCAGCCAAGAAATAGGCTGCAAATGGGATAAGCAGACTAAAAAGAATTTGACTGCTAGAGTCTTCGCTTAACCGTTTATTCACAAAATAGTCTAAGTAGTTGGCGACATATGACAGAGACAGGCCAATGACAACACCTGCAACAACTAACCAACTAAAATCAAAAACGGCGTATTCCAACGAAAAACTACTGGTTGCAATCGCCGCAATCGCAAAGCGCATGCATACCAGCCCTGATGCATCATTGAGTAATGATTCTCCTTCTAGAATTTGCATCAACCGCTTAGGCAAAGGCACATTACGCGTAATGGCCGTAATTGCAACCGGGTCCGTCGGGGACAAAATAGCTGCCAGCGCAAATGCAGCTGGTAACGGGATCACCGGAATAAGCCAATGTAGTAGATAACCAAGGCCAAATACCGTAAACACCACCAAGCCCATAGCAAGGCTTAATATCGAACGAATATTCTGAAAAAAACCCTGTTTTTGTATTTGCCAGGCATCCCAAAAAAGCAAAGGCGGCAAAAATAAAAACATGAACAAATTAGGATCTAGTTTTACCCCGCTGCCACCAGCCATAGCAATGATATAGCCAATTGATATTTGAATCAGTGGGCTGGGTATTTTTTTGGGGAGAATTCTGACGCATACTGAACTGACGATGATGGCAGCCAGAAAGATTAAAATCACACGTAAATCAATCATTATCTATCACTTTACGAATAAAATACTATTGCATTAATATACGTTGAAATGCTGAATTTAAAAAATCCAAATCCATACAAAATGATCCCATTTAAATATTTTTCAGCAGCGATCTATTGGGCTTTCTTATATGATTCATAGAGATCGCTTCAATTTTCTCAGCGCAAGTTCAAGCCAGGATATGGTGTTTTCTCAGCAAGTGCGAAGCAGTACTCATCGGAGCCTTGCCGTGTTAGCATTGCGAGCACTATGAGAACGCTCCCCGGAAAAAGAATTCGTCCAGAAAAATACTCCAAGTGCCAACCGGAACCTTTGAACTCTCCACTCCACATCCCGCGATCGTAACGGCACTTTTGAGCCTCAACGGGTCAAAAAGCATCAGGCCACGCTTTCCGATGAGATCGAGCGCAAGATCATCCATATGTTCGTACTGGGCATGAGTTACCAAGATATCAGCCAGGAAATTGATAACCTCAGCGTCTCCAGCGCCACTCATGGAAATCGTTAATCACACTGACCGTTTTTTCACACCTATCTTCGTCATGGCAATGACTCATCAGGATCTGCTGCTTGTGCCGGATATTTAGTGAGCTTTGGTTGATATTGATGCTTATTAATCTCATTAAGATTGGTTTTGATATTCTGTGAGTGAATAGATTCACCTTCAGCAATATCAACCAAAGCATGTCCAATAGGCAGACTATATGTAATCATATTTTGTCCGTGGGCAATCAGCTCTAAGGTCATTTTATGCCCACGAACCACTGATTACTGAACAATAATAAATCGACAGTCTAAATCCAGTGACTGACCTTTATCCACATCACGCAAGGCGACAGCAACGTTATCCAGCGGATCTATTTTAATCAGTTTTTGCATCAAAAGACCTTTAACAATGAGCGGCCAAAGCAGTTCTCATACCACTATCAATAATAACCTGCAGTTGTTCCGTTACATTTTCAGCTAGCTGGGGAACCTGATTAAGATCTTCTCCCCAATGGGCACTGTCTGCTAATACTTGTTCAACCAGTTGAGCTACGGATAACCTTCCCTCGGCCACTTTCCCCCACAAAATTTGAAAACGCTCAAGCCAATAGGCATCATCCTGGAGTGGGTAAGATTCGCCATCGCGCTCACCACGGTAAAATGCCAGCAGCGCGGCTAAGGCAAATGTCAGACGTGCAGGTACAGTCCCGTTCTTTTTCTGATTAGCCAGTAACTGCGGAAGAATACGGGTACGGAACTTAGTCATCCCATTAAGAGAAATAGACAGTAGTTGATGCTGAATAAAAGGGTTCCGGAAACGACTCAGCACCGCGTGAGAAAAAGAGTTAAGCTCATCAGCGGGTAAATCCAGCATCGGGACTATCTCTTGTGCAATAGTTAACTCAACAAAGCGACTCACCTGCTCATCAGCCATAGCTTCACCTACGGTATTCATTCCCGCAATAAAAGCCACCGGAACCAGCGCTGTGTGGGCACCATTAAGAATCGCCACTTTTTGTTCTTTATAAGGCTTAATATCATCCACAATACGAATATTTAACGGATACTGATCTAAACGTAACTCTTGTGCCAGCCACTGTGGACCCTGGATAACAAATAAATAAAAATATTCAGCGGTATCAAGAAAGCGGTCCTGATAGCCGAGTTCTGACTCGAGCGCTGCGACTTCATCCTTGGGATAGCCTGTCACAATACGGTCAACTAACGTTGAACAAAATGTATTATGCTGCGTTAGCCAGACAGTAAACTCTTCGCCAAGCTGCCACTGCTGAGCATAGCGCAGTACCAGTTCCTGTAATGCATCGCCGTTATAATCAATCAGTTCACAGGGGAGTAATACCCAACCTTTATCTCCCGCACCGGAAAAATGGCTAAAACGTTCATAAAGCAAACGGGTTAATTTAGCTGGGAAAGAGGATGGTGGCGTATCGCTAAATGCATCACTTTCAACATAAGCAATACCTGCTTCCGTGGTATTAGAAAATACCCAGCGTATATTAGGATCACGAGCCAGTGCCAGATAGGCATCAAAATCCTGATAAACATTAATTTCGCGGGTAACAGAACGAATCAGACGTGTATCACGAACTGTCTCTCCCTGCTCATTTAAGCCACGAACAACTGTGGTGTATAAACCATCTTGTGTATTTAGCGATGGAGACGGGTAATCAATTGGGCGAACAATCACAATTCCGGCATTCAGGTCGGTATGCTCATTAAGAAAATCCAGCTGCCAGTCAATAAAGGCGCGTAGAAAATTACCCTCGCCAAATTGGATGATTTTTTCTGGATGGCTGCGTCCGGGAAAATTATTGCGGTTTAGCGTCAACATAAAAACTCACCTTAAAATATGAAATAAGATGCAGAAATACCTCCGCATCTATGGCGAGATATTCAGTATCTAAATATTTAATAATTACTGTCATGATCTATGGCTATCATATTAATGATGACAGCCATAGAAATTTGAGATTACAAACTACGATAGTTCAATTGAAAAATACTGTTCAGCATTATCAAAACAGATATTTTTCACCATATTACCCAGTAGTTCGATATCAGCTGGTGCTTCGCCATCCTGAACCCAACGACCTATCATTTGGCACAAAATACGACGGAAATACTCATGACGGGTATAAGAAAGGAAACTACGGCTGTCAGTGAGCATGCCAACAAAACGACTTAGCAGACCGAGGTTAGCCAGCTGTGTCATTTGGCGCTGCATACCATCCTTCTGATCGTTAAACCACCAGCCGGAACCAAACTGCATTTTTCCTGGGGTACCCTCCCCCTGGAAATTACCTACCATAGTACCGATAGTTTCGTTATCGCCTGGGTTCAGGCAGTACAGAATCGTTTTCGGTAATGAATTATTTCTTGCCTGAGCATCCAGCAAACGAGAAAGAGGTTCAGCGACCGGCTGATCATTAATCGAATCAAAGCCAACATCCGGGCCAAGCGTATGGAGCATACGAGTGTTGTTATTACGCAAAGCACCAATATGATACTGCTGAACCCACTCGCGACGTTGATATTCGCTGCCTAAAAATAGCAGTACTGCTGTTCTGAACTGAGCAATTTCTTCTTTCGTTGGCAATGAACCGTTCAAACGGCGAGATAAAATAGCATCCAGTGTTGGCTCATCAGCTTCACCATAAACCACCACATCCAGCGCGTGATCGGATACTTTGCAACCGTGGGCCGCAAAATGGTCCATGCGTTTTTTCAGAGCATCGCACAGCGAACTAAAGTCAGTGATCTCAGTATCTGCTGCCTGCCCCAGGAGTGTCAGATAATCATTGAAACCCGGAGCTTCTATATTAAATGCTTTGTCAGGCCGCCAGCTTGGTAAAACTTTAATTGAAAAGCTGGTATCTAATGCAATAGCACGGTGATGTTCAAGAGAATCAATGGGATCATCCGTCGTACCGACCATTTTCACATTCATTTGCTGCATAATGCCGCGAGCACTAAAGTGGTCTTGCTCTAGTAATGAATTACAGCGCTGCCAGATATCTTCCGCTGTTGACGGAGATAATAGTTTGTCAGTAATACCAAATGGACGACGTAGTTCCAAGTGAGTCCAGTGATAGAGTGGGTTACCAATGGTATGCGGTACGGTATCTGCCCAAGCACTAAATTTTTCCCAGTCTGTTGCATCACCGGTACAGAATCGCTCAGCGACCCCATTAGTACGCATTGCCCGCCATTTATAATGATCGCCTTTCAACCAGATATCATACAAATTTTTAAAACGCGTATTTTTAGCAATATGTTCAGGGGGTAAATGGCAATGATAATCAAAAATCGGCTGGTCTTTGGCATAGTCATGATACAAGCGACGTGAAAACTCAGTATCCAGCAAAAAATCTTCAGTTAAAAACAAAGACATATCAAGTTCCTTATCTTGTTGGAGATATAAAACTAACATTCACAATGCCAAGTTATTATACCAGCCCTTCATGCAGCTCATCGTTTCCTCAGGGACATCACATCAGGGAAACCACAAAAAAAAACCTTATTAATTAAGGTTAACCACAATAAACCTTAATTAAAAGCAATAAATATCCTTTCCAATATTATGGCTTAACCAAAAATTCTCTTTTGTGATGGTTCTCATCTTTTTTGAAAGGTATAACATCTTTTGGTGCTGATTGAGATTCACATGAAAATGTAACCTACCGCTAACCAGTGGATGGCTTAACTCACGCAACACTGACTAGACTGAATCAATACGCTGCCGGTAGAGATAAAGAAAACGTTGTTCCTTAACTGTTTTTTGAACCGCCCACTATGACAGGAGTAGGTTTCATTATTAAAAATAGAGTATACTTTGCAGGCGATGTAACAATTTTAAAGCAAAGAGTAATTCACGTTAGACTATTCATTTGATAGTCCTATCAGCAGCACAACTCAAGAGCATTGATCATGGAATTAATCGAAACGAGCCGGCTATACCAACAACTGGCCTCAACGTTAAAACAGCGTCTTGAATCTGGTATCTACCCTGTCGGAGAAAAGCTGCCTGCTGAACGTTTAATTGCTGAAGAAATGAATGTGAGCCGTACCGTTGTTCGTGAAGCTATTATCATGCTGGAGGTTGAAGGGTACGTTGAAGTCCGCAAGGGTTCTGGTATTCATGTTATCGCCAATCAACAAAAAAAACTGATTACGCCTGATAACTCGTTTGAATTTGGCTCCGTAGGCCCCTTTGAACTCCTGCAGGCCCGGCAGTTAATTGAGTGCAACATCGCTGAATTTGCAGCGACTCAGGTCACTAAGCAAGATATTGTGCAGTTGATGGAAATCCAGGAAAAGGCGCTACAAGAAGACCGCCATCGTGACTCTGAGTGGGACCTGAAATTTCACGTTCAGATTGCTATGGCAACTCAAAATACCGTGATGATTACGATTGTAGAGAAGATGTGGAGCCAGCGGGTGCACAATCCATACTGGCGAAAACTACATGAGCACATTGATGACAAATCAATGGAAAGCTGGTGTGAAGACCACGATCGAATACTAAAAGCACTGATGCGTAAAGATCCCCATGAAGCAAAACTCGCGATGTGGGAGCATCTTGAAAAAACGAAAAAAATGCTATTTGATGCCACAACTGATGATTTTGAGTTTAACGTTGACCGGTATCTGTTTACTGATAACCCCGTCATCAATATCAATTCAACTCCCTTGAAGTAGGTCGTTAAATTTATCACCTGACGACGCTAACCAAATAAATTTTAAGATAAAATAATATTCTATTGCGGCATCTTACCGATGCCAGAATAGTGCTTCCCCCCCCTCCATTTACCTTTTCCACTTCTATTTGAAACCGCAGGATGATTCTATCCATAGCCCAGCCAGACAATTCTGCAACATCAACCCATAGACCAACAACAATCATATTATACCAATTTTAACAAACAACCATTGCAAATAACCCTCCCTACACAACTCAAAAACACTCAAATAAAATACCACGAAATATTCCATTTAAAATCAATGATATATATTGACCACATTCTTGTTGTCACAAATATGTGATGGGCATCAAACAAAAAAGATGTAATACAACCCACCATAAGCTGTATACAATTAAAGAAAGTATGGTTAATGATTATCTCAATACTAAATAGCGATTAATCACCAGGCATCCGCGGCATAGATTTATGGCTTATACCCAAAATCATTCGTGTTGTTTGTAAGCGCGGGGTCAATTCTGGTGATGAGCATAGACAAACTATGTGACTCAACAGGAGCGATGAAAGCAACACCCTGGTTGCTTGAAGCGAAAAAACTACAGGTTCTGGAAAGGAAAAAAGAGCCAATCCATTATCTGCAGAAATTACAAGAAAGATAATTACGTTATATTCTAAATAAAGAACAAAGGATATTCAGTATGAAGAAGATATTGAGATTAAGATGGTATATTGTATTTATCATCTTGATTGGTACTATTTTCAATTATCTGGCAAGAAGTTCCTTATCAATAGTTGCACCTACATTAACTAAAGAGTTCTCTTTAACCACTGAACAGTATTCCTATGTTATTGCTGCATTCCAGGCTGCATATACCGTCGCTCAGCCTATCGCAGGAATGATCATCGACCATATTGGTGTACGCATTGGCTTCTTTATCTTTGCGCTAGGCTGGGGAATATCCTGTATGTTCCACGCCTTTGCTACCAGCTGGCCTACTTTGGCGGTATTTCGTACCATGCTGGGGCTGTCAGAAGCCGCTATATTCCCTGCAGCCATAAAAGCTATTTCTAACTGGTTCCCAAGAAAAGAACGCTCTATTGCTATCGGATGGGTTAACTTCGGTACCAGTATTGGGGCAATGATTGCCGCTCCTATTATGGTATTTTTTATCATTAGCTATCAGTGGCAATATGGTTTTCTGTTTATTGGTGGACTGGCCGTATTCTGGTCTCTCATCTGGTTATATTTCTATCGAGATCCGCAGAAGAATAAGTGGCTAACCGATGCAGAACTGAAGCATATTATGGGCGATCGGAATGATAGCGATCCACTCAGCACCGAGAAACCGATTAGTCTGTGGCAATTATTTAAGAAAAGAAACTTCTGGGGTATCGCTATTCCTCGCTTTCTTTCTGAACCCGCATGGCAGACCTTTGGTTTCTGGATCCCGATTTACTTAGTTACCGTTCGTAATATGGATCTGAAAGAGATCGCTATGTTCGCCTGGCTACCGTTTCTGGCCGCTGACTTAGGCAGTATTGCTGGTGGGTATCTGGCGCCATTCTTCCGTAAATACTTTAGTGTCAGCACATCTACGTCCTACAAATTGACATTAATTTGCGGTGCAGTATTTATGATTGGCCCAGCCTGTATCGGCTTAGCATCCAGCGCTTATGTTGCTATTGCTATGTTCTGTATTGGTGGTTTTGCTCACCAAATCGTCTCAACATCATTGTTCTCATTAACATCCGATAACTTTGCTGAGAAAGACGTAGGTAAAGCAACGGGTGGTGCAGGCATGATGGGATATTTAGGCGGTACCATATTTTCATTAATCGTCGGTGGATTAGCCGCAACAATTGGCTTCAACCCATTATTTATTTGCCTGGCGATCTTTGACATTATCGCAGCAGTAGTTGCCTGGGTAGTGTTAAAGCCAGTAGCCAAAAATGTAATTAATTCCTGATACAAGTTTCTCGCTGACACAATACGTGCGCTGAATTGAGTCCTGCAGCTCAGTTCAGCGCACGTATTTTATTACCACTCTCGATACCAGGATAATCCTTTATTCAAGAAGGGTGAACAGAGCAATCACCATAAACGTCTTCTTCCAGTTAATGGGATGGATTACCTCCTCCTGTCCACTCCCCCTAAAATGAGACAGCTATAATTAGATTTTCTGCCTTTACATTTGCAGAGGTCAAAATGAAAAAAGCACGGTTTACTGAAACTCAGATCGTTAACATCCTGAAGCTTGCTGATTCAGGCCTGAAGGTTGAGGAAATTTGCCGCCAGAACGGGATCAGTAATGCCACTTTCTATAACTGGAAAGCAAAATATGGTGGAATGGAAGCCAATGATGTTAAACGATTAAAAGAGCTTGAGGATGAAAACTCCCGGCTGAAAAAACTCTTTGCTGAAGTCAGTCTCGAAAATCATGCCATGAAGGAGCTTTTCGCAAAAAAGGGTTGGTAAACCCACGAAAAAATCCTGCGCCAGTTTGCTGACTGTTGCTGGTCTGTCGGTTATTACGGCTTGTAAACTGACCTCGTTATCACGGGCCTCTTTTTACCGGCAGAGTGATCCGCGGACTTAATCGTCTGAAAGAAGAGCGCGGGCTACCTCAGCAAATCAGAGTTGATAATGGGCCAAGACTGGTATCGGTTAACTTACTGAATTACTGTGAATATAATGATATTGCGCTGTGCCATATTCAACCGGGTAAACCGCAGCAGAATGGATTTATTGAACGTTTTAATGGTTCATTTCACCGGTAATTTTTGAATATTTATTTGAATCACTCAGTCAGGTCAGAGAAATGGCATAGTTCTGGCAGCAGGATTATAACCTGAACCGTACCCATGAAAGTCTGGGGCATCTTCCCCCGGAGACATACCGAAAACAGCGAGAAAGCTCTAATCAGGTCTGTCTCATTTTAGGGGGAGTGGACACTTTGTTGATTGATTATGCTCTCACATTCCAGTCGTCTGTATATTGGACGTTGCCATCTACATAGCGCCATGTGATTTTGTCATACATCAGAGCGATAGATTCCATATGGTTAATCTGCGAGTTACCCGCCATCTTAGCGTTTGGCATGCCAGGATTGACACCTGTAATCTTCACACCTTCGATGGTCATAACGAAGTAGCACTCTTCCTGTCCTGCGTGATTAATACGATACCAGCGAATTTCGGCACTTTTCAGCGTTTGGCCTGTAGCAACAGCTTTGTACAGATAGGGGCTGGAGCTATCAAACTCCTTTTCAATCATCATCGGAGAGTGGGAACGCTTTCCAGTTATCTTGCCGTTAGCGCTGTCTACTGGAATATTCAGACCGTGACTAAAACCAACAATTTCGATACTCCCCTCACGGTCCTGGACGTCTACAGATCCCTTTATATCTGCACCTCCATCGTCTTTAAGCCACATATAAGCTGGTATAGGCATGTTACAAACTCCTTTTGATTATCTTCATGATGAACCAGTAGCAGGTGATCGTGAGTAACAGATTGAAAACTAAGACTGTCACGATAGTGAAAGCGGAATACCTTTCTCCCGCAGGAAAAAAAAATGGATAAGGCAGGAAGCGGAACAGTATCCAAAACAAGAAGGTGAATACGAGTATCTTGGCAAATCGTCGTATTGTAGAGAGCGCCCATTCTTTAGGGAGATAAACTGGGCTTACTTTGCCTGTGATACCATTGCAAACAGTTGTCATCACGCTCATAACAGGAATACTGATCAAGAGATTGAGCGTCACACTTAAGTAAACACGTAACGATTCCCATGCCTCTAAATCAGATTCACCCAGCATAAAATGAGTAAAACTATGGGCTCTTTGGTAATCGAAAAAACCTGTGATTGAGCTTACGACACTGTCATAAGGAATAGTCCTTGCAACTATCAGCATCACCACTGCAAGCAGCACGATTTTGATGAACAAACTAAGGGCATGTTTTGCCATAGGCGATCACCTCAATTATGCCGTATGCCTTTAGATCTTTCATACAAGGAACATCTATCTGCGACGTCCGTAATAGTGCATTACGTAACATGGCAAAATCTGAATCATGCGGAAGAGTGATACAACCTTCTGATAGCGTGCCAGGATGCAAACGGAAGTTACCGCGCTTAACACCCTCTATCCATGTGTAATCGTCGATTCCCCAGTCATCACGCCACAGAGCAAACCATTCGCTATGCCTGAACGTTGCGCCTTTTGCTACACGGTTATAGATATCGCGGATCCCGGTATTAATTTGCGATCTGAGCCCACCTTCAGGACGATCAACAATCCAGTATTTACCGGACGGAATCGGACCTACCGTTGGCTTCATTCCACAGGCACCGCGGTTACGGTAAGCACCATCTCCAGAGAAGGCTAAAAATGTACCTATCCCAGGAAATGATAGCGGAGAGTAATACGCATCATTGATGACGAACTTTCCATGTAAAGCCACAAATCACCTAGCATCCTGTTATGATTTATTTCTTATGGTATTGGTTGATTAACAGGCAATCTAGGCTAACTCTATGATTTTATGTAATAGAATATTATTGCCAATTGGGGTTGTATTTACATGGACTATGGTGCGTTAGTCGCGACTTAGCCTGACTCTGGATCTTGAAAGGTTGAGAGTTACCGGTTTTGATATGAATGTCGAATTCTGTATTAGCTCAGGCTTGATTAGCCATTTAGCTGGCTATTGCCTACTGATAATCTCTTTTAAAACGAGGGGAAGTTTTGATTTCTAGTGACGCAGGGATTTGAGTGGATTCACCGCTATTATAGGCGCTTGTTGCTCCTACCAATAAGTAATCTATTTTCAGACGATCCAACACTTCAATCATTACCGCAGCAGAACCTCCGGGAGACGCGGGCATTAGCTTACCCGTTACCACATTTTGCCGCGCTTTGGTGTAGACGCCATAACCAACTTTCAGCAGTTGCCCTTCCTTTACCAATTCACGCAGTGCTCTGCCAATTTGATCATAACCAGCAATATCATCGAAATCACTTCGGATAAAAACATAACGCCTGGAACGCTGCAGCCTGAACTGAATGCGATCTTTCGTCGTCATATTCTTTCCCCTTTTCGCTTAGGAGCAATAAAGGTTAGCGGTCTTCTCGGGTATGCCAGAGATCGATAATATAAATAGTCTCATACTGAATTTCATAGTGAACATCATAATCATCAAACAAGATTTTCCGCACTTCCCGTGGTTCATATCTTGCCTGAGATATACCGATCCTTGGATGGTCAGTCAGCCCGGCGACTCCGATGAGTAAGCGATCTAACACGTCATCAGCATGTTGGCGACTATACTGGCAGGCAAAGCGATAAATACGCTCCAGGTCATCCTGAGCCTTTTGAGTCCAACGTATTTCCATAAGTTATGATTTTTTCAGCCTGGTAGCGAATTCAACCACATCCGCATGATTAACCACTCTGCCCGCATCGACATCGGCAAGCCCCTGCAGGATCCGCTGATGCCGCCTTGCCCTCTCTTCAATCATCGCGGTCAATGCTTCTTTAATTACCCAGCTTTTTGACCTGTCCAGCTCAATAGCCAGATTTTCAACTGCTGCAGCAAGCTCTGCAGGGATCTGAGCGCTGATGGTTTGTTTCGCGAGTTGTCCCATAAGCATCACCTTTAATAAAAGTTAATAACACTTATTAAGATATCATGATTTTGGTTGCGCCTCTATTGATGGTGAAAAAATCATCATTTATCATCTTGAGGCTAACATCCCTGGATAGTGACTCGCGATAATATCGTTCATTTTCTCAATCAGTTCCGGACGTTTAAAAGTCAGATGCGCCGTGCCTTTCTGAAAGTAACGAATACTGAAGAACGCATCTTCATAGGCTTCCTTAGCCGGGTTATCACGAATATGCTCCATCAATCGGGTAGAGATGTCACCCCGATTATCCGGGATCGGTTTGCCATCCAGCAGAAACAGCATTCGTTCCAGGTCAGCCAGCTGATCGCGTCGCCAACCCCAGTTAAGGCTGAATCCCCGGCGGTTATGTAAGTATCCCAGCTTTAGTTCCACGCTCTTTTTGAGATCCCCGGTTTTTTGATCCCTCCCCAATATCCGTACCAGGCTAAATCAGAGATCCGGACCTTTTTGATCCCTCCCCAATATCCGTACCAGGCTAAATCAGAGATCCGGACCTTTTTGATGACTTCGGACAAATTCTGC
>CANRKT010000041.1 GCA_947631255.1 uncultured Enterobacteriaceae bacterium
TCAGCACTTATGTGCCCTTTTAAGCGACTAGTTGATTACCGAAGGTAGGTCAACAGCTGGTGTGGCTCAGGAACCATAAAGTCTACTGACATCATGATACTTAGCGAGGTAATGGCGACGATTGAAAATATGAACAGCTTACGTGCCCAGACTCTATCATCTTCTACTTTATACCCGCGCAGCGCCATTCCTAACCACCAAACGCTGACTGCAGCGGCCACTATCAGATATTTATAACCTGCATAGCCTCCCAGAGACAGCATCAGTGTAGCAATAGCAAAAGCAATGATGTAAAGCGTAATATGGTTTTTAGCGACCGAGATCCCTTTCACTACTGGTAATACTGGAATATTCGCTGCCTGATAATCTTTGAAACGGAAGATGGCAATCGCATAGGAGTGCGGCATCTGCCAGAGACTAAAGATAGCTAACAGGATAGCGGCCCCAGCATCAAACTCATTGGTTACAGCACAGTAACCAATGACCGGTGGTGCGGCACCTGACAGACTACCGATTAGCGTGCCATAGACAGAGTGGCGTTTCATGTACAGGCTGTAAATCCCGACATAAACCACAAAGCCCATCACCGCCAACCACATAGCCAGAGGATTAGCACCAAACCACAGCAGCATAAAGCCAGCAATACCTAACAAGGTGGCATATACCAGCGAGGCGCCCGGTGAAATCAGGCCTTTTACCAGTACCCGATTTTTCGTTCTCTCCATCTTCTGATCGATATCACGGTCGATAAAGTTGTTATAAACACAACCCGAAGCGACCACTAAAGAGACCCCAATCAGTGTTGAGAGAAACAAGGGGTAATCAATACTGCCCTTCGAGGCCAGTAAAAATCCCCCAATCACAGAAATTAAATTACCGAAAATAATTCCTGGTTTCGTAACTTGCAGGTATTGCTTAATCATACAGACCGCTCTTAGTCAACCATCATGTTCAGGTTGAGGTTCCACATAATCCAGATAGAACCTACAACCAGAATGGCGATAATCAACACCGTAAAGACTAGTGCTACGACGTTCCAGCGCTCACTCGATGAGGTGTTCATATGCAAGAAACAGACAAGATGAACCATAATTTGCACAACAGCACTCACCAGAATCACACCCAGAATAGTGGAGTGAGAGGCGCTACCCTCCATCACCATCCAGAACGGAAGACCGGTCAGGATGACAGACAGAATGAAGCCAACCATGTAGGTTTTAACGCTACCGTGCTGGGCGCCACCTAATTCGTTTAACTGACTCATTACATCGCCCCCATCAAGTAAACAACCGAGAACATACAAATCCAGACGATATCCAGGAAGTGCCAGAACAGACTCAGGCACATCAGACGCGTACGGTTAGTGCTGGTCAGGCCGCGACGATAAACCTGGAATATCATCAGAGCCATCCATATCAGACCGGAAGTTACGTGCAGACCGTGAGTCCCTACCAGCACAAAGAATGCTGACAGGAAGCCACTGCGGTCAGGACCGGCACCAATAGAAATCAGGTGATGGAATTCATAGATTTCCATACCGACGAATCCAGCACCCAGCAAGAAGGTGACAGCCAGCCAGCCGATAACTTGATTCTTGCTCCCTCTGCCCATGCAAATAATTGCCATGCCATAGGTGATAGAGCTGAACAGTAGCAGAGCAGTTTCAACCATAACGAACGGCAGTTCAAAGATATCTTTGCCGGTCGGACCGTCTGCTGTGCCGTTCACCAGAACGGCGTAGGTGGCAAATAAGCAACAGAACAGAATCAAGTCGCTCATCAGGTAGATCCAGAAACCAAAGACTTTATTGGCTCCTGCATCGTGGTGCCCATGCTCCTCAGCGTGGGCTTTAGTCTGAGTCAGAGTTTCAGTTGACATTTTTCAGTCCTGCTTTCTTAAGTTCGTCGAAATGTTCGTTTTCCAATTTCTCGACTTCTGCAACCGGAACGTAGTAGTCCACATCTTCGTCGAAGCTTTTCACAATCCAGGAAACGATGGTAGCAGCAAATGTTGCAATCGCCAGCCACCAGATGTGCCAGATCATGGCAAAACCAAATACGGTCAGCAGCGCAGAAATCACGATGCCGGCAGCACTATTACGTGGCATATGAATTTCTTCATAACCCGCAGGTTTCTTATACGCTTCACCTTTCTCTTTCATTTCCCAGAATGCATCACGCTCGTGAACATATGGCAGATGAGCAAAGTTATAGAACGGTGGAGGTGAAGATGTTGACCACTCCAGAGTACGGCCACCCCAAGGATCTCCAGTCAAGTCACGATTCTGCTCACGGTCACGGATAGAGACATAGAACTGAATCAACTGGCAAATGATACCCAGAGCAATCAATGCTGCACCGACAGCTGCGACAGACAGCATGGTGTGGAACATTGGGTCAATATCTTGGCTCAGACGACGGGTCATACCCATGAATCCGAGGATGTACAGCGGCATAAATGCCACGAAGAAACCGATGAACCAGAACCAGAATGCGCGCTTACCCCAAGTTTCATTTAAGGTAAAACCGAACGCTTTTGGCCACCAGTAAGTCATACCAGCGAAGCACCCGAAGACCACACCACCGATGATAACGTTATGGAAGTGAGCAATCAGGAACAGACTGTTGTGCAGAACGAAGTCAGCACCAGGTACTGCCAGCAGAACACCGCTCATACCACCGATAGAGAAGGTGACGATAAAGCCGATAGTCCACATCATTGCAGAGTTAAAGACGATACGACCCTGGTACATGGTGAACAACCAGTTGAAGATCTTCACCCCAGTCGGGATGGCGATAATCATGGTAGCAATACCGAAGAAGGCGTTAACGTTCGCGCCGCTGCCCATGGTGTAGAAGTGGTGCAACCAAACGATAAACGACAGAACGGTAATGGCAATAGTTGCCCACACCAGAGAGGTGTAGCCAAACAGACGTTTTCTGGAGAAAGTCGAAACCACTTCAGAGAACACACCGAATACGGGTAGAACCAGGATATAAACTTCCGGGTGACCCCATGCCCAGATAAGGTTGACATACATCATCATGTTGCCACCCATATCATTGGTAAAGAAGTGGGTGCCAAGATAACGGTCAAGTGTCAGCAGCGTGACGGTCACAGTAAAGATTGGGAACGCGGAAATAATCAACACGTTGGTACAAAGAGACGCCCACGTAAAGACAGGCATCTTGAACAGAGTCATACCAGGGGTACGCATGTTCAGAATAGTCACAAAGAAGTTAATCCCTGTGAGGGTCGTACCAATACCGGATATTTGTAGACTCCATATCCAGTAATCCACCCCTACACCCGGACTGTACTCAATCCCTGATAATGGTGGATAAGCTACCCAACCGGTCTGCGCGAATTCACCGACCCCGAGAGAGATGTTAACCAGTATGACACCGGCAAAAGTCAGCCAGAAGCTCAGGTTGTTCAGAAACGGAAAGGCAACGTCACGTGCACCAATCTGTAACGGAACGACGATGTTCATCAGACCCACAACGAATGGCATTGCCACAAAGAAGATCATAATAACGCCGTGGGCGGTAAAGATCTGGTCATAGTGGTGGGCATTCAGGAATCCAGCTTCTCCAGCGGAAGCAAGGACCTGTTGACTACGCATCATGATGGCGTCGGCAAAACCACGCAGTAACATGACGATAGCAACGATGATATACATCACGCCAAGACGTTTATGGTCAACGGAGGTTAACCATTCTTTCCATAAATATTCCCACTTACCGAAGTAAGTGATTGCTGCGACTAACGCCAAACCTCCGACGATAATCGCTGCTACCGTAACCATGATAATTGGTTCATGGAACGGAATTGCATCCAGTGTTAATTTTCCGAACATCGTATTATTCCTCGGCCCCTTAGTGAGAGGTTTCCCCGTGATTCATGTCCATGCTTTGATGGTCACCGTGCTCAGCAGTTTGAGCCGCAGGCGTGCTCATGCTAGCGCCATGCCCGTGTCCACCGCCAGGTCCCATAAGCTTATTGATAACATCAACAAATAAACCAGGTTTGACACTAGAGAAATACTCGACTTCATTATTTTCGCTAGGTGCAGCAAGTTTCTCGTAAGCTGCCATATCATTCATCACCTTAGGTGACGCTTTGACTTTAGCGACCCATTGGTCAAAGGCTGCGTTATCTGGTGTAGCAATCGCGTCAAACTTCATGCCAGAGAACCCTTTACCACTGTAACTTGCAGAAATACCGTCGTAGGTACCTGCTTCGTTAGCAATCAGGTGCAGTTTGGTTTGCATACCGCCCATTGCATACAGCTGGCTGCCCAGTCGTGGAATAAAGAAGGAGTTCATCACCGAGTTAGAGGTGATTTTGAATTCCACAGGCGTGTCGACCGGGAATGCAATCTCATTAACAGTGGCGATACCTTGCTCTGGATAAATGAAGAACCATTTCCAGTCCATAGAGATAACTTCTATGGTGATTGGTTTTTCATCGTGAACCAGCGGTTTGCTTGGCTCAAGAGCATGCGTCGTTTTCCAGGTTAGTACGGCAAGGAAAATGATGATAAGGATAGGGATAGTCCAGACTACGGCCTCAACTTTATTAGAGTGTGACCAGTTTGGGCTATATTTGGCTTCTTTGTTTGAAGCCCGATACTTCCAAGCAAAACCAACAGCCATGAGAATTGCAGGGATAACGACGATCAACATCAGCCCGAAAGCAGTCAGTATCAACGAACGTTGTTCCAGTCCAATTTGTCCTTTCGGATCAAGCAGCGCAGAATCACAGCCACTGAGTAACACAGTGCCTGCAATTAATGACAGCCATTTCAAACTATTATTGCATTTCCTGATTATCATTTAACGACCTCAATTTCAGGGAACTCTATTGTCGTTTAAAGTGTGGCGGCATTTTACGGGAAGGTTACATGAGTGTAAACCTGAATGGCGTAGTGTTATTAGGGATAGTTTGTTTATGGCCACAGTATTAGTGCTAATAGCCTTAGGAGGAAAACTGACTAATAGTACAGTTAGTTGGCTTGTTATAACAAAAAAGCCTCATTGCTGAGCTATATAGCCATAATAGATATAAGCGGCGGGAAATAAAACAATTACTTAACAATAAAATATCTTTTTTGGAACAAGTTATTGCGTCATTTCGTTAATTTTAGCTGAATCGATAAAGTTAAATATTTAATTAATTAGTAGCACGAAATAATAAAATAAACAGCGATAAGTGATTTTCTTAAATAATCATATGCTTAATTTTTATCAGTGGCTGCTTTTTTTTCCATAAATAATACCGCATGGAGATTATTTGTTATTTTTATGATTAATAAGTGAGCGAAATGTATTTTTTGTTTGTTTTTCGATCGGGCCTTTTAATGGTTTTTTTCAATTAATGTGACAGGAGCAATGAGGATAATATCACGTTTATTCACTGAACCTGTCACAGAGACTGAAGAGCCCGGGATTATTTCATGGCTGTTTCTGGCATTTTTCGCAAGGCTAAAAAGTCAAGTAAACCGCCGAACAGGATACCTGTTACAGCCAGCAGCCCTCCCCACTCCAGCAAGGTCACTCCTGTCGTCCAGTTCGTTAAATCCAGAGCGTTACTGATAAGAATGAGCAGCCAGGCCGCCAGTAACACGCAGCCAGCAATTAATATTCTCAGCGCCAGGCGGTAGGCCGAAGCATATTGAGATCGTGGCATAAAACGCTCAGTACGCTGAGTATATTCCAGCGTGTTTTTACAGAGTAATAGCAGCAAAATCCCCGGCACTGAGACAACAACGGAAAACAGATAGAAAGTTGACCAACCATGAGCCTCAACAAACCAGCCCGCTATCGGACCGACATAGACCCGACCAATGGCTGATAAAGCAGAAAGCAGGGCGAATTGTGTTGCCGAGAATGAACGATTACACAGGGTCATCAGGAGGGCGACAAAGGCCGCGGTGCCCATTCCACCACAGACATTCTCAAAAAAGACAATGCCACCCATACTCAGAATATTTTTATCAGTCACCGCCAGTACCCAGTAACCGATGTTGGAAACGCCCTGAAGAACACCGAAAATGAGCAGGGCGCGGAACAGCGTCAGGCGCTGCATCAGGACACCACCAAATAAAGCACCGAGGATAGTTGCCAGCAGGCCCAGGGTTTTATTCACCATGCCGACATCACCCGCATCAAATCCGACACCGCGGATCAGAAACGTGGTGGTAAGTGTCATTGCAAAGGCATCACCCAGCTTATAAAGGACTATCAGTAGCAGGATCAGCCAGGCATTATTACGACCGAAGAAATCACGCAAAGGTGCGACGACGGCTTGTTCCAGCGTTCGTGGGACCGGAATAGTATCAGTGGGTTCGGGTGCCATAAAGGTGGCAATAATACAGGGGATCAACAGAACCGCCATCAGCCAGTAAATCGCCTGCCAGCCTAAATACCGATCAGCAAGCCACAGAGCCAGTCCGCCGGATACTAACATCGCTAAACGATAACCCAGTACGCTAACTGCAGCGCCAGTTCCACGCTCCGGAGCTGACAGTACGTCGGTCTTCCAGGCATCAAAAACAATATCCTGAGAGGCTGAACAGAAAGCGATAATCACCGCCAGGGCTGCCATCCAGCGCAGGTCGGAAGCAGGATTCAGAAATCCCATACTGGCGATAGCGACCAACAAAAGGATTTGGGTTATCAGTAACCAGCCACGTCGTCTTCCTAAAAAAGGCGGCGTGTAGCGATCCATTATCGGTGACCAGAGAAATTTAAAGACATAGGCCTGACCTACCAGCGAGAAGAAACCGATGGTTTTTAAATCGACGTTCTCAACGGTCATCCAAGCCTGCAAGGTACCGGAGGTTAGCGCTAGCGGTAGCCCCGAAGCAAAACCAAGGATCAGTAACAGGGCTAACTTAGGTTGCTGAAAGATGCGTAGGTAGTCATTTGACATAAGTAAAGGGGTACCGAGGACAGGTGGTCTGATTTATATTCGTCATACTTCAAGTTGCTTGGATGCTGCAGGTGTGCGGACAACCGAATCACATCGTTTATCTCTGTTCATCGGTTGTCTTCACTTTGTGCCAACAAGTACCTTGAATTATTTAGGGTACAACAGCCCACCAGGATAAAAATTAACGTGCGTTTTGCTTAATGAAATCGTTCACGCTGGTATCCTGAGCCATATCGGCAATGGTATCAGTCAGCACAGAATTCACCGCATTGGCAATATCCTTATTAGAGGCCTGGAATGCGCCTTCGACGTTATAGCTGGCACGGTAATTTTTGGTCAGCTTATTGCCATTTTTTGCCGTGGCAATAATAGAGATGTCGGCACGGGTGGCGATATTGTAACGCAGGCTACCTTGAGAGACGTCGGCAAACAGGTTGTTGACAATGATCTGTAGATCAACCTGGCTGTTCGCGCCAATCATATAACCGCGTGCGGCCAGCTGCTTTTCCAGCACTTCTTGCAGTAAAAAACGCAAATCGCGAGAAGGTGTCAGCGTGACCAGTTGGTTATCACGGGTGACTTTGGCCAGCGCCTGGCTACTGCGCTGATCGGCACCATTGATGCTGACAGTGATGCCCATCAAACTTGGATCCGGGCTTGGTAAGGTAATTTTTGGCGCAACATTAATTGTCGTAGGAGGCGTTGTGCAGCTGGCCAGCATAAAGAGTGCAACCAGCGGAAAAAATATTTTTTTTAACATGTTTGATATTCTCAATAGGCAGGCTGATAAAACCCCGCCATCATATCATTGCCGAAGCGCCTGGGAAGTAGGTAATGTCCGTAAATACACCGCATTGGTTTTTTTTTCGTCAGTCACTACGCATTGTTGCCATTCTGACTGACATTTAGTCTCTTATTAGCCCGTTTTTTATGTCAGGATGCTGCATCAGAGGATTGCGTCTTCAATCACCAGAACTGAATTGAGACTGAGGACGGCTCCTGTTTATCGAGATGCCCCATCTCAGTAATTGAGGAAAGTGTTAATGACGATGCGTGAATATATAGAGACTGAGCTGCGTTCCTCATTCTGTCCGGAATATCTGGAAGTGGTTGATGAGAGCCATCGCCACAATGTCCCGCCAGGCGCAGAAAGTCATTTCAAAGTTACTCTGGTGAGTGAAAAATTTGCAGGTCAACGCTTAATTAGCCGTCATCGCCAGATTTATTCCGTACTGAGTGATGCTCTGGCTGGCAGTGTTCATGCGCTGGCATTACATACCTATACCGCACAAGAATGGGGCGACTTACAAGATAAGCAACTCGCATCTCCGCCTTGTATGGGCGGCGGTAAGTAAATTTGAACAATGGCTAATCATTTGCACTCAATAGAAGCTTTCCGTTATCTTGCAGTGTTTTTTGTTTTAGCCCGTTTGAGAGAATGGCCAGAGTACGGTTTTATTTTGCCTGAATTTCTCTATTTCTGAGGTCAGACGAACAGCTGACAGAGGTAAAATGTGAAAAAGACCGCGACAGTGCGTTATTGCTGTTCTCGACTCACCCCAGTGATGCCGCTATAATGCTGCGTCTTATTTTTCGGAATGTCTTCGGGATGATTCTGACATGACAGGGAATGTGCTGCTGATTTAGAGAACATCCCGGTTCTGTGAAGCTAACCTAAGCTTTTTGAGTTGACCGAGCACTGTGATTTTTTTGAGGTAACAAGATGCAAGTTTCAGTTGAAACCACCCAGGGCCTTGGCCGCCGTCTCACGATTGCTATCGCTGCAGACAGCATCGAAACCGCTGTAAAAAGCGAGCTGGTCAACGTGTCAAAAAAAGTACGTATTGACGGCTTCCGTAAAGGTAAAGTACCGATGACCGTTGTTGCTCAGCGTTATGGCGCTTCTGTGCGTCAGGACGTACTGGGTGAGCTGATGAGCCGTCACTTTATTGATGCGATCATTCAGGAAAAAATTAATCCAGCCGGCGCACCTAACTATATTCCAGGTGAATACAAGTTGGGTGAAGACTTCACTTACTCTGTAGAGTTTGAAGTTTATCCAGAAGTTGAGCTGCAAGGTCTGGAGTCTATCGAAGTTGAAAAACCGCTTGTAGACGTGACTGATGAAGATGTTGATACCATGCTGGAAACCCTGCGTAAGCAGCAAGCCACCTGGAAAGACACTGATGCAGCTGCAGCTGCAGAAGACCGTGTGACCATCGACTTTACCGGTTCTGTAGACGGTGAAGTTTTCGAAGGCGGTAAAGCTACTGACTTCGTACTGGCAATGGGCCAGGGGCGCATGATCCCAGGTTTTGAAGATGGCGTAGTTGGCCACAAAACTGGCGAAGAGTTTGTCGTGGAAGTGACCTTCCCGGAAGACTACCATGCTGAAAACCTGAAAGGTAAAGCGGCTAAGTTCGATATCGTTCTGAAGAAAGTTGAAGAGCGTGAGCTGCCAGAATTTACTGAGGAATTCATCAAGCGTTTCGGCGTTGAGGATGGTTCTATCGCGGGTCTGCGCACTGAAGTTCGTAAAAATATGGAACGTGAGCTGAAAGGCGCAGTACGTAACCGTATTAAGTCTCAGGTTATCGACGGACTGGTTAACGCAAACAACATCGATGTTCCTGCTGCTCTGGTTGACGGTGAAATTGATGTTCTGCGTCGTCAGGCTGCACAGCGTTTCGGTGGCAACGAGAACCAGGCTCTGGAATTACCTCGTGAGTTGTTCGAAGAGCAAGCTAAACGCCGTGTCGTTGTTGGTCTGTTGCTGGGTGAAGTGATTCGTACCCAGGAGCTGAAAGCTGACGAAGATCGTGTTAAAGCGCTGATCGAAGAGATGGCATCTGCTTACGAAGATCCTAAAGAAGTTATTGAGTTTTACGGCAAAAACAAAGAGCTGATGGACAACATGCGTAATGTTGCTCTGGAAGAACAAGCTGTTGAAGCACTGCTTGAAAAAGCAAAAGTGACTGAGAAAGCGACAAACTTCAATGCGCTGATGAACCAACCTCAGGCTTAATGCTCGTTTTTTAAACGTTAGCATTCAATTGTCTGTTGATAGGCCCGTCACCTTATTGTGGCGGGCTTTTTTTTACTATGAATGAAAGATAAAACTGATTATCAGGTTAGCGTATCGACAAAAGATTGTTATGCTTGAAACAGGGCTGAAGAATCCCCATAACTAAGGTCAACTTTTATTAATCATTCCCTGACTGACTCCGTCAAAAAGTGGCACAGGATTCCATAGTCAATACCCTGTGGCTCAAGTAGAATCAGTACAGTTAGCTTAATTACACCAGGAGACGGTAATGTCATACAGTGGCGAAAAAAATCAGTTAGCACCCCACATGGCGCTGGTGCCGATGGTTGTTGAGCAAACATCCCGTGGTGAGCGTTCATACGATATTTATTCCCGTCTGCTTAAGGAACGTGTCATTTTCCTGACCGGACAGGTCGAAGATCACATGGCTAACCTGATTGTGGCGCAAATGCTCTTTCTGGAAGCTGAAAACCCGGAAAAAGATATTTATCTGTACATTAACTCACCGGGTGGTGTAATTACAGCCGGGATGTCTATTTATGACACCATGAAATTTATTAAACCAGACGTCAGTACTATTTGTATGGGGCAAGCGGCTTCTATGGGGGCTTTCCTACTGACTGCTGGTGCTAAAGGTAAGCGTTTTTGTCTGCCAAATTCACGGGTCATGATTCACCAACCTCTGGGCGGTTACCAGGGGCAGGCGACAGATATTGAAATTCATGCCCGTGAGATTCTGAAAATTAAAGCGCGCATGAATGAATTGATGGCTGAACATACTGGTCAACCTATCGAAAAGATCGAGAAAGATACTGAGCGCGATCGTTTCTTATCTGCCAGCGAGGCGGTAGAGTACGGTTTGGTTGACTCAATTCTTACTGAACGTATTTAATGCTACAAATAGTGAGTTGCGTATCTTACTGATAGCAGCTCGCCTTTAAGCTCCACCATTAGCTGGGCCCTGGAATGGCACTTGTGTTATCGGTGGTAGCACAAAGAAATAGATAAGAGGTTTTACTGATGACAGAGAAACGCAAAGACAGTTCAGGCAAACTGCTGTACTGCTCTTTTTGCGGCAAAAGCCAGCACGAAGTGCGCAAGTTAATTGCCGGGCCGTCAGTGTATATCTGCGATGAATGTGTCGATTTATGTAACGACATCATCCGCGAAGAAATTAAAGAAATCGCACCACATCGCGAACGTAGCTCTCTACCGACACCGCATGAAATTCGTCATCATCTTGATGATTATGTGATTGGTCAGGAACAGGCTAAAAAAGTTCTGGCTGTTGCGGTTTATAACCATTACAAACGTCTGCGTAATGGTGACAATTCTCAGGGTATTGAACTGGGTAAAAGTAATATCCTGCTCATTGGTCCAACGGGAAGCGGTAAAACATTACTGGCAGAAACCCTGGCGCGCCTGCTGGATGTTCCTTTCACTATGGCCGATGCAACGACGCTGACCGAAGCAGGTTACGTTGGTGAAGACGTAGAGAATATTATCCAGAAACTGTTGCAAAAATGTGATTACGATGTGGAGAAAGCCCAACGTGGGATTGTCTATATTGATGAAATTGACAAAATTTCTCGTAAATCAGATAACCCTTCCATTACCCGGGACGTTTCTGGTGAAGGTGTACAGCAAGCGCTGCTGAAACTTATCGAAGGAACGGTTGCTGCCGTACCTCCGCAAGGTGGCAGAAAGCATCCACAGCAGGAATTCTTGCAGGTCGATACCTCTAAGATCCTCTTCATCTGTGGCGGCGCTTTTGCCGGTCTTGATAAAGTGATTTCTAATCGTATTGAAACCGGTTCAGGTATTGGTTTTGGTGCGACAGTGAAAGCCAAATCAGAAAAAGCCAGCGAAGGCCAGTTACTGGGGCAAGTTGAGCCGGAAGACTTGATTAAATTTGGATTGATCCCTGAGTTCATCGGTCGTTTGCCTGTTGTGGCAACGCTGAGTGAATTAAGTGAAGAGGCGTTAATCCAGATCCTTAAAGAGCCGAAGAATGCACTGACTAAACAGTATCAGGCATTGTTCAATCTTGAAGGGGTTGATCTTGAGTTCCGTGATGATGCTCTGGATGCTATCGCTAAAAAGGCCATGATCCGTAAAACTGGTGCGCGTGGTTTACGTTCTATTGTTGAAGCCGCACTGCTGGACACGATGTATGACCTTCCTTCTGTTAATGATGTCGAAAAAGTGGTTATTGATGAGTCGGTTATATCCGGGGAATCGAAACCATTGCTGATTTACAGCGAACCAGAAGCACAACAAGCTTCTGGTGAGTAATTCATAAATTCGCCAGTCATTTAAAAATAAGTGGGAGATTTCATCTCCCACTTATTTTTCCTTAATACCTGCCGTTGAATGTGTAAGAATCATCCCCATATACTTATCTACATAATTGGTGGAACGCATTATGCATATTACCACCTCATTACCTGGCGGAAATTAAACTAAGAGAGAGCTCTATGAATCCTGAGCGTTCTGAACGCATTGAAATCCCCGTCTTGCCGTTACGCGATGTGGTGGTTTATCCGCATATGGTTATCCCACTGTTTGTCGGGCGTGAAAAATCCATTCGCTGCCTGGAATCAGCAATGGACCATGATAAAAAAATCATGCTGGTGGCGCAGAAAGAGGCTTCGACCGATGAGCCTGGCGTTAACGACCTGTTTTCAGTGGGAACCGTTGCCTCTATTCTACAAATGCTTAAATTACCTGATGGCACGGTAAAAGTACTGGTTGAAGGCTTGCAGCGCGCACGCCTTACTGCCCTTTCTGATAATGGCGAACACTTTTCAGCTCAGGCTGAATACTTAGAGTCGCCCGCGATTGAAGAGCGCGAGCAGGAAGTTCTGGTACGTACTGCCATTAATCAGTTTGAAGGCTATATCAAACTGAACAAAAAAATTCCGCCTGAGGTTCTGACGTCGCTGAACAGTATTGACGATCCAGAGCGTCTGGCTGATACCATCGCAGCACATATGCCGTTGAAACTTTCTGACAAACAGTCAGTGCTGGAAATGTCCGATATCAACGAGCGTCTGGAATATTTGATGGCGATGATGGAGTCTGAAATCGACCTGTTACAGGTGGAAAAACGGATCCGTAATCGTGTCAAAAAGCAGATGGAAAAAAGTCAGCGTGAGTACTATCTGAATGAGCAAATGAAAGCGATTCAGAAAGAACTCGGCGAAATGGATGATGCTCCGGACGAGAACGAAGCATTAAAACGCAAAATCGATGCGGCTAAAATGCCCAAAGAAGCGCGTGAGAAAGCCGAGGCTGAGCTGCAAAAACTTAAAATGATGTCGCCAATGTCTGCGGAAGCAACCGTGGTTCGTGGCTACATTGACTGGATGGTACAGATCCCATGGAGCGCGCGCAGTAAGGTCAAAAAAGACCTTCGTCAGGCGCTGGAAGTGCTGGATACTGACCATTATGGTTTGGAACGTGTTAAAGACCGCATCCTGGAATATCTCGCGGTTCAGACGCGTGTCAGCAAACTCAAAGGACCTATCTTGTGTCTGGTTGGGCCTCCTGGGGTGGGTAAAACCTCATTGGGTCAATCTATTGCGAAAGCGACAGGACGTAAGTATGTACGTATGGCTTTAGGTGGGGTACGTGACGAAGCGGAAATCCGTGGTCACCGCCGGACCTATATTGGTTCTATGCCGGGAAAACTGATTCAGAAAATGGCAAAAGTTGGCGTACGTAACCCACTTTTCCTGTTGGATGAGATCGATAAAATGTCGTCAGATATGCGTGGCGATCCGGCATCAGCGCTGTTAGAAGTGCTTGATCCAGAACAGAACGTGGCATTTAACGATCACTACCTTGAAGTGGATTATGACTTGAGTGATGTGATGTTTGTTGCAACATCTAACTCCATGAATATTCCAGCACCGCTGCTAGATCGTATGGAAGTGATCCGTCTGTCGGGATATACCGAAGATGAAAAACTGAATATTGCTAAACAGCACTTACTGTCTAAACAGATAGAACGCAATGCCTTGAAAAAAGGCGAGCTGAAAGTTGAAGACAGTGCGTTGATTGGCATCATTCGTTATTACACGCGTGAAGCCGGTGTGCGTAGTCTTGAGCGTGAAATTTCCAAACTGTGCCGTAAAGCAGTCAAACAACTCCTGCTTGACAGCACGCTCAAGCACATTGTAATCAACGGCGATAACCTGAAGGATTACCTGGGAGTACAGCGCTTTGATTACGGTCGTGCTGACAGTGAAAACCGTATTGGTCAGGTCACTGGTTTGGCATGGACGGAAGTCGGTGGTGACTTACTGACTATCGAAACCGCTTGTGTACCAGGTAAAGGCAAGCTCACTTACACCGGTTCACTGGGGGAAGTGATGCAGGAATCCATCCAGGCAGCGTTGACTGTGGTACGTGCTCGTGCAGAAAAGCTGGGTATTAACAGCGATTTCTACGAGAAACGTGATATTCACGTTCACGTTCCAGAAGGAGCGACTCCGAAAGATGGTCCAAGTGCGGGTATCGCAATGTGTACGGCGCTGGTTTCTTGTCTGACCGGTAATCCGGTACGTGCTGATGTGGCTATGACCGGCGAGATAACCTTGCGGGGCGAGGTATTGCCAATTGGTGGGCTGAAAGAGAAATTATTAGCAGCTCATCGTGGAGGCATTAAGACCGTCCTGATCCCTGACGATAATAAACGTGATCTGGAAGAGATCCCGGCTAATGTTATCGCCGATCTGGAGATCCATCCGGTGAAACATATTGAAGAGGTTCTGACCCTTGCTTTACAGAATTCTCCGTACGGTATGCAGGTTATTACTGAGAAATAGTGACTTTCAGCAAGAATAGTCAATAAAATAGGAGCTGGTAAGTCGATTGTCACTTGCCAGCTTTTTTTTGTGCCGCTAAGTTAGATAGTTGCCTTACCTTACCTTGTTGTAAGGGGATGGCATGGATGCTATAAACTGCAAAGCGGTCGCACTTTAAAAGGACTGTGCGATATACATGAGAAATAGGGGAAGATTAAAGTGAATAAATCTCAACTGGTCGATCAAATTGCTGCAGGCGCTGATATTTCTAAAGCCGCGGCTGGACGTGCTTTAGATGCTGTGCTTACTGCTGTGACTGAGTCACTTCAGGCTGGTGAAGATGTTGCATTGGTTGGTTTTGGAACCTTTGCAGTGAAAGAACGTGCTGCCCGCATTGGTCGTAATCCACAAACAGGTAAAGAAATAACCATCGCAGCGGCAAAAGTCCCGAGCTTCCGTGCGGGTAAAATGTTGAAAGACGCGGTTAATTAAGTTATCCGTTTTATATATCCTCATTCGTTCGGTTAGTAACGAAAGTACTTGATCAGCTGGAAGTATGACGGATATAAGTGGGAAAAATATCTTTGGTATTGCTCGGGCACATCAAATGATGTGCCTTTTTTGTTAGCCTGAGTGGATTTTTACTGGCGATTGATGATTTGAAGCGCGTTTCTTGTCACAATAGGTTTTTGCGCGCAGCATCATGGCAAATCTCGTCGACATTGATGCCAGTTTAGCGCCTGCGCAAGCTTACTCATCTTATTACAGCGGAGTGTTGTTACACCATGATGGAGAATTTACGTGCGGCGGCCAACCACCTCGTGCTCAAGATAATTTTGGGGTTGATTATCGTGTCATTCGTACTGACCGGCGTCGGTGGCTACGTGAGCGGTAACAATAACTATGCAGCAGAAGTGAACGGTCAGGAAATTGGTCGTGGTCAGTTTGAGAATGCGGTCGTCAATGAGCGTAATCGTCAGCAACAGCAGATGGGAGATCGTTTCTCTGAGCTAGCGGCCAATGATGGTTATATGCAAGCTCTGCGCAGCCAAGTACTGAACCAGATGATTGATGAGATCCTGCTTGATCAGTATGCCAAAACACTGGGACTGAGTATCAGTGACGAGCAGATCAAACAGGCTATTTTTAAACAACCCGCTTTTCAGAATGACGGGAAGTTCGATAACTCTCGTTATACCTCGATTATTCGTAATATGGGGCTGACCCCAGAACAATATGCCCAGGCACTGCGTAATCAACTGTTAACTGAGCAACTGGTGAATGCCATTGTCGGAACTGATTTCGTGCTTACGGGGGAAATGGATGAGCTGATAGCGCTGATATCGCAACAACGTGTCGTTCGTGAAGCCATTATTAATGTTGAGGCCTTAGCTGCCAAGCAAGAGGTAACTGAGCAAGAAGTTAGCGAATTCTACGCACGTAACAAAAATGACTATGTTTCACCTGAGCAATTTAAAGTCAGCTACATTCTACTGGATGCGGCGACATTTAAAGACACTGCCAGTGATGCAGATATTCAGTCTTATTACGATCAGCATATTGAGTCTTTCACTCAGCCTCAGCGTGATCGCTACAGCATCATCCAGACGAAAACAGAAGCAGAGGCGCAAGCTATTCTGGATGAGCTGAAAAACGGTGCTGATTTCGCTGCTCTGGCAAAAGAAAAATCGTCAGATATTATCTCTGCCCGTAATGGTGGTGATATGGGATGGCTGGAATCTTCCACCACACCTGATGAGCTGAAAAATGCCGGTCTTCGTGAGAAAGGGCAGCTATCGGGTGTGATTAAGTCTTCAGTCGGTTTTCTGGTCGCCCGTCTTGATGATATTCAGCCAGAGCAAGTCAAACCGCTGTCAGAAGTTCGCAATGATATTATTGCCAAGGTCGAACAAGAAAAAGCGCTGGATGCCTATTATGCCTTGCAGCAGCAAGTCAGTGATGCAGCCAGTAATGACAATGAGTCTCTGGGCAGTGCTGAAAAAGTCGCTGGCGTTAAGGCTGTTGAAACCGACTGGTTTAGTCGCGATAACCTGCCTGAAGCGCTGAACTTTAAGCCAGTTGCTGATGTTATTTTTAACGGTGGACTCGTCGGTCAGAGCGGCGCGCCGGGCAGTAACTCGGATATCATCACTGTTGATGGTGACCGTGCATTTGTTCTGCGCATCTCTGCACACAATCCACAGAATATCAAACCACTGGCCGAGGTGACTCAGCAGGTTACTGAGCAAGTTAAACTGCAAAAAGCTGAGCGTATCGCGAAGCAGGATGCGGATAAACTGCTGGCAGAGCTGAAAAAAGGTAACGGTGATGCCGCGATGAAAGCGGCTAATCTGAGCTTTGGTGAGTCGCAAACGCTGAGCCGTGGCACTCAAGGTCCGATTAGTCAGGCTGCCTTTGCACTGGCACTGCCTGCGGCTGATAAACCAAGCTATGGCGTAGCCAATGACAGTAATGGCAATGTGGTATTACTGGCCTTGGATGAAGTTAAAGCGGGAACCGTCTCAGAAGAACAGAAAAATGCGATGGAGCAGGGGATCACTCAGAATAACACTCAGATAGCCTTTGAGGCTTTAATGTCCAGCCTGCGTCAGCAAGCGAAAATTAAACTGGGTGAGTTGCTGGAACAGCAGTAATTAATCTCCATGATGTACCGCACGTTACTGTAACGTGATGCAAAAACAAAAGGCCGCTTTCGCGGCCTTTTCCACATTTAAAGAAAGAGGTTTGTTCCACTTCCAGAGAGCTTGTAGGGTGGCTCAGCTGTCTACATACAAGGAGGAACAGCATGAACATCCGCATCAAAAAAATTCTTTCTACGTTAATTCTGACAAGCTGGATCAGTGCCTTTAGCGTCTATGCCGTGCAGGAACCCAGCCCGGGCTCGGACTCTTTAGCTCAGACAGAAAAAACGGCTAAACCTGCTACCGACAAACCTGTTATCACAGGATCTCATCGTGTCGATATTAATACGGCTTCTGCTGAAGAATTATCGGAAGCGATGAACGGTGTCGGCATCAAAAAGGCAAAAGCGATTGTCCAGCATCGGCAAGAGTTTGGCCCTTTTAAAAGTCTTGAGCAGCTACAAGATGTACCAGGTATCGGTGCCTCATTGCTAGAACGTAACCGTAGTCGCATAACATTGTGAAGTTGATAGATTTTATTTCTATCTGACAGAAGAAATTTGCCAGGTTAATAATCAGGTCATACCAGTTTCAGTGTATGGCCTTATCCGTATGGTGAGGCAACGATAACAGTAAGGTAACGGTATGATGAAGACGATTATTAAGGTCAGGGGTTATCATTTAGATGTCTACCAGCATGTTAACAATGCTCGTTATCTGGAATTTCTGGAAGAGGCTCGCTGGGAAGGACTGGAAAATACCGTTTTTTTTAATTGGATAACCGAAAAGAATATTGCCTTCATCGTGGTGAATATCAATATTAATTACCGCAGTGCGGCGGTATTGGGCGACGTTTTATGTATCACCAGTCAGCTACAGCAACTGAACAGGAAAAGTGGCGTACTTCAGCAGAGCGTTACCCTGGAGCCTGACGGAAGAGTCGTTGCTGATGCTTTAATCACCTTTGTCTGTATCGATTTAACGACCAAACAGATTTTGCCGATTGAGGGGGATCTCAGTACCCGACTGGAAGAACTAATAAGCTGATGTGCCAGGTGAAGTATTTACCTGGCATCTTTAGCGATTAACGTAAGCCTGTTTTTTCTTTCATGGAAGCCATGACAGCGGCTCTGTTAGAGAGATAGTGATTAAGGCCGTTTGCCCGAAGACTGCAGGCGGCACATTCACCACAACCTTCTCCCTGAATACCGTTATAGCAGGTCAGGGTTTCATGACGGATCAGATCCAACTGCTGCCAGTAGTCAGCCAGTGCCCAGGTCTCCGCTTTATCCAGCCACATTAATGGTGTCTCAAAACGAATATTTCGTGCCAGACCTAAATTGACTGCTTGATTGAGGCTTTTGACAAACTCATCCCGACAGTCCGGATAGCCAGAAAAATCCGTTTCACATACGCCGGTGATCAGCGATTCAGCTTCTACCTGCCAGGCATAAATAGCCGCCAGAGTCAGAAACAGAATATTTCTGCCCGGGACAAAGGTATTGGGAATACCTTGCTCATCAGGACGATAGGTCGGAACCGGAATATTGTCACGGGTCAGACTACTGACTGCCAGAGAATTCAGCATAGTGGCATCCAGCACTTTATGAGCACAGGCTCCGAGCTGGAGTGCCAGCTTCTGTGCGACTTCAATTTCTGCCCGATGTCGCTGGCCATAATCAAAGGTCACGCAATGTACTTCATCATATTGTTGCAAGGCCTGAATAAGACAGGTGGTTGAGTCCTGTCCGCCACTGAATACGACTACGGTACGTTTCATTGATATTCCATTACTGATAATCATAGAGTATGAGGAGAGCATGGTAACTTTCCTGCAACGGGTAAGCCAGCCGGGTGATGAGTCATACTCCCATAGTATATTTAAAAATCTTCGCGTTACTGATGACCGGGTACTGGTACTTTCTAACCCTGACGTAAATCAGGCCAGCGTAAAGGTGCGCGAGATAGAGAGACCCAAAGGCTTATTCGGTACTTCATGGGTTTTTCATACGCTGCCCGGTGGTGGAAGCCAGACGTCGGCAAAATCAAACCAGCCCCAGGTATTTAATTTCACCCCACATACGCCGGGTGGTGCGCTTATCTGATAGCGATAATTAAATAGTGGGGTGATCACGGCATCTTCCATCAGCGAATGAAACAGGGCTTTCAGGTCGTCTATTCGCTGTAATTCACTGACTGAAGACTGAATGTTATCGAGACGGGTTTGCAGGTTTGCGTACTGACCGGGATTAAATAAAGCGGGCCAGAGCTTATCTACCCGCAGCCATTGCTCGAGGGTATATTCCGGCTCCTCACCAATCAGTCTGTCACCCATAATCAAATCTGCGTCTTGCAGTCTCTGGCAGTCACTCCAGTTTTTCGCATCATGAAAGATGATTTTCAGTTCACAGCCCCGTGTGGCGAGATGCTGTTTTAGCTGCTGAGCCATAGCATGTAGTTCTACTGGCAGGTTATAAATGAGCGTCAGTGTTTTCGGGAGCTCAGTTGCTTCTTGTTGCTCCCACTCAGGTGTCTGCCAGCCGGGTAGCATGCCGGTATTCGGAGTAATTAAGGTGCTATCGAGTGGTAATGTGGCGACCATCTCAGGCTCACGTACCATTTGCATGAGTGTTCTGGCTTGTGCCAGCGTCAGTTTTCCATGCTGCTTAATGGCCAGATAGCAAAAACCCAAGCTGATTTTTGTGGTTATCGGACGTAAGTCCGTCAGCTGTTCTTGCTCGCCAATGGCGATTTGTACCGGGTGCAGACACCCGGTCCTGGCGGAATCATTAAACAGTTGCGGTGTTATCCAGAGCTCCACCGCTTGCAGTAGCGGATGGCGCAAATGGTAGTATTCGAAGCTCTCCAGCCTGACCAGATTATCTTTAAAACTGACAAGACGAAAAGGGCCACATCCCACATCAGAATGCCGGGGATGTGCAATACGACTACAGTAACTGGCAAGGCGGTGCGCCAGCCAGTAATCTGGCCTGGAGAGCATAAAACGCAGACATCCGGCATGAGGGAGTTCAATCACTTTGACACTGGCAAATAGCGATTTTAACTCTACCAGTTGCAGCAGATGCTGGAGCTGTTGCTGCAACTGGGCGGTATTCAGTGGCTCACTATTATGCCAGTAAAGCGTTGGATGAATAAAAAAATCCCAGCATAAGCCATCATCAGAAATATGCCAGTGATGGGCTAAATCTGGCTGTGGAAGGGCATGTTCACGAGTAAAGCGCGTTAAACCAGAAAATATCTGCCGGCTCAGATTCTGTTCAGCGCGTCCGGCTAAAAAACCCGGTTCAATCGGCTCCAGCGGTCTGTAGTAGGGGATCCTCAGAGTGGGCACGTTATTTTGCCACTGACCACCGAGAAAAGGCTGGAGCAGATGACGAAGCTGATCCGGGGCTATCTTCGCCAGATCCAGCGCATTCTGGTGCAGACCTTTATTCAGCAGCTGCTCCATCAACTCTGTACGTACATTCTCTGGAGTACGCATAAAAATCAGCTGGCCACGCTTGCCTCTGCCTGATTGTGCCTGCCATTGTAACCAGCCTAAATCGCTAAGCTGACCCAGCAGAGTGCGTATATGACGTTCACTACAGAAGCAGCGCTCTGCTAATTCAGCAACGGTCACCTGTTGCCGTTCTCCGGCAGAGGGGTGCCACAGCCGCTGAAACTGATTGAGTTTATTAAGAATGCGCATAAGAAATCCGGAACATTTTTTTCTAAGTATTCACTATTAGTTCCGTATATACCAGGCGATACTTTTTATGTCACTTCCTCACTCTGGAGTAAACATGGTTCGTTTGGCTGCATTTGATATGGATGGCACACTTCTGATGCCCAATCATCATCTTGGTGATGAGACCCTTACTGCCCTGGAGCGTCTGCGTGATGAGCGTCAGGTGACTCTGGTCTTTGCTACCGGGCGCCATGTACTCGAGATGCGGCATGTGCTCGATGCCTTTAATCTGGATGCGTATCTGATCACCGGAAATGGCACCCGTATTCATAGCCACGATGGGAGGCTAATGCACGGAAGTGACCTTCCTGCTGAGGTCGCAGAACGTGTTATCCACCGTGAATGGAATACTTCAGCAAGCATGCATGTTTTTAATGACCGGGGCTGGTTTACCGAGCAAGTGACGCCTGAGTTACTGGCAGCCCATGTCTTTAGTGGCTTTAAGCCTCTAGATATCGACTTACGTAGCATTCCGCTCAATGAAGTCACCAAAATTGTGTTCTGTGATACTTATGAAAACCTGTGTGATTTATCTGTTGAACTGGCGGCGGTAGTGGGGGATAGCGCCACGCTCTGTTTCTCGGCGGCCGAATGCCTTGAAGTGCTGCCTCTGGGCGCGAATAAAGGCTCTGCTTTGGATATGCTCAGTAGTCATCTTGATATCAAAATGCAGGAATGTATGGCATTTGGTGATGCCATGAATGACCGGGAAATGCTTTCCTCAGTTGGGAGGGGCCTGATTATGGGCAATGCCATGCCACAACTGAAAATTGATTTACCCCATCTTCCTGTTATCGGCCATTGTGCTGATCAGGCGGTGGCGCAGTATTTAACCTCTTGGCTGGACACATCACATCTCACCGATTCCCCAGAATATTGAGACCTTCCAGCACCGGGCTAAATTGCCCGGTTTTTTCTGCCCTTACTTGTCACATTATAGCCGTCTGGTTCTTCCCTGAGAATTACCTGTAGTGGTTCACCGGAGCCTGTACATAAATTTGTGTAATTAGCTCTGGCAAGCTTTTTAATCACCCCGGCAAGTGGGGCAGCGGGAGTCATATGTTGTTTAACCCGCATCGGATCTCGGCGGCTGAGCCGGGCATCAAGCCCGGCGAGAGAGGGGTAATTTATGCCTGAGGAGGGGCAGTCAACAGCGCATTAAGTTTATCCTGCCAAGGGTGCAGACCACCGATATTCTCTTCAACCCACTGTAGATTGTAGTAGGTATCCAGATAACGTTCACCGCTGTCACAGAGCAGAGTAACAATAGAACCACTTTGTCCATTCGCGTGCATTTTAGCGGCGAGCTGAAGTACGCCCCACATATTGGTTCCGGTAGATGCACCGACTTTACGTCCCAGTAAGGTTTCCAGCCACTGCATCGTTGCGACACTGGCGCCATCCGGAACACGCATCATGTCATCAATCACATCTGGGATGAAAGAAGGCTCGCAGCGTGGCCGGCCAATACCTTCTATTTTGCTGCCAGTTGGGCTGGTAAGTCTGCAGTCACGTTGCTGCCAGTAGTCCATAAATACGGAGTTTTGTGGGTCAACCACCAGTAATTTAGTTTTATACCCCTGATAACGGATATAGCGACCAAGGGTCGCAGAACTACCGCCTGTACCGGCGCTCATGACGATATAGTCCGGGATCGGGTGTGACTCATGCGTCATCTGACGAAAAATACTGTCAGCAATATTATTATTACCTCGCCAGTCCGTGGCTCGTTCGGCGTAGGTAAACTGATCCATATAATGTCCGTTCAGCTCACGCGCGAGTTTTTCTGAAGCGGCATAGATCTCCGCGGGATGATCAACAAAATGACACTGACCGCCATAGAAGGTGATTTGTTCTATTTTTCGTCTGGCAGTGCAGGCTGGCATCACGGCAATAAACGGCAAGCCCAACAGGCGAGCAAAATAGGCTTCTGATACCGCGGTTGAGCCTGAAGAGGCTTCAATAATCGTGGTACCTTCTTTTATCCAGCCATTACACAGGCCGTATAAGAATAAAGAGCGTGCCAGGCGATGTTTCAGACTACCGGTTGGATGGGTACTTTCGTCTTTTAAATAAAGCTGAATTCCCGGAAAAGCCGGTAAAGTGAAACGAATTAAATGGGTATCTGCCGAACGTTGATAATCGGCATTAATTTCACTGATCGCGTTGTTAACCCAAGCGTTGGTCATAGCGGATTCTCTTTTATCAATTTGTGCGTAGAATAACGTAAAGTAAAGATAAAAAAGTTGCTAATATTCCTTCAAGTAGCTTTCATTGTAGAAAATTATTCTCTTTGGGTAGGGTATGATAGATAAAATAGATCGTCAGCTGCTAGCGCTTCTACAAGACAACTGCACGCTCTCTTTGCAGACCCTGGCCGATGCCGTTAATCTGACCACCACGCCTTGCTGGAAACGCTTAAAACGCCTGGAAGATGAGGGCTTTATTCGCGACAAAGTCGCCTTGCTGGATCCCGAAAAACTTGGATTAGGCCTGACTGCCTTTGTACTGATTAAAACCCAGCATCACAGCCGCGAATGGTACAGCCAGTTTGTTTCTGTGGTTCAAGCTATGCCTGAGGTTTTAGGATTTTGGCGTATGGCCGGAGAGTATGACTACTTGATGCAGGTTCAGGTGGCTGATATGAAGCGTTATGATGAGTTTTATAAACGGCTCGTTAATGGCATACCAGGACTCAGTGATGTGACGTCGAGTTTTGCGATGGAACAGATAAAATACACCACAGCATTACCTCTTGCGTAATGCGCTAACACTCAATGAATGCTAAATGACCTTCAAGCAGCGCCAGGGCCCGGCTGCTGCAACTCAGGATGTAAATTTCGTGCGATTATTTGTTCAATTAAGTTGGTATTTTACTCGCGAGTGGCGACGCTATCTCGGAGCAGTATCATTATTGATAATCATTGCTGTGCTGCAGTTGTTCCCACCTAAACTGGTGGGCGTGATCATTGACGGTGTTCATCAGCAAACCCTGACATCGTCAGAAGTTCTGATGTGGATTGGCGTTATCCTGGCGATTGCTGTTAGCGTTTATCTGCTGCGCTATGTCTGGCGTGTCCTGCTGTTTGGGGCGTCTTATCAGCTAGCGATTGAGCTACGCGAAGATTATTACCAGAAACTGAGCCGCCATCATCCTGAGTTCTATCAGCGTTACCGTACCGGAGATTTAATCGCACGAGCCACCAATGATGTGGACAGAGTGGTATTTGCGGCAGGGGAGGGGGTACTGACGCTGGTTGATTCCCTGGTGATGGGGCTGGCGGTCTTGATTGTTATGTCCACCCAAATAAGTTTACCGCTGACGTTGTTGGCCTTATTACCGATGCCAGTCATGGCGTTAGCGATCAAACGTGACGGGACTCGGTTACATGAGCGTTTTAAGGTTGCTCAGGCTGCTTTTTCAGTACTCAATAACCGCACTCAGGAAAGCATGACCAGCATCCGGATGATCAAGGCATTCGGACTGGAAGACAGACAATCGTCATTATTTTCAGAAGAAGCCGAGGATGCGGGGGAAAAAAATATGCGCGTGGCGCGTGTTGATGCCCGTTTTAATCCGACCATCTATGTGGCTATCGGGGTCGCCAATTTCCTGGCAATCGGCGGTGGCAGCTGGATGGTGGTTGAAGGGCTGTTAACCCTTGGGCAGCTAACCAGTTTTATGATGTATCTCGGGCTAATGATTTGGCCGATGCTGGCGCTGGCGTGGATGTTTAATATCGTTGAACGCGGTAGCGCAGCTTACAGCCGTATTCGTTCCCTGCTTGATGAAAAATCTCAGGTGATTGATGGCACCCAGCCCGTTCCTGCCGGGCGTGCCAGTCTTGATGTTACCGTCAATCGTTTTTGTTACCCACAAACGGAGCAAACGGTGCTGGAGAAGGTTTCCTTGAGTCTGAAACCCGGTGAAATGCTTGGGCTATGCGGGCCGACGGGAAGCGGGAAAAGTACCTTACTGGCCTTAATTCAGCGCCACTTCGATGTGAACGAGGGTGAAATACGCTACCACGGCATTTCCCTGAAACAACTGACTCTGGACAGCTGGCGCAGTCGGCTGGCGGTAGTTAATCAGACCCCTTTCCTTTTTTCTGACACTGTTGCCAATAATATTGCCTTGGGTCATCCAACCGCCAGCCAGCAACAAATAGAAGAGGCGGCGCGGTTGGCCTGTATCCATGACGATATCTTGCGTCTGCCTCAAGGTTATGAGACGGAGGTCGGAGAGCGTGGCGTTATGCTATCGGGTGGTCAGAAACAACGGTTATCTATTGCTCGTGCGCTATTGCTGAATGCGGAGATTTTGATCCTCGACGATGCGCTTTCCGCTGTTGACGGTCGTACTGAACACGATATTCTTGCTAATTTGCGCCAGTGGGGAGAGCAACGCACGGTAATTATCAGTGCGCATCGACTTTCAGCTCTGACCGAAGCCAGTGAAGTTCTGGTGTTGCAGCATGGCAACGTCAGCCAGCGCGGCACCCATGATGAATTAGTCGCAGAAACTGGCTGGTATCGCGACATGTACCGCTATCAGCAGTTGGAAGCGGCGCTGGATGATTATCAGCAGCCAGCCAGAAATCAGGGAGATAGCAATGCGTAAGCAACAATGGCCAACGATTAAACGGCTCCTTGCCTATGGCCTGCCCTGGCGTAAACCCCTGTCCGGGGCGATGATTATCATGTGGATTGCTGCCGCAGCAGAAGTTACAGGTCCGGTTTTGGTCAGCTATTTTATTGATAATCTTGTGGCACAGAACAGTTTGCCACTGGGCCTGGTGGGCGGGCTGGCAACGGCATACTTGATGTTAGTCTTTCTGGCAGCGTTACTGAATTACTACCAGGCTTTGCTCTTCAATACCGCAGCCGTCGGTGTGGTACAGAAACTGCGTAGTGATGTGATGGATGCAGCGCTTCGCCAGCCGTTGAGTGCCTTTGATACTCAACCTGTCGGCCAAATTATCTCGCGTATTACCAATGATACTGAAGTGATACGTGATCTCTATATCACGGTTGTTGCCACTGTTTTACGCAGTGCAGCACTGATAAGCGCGATGCTGGTGGCGATGTTCAGTCTTGACTGGCGTATGGCATTAGTCGCCATCACTATGTTCCCGGCAGTATTTACGGTCATGTTTATTTATCAGCGTTATAGCACGCCGATTGTGCGTCAGGTTCGTGGTTATCTGGCGGATATAAACAATGGTTTTAATGAAATTATCAATGGCATGGCGATTATTCAGCAGTTTCGCCAGCAGGCCCGTTTTGGTGAGCGTATGGGACAGTCAAGTCGCTCACACTATCTGGCGCGTATGCAAACCTTACGACTGGATGGCTGGTTACTCCGACCACTGTTAAGCCTGTTTGCGGCCATGATCCTCTGTGGCCTGCTACTGCTATTTGGTTTTAGCAAACCGGGCATGATTGAAGTCGGGGTGCTGTATGCGTTTATTAACTTCCTGAGCCGATTAAACGAACCTTTAATTGAACTGACTACCCAGCAGTCAATCCTGCAGCAGGCTGTGGTAGCTGGAGAGCGGGTATTCGAGTTAATGGATGGAAAACGTCAGGACTACGGGATCGATAATCATCCTCTGGAAAGCGGTAATATCTCGATAAATCATCTTTCTTTTGCTTATCGAGGTGATAATAAAGTGCTGGATGATATCAGTATCGAGATCCCTTCTGGGAGTTTTGTGGCGTTAGTGGGACATACCGGGAGTGGTAAAAGTACTCTGGCGAATTTGCTGATGGGTTATTACCCATTAACAGCCGGAGAAATTTATCTTGATGGGCGAGAACTCAGCAGCCTCAGCCACCATGCGCTCCGCAGCGGTATCGCCATGGTACAACAAGATCCGGTAGTCACGGCGGACTCGTTCTTTGTGAATGTCACTCTGGGGCGGGATATCAGCGAAAGTCAGGTCTGGCAGGCACTGGAAACCGTGAAGATGGCCGATTTTGCGCGTGCGCTACCTGAGGGTATTCATACCCGGCTAGGTGAACAGGGGAATAATCTCTCCGTCGGACAAAAACAATTACTGGCACTGGCTCGGGTATTGGTGGATGTGCCACGTATTCTGATCCTGGATGAAGCAACCGCCAATATCGATTCAGGAACTGAACAGGCTATTCAGCAAGTTCTGGCCGTGGTGCGGAAAAAAACCACACTGATCGTGATTGCTCATCGCCTTTCGACGATCATCGATGCAGATACTATTTTGGTGCTTCATCGTGGTCAGGCTGTTGAACGTGGAACACATAGCCAGTTACTGGCTCTGCAGGGTCGCTACTGGCAGATGTACCAGCTTCAGTTAGCGGGTGAGGCATTGGTTGCCACTATTCAGGAAGAAACGGCCCTGGCTTGATAGCAAAGTCGTCCTGTTCTTAAGGTTATGCACCGGGCTGGTTATCAGATAACGCATCATTGCACTTCAATGGTGCGTTTTTTTTAGCCCGCCCCCCAGTCTTATCCATAACTCCTCTTCTGCGCTTTATGTCCTCTATTTCCACCACAAAAAAACAGTTGCTGAATTATTGGCACGAGGCTTGCTTTTAATAATTCCATACAGGTAATGACCTGAGCTCAAGAGGAGAGGAACAATGAAGCTGGTTACTGTGGTTATCAAACCATTCAAACTCGAAGATGTACGTGAAGCGCTCTCTTTAATCGGCATTCAAGGGCTAACTGTAACTGAAGTTAAAGGCTTTGGACGTCAGAAGGGACATGCAGAGCTGTACCGTGGGGCTGAATATAATGTCAATTTTCTGCCTAAAGTGAAGATTGAAGTGGCTATTGCTGATGAACAACTCGATGAAATAATTGATGTAATGAGTAAGTCAGCCTGGACTGGAAAAATCGGTGACGGCAAGATTTTTGTGACTGAATTACAACGCGCAATCCGGATTCGTACCGGTGAAACAGATGAAGACGCCCTGTAGTTAATTGACCGCAAACGGACGGAAAACATGAAAAGACTCACATCATATCTGGTTTTTGGCGGCTTGGCTCTGATGCCTGCACTGGCGATGGCATCACCTGCTGCTGTGGTCGTTGCTGATAAAGCGGATAACGCTTTTCTGATGATTTGTACTGCGCTGGTCTTATTTATGACTATCCCTGGGCTGGCATTATTTTACGGCGGTCTGATCCGCGCTAAAAACGTTCTCTCCATGATGTCGCAAATCATTGTCAGTTTTGCGTTAGTTTGTGTCCTTTGGGTGGTCTACGGCTACTCGCTGGCGTTCGGTCCTGGCAACAATTTCTTTGGTGGCTTTGACTGGATGATGTTAAGTAATATGGAAATGACAACTGTCACCGGAACGATATATCAATATATCCACGCAGCATTCCAGGGCTCCTTTGCTTGTATTACCGTCGCGCTGATTGTTGGTGCCTTGGCTGAGCGCGTTCGCTTCTCTGCGGTTCTTATCTTTGTGGTGGTGTGGTTTACCTTCTCCTATCTGCCGATAGCGCATATGGTCTGGGGAGGTGGTTTACTGGCAGCCCATGGTGCGCTGGACTTTGCCGGTGGAACTGTCGTGCATATTAACGCTGCGATTGCTGGTCTGGTGGGGGCTTACTTCATCGGGAAACGTACTGGTTTTGGTAAAGAAGCCTTTAAACCGCATAACTTGCCGATGATCTTCACCGGTACAGCGATTCTGTATATCGGCTGGTTTGGCTTTAACGCCGGTTCCGCTGGTGCAGCTAACGAAATTGCCGGTCTGGCGTTTGTTAATACCCTGGCTGCTACCGCAGCAGGTATCCTGGGCTGGGTATTTGGTGAGTGGATATTACGCGGTAAACCTTCTTTACTGGGTGCCAGTTCTGGTGCGATTGCCGGTCTGGTAGGTATCACCCCAGCTTGTGGCTTCGTCGGTGTCGGTGGCGCAATGATTATCGGTGTCGTGACGGGTTTTTCAGGACTGTGGGGTGTGACCATACTGAAAAAATGGCTGCGTGTAGATGACCCTTGTGATGTGTTCGGTGTTCACGGTGTGTGTGGGGTTGTCGGTTGTATCCTGACCGGTGTCTTTGTTGCAACTTCACTGGGGGGTGTTGGATATGCTGGCGAGATGACCATGGGCAGCCAGGTATTGGTACAGCTGGAAAGTATCGCTATCACTTTAGTCTGGTCTGGTACGGTGGCGTACATTGGCTTCAAACTGGCAGACCTTACTGTTGGTATCCGTGTCAGCGAAGAGCAAGAGCGTGAAGGCCTGGATGTGAACAGTCATGGCGAGAGTGCTTATAACAGCTAAGTTTACCTGATAATGATTACCCCTCGCCGGTAAAAGGGTGAGGGGTAAATATATTAACTATGCTGTCTGATAACACCTTCCTGTACCGTCGATGCGACCAGTACACCTTCCTGATTATAAAACTCACCGCGTACAAAACCACGAGCACCTGAAGCAGAAGTGCTCTCCACGCTATATAACAACCAGTCATTCAGATTGAATGGGCGGTGGAACCACATTGAATGGTCAATGGTGGCGACCTGCATACCCGGTTCGAGAAACCCCAATCCTTGAGGCTGTAAAGCGGTCGGCAGAAAGTTAAAGTCTGAGGCATATCCGAGTAAGGACTGGTGAATGCGAAAGTCGTCAGGCATTGAGCCATTTGCTCGCATCCAGGTCTGACGGGTCGGGACATCAACATGACCCTTTAGTGGGTTATGAAAAACCACAGGGCGCATTTCGATAGGTCGTTCACAGAGAAATTTTTCTTTAAACACAGGGGGTAAAAACTTTTCCAGAGAACGGGCTATTTCAGTCTCAGACGGTAGTTTCGCAGGGCCAGGAACCTCTGACATCTGTTTTTGATGCTCAAAACCTGTTTCCGGTGCCTGGAAAGAGGCGGTCATATAAAAGATAGGTTTACCATTTTGAATCGCCGATACCCGGCGTGCGCTAAAACTATTACCGTCACGCAATACTTCTACATCATAAACAATGGGTTTTTGGCTATCGCCGGGGCGCAAGAAATAACTATGGAATGAATGCACCAATCTGTCTGCTGATACGGTCTCTTTTGCCGCATACAGTGCTTGTCCGACAACTTGTCCGCCAAATACCTGACGTAGTCCTAAGTCTTCGCTTTGACCGCGGAACAGTCCTTCTTCAATCTTTTCCAGATTAAGTAATGCTAATAAATTGCTAAGCGCTTGACTCATAACGTGTCCTCAAAAAGGTAAAGCGATACAGAAGTGATTATATCATGCTGCCACTTTTAGCCGGGGCTAATGCTGAATCAGGAGATAATAGGGTATCTGTGAGGGGGAATATGGCAGTCTCTGTCGTTATTTAAATTACGCGATACGCCAGCGATAACGAGCCATATCTATCTGACCGGTACCGGATACCTGAACTCCTTCAGCGACTAATGCTTCACGCTGACGCAAAAAGTCTGGTCCGGTTAAAGACAAGAGCCCCTGGCGATTAACGACCCGATGCCACGGCAGACGACTCCCTTCAGGCAGACGCTTTAACACCCCTCCCACCTGGCGTGCAGCGCGTGGTGAACCCGCGAGTGCTGCGATATCACCATAAGTGGTCACATAGCCCTCAGGAATAGCGGCCAGGATGTGGTAGACCCGCTGGGGGAAGGAATCATTGTTATCCATACCTGTCTCCTGAATCTTAGCATGCTAAGAATAATCGGGTTTATCCCGTCCGCCAAGCAATAAATGCACAATAAAACAACATCTAATCTGTAGCGCCTTGCAATTGTCCTGGTCAATGTGGATAATGCGGCTGCGCGTTGGATAACAACGCCCTCAATGGGGGCCCTATTGGTTCTCCCGCAACACTAACTTGTGAACTCGGTCAGGTCCGGAAGGAAGCAGCCGCAGCAGGCGTCGTGTGTGCCGGGATGTAGCTGGTAGGGCCCCCACCCAATTCTGAGTAAGTACTTAATCTTTAACGATAAAAGTACTATCACCTCTCCCAAAACTCTCGTGGTACAAAAGTTGTGTCCCCCTAGAGCGGCACAATGTCTCTTATGCTTTCCCGTCATGGTATCGGGCACTACCGCAAAGTGAATATTTTACCCAATGGTAAGCGTTGCTAGTTTTGTCGTTCGTTAGGGACTTGTTCAAAGACTGAAGCGACAAAGCGATCTTTATGTGTTGCGGAGAGTTCCTGGCCGATCACTGGCGTTACCAGTATTCAAGCGTCGTAATCTGTGCGTTTTCTTCGCAGCGTTATTCATCAAGTAGTTTATCGACGATCGACGTTTTATATCTACAAAAAATACCAATCATTTCGGGTCTATATGCAACATAATATTCAGCACGTTGTGATCTTTCATCACCTGATTTCTGACAGCAACGGCGATATCGTGTCCCTGTTTTACTGACAGCCAGGCATTCACTTCCAGATGAGCATCAACCAGGATCAGATCACCTGCTTTACGGGTTTTCACGTCATGTAATCCATCAACCCCAGGAACAGCGAGAATAGTATTTTTAATCTCTTGTTCGGTAGCAGGATCGACAGAGCGATCCATCAAGTCATGAAGTGCTTCAGCAGCGAAACGATAACCCATCAGCGCAATCATCACGCCGACTATCATGGCGGCAATAGGGTCAAACCAGGTAAATCCAGCCAGGTTACCGATAATACCCACAGCCACAACCACTGAAGAGGCGGCGTCTGAACGGGCATGCCAGGCATTGGCAATCAGCATCGAAGACTGTACGCGTTTGGCGACTTTTAACATGTAGCGAAACAGAAGCTCTTTAATGACAATGGCCCCTAAAGCGACCCACAGTGCAACCATGTGGACTTCAGGTATCGTGCCGGGATGCCATAATTTTCCCATTGCCGACCAGAGCATACCGGCGCCGACCAGGCATAATATCGCACCAATAATCAGCGACGCGCCATTTTCATAGCGCCAGTGCCCATAATGATGATCATTATCAGAAGGCTTACGGCTTTTTTTATTGGCAATCAGCACGACAAAGTCAGCGATTAAATCGGAAAAGGAGTGCATGCCGTCAGCAATAAGCCCCTGAGAGCCAGAGAATACGCCAGTGACAACCTGGAAGCAGGATAAAAAAAGATTCAATACTACGCTGACTAAAGTACTGTTACGGGCAGCACGAGAACGATCATGATATTTATTATCATTTTCTATATTTATATCTGTCATCACGGATGCTCTTGAAATGAAAATAATAGAACAAGATGATAATAACTGAACGCTATCTATTAGGCTAACTTTTTATTTATTACTGGCTAATATGCATTGTGGTATTTTATGTGAATAACAATGATTATTAATAACCAAATTTGTTATTTTTAATTAATATTTCCGGGCTTGTTTAATTCATTGGTTATTAATATTATTATTTGTATTGTTATTGGGAGGTGATATATACATAAGAAGCCTGAATGCTTTTTTGAATAATAAATAACTCTCTTATAACGTGACTTTTGTTGTGATAACAAAAAACACTCATGGCGCGGGATTAATAATGAGTCTCGCTGTAAGTCACTCATCATGACCCGCATAGCAGCGACAACATTGATGTCCTGTGCTACCTAATCCCTGTTTTTCACTGAGGGTATTTGTTGACAAAATGGGCACTTTACA
>CANRKT010000042.1 GCA_947631255.1 uncultured Enterobacteriaceae bacterium
CTGTACGGGATAGCCACAGTAAAAATGCAGGGGATGGGTGAACGTCGTGGTGGCCACTGGCTGAACCTGAAGATTGACTCCATCAATACCCATATCAGGCTGACCAGAATGGACATGCTCTTTAGCGGGGTTAACGCATTTATTGCTGCCTGTGACCAGGTGGTTATTCTGTGGCTGGGAACCAGCCTGGTGATGGATAATCAGATGACTATCGGGATGTTTGTGGCATTTGGCGCCTTCCGTGGGCAGTTCTCGGACCAGGTTGCTTCCCTGACCAATTTTTTGCTTCAGTTACGCATGATGAGCTTGCATAACGAACGTATTGCCGATATCGCCCTGAATGAACGGGAACCCCGGAAACCGGACAGAGACATGAAGGCTGATATGTCTCCGGTGGCACTGGAGGCCTGTGACCTGAGTTATCGCTATGACAGTCAGTCTGCTCCTGTTTTCAGCAACCTGAACATCAGTATCAAACCGGGAGAAAGTGTGGCCATTACAGGCCCTTCCGGTTTAGGGAAAACCACGTTGATGAAGGTACTGTGCGGACTGTTTGTCCCCGAATCAGGTCAAGTGGTGATGGACGGTACAGATATCAGGCAACTGGGTATTAATAATTATCACAAGATGATTGCTTGTGTGATGCAGGATGACCGGCTGTTCTCAGGCTCTATTGGTGAAAATATCTGTGGATTCACAGAGAGTATCGATGAGGCCTGGATGATGGAGTGTGCCAAAACGAGTTGTATTCACGATGTGATAATGAAAATGCCCATGAAGTATGAAACGCTGATTGGTGAGCTGGGAGAAGGACTTTCCGGCGGACAGAAACAGCGAGTTTTTATCGCACGTGCACTTTACCGCCGTCCGGGCATTCTGTTTATGGATGAAGCGACTAGCGCGTTAGATAATGAGAATGAATATAACGTTAATATGGCAATAAAACAGCTTAATATTACCAGGGTTTTTATTGCACATCGGGAAACCACCCTAAAATATGCAGACAGGGTTATATCTTTGTAGAAGATGAAAAAAGCAATGTTTATGAGGAATTACTGTTAAACACCCCCTCTCCCGTAATCATGCCATATAATTGTTTTCCGCATCAATAAATAATATGTTTTTGCAACTACCTTCATCTGTTGATGATGTTTCCTAGCCTGAAAAAACAATCTCCACTTGTTTTGTTGGATTTTTTAACTTTGTCACTATAAGAACTATTATATATACTAAGACACAAAATCACATCATCAAGAAAGATATTATTATAATGATTTTAATTGACGTTATTAATATTTTCATGATTACTGTTTATTGTCGTTGGCATCAGTTATTACAATAAGATTCAGTAGATTAACACATTGAACAACAATAATTTACTGTTATTCATTTAAAGGGAAATATATATGACCTTACAATCATTTTGGTTTTCTCCTGTATTCTTTTCAGTTCTGGCTTTTTTGTTTTACTTACACAAAAGGAATAATCTTCAAAAAAAAATGTTGCACATGTCAAAATTAATAGCAATATCCTTTTCTGTATGTTTTGCATACTCTTTATCAAGCGTATATATTAATGAGAGATATGCTATGTTTGATGATTTTTTCTTATATTGCTTTATTTCCTCATTAATCGCTACATTTATTAATATAATTATTTACGTAATAAAAATGATTAATTACTCCTCACTTAATTAAATGGAGTTAAATTATGAGAGAGTTAAGTAAGCAAGATTTAGCTTTGGTTTTTGGCTCAGGAGATCCGAACTCAAAATTGGTGAGTGATTTAGGTTCAAATATGGCATGGGGTGCCGGGGCTCTGCAAACAATAGGACAAGGAGTATATAATCATGGTCCAGTTCATGTGCCCGTTCCGGTACTTATGGGGCCAAGCTGGAATGACAGTGAAAAAAACAATAAAAACGAGCTGTATTCATGATGTGATAATGAAAATGCCCATGAAGTATGAAACGCTGATTGGTGAGCTGGGAGAAGGATTTTCCGGCGGACAGAAACAGCGAGTTTTTATCGCACGTGCACTTTACCGCCGTCCGGGGATTCTGTTTATGGATGAAGCGACTAGCGCGTTAGATAATGAGAATGAATATAACGTTAATATGGCAATAAAACAGCTTAATATTACCAGGGTTTTTATTGCACATCGGGAAACCACCCTAAAATATGCAGACAGGGTTATATCGTTGTAGAAGATGAAAATAAGGCATCCACTTTAGTGTGCGAATGCCTTATTTATCAAAGAAATAATGCTTATACGTAACTCCTGTTATTACTGGGTATACAATTCATCCTATAACATTATTTCCCGTGACCACACCCCACCATACCACCAGTACATGTACCAGAACCGGTAGGAACAGAATTATCGGGGCCATAAAATCCTCCCGGGTAGGAACAGTCCTTTCTGGTGATCGCGCTAACACCAGCGCCCCAAATTGCTTGAGCGCCAGTAGCCCAGTCACCATTTCCTCCGGCTCCTTGTTTACCGGAATCTTGCTTGTCTGAACCACCGGTAACGAATGACAATTCTAGTTCATCAGTGATTTCTTTCAAAACAACATTATGTTTTTTCTTCATTCTCTAATATCCTTATTCTATTAATTACTGGATCGACTATTTTATTTGCAAACTCCATCATGCTAAGATATATTATATATTCTTTGTTAAAACCTCCTTTGTAAAATTGGTATTTCAGACCTGGAGCACAAACGAGCAGCTTAATTTTTTGTTCCATGATTTTTTCTATATCGGATTCTGTATCGTCCATTTGTACAGTCCAATTTAACTTTCTCCTCTCTAGTTCTGAATTTAATGCGGAAATATAATCATCCTCTGTGTATATCCCAAAAATATTACTGAAAAGACCTAACCCGCCAACCCCCTGCATAACACTGCGTCCAAGCATTGGGCTTGGCATATATATAAAATATATTTTTTGTTTTTCCATTACTCGTTCTCACTATCTTTGTAAGACATTAGGTTGAGGTATTTATCAATAAGACCCGTATTAAAACCAGATGATTTCACACTCAGCAATAACTTTTTGGCATTCGCTATCATACCTATTTCGTACATATAGAAAGAAAGAGCAGCGTCAATATGTAAGTCTTCAGAATGTAGCATGTCAATATTATTATTGACCTCCATTTTTTTATATTTCACGATATCTAAAATTTTTTTCTTTGCAGACTCCTTCCATTTGAAGATATCATAAATCATTGAATAGTAAAAAGCATTGCTATTATCTGGAATCATTTCATTCATCATGCTTATAATGCAATTAAATTCATTTTCATCATCAAGAAGTTTAAGCTTTGCCCTGGCCATTAAATCAAGAATGGAAAAAGTATATTGATCATGTTTTAAGTTTGAAATTTGTAAAGGCAGATTTTCATTTGTTTTTATTAGTGCGGCAAGGGTATTGTGAATTTCTTCGGCGGGGATACGATCGAACGAATCTCGATAATAGAAGAACCTCCATCTAAGATAGAGGGGTTCAATGTTAATGTTTTTTAGATTTAATATTTCATTACGCTTTACTTTTTCCTTTTCTTCTATGACATTGAAAAGATAACCATCGTGAATGATATCAATTTGAATGTTGAGATCTAATATTTCACTATTATCTTTTCTTAACTCTTCATGAACATAACCGAAATAGTAGAACTCATGATTGTTAATAAACCCTCTTCGCACAGATTTTGATATGTTAGAGTCGTGATCTTTTATATTTGGGCATAAAGCTAATTTGTTTTTTTGAACCAGTCCACTAACATCAGCAAAAGCAGAAATAACGTCACTTTTTGGTGAGGATATGTATTCATCGGCATCAACAAAAAATATATATTCGCAGCTTGCTTCACGTATTGCTATATTTCGTGGTTTGGAAAAATCCTCTTCCCATGTTGTGTTGAATATTTTTAGTTTATCACCATGGTAACTATTTAGGATATTTAGCGTATTATCAAATGATCCTGTATCAACAACAATAATCTCATCAAATATAGTAATCAGGCTATCTATGCAACGTTTTATACAACGCTCTTCATTTCTTACTATAACAGCCCCGGTAATTGTAATGTCCATAATACCATTACCCCCATCACTCAACTAATAGTGATATTCTTTTGCGATTTTTGATTATAGTCGAAAGTATATTTTAATTAGAATCTAATTTGAGTGATTAATGTAACAGTCAGTATCGATGTGTTTTTACTTGTAATAATAATAATAAATTAGCGTGATTATTATTTTGTATTCTTAACCTCTGTTATATCTTTACGCACTTAATTTCCATGCATATGAATTCACTCTGATTTTTCTTTTCTCCTGTTTTATGCCCTCATTAATCACTATCTTTATATACTTAATTATTTACCTAATAAAACGGGTTAATGACTCTGCTACTAATTAAATGGGATTAATTTATGAAAGAATGAAGTAAGCAAAACTTGGTCTTTTGGCTCTGAACTTCCCTCTTTATTGTATCGGCGTACGCAGGGAGTGCAGGTTGATGATGTAGAGGCGCACTGTATACCCCTATCGTAGCCATTGCGATGATCGGGCTATTACTTAGCGGATACAGGAAATTTCAGAGACTCGCATCCACAATGGCTGTCCGCGTATTCATATTCTGCTGTGCAAAGAAGGCTGGCTGATTAACCATAATAAAACGCACCGAATTTATGCCTTGAGGGTCTCAATCTACTTACACGTGCTCTTCTTTCAGGCGTTCAAGTAAGTGAATAACTCTATCTGCTGGCAAAGAAGTATCGATCTGAATGACATCGATCTCGGTCTTATCTTTTTCACGTTAGTTGGGGATCCGTCGATAAAAGACCCTCGGCCTGGCCATCCCACCTGCTGCAGTCCCGACCAGCACGCCATCTGACGTTATTAATGCGACAGAACCCGCCTGGTTAACTTTTATGATATTGAAATAAACAAAGCCCGAAGCTGCTGCAATTTATCGCGTAGCTGAGCCGCTTCCTCAAACTCAAGATTTTGTGCATGTTTCAGCATCTGAGCTTCCAGTTGCTGAATTTTTTGCTGCAATGCTTTAGGCGTCAAAACCACTTCATCGTCTTCAATCACACTGCGTGCTTTGGTTTTCTGACGACCTTTGGTTTTGGCCATTCCCTCACCCAGCTGCAGAACATCAACGACCTTTTTATTCAGTCCCTGCGGGGTGATACCCTGTTCTTCGTTATAACGCTGTTGTTTCTCGCGACGACGTTCGGTTTCACCAATCGCTTTTTCCATCGATGGAGTGATTTTATCGCCATACAGGATAGCTTTACCGTTAATATTACGCGCCGCACGACCAATAGTCTGGATTAAGGAGCGTTCAGAACGAAGGAAACCTTCTTTGTCAGCATCAAGGATCGCTACCAGCGAGACTTCTGGCATATCCAGTCCCTCACGGAGTAAGTTGATACCCACCAGAACATCAAACTCCCCCAGACGTAAATCACGGATGATTTCCATGCGCTCTACGGTATCAATGTCTGAATGCAGGTAGCGTACTCGCTCACCATGCTCTTCCAAATATTCAGTCAGATCTTCTGCCATCCGCTTGGTTAAGGTCGTGACCAGCACCCGTTCATTAATCAGTACCCGCTGGCGAATTTCTGAGAGCAGATCATCGACTTGCGTTGCCACCGGTCGGACTTCAATAATGGGATCCAGCAAACCAGTAGGACGTACAACCTGATCGACAATATCACTGCCCGATTTCTCAAGTTCATATTTACCCGGCGTGGCAGACACATAGATGGTCTGCGGGGCAAGCGCCTCAAACTCTTCAAATTTTAACGGGCGGTTATCCAGCGCAGAGGGCAGACGGAAGCCGTACTCTACCAGCGTTTCTTTACGCGCGCGGTCGCCACGATACATGCCGCCAATTTGTGGAATAGTGACGTGGGATTCATCAACAATTAACAGACCATCGGCAGGAAGATAATCAAACAGAGTCGGTGGTGGCTCGCCAGGGCCACGACCGGAGAGATAGCGGGAATAGTTTTCAATTCCTGAGCAGTAACCCAGTTCATTCATCATCTCTAAATCGAACTGGGTTCGCTGTGAGATGCGCTGTTCTTCCAGCAATTTATTCTGTTCCAACAGCGTTTTTTTCCTGTCCACCAGCTCGACTTTAATATCTTCCATCGCCTGAATAATACGTTCTCTTGGCGTGACGTAGTGTGACTTAGGGTAGACAGTAAAGCGCTGGATAGTGGAATCAATATGTCCCGTAAGCGGATCGAATAACGAGAGCCTTTCTACTTCTTCATCAAACAGCTCAACTCGCAGAGCCAGATCGTCAGATTCAGCCGGGAAAATATCAATCACCTCACCCCGAACACGAAAAGTCCCGCGCTGAAAAGCCTGATCGTTACGACTATATTGCAGTTCAGTAAGACGGCGTAAGATAGCCCGCTGATCGATAATCATGCCCTTCGTCAGGTGCAACATCATCTTCAGATAGAGATCCGGGTCGCCCAGACCGTAAATAGCGGACACAGAAGCCACCACCACCACATCTCTGCGCTCTAGCAGGGCTTTAGTGGCAGAAAGTCGCATCTGTTCAATGTGTTCGTTTACTGAAGCATCTTTTTCAATAAAAGTATCTGAACTGGGAACATAAGCTTCTGGCTGGTAATAGTCGTAATAGGAGACAAAAAACTCCACGGCATTCTCAGGAAAAAACGCTTTCATTTCGCCATACAATTGTGCTGCCAGTGTCTTATTCGGTGCCAGCACCATGGTTGGACGCTGTAAATCAGCAATCACATTCGCCACTGTGAACGTTTTGCCTGAGCCGGTTACCCCCAAGAGAGTCTGATGCGCCAGGCCATCTTCCAGCCCCTCTTTCAGGTGGCGAATGGCATCAGGCTGATCGCCCGAAGGGGTAAATTCGGAATGAAGTTTGAACGCTTTACTCATGGAGAGACTACCTGCTGAAGCAATACGCGGGCCAAGGGATCATTTTACCTGCAAGAGGGATTATTTCCAGAAAAAACTGTATATAAAACCAGCCTTACTACTTTGATTGCTGATAAGGAAGATAAATTTCGTTTGTATTTTAACCGCTTTCAAGCCACAACTAAACAAAATTCGGACGCAGACAGGTTATCCCCAGTTTTTTTTATCTTTTAACATTTGTCAATAGAGAGGCTCTCAGACCATTCCGTTTGATGTCAGATTTATTACAGTTATTGATTTTATTTAACTTACTGAATATTATCACTTATATCAGAAAGGCGGCTTTAGCAGCAATTTAGATGAAACCCGCGTCCGATCTCGCTTCAATCTAGTTTTCTAACCCTAATGCACAGGGTTATCCACAGGAATGGTGGATAACTAAGTCGAGGCCTTATCATTCGCAGCCTGCGAATCTTTCTGATTTTTTTTATTTACGACTAAAAAAAATTTTAGGAAATTTTTTTCGCTTTTACAATTCTGTTTTTCACTGGTTTTAACCGCATCGATTGTAGACTTTTCCAGCATAAAATCTTGGCTACCGAACCGTACCCTCGTACTGCATCTCTTCTATACCCTCACCCTAAATAATTCGAGTTATTTACAGGCGGCATCAGCGCCAGCAACACCCAAACAAGATGAAGTATGCCGGGTATAAAGCACCTGACCACATATCAGTAATCAGACTCCCCCATTTTTAACAGCTCTTACAGGATAAATCAGATATTCAAGCACCGAAACATCAAAATCATTGATTATAAAAATCCATAAATTATTTTTTGATAGATTTAAAAAATAATTATCTGTAGTTTCAAATAGAGTATCACCCACCAGAATAATTACTATTAAAGGACTAAAAAAAACAAAAGATGATAAATAATATAGCTGATAACCTAACAATACCATCACACACTATCACTAATGATCCCTCTACATCTTCAAATAGCAGCAAAGGGATTGTAGATAATATGACAAAAATACAAAACCAACCTGTCGAATTCATGAACCTACCAGTCGAATTAAAGCAAAAGATCGCTTTTAATCTGGATGGGATAAGTTATTGCAACTTACATTTAACCGCTAAAAAAATACATGCTGAACTGCCTTCATTTAAAACAATGATCTGTCAATTAAAAAATGAGTGCTCAGGTGAAATAAGAAAAAATTATCACGAAATGTATGTGAGATCAATTAAGCAACTCATTGAAAATGAAAAAAAAGATGATTTAATACAATGTATTAAACATGTGTCAGCAAACAGACGCTATAGAATCTCTGATAGCGTAACTCTCCATACAAGGTATCACCCTGATAGAATAATATCCTACGATCAATGGAGCGGTTATACTTTATACCGCTGCCACGAAGAAATAAAAAAGTTATCAAACAATCAACTGACACCTGAAGTTATATTAAACAAATTTAATTCGCCATTCTCCAGAAATAGTCACTGGTTCGTGAACCTGGATTTAAAAGATAAAGACATCAATAAGCAAAGTATTAATATTATATTTAAAGCATTTAATAACGTACTTAACGAAGAACGTTCCAGTGACCGTTTTTTGGTAGCGGCAAGTGCAACTCAACTAAGAGGTTATTGGTACCATAACACACCTGCGGGTATAGATAAAAAAGATATAATCAACATTGTAAATCATTATCCAAATTTATTTCTAATGGGACAGATTGTTACTAATTATGTTTTGAAGAATCACGTTGAGAATAATCAGCAACAAACCCATCTCTGATAGTTTTACTATTTCATGTAACTTCCTATGGTTGAATTAAAAGTGCCGGATTCAGATAGTCGCCAAGGTTAGTCGATATTGTCAGCTCTTCGAACCAGGGAATTTCTCCCAGAAATGGCGCAGATATCCGTTTTTTAAGGGTTGTAAGATACTCGATATGCCATTTTCCCTGTGGCTGGATATCATTCGCTATCCAGCCTGCCAGCCGTAGCCCTGCGGTCTCAACAGCCTGGGCGGTGAGTAACGCATGGTTAATACAGCCCAATTTTATCCCTACCACTAAAATCACTGGCAGTTGCTCTGCTTTAACCCAATCTGCAAAGGTTGTCGTGTCTGATAAGGGGGTAAACCAGCCTCCAGCCCCTTCGACCTGTACCCAGTCAGACTGAGTAGCCAGGCACGCCAGGCCTTCAGACATTACCGAGAAGTGAATCGGCCGTTGCTCGTGGGCGCTGATAATATGCGGCGAAGTCGGCTCGATAAAAGCCAAAGGATTAATGGCCTCATAAGGTAATTTCAGATAACTTGTTTGCTGTAGTGCCAGTGCATCGTCATTACGAATACCCTCTGCTGTCATTTGGCTACCCGAGGCGACAGGTTTGTAGCCTACTGCATGATATCCAGCACGTATCGCCGCCTGTAACAGCGCACAGCTGGCAACCGTTTTACCCACTTCCGTATCGGTGCCGGTAATAAACCACTTATTCATCGCGTTCAATCACTCCAGAAATAATTTGCCAGCTCAAGGGATAACCGTCTTGATGTTTCGGCCATACAGAGGCCAGCTGCTGTAACTGGCTACGGGTTGTCAGCTGTTGCTGACGCCCGTGATGTAAGTACGTCGCCCCAACGCCTTTAAGGGAACGCATCGCGCTGATAACATCAGGAAAATATTGTGTTATAGGATGGCATTGCAGATGGCTACGCCAGTGGCGGCAAGCCTGCTCAATCTCTTCAAAGGTCATAAATGTATTCACAGGCTGGCGCTCATCCACCTCGTGCCAGGCTTGGCGCAACTCAATCAGTGAACCCGACATCAAGGTGGTAAAAGCAATACAACCGCCGGGTTTAGTAACACGATAGAGCTCTGTCAGAGCCTGATGAATATCAGAACACCATTGTAATGCCAGGTTGCTCCAGGCTAAATCCACTCGCTTATCTGCCAGTGGTATAGCCTCAATATCCGCTTCAATAAAGTGTTCAGCGGACTGCTTTTGCTGGCAGGCCTGTAACATCGAGGTCGATAAGTCGAGGGCCATCACCCGGCTACCACGGCTCTGCCAGATGCGGCTATACCAGCCCGTGCCACATCCTGCATCCAGTAACCAGTCAGCCCGCCGCGAGCCCATTCTCGCTAATAACATATCGCCGGTCAGCCGCTGTAGTTCAGCAAACTGTTCATAATGATTGGCCGCCCGACTGAAGGCGGCAGCAATCGCCATTTTATCAACTTGCTGAGCCATAAAGCGCCTCCAGCAAACGCTCAATATCCTCGTTACTGTGCGTCGCACTGAGCGTAATCCGTAAACGCGCACTGCCCTGAGGGACAGTCGGTGGGCGAATAGCGGTCAGCCAGATGCCCTGCTCGCGTAACCGAGCTGCCAGGGTCAAAGCCACCTGATTTTCACCGATAATTAATGGCTGAATCGCGCTATTACTGGGTAACCGCTGAAAAGGCAGAGCTGAAGCGCCCTCGCAAAAATGTCTGATATTATTCTGTAGTCTGGCGCGTAGATGACAGGCCTGACGAATAACCTGTAATGCCGTACTCAGCGTAGCCACCTGAGCTGCGGGCATCATGGTGCTATAAATTAAATGCCGGGCATATTGCAACAGATAATCAGCGGTACTGTCATGACACAGCACCGCCGCACCACTGCAACCAAATGCCTTACCAAACGTGACCACCAGTATATCCGGTTTAACCTGCTGAACCTGACAGCTACCCCGTCCTTCATCACCCATAACGCCAATGCCATGGGCATCATCGACCATCAGCCAGGCTCCTGCTTGCCGGGCTTGGTTTGCCAGCGCGGCCAGCGGAGCACTGTCGCCGTCCATACTAAATATCCCTTCCGTCATCAGCAGTGTTTCTCCCGACTCTCGTGCCGTTAACAGACGAGAAAGTGAAGAAATATCATTGTGCTGAAAACGTTTAAGCTGTGCGGCAGACTGCATCGCCGCTTCCAGCATTGAAATATGACAAAGTTTATCGGCAACCAGCAGATCCGATTTTTGGCCCAGGGCACTGATAACCGCCTGATTGGCGCTATAACCCGAGATAAATAGCAGGGCGCGATCGAAGCCAAGCCATGTCGCCAGCTCCTGCTCAAACTGCTGATGTTCCTGGCTATAACCAATGATATGCCCGGAGCTGGTACTCCCTACCCCCCATTGTGCGGCACCCTGCTGCCAGGCGGCAATTAACGCTGGATGCTGACTCAGACCGAGATAATCATTACTGGAAAAATTCAGGTACGACCGTCCGGCAAACTGAATCTCCCGGCCCTGATGATGCTCATATGCCTGGCGGCGGCGAAACAGGTCTTTTTCCTGCTGTTGCGCTAAAGCACTTTCAATACGTTGCTGCCAGCTCATTATACGGCCGCATTGTAGTAGTGTTCAGTGTCAACATTCACCAGCTGACGAGCAAGTTGCTGCTGTTGTTCATTATCGCCCAGCTCGGTGGCGGTATGCTGTGGGTTAATGCCGAGCTTACGGAACAGACGCAGGTCGCTGTCCTCTTCCGGATTGGTGGTGGTCAATAGTTTACAGCCATAAAAAATAGAGTTTGCACCGGCCATAAAGCACATGGCCTGAGTTTGCTCACTCATCTGTTCCCGTCCGGCAGACAGACGTACGTAGGAACTCGGCATCATGACCCTTGCTACTGCAATAGTACGAATAAAATCAAAAGGATCGACATCATCATTATCCGCCAGCGGTGTGCCTTTAACTTTGACCAACATATTAATAGGGACGCTTTCTGGTGGCACTGGCATATTGGCTAGCTGTAGTAATAACCCGGCGCGATCCTTCACCGTCTCTCCTAAGCCAAGGATGCCCCCGGAGCACACTTTAATTCCGGCATCACGTACCTTTTCCAGGGTGTCCAGACGTTCCTGATAGGTACGGGTGGTAATGATATTGCCGTAAAATTCTGGCGAGGTATCGAGGTTATGGTTGTAATAATCCAACCCAGCGGCGGCCAGCCTTCCGGCCTGGGATTGATCCAGCGTTCCCAGGGTCATACACGTCTCCAGCCCCATTGCTCTGACACCCTGTACCATTTGCTCAAGATAGGGCATATCGCGCTCATGGGGATTTTTCCAGGCGGCTCCCATACAAAAACGGGTCGCTCCCGCACTCAATGCTTTACGGGCAGAATCCAGTACCTGCCCAACTTCCATCAAGCGTTCGGCTTCAAGGCCCGTTTTATAGCGAACACTTTGTGGACAGTATTTGCAGTCTTCCGGGCAAGCCCCTGTTTTAATCGACAGCAACGTACTGACTTGAACCTGCCGGGGATCAAAGTGCTGACGGTGAATTTGTTGCGCTTCAAACATCAGTTCCATAAAGGGTTTTTCAAATAAAGCGGTGGCTTGCGACATTGTCCAGCGAGAGTTATGCGCCATTCAGTCTCTCCAAAAAGGTGTATCATTCTTCAATTGTGGTTATACTGGTAAACCTAAATGCTTTTTAATTGGTTTACAAGTGGCACTATGACACCTGCTGATTTATCGTTCGATCAACGCCATATCTGGCATCCCTATACCTCCATGACCCAGCCATTACCGGTCTATCCGGTGGTGTCAGCCCATGAGTGCACATTGCGGCTGAGTGATGGCACGTCACTGATTGATGGCATGTCTTCCTGGTGGGCAGCTATTCACGGCTATAACCATCCTCACCTTAACCAGGCGATGAAGCAGCAAATCGACAGCATGTCGCATGTGATGTTTGGCGGCATTACTCACCCCCCGGCTGTCGACTTATGCCGCAAACTGGTGGCGATGACACCTGATGCTCTGGAATGCGTGTTTTTAGCCGACTCGGGTTCGGTGGCAGTTGAAGTCGCGATGAAAATGGCGCTGCAATACTGGCAGGCTAAAGGTGAAACCAGGCAGCGTTTCTTGACGCTGGGTGGCGGTTATCATGGTGATACGCTCGGGGCGATGTCGGTCTGCTGCCCGGAAAATTCGATGCACAGTTTATGGCGGGGTTACTTACCTGAACAACTGTTTGCTCCGGCACCCACTTGCCGTTTTGACGCGCCGTGGGATGAAAGAGATATCGTCCCGTTTGCCCGTTTAATGGCAAGCCATCGTCAAGACATTGCAGCAGTGATTCTCGAACCGATAGTACAAGGTGCCGGAGGAATGCGTTTTTATCACCCGCAGTGGTTACGCCAAATCCGTCGCATGTGTGACAGGGAAGGTATTTTGCTGATTGCCGACGAAATTGCCACTGGCTTTGGGCGAACCGGCAAACTGTTTGCCTGTGAACATGCGGGTATCACTCCGGATATTCTCTGCCTCGGTAAAGCGCTTACCGGTGGCACGATGACACTTTCCGCCACACTGACTACACGGCAAGTGGCCGACACTATCAGCCAGGGTGAAGCGGGTTGCTTTATGCACGGCCCCACCTTTATGGGTAATCCTCTGGCCTGTGCTGTCGCCAGTGAAAGTCTTTCATTGCTCGAAAGTGGCGCCTGGCAACAGCAGGTCACCCGTATTGAACAGCGCCTGCAAACCGGACTCCTTCCGCTGGTAGAAAGCCCATTAGTGGCTGATGTCAGGGTACTGGGAGCAATCGGGGTTGTGGAAACCAGCCACCCGGTTAAAATGGCTGAACTGCAACGCTTCTTTGTTGAACAAGGTGTCTGGATCAGGCCGTTTGGGCGTCTGATTTATTTGATGCCGCCCTATATTATTAGCGATGAGGAACTGGATAAATTAATCGCCGCGATTGCTCAGGCTGTCAGCCAGGCATTATTTTTCCAGCGCTAACCTCACAAAAAAATCCCCGCGACCACCTGGCGGGGAAAGAATGAATAATGTCAGCCCTTGCTCTATTTACTCAAACTTATAGGGTTACCTATTTAAAGGCGCTTTCATCCTGAGCTGTATCAAGGTATTTTATGCGCGCACTGGATTATGACTCAGGCAGTTCTCCGTTATACATCAATTAGAATGTATATTACGGGTATGTCATTATTGATTGTCCCGGATAAGTCATCAATCACATCCCTTTTAGGGTATTGCGCCTGCTTGTTGTCTGACAGTGGGCCTTGAGAATCGCCCTTTTTAGCATATAGCAGGAGCAACCTTGAACAGATTTTCTTTTTCGCGTGGAGCCGCAGCATTGGCTTTTACTGTCGCACTAACGGCCTGTAGCTCTATTCCGCCGGAAGATAAACCTTCAACTCAGGTCGCACCAGGCACGCAATCACGTCCTATTCTCTCCGCTGTGGAAGCACAGAATTTTGTTGCCTCACGTTATTTTGCATCCATGAACCCGAACGAAGCGCCGTGGGCACCTGAGGCTATTAGTCTGCCGCAGCAGCCTGATTTTATTGTCGGGCCACCAGACAATACGGGTGTGACACATCACTCTATTCAGGCAGCAGTTGACGCGGCTATCATGAAACACGACAGTAAACGTCAATACATCGCCATTCTACCGGGCGAGTATGAAGGTACGCTGTATATTCCTGCCGCCTCCAGTAGCCTTACGCTATACGGCACCACCTCCAATCCAGTCGATGTGAAAATTGGTCTTACACTCGACTCAGAAATGGATCCTGTCACCTGGCGAAAAATGGTGAACCCGTCAGGAAAATATATGCCAGGCAAACCAGCTTGGTATATGTTTGATAACTGCCAGAATCATAGAGGCGAGACCGTTGGTATTATGTGTTCTGCCGCTGTCTGGTCACAAAATAATGGCTTACAGCTACAAAACCTGACTATACAAAATACTCTTGGGGATAGCGTTGATGCCGGTAACCACCAGGCGGTTGCCCTGCGCAGTGACGGGGATAAAGTTCAGCTGAACCAGGTGAATATTCTCGGTCGTCAGAATACCTTCTTTGTGACCAACAGCGACGTTCAGAACCGTTTACTGTCAGGTAAACAACCTCGGACCCTGGTCACCAACAGCTATATCGAAGGTGACGTAGATGTGGTGGCCGGTCGTGGTGCAGTCGTCTTTGAAAACACCGAATTCCGTCTGGTTAATAACCGTACGCAGGAAGGTGTGGTGTTTGCTCCGGCAACTGAACCTAACCTCTACTTTGGCTTCCTGGCCATTAACAGCCGCTTCAAAACCTCAGGCAATGCTCAGTTAGGTCGTTCATGGGATATCGAAACCGCAGGCGTGGCCGCGAATGGTCAGGTGGTTATCCGCGATAGCGTGATTTCTGAAGGCTTTAATCAGGCGCGTCCGTGGGGCGATGCCCTGAATTCACAGCGTCCTTTCACCGGTAATATTGGTGCTGAAGATGAGCAAGGCAATTTTAGCCGTGACTTAAATGCCGCAGGTGCCAATCGTCTGTGGGAATACAATAACCGTGGCGAAAGTAGCACCGTCGTTGCTGAATAATTCCCTTGATCTCGCATAACTGACGAGATTGAATAAGCGAGTCATCAACACCCTGTGAGCAGCATGCTGACAGGGTGTTTTATTTTGGAAGTAGCCAGCATGACCGTAAAAATGGAAACAAAAAACCGATATCATCACTAAGTTTACTCTTTTTCAAGGCATGGTATCACTGGTATTTATGCTGATGTGGCCAGCAATGTATTATCTTTCAATATAAAAACAGAAAAATCAGCAGCCCCTGAAAATTAGCAGCGAAAAATAGAATAAATAATTTTTCAGTTAAATAAGATAACCTTATCTGGTTATCTTATTATTACAGAGAAGAATATCAGGTGAAAGTTAAAGGCGGCTAATATTTAAATAAAACAGAGTCTGAAAAATATATAATGGAACTGGACTCGGCTATTTAGGGATAAAATATGAATAATGGATTTCCACCTGGGTTTACCCGGGTAAGTGACAATATGGGGGTAACTTGTCGCCCTAATCTCGATCAACCATCAGCACCAGGTCACCAGTGTATAATGCATTATGTCGATACTGCACCCGGTTCTAGTTTTAGGCATCATGTGTCCGCTATACAAAACAGAGCGATGGATACTCCGAGGCTACATCAAAAAATACTGATTGATCAAAGCGAACTCAACAAGGGTTTAACTACATTAAATAAAAATGCCGAACGTTTAAATATATCATCTCCATCTATTTCTAATAAGAAAAATGAACTGCAAAAACAACTAACTCAAGCACAGTCATTATTAAGTAAGGCACTGACAGAGCAAAGTACAGCGAAGAAAGAAGCAGCGAGAAAGGTTTCCATAGCTAATGAAAAGGAAAAATATTTTATTAAAAAATGGGCTTATGATGCTATCAGAGAGAGATGTCATGCCGTTAAAGACCGAATTTCAGAAGGGAATATACTTTATAGTGCTATCGCCCAGGATCATTATCAGTGGCAGGACTGGGTCGATTTTAGAACTAAATTAATCCAGAGAGAAAATGCAATAAAGAACTTAGATGATATTAATTTAAAAGTTAATGATATTCGAAAACATATTGATAAAATCGCTCTCGAAATTAAAAAAATTGATGCTAAAACCCCCGCACCAGTAGCGAAGCCTACTGCAACAGCTGCGGCTCCAGCGGCAAAGCCTGCCGTTAAAGCACCGGAAGTACCACCTACCAGAGTACCGCCACCAGCATCGAGTCCTGTCGCTAAAGCTCCAGAACCATCAGCAAAACCTGCTGCTAATCCCCCAGATAATTTATCCTTATCCAATCTTGTCGGGCATAACTTCCTGAGTCATGAACAGCAGGCTCAGAAAAGTAAAGAGTTGACTGAATGTCAGACCGCTCTGTGCAAAATTGGTAAAGAAGCGCAGTGGGCAGTCACTGACCTGGCTCAGGGAACCAGCTTTGCGGCCGGCATGGTTGCAGGAGTTCCGGCCGGGCTGTATGAAACTGTTGACGGGATTGTGAAAACAGCCAGTCACCCGGCTGAAGCTTACAGCGCGCTCAAAGCCCTGGCTGACAGTGGAAATATACTGGGTAATGTGGCCTCAGCAGTCAAACAGTCCTGGACAGACAGTATTAATCGCATGGAGGTGGAGTACCAACAAGGCAGTATCAGCAGCGCATTTAATGCCGGTGTTGAGGGCGGCAAACTCGCAACGGATATCGGCGGATTGGTAACAGGTGGAGCGGGGCTATTGAGAAGTGGCGTAGTTGCCACAGAGAAGGCCGTTGCTAAAGTTGCCAGCAAGGCTGATTCAGTTGCCAGAACAGCAGCCGATATGGCTCTGCCACCCGCCAGCACTACGGAGCGTATGGCAGGATATATGGCACCCAAAGGGGCTCCTGAATCCTCTGAAGCTGCCAGACTTGCCAGCCAGCAGGCGCTGAAAAGTGCTCAGTTTATGACAATGCCGCCACTGGAAAATCCTTTCCTCGGTAAAGGTCTGCCAGACAGATTAACCTTTGCCACACCTCAGCAGACAAAAGTCGCCGGGCAATTGCTGGATATCGGTATCAAAGCGGGCATCACCGGTATTACCGCCATGACGCTTAAGGATGTCGCTGACAGAGTAACCACCGACGAACTGAATCATATTACTACTCTGAGTACCTATGGGGATCCTGCTGCAACTGGCCACTATCTGAGTTTACTGCAAGATAAATATGCGCCTGCACATACCGGGAACACTCAACTACCGGATACCACTCTTCGCAATACAGCAGGTTCTCAGCCGTTAGCCCCACAAGCGCCAGGCCATACCGGTAATAATCAGATTTCAGGTCAGGGAGTCACGCATACCGGGAATACAGCAGGTGTGACGGATACCAGTATAAAGGCTACAATAACACCGATACCTGATGAGCCAAGTATGGATGATTTGGCTTATCTGGCAGGAGGTTATAAGCCTAATAAGGGGGCTGTGGGGAATATTGGTGAGTTCTTTGCACAACCAGGTTTTGGCAGTGAAATAAAAGGGCTGTCTACAAAAACGAGTAAAAGATATCAAGGTCAGAGTATTTATCAGACACAGAGTAAGACAGGAGAAGCGATAAAAAAAGGTGATCAATTATACCTTGATGCTCTACATAAGGATCACTTAGAAGTTTTTGATAAAAATGATAACTTCAAAGCTGTGCTTAACTTAGATGGTTCTGTAAATCTAGATAAAACTAATGCTGGTAAAGGGAGAATACTGAAAATTGACTGATATAAATAAATTAGATGTTGCCAAATCCACATTATCTGACTTGGCAAAACTCTGTAATATTACAGAGGATGAGCTCGCTATTGATTATTCATTAAACTTGGATGAAGAACTCAGTACAGAGATAAAAAAACTTACACTAATACTCTTAGTTGTAAAAATTGCTCTCGTAAAAAATGATATTGTTGCCGTTAAAGCAGGTCTCATTATGGCGAGAATATACTCAATAAATTTACGTAATTTTTTCAATGATATATTTACTGATATTGAAAAAATTGGTTGGACAGAACGCTATGACTGGCCTGATATTCCTGAAAATTATCAGTTACCAGAACATTATAACTACTCTATTAAATAGAAATGATAATCCCAGAGATTTGGCTGGGATTTTACCAGGGACTGTTGATCTCTTCTGTTTATATATTAATCAACACTACATTGGTGACTACATCAGCATAAATGCCAGCAATCCCCTATGCTGGCATAATGCCTTGCCAATTTATCATACCCTGTTGAAATTGAACGCTATTGCTTAATTCTGGCAAAAGCATTCTCAACTCAGTGACGATATTTATAAAGGCACTCATCCCTGCTTCCCTTATCCAAATTCCTACCATAATTACGCTCTGTAATGACTGCGCATCCTCCTTTACCGCCTAAAAAACCACCATAAAAGGTCAACACCCCCTAACATACCACTCAGAATAAACGGAAATTATTAAATTTTTTCAGGGCGCTTTGTCGCGATTTCTATAAGAAAATTTGATATGTAACTTATTATTCTTAATTAATAGATTTGGATATTCAGTGCGGGGAAATAACGATGCAGAAGACAGCATTCAGTCAATCACAGAGCTAACGCCAGAGTAACGTTAGCTCTTTGTTCGTGGTGATTAGTGAGCGTAAATGGCTACCCACATTGGGCCTTGCCCTACGGCATAACGTCCTTTCTCTTCCAGCAAGCCTTGCTGCTCATCAATACCATAGACTGCAACATGATGAGATTTCTGTCCCACTGCAATCAGGTATTTACCGCTATTATCAATATTAAAGCCCCGCGGCTGTGCTTCGGTTGGCTGATAGCCAACAAGCGACAGAACACTACCATCTTCGGAAACATTATAGATAGTGATAAGGCTGGCGGTACGGTCACAGGCATACAGATGACGCCCATCTGGAGTGATATGAATATCCGCCGCCCAGCGAACATCGCTGAAGTCTGGTGGCATCATGTCTACCGTCTGCACGCATTCGATAGCGCCGTTTGGATCCTTTAATTCCCACGTACTTACTGAACTGTTCAGCTCATTGACGCTATAGGCATACTGATGATTGGGATGGAAGGCCATATGACGTGGGCCGGCACCTTCAGCAGTGGTCACTTCTGCTGGAGTCTGAGCGACCAGATGTCCGTCATCTGACAGAGTGAACAGACAAATTCTGTCTTGTTTCAGAGCAGGAACCCAAAGGGTTTTGTTATCCAGAGAGATATTGGCTGAGTGACAACCTTCCAGACCATCAACGATATCGACCGTAGCACCCGGTAAACCGTCATTTTCCAGACTGATCACCCCGACGTTACCCGCATTGTAAGAGGCGCTGAACAGAAAACGTCCGCTGCGGTCAGTAGAGATATGGGTCGGGCTACCCGGCAGTGGTGCTTCACCTGCCTCCGTTAGCCTGCCGTCATCCGGTGTGATACGGTAAGCTATCACACGAAATTCAGGGCGTACACCCACGTACAGGAAGCGCTTATCCGGGCTGATGACCATTGGCTGGACTTGGCCTGCAACATCCACGACTTGCAACAGCGTGAGTGAGCCATTGGAGTGAAGTGTCCAGACATGAATCTGCTGGCTTTCCGGACTGGCGGTATAGACCGTCTGTTTCATAAGTTTATTCTTCTCCATACATCGAAAGTCATAGTCACAAGATTAGCGCGTTTTTAGAGACAGATAGTCATTTTGCACCAGGTTGCGAACTCTGTAACATCGTATCAACTTCTTTAATCATAACAGGAACTTTTAATGCGTTATCACGTAATCGCTCTTGATCTCGACGGCACCCTGCTGACATCGCAGAAAACCATCTTACCAGAGTCCATAAAGGCCCTGAATGACGCCCGAGCCGCTGGTGTCAAAGTTCTGATTGTCACGGGGCGTCATCATGTTGCTATTCATCCTTTTTATCAGGCTCTGCAACTCGATACACCTGCTATTTGCTGTAATGGCACTTATTTGTATGACTACCATAACCAACAAGTGCTGGCTTCTGACCCGGTTAGTCTACACCAGGCAGACCAGCTCATCTCTCTACTTGAAACGCATCAAATAGAGGGATTGATGTATGTTGATAATGCCATGCTTTACCCCGAAGATTCTAAAAAAATTCAGGCACATGTCACACGGATCAATACCTGGGCACAGTCCCTGCATGAGGCACAACGCCCGGTATTTCAAAATGTCCCTTCTTTGCGCCAGTCAGCTACCGAAGCCGAGGCTATCTGGAAATTTGCTCTGATAGACTCTGACATACCCAAGCTGCGCCAGTTTACTGAGACAGTAGAGTCCAGCCTAGGGTTAACCTGCGAGTTTTCATGGCATGATCAAGTAGATGTTACCTTGCGTGGTAACAGTAAAGGTACGCGTCTGGCACAGTGGGTGGCACAGCAGGGTCTGACGATGGACAAGGTCATTGCCTTTGGTGATAACGACAACGACCTGAGCATGCTGGAAACAGTAGGACTAGGCGTCGCAATGGGCAATGCCGGTGATGCGATCAAAGCCCGTGCTAAACTGACTATCGGTAGCAATGAACAACCGAGTATTGCCGAGACGCTCTATCGCTACGTCCTCTAGTTAGGTCATGATAGCGACACTTTTTATTTGAGCATACAGCCAGAGTCCGGGTTTGACTGCCAGTTCATCCCGGGCCCACGGGCTGATTCTGGCCCATAGAATACGGGAGCCGACTTCCAGTCGAACATCCACCTGCCCTTTTTCATCCAGACATTCAGCCACCCTGACCCGCAACACATTACGGATACTGCTTTTTACTGGTGGCTCCAGCGCTAATGAAATATCGGATGCTTTGATACGAATACGTAGCGCAGAACGTGGCGGTTTATCCAGTTTGTTGACCCACAGATGCTGGCCATCCAACGCCAGAGCCGTCATCGCATAATGGGGGTGATGCTTCACCACCTGGACATTCAGTATGCTGCTTTGTTGTTCCTGAGGTAACCAAGGGTGCATAACACTGCTGCTCCACACCTCTTCCAAATCGCCAAAGGCCTTTACATTACCGCCATCAAGGATCAGGACTTTATCTGCCAGATGTAAAATTTCCTCCAGCGAATGGCTGACATAGAGCATGGGGATATTAATTTCACGCGACAGGCGTTGGAGATAAGGTATTAGCTCCCGTTTGCGTGGAATATCGAGTGACGCCAGAGGTTCATCCAGCAACATTAATTCCGGGGCTGTCAGCAATGCGCGACCAATGGCAACACGCTGTTTTTCGCCACCCGACAGGCTGGAGGGAAAGCGATCAAGTAACTCACTAATCCCGAGTAATTCAACTAATTGGTCGAATTTTCCCGCCATACTTTTTGCCATACCGTATTTCAGATTGCCGCGCACCCGATAGTGGGGAAACAGACGTGCATCCTGAAAGACATAACCAATACGGCGCTTTTCTGGTGCCAGATAAAATGATTTCTCGGCATCAATCAGTACACGTCCATTGAGGACAATGCGCCCGGTCTCCGGACGTGTTAACCCGCTGATAGCATTAATCAATGATGTTTTACCCGCACCAGAAACACCAAAAATAGCGGTGATACCCTTACCGGGTAACTCTTCATCCAAATGTAAACGGTGGTTACCCAGGGTCTGGGTGAAATTCAGCATCAGCATCGGTTATCCTCCCAGACGCTTACGGCTGATACGGGCCAGCCATTCAGCCGCCAACAACGAAATCATCGCCAGCCCAATGGCTATCACACATAAACGCCAGGCAGCATGTTCGCCACCAGGCGTTTGAATCAGGGTATACATTGCAGAAGGCAGAGTCCGTGTTTCACCAGGAATGTTTGATACGAAGGTGATGGTAGCACCAAACTCACCCAGAGAACGGGCAAAAGCCAACACCGTACCGGCGATAATTCCTGGCAAAGTTAATGGCAGCGTGATGGTCAGGAAAACACGCCATCGTCCGGCACCTAATGTGCGAGCGGCTTGCTCCAGACGTAAATCAACCCCTTCCAGCGCTAGGCGAATGGCGCGGACCATTAAGGGAAATGACATCACCGCTGCGGCAAGCACTGCACCACGCCAGTTAAACGCAAAAGTAATGCCAAACCAGTCATAAAACCAGGCCCCAATCACCCCACGTCGTCCAAAGCTGACTAACAGCAAATAACCCACCGCCACGGGTGGCAGAACTAACGGGAGGTGGATAAGACTATCCAACAGAGCTTTACCCGGAAACTGGCAACGCACCAGCACCCAGGCAACAAAGATCCCTAAAGGAAGGCTAAACAGCACCGCAATGGATGAGACTTTAAGGCTGAGCAGTACGGCTTGCCACTCGGGATCTGTCAGTATCATTATTTAGTTGTAAATCCATATTGTTGGAAGACTTTAGACGCTTCTGGTCCCTGCAAATATTTATAGAATGCGGAAACAGCCGGTGTGTCATGATCTTTTACGATAGCGACTGGATATTCAACCTTCTGATACGTGTCCACCGGGAACACAGCGACCACGTTAACCCCTTGGCTGGCAACAGCATCAGAACCATAGACAATACCTAATGGTGCTTCGTCTCGTTCAACTAATGCTAAAGCACTACGCACATCTTCCGCTGGGGCTAATTTATCAGACAGGCTATCCCAGGCCCCCAGTTTCTGAAGTGACTCTTTTGCATAGATACCCGCAGGCACATGTGAAGGATCACCTACCGCCAGACGACGACCATCAAGTAGTTTCAGCCAGTCGGTCTGCGTATTAATCGTGATATCTCCCTGTTTACTGACTTTTGGGGCGACCAGCACCAGGGTATTTTCTAGCAGATTAGCGCGTGTGTCTGCTTGGATACTGTCTTTTGAAATGGCGTAGTCCATCCACTTCTGGTCAGCTGAAATAAATAAGTCAGCTGGCGCACCCGCCTCTATCTGACGTGCCAGAGTCGAAGAAGAGGCAAAAGAAGAGACAATATCCACCTTATGCTCTTTGTTATATTGCGTGGCAATATCTTGTAAGGCATTGGTTAACGATGCAGCAGCAAATACCATCACTTTATTGCTGTCCGCGAGCGCCTGCCCTGCCAGACAAACCGATAATGTGCTACCCAGTACAAGTTTAATCCAACCCTTGTTCATCGTTTAGCTCCGTCCACTTCGTTATGTACATTAAAATATAACGACTGGTGGCGTAAATATACAAACATTATCGACCAGAATATTGTTCACTTTAGCCAATTAACTGAAAAGACAGGTACCTGACTGACAGAGAAGGTCATACAGAGGCAGGCCGACGCTGCCCGCCATAGTCAGAAAGAGCATAAACCCCACCCGCGGTTTTAAACGGCATGGTTTGAATAGCGTCGTGGATCCTGACAGGTACTCGCTATTATCATCTGCAGGAATTACGCATTCAATTCATTAATATCTCGAAGAAATGAGTAAATTCAGGTGTGAGGCGGGGTGGGGTTGACGGTATCCGGCGCAGCCCTGGACGTAAAGACGCAAGTGGGAAAATCTTTCAGTGTAGATGAGGGAAACTGTGACAAGGTCTACCCAGCGCTGGAGTTTGACATTGTCACAGTTGACGATTTATTTGGAGGATCATCTCGGTATAGCTAACGGCGTTTTATTTTTCCCGATGACCAATATCGGAGAAAACGTTAAAGACTTCCCCTAATAAATAGATGGATCCCAAGATGATGGCCATTACTACCGGCACCATAACGGCGGCTAATCCCAAACTCTTTAGTAACTCTATCATTGCTGCCTCCAGTAAAAGTGCATCGTATCATTCTACCGTGGGTTGTGGTAATTGTACGATCCTTTTGTGCCATTTATGCGCAGATTGACTATAGTAGCCCTCCCCCTTTCCCTGAAATGGAGAAGCTATGCAAGCTGAAATTTTGTTAACCATGAAGCTACAACAACGTATCTTCGCCGATCCTCGTCGAATAGGCTTGCTTAAACAGATAAAACAGACTGGCTCCATCAGTCAGGGGGCAAAACTTGCGGGCATTAGCTATAAAAGTGCCTGGGATGCCATCAATGAGATGAACCAGATGGCAGAACATATTCTGGTCGAACGTGTTACTGGCGGCAAAGGCGGGGGCGGTGCTGTCATTACACGTTATGGTGACCGTTTGATTCAGCTCTATGACTTATTAGGGCAAATTCAACAAAAGGCCTTTGATGTATTGCAAGATGATTCCCTGCCACTTGACAGTCTTCTGGCGTCGATTTCTCGCTTCTCCCTACAAACCAGCGCACGTAATCAGTTGTTTGGTACTGTTGTGAAACGTCACGATGAACCAGTCCAGCAACAGATAGAGATCCTGCTGACTGACGGTAAAACACGTGTTAAAGCCGCCATTACGCGTCAGAGTGCCGAACGACTGGCGCTGAATGAAGGCAAAGAGGTTCTGATATTAATTAAAGCGCCCTGGATTGAACTGACGACTCACCCCACAGAGCTGCCAGCAGCCGACAACCAGTTACTGGGAAAGATCACGACTATCGAACAGGGACAAGAGCAAAGTGAAGTGCTTATCCAGTTAGTCGATGGTCAAATACTCTGCGCTACCGTGCCGAATAACCATATACAACAACAGACTCTGGAAGAAGGTTCTGAGGTGACAGCATTTTTTAATGCCGATCGAGTCATTATTGCCACGCTATGCTAAAAATCCCTCAATGATTGACATTGCGACTAACAACTCGTATTTCTGTCACTAATTGCTGCAATAAATGGGATGCGCTATGTCGTCATTGCATATTTCGCAAGGCACGTTTCACCTTAGCGATACTAAAACTTTTAATCTTAACAATCTGACCATTCATGCCGGGGAAAGCTGGGCTTTTGTTGGAGCGAATGGCAGCGGAAAATCAGCCCTTGCCCGAGCACTGGCAGGTTCTTTACTGTTACAAAAAGGCGAACGGCGCTGTGACTTCAGCCGAATTGCTCACCTCTCTTTTGAGCAATTACAAAAACTGGTCAGTGATGAATGGCAGCGTAATAACACCGATATGCTCGGTGCCGATGAAGATGACACCGGACGCACAACCGCGGAAATCATTCAGGATGAAGTAAAAGATATCGAACGCTGCAATCAGCTGGCGGCACTGTTTGGTATCCCCCATTTACTCACGCGTCGGTTTAAATATCTCTCTACGGGAGAAACACGTAAAACGCTGTTATGTCAGGCGTTAATGTCTGAACCCGAGCTGCTTATTCTTGATGAACCTTTCGACGGGCTGGATGTGCAGTCTCGTCAGCAGTTCTCTCAGTTACTGGCTGAGCTCAGTGCCCAGGGCTACACCCTGGTTCTGGTACTTAACCGTTTCGATGAAATCCCGGATTTTATCCAGTATGTTGGAGTCCTGGCAGAATGCACTCTGACAGAGATCGGTGAAAAACAGGCTCTGCTGGAACAAGCCCTGATTGCCCAGCTGGCACACAGCGAAACTCTGGATGGCCTGGCTCTGCCGCAGGCGGACAACACTGACACAAATTATGGGTTATCCGCAGACCAGCCCCGAATTGTGCTTAACAATGGCGTGGTGGAGTATAACGACCAGCCTATTCTTCACAACCTGTCATGGACCGTCAATCCTGGCGAGCACTGGCAGATTGTCGGCCCTAATGGCGCGGGTAAATCAACGTTGCTGAGCCTGGTGACGGGCGACCATCCACAAGGTTACAGCAATGATTTAACGCTGTTTGGCCGTCGCCGGGGCAGCGGAGAGACTATCTGGGATATTAAAAAGCATATTGGTTATGTCAGCAGTAGTCTGCACCTTGACTATCGGGTCAGCACAACGGTGCGTAATGTCATTCTGTCAGGATATTTTGATTCAATAGGTATCTACCAGGCTATTTCTGATAGCCAGCAGAAACTCACCCGTGAATGGCTGAATATCATAGGAATGGATAATGCCACCGCTGATGCTCCCTTCCATAGCCTCTCTTGGGGACAACAACGACTGGCGCTGATTGCCCGTGCATTAGTAAAACACCCTACACTACTGATTTTGGATGAACCATTACAAGGTCTCGACCCACTTAATCGCCAGCTGATCCGCCGATTTATCGATATTCTGATAGGCGAAGGCACAACCCAGTTACTGTTTGTATCTCACCATGCTGAAGATGCGCCTGACTGCATCACTCATCGTCTGACCTTTATCCCAGACGACGATAAATACCGCTATCAGACAGAGACTCTGGCTTAGAGCTATTCCATCAGGCTATTTTATTGGCCACTTTGGCCCCGGCTCTTGCAGCCGGGCTCTGCCTTTTTGAAATCATTCCCCCTCAACTTTGTCCTCAGTCAGAATGATCTCCTGATAATGTCTATACGTAGAATCAGTAGCAGTGGCCTATATCGAAGGGAATGGCGATATACAGGGAACGATAAAGTAAAATATTTAACTGAATTAGTGGCAGGTCATGAACAAGGTTCATCAATAAAGAGTATATTCACTCCTCACCTGGGACAGAAATTATTTTTGTGTAAACGATACCACGTCTTAGTCAGTGGTCACATTTACCTCTTTTTTCCTGTGCTATATTGAAACTGAGTTGAGGTTATCTGGAGAGTTCAAAATGCGAGTTTTAGTTACAGGTGGTAGCGGTTACATAGGAAGTCATACCTGTGCGCAATTACTACAAAGCGGACATGACGTTATTATTCTGGATAACTTGTGTAACAGTAAGCGGAGCGTTATCGCAACTATCGAAACACTGGGTGGCGGGCATCCAACCTTTATTCATGGTGATATTCGTGATAGTGCCCTGCTGGCTGAAATATTCCACGAACATCGTATTGATGCGGTGATCCATTTTGCTGGCCTGAAAGCTGTTGGTGAGTCCGTCAACAAACCCCTCGATTACTACGAGAATAATGTCACTGGAACATTGTCCCTGCTCTCGGCAATGCGTTCAGCGAACGTGACTAATTTTATTTTTAGTTCCTCAGCTACCGTATATGGCGATCAGGCCCTTATTCCTTATGTCGAAAGTTTCCCCACCGGTATTCCTGCCAGCCCTTATGGCTATAGCAAGCTCATGGTGGAGCAAATTCTGACCGACTTACAGCGTGCTCAGCCAGACTGGAGCATCGCCCTGCTGCGCTATTTTAATCCGGTCGGTGCTCATCCATCCGGAGATATGGGAGAAGACCCTCAGGGCATTCCAAACAATCTGATGCCCTATATTGCCCAGGTCGCTGTTGGTCGTCGTGACTCGCTGGCGATATTTGGCAATGATTATCCCACCGAGGATGGCACTGGAGTACGCGACTATATCCATGTTTTAGATCTTGCTGACGGACACATTGCGGCAATGGAAACACTGTGCGGTAAGCCTGGTGTGCATATTTATAATCTGGGTGCAGGCGTCGGTCATAGTGTTCTGGACGTGGTTAATGCGTTCAGTCAGGCCTGCGGAAAACCAGTGAACTATCATTTTGCGCCACGCCGTGAGGGAGATTTACCCGCTTACTGGGCTGATGCCTCGAAAGCAGATAAAGAACTCAACTGGCGTGTCAGTCGTAGCCTGCAAGAAATGGCTGACGATACTTGGCGCTGGCAATCACGCCATCCGGAAGGTTATCCGGATTAAGGAAAAAATGGCGCAGTTTATAGATACCCTACATCGCGCCAGGCGCCCCTGCCAAGGGGCGCAAAACTTCCCTTCTGCTATCCCACTCTCCATAGAACCTTTACCTGCGTTCAGCGATATCTATTTTCGCCAATCAGGAGAATAACAATGCCATTAAAACAACAGACTCAACACTGTTTTGATGGTTGCATCCTCACCCTGGTGCCTGGTGCGCAGGTTGAAGCGGTTCGAAAAATAGTCGCGGTGGAGTATGAAATCTGCACCGGAATTAAAAAGACGTTCTATGTCTGCCAAGCAACTCAAGGAGCCAGTAAATGTTAAATGAAACGATAGAGCTTGCGCCTGATGGTCAGCCTTTCAATGTGCTAACACTACGTAATGCCAAGGGGATGACTGTCTCAGTGATGGATTGGGGCGCAACGATACTCTCCTGCCAGGTACCGATGAAAGACGGCAGTGTACGCGAAACGATGTTAGGCTGCCCTTCTCCCGCTGATTACCCACATCAGCAGGCTTATTTAGGGGCGACAGTCGGTCGTTATGCTAATCGCATTGCTAACAGTCAGATCTCTCTCGGAGATGAAATCATTGATCTGAGTGCCAGCCAGCCTCCTCACCAACTTCATGGCGGAATCGAAGGGTTTGATAAACGCCGCTGGTCGCTGATGTCATACAATGAGCATGAAGTGATTTATCATCTGGCCTCTCCAGAAGGGGATCAGGGTTTTCCTGGTGCATTGCAGGTGACCCTACACTTTATGCTTAAAGAAGATAACCGTATCAGTATTAAGTATCACGCCACTGTCGATAAACCTTGTCCGGTGAGTCTGACCAATCATGCTTACTTTAATCTCGACAGGCAGCACCATGATGTTCGCCAGCATCGTTTACAGATCTTCGCTGACGACTACTTGCCCGTTGATAGTCAGGGGATCCCGACTGGTGAGGGTAAACTAAAGTCAGTCAGCGGAACCCACTTTGATTTCCGTAATGCAAAAACCATTACCAGAGATTTTTTGCAAGATGATGACCAGCAGGCAGTGAAAGGCTATGACCATAGTTTCTTATTGCAGGCAAAAGGTGATCTTGAGCGGGTTGCTGCAAAAGTCTGGTCTGCCGATAATCTGTTACAAATGACGGTTTACACCACCGCTCCCGCATTACAGTTCTATAGCGGTAATTATCTGGAAGGCACGACGGCCAGAGGTAAAGCCAGTTATCAAGCCTATGATGGCCTGGCACTGGAAAGTGAGCATTTACCCGATAGCCCTAACCACCCGGAATGGCCGCAGCCAAGTTGCTGGTTACTGCCTGGTGAGGAATATGTGAGCATCACGGAATACCAATTTCAGTCTCTCTAGTATTTTTCGCTGAATAAATGCGTGCGATTTTTCGCCGAAATGCTGGTTTTCCCGCCAGAGTAAGCTAAAAATAGATTATCCATTAATAACGGCCTTACGCTCAGGCCGCTTTTTAGCTATGTTATGGGGTAAATATTTCGTCTTGCTGGCGTGCATCCCTGTTCATCAGTAAGACCCGAAGAATTGTTATTCTTTATCTCAAGCTCAATAGGAGTTGATTATGGCTGTAACTAAGCTGGTTCTGGTTCGTCACGGTGAAAGTCAGTGGAACAACGAAAACCGTTTTACCGGTTGGTATGACGTTGATCTGTCTGAAAAAGGACAAATCGAAGCTAAAGCTGCTGGTCAGTTGCTGAAAGACGAAGGCTATTCTTTCGATTTTGCTTACACTTCAGTGCTGAAACGTGCCATCCACACGTTATGGAATATTCTTGATGAGCTGGATCAGGCCTGGTTGCCGGTTGAGAAGTCCTGGAAACTGAACGAACGCCATTACGGTGCTCTGCAAGGTCTTAACAAAGCTGAAACCGCTGAAAAATACGGTGACGAGCAAGTTAAACAGTGGCGTCGTGGTTTCGCAATCACCCCTCCTGCACTGGACAAAGACGATGAGCGTTTCCCAGGCCACGACCCACGTTATGCTTCACTGACTGATGCAGAACTGCCAACGACCGAAAGCCTGGCGCTGACTATCGAACGCGTTATTCCGTTCTGGAATGAATCCATCCTGCCACGTATGCAATCTGGTGAGCGCGTTATTGTTGCTGCTCACGGTAACTCTCTGCGTGCTCTGGTTAAATTCCTGGATAACCTGAACGAAGATGAAATCCTCGAGCTGAATATCCCAACTGGCGTACCTTTGGTTTATGAATTTGATGAAAACTTCAAACCTCTGAAACGTTACTACCTGGGTAATGCTGATGAAATCGCAGCAAAAGCAGCAGCAGTAGCAAACCAGGGTAAGGCGAAGTAATTCGTTTACCTGCCTCGTGAGTAACATGCTCGCTTGAGTCTTCTAAAAACACCTGATGCGGTCTGTCAGGTGTTTTTTTTCGCCTGATACCGGATGATTCAGCGATAATCATGGTTCCCTTATGATGAAAATTCAATTTCAGCGTAAGCGTACGGCAAACTCGCGTTGTGTAATAAAAATAAAAAAGAACCCCAAGAAAATGGAGTTCTCCTCTTCATCACCATAACAGTACTACCTGCCAGGGCATTGAAGTATTACCTTCGGGACGCGTTATTTGTCCTTAGATCCACAATGACATGGC
>CANRKT010000043.1 GCA_947631255.1 uncultured Enterobacteriaceae bacterium
TAAGAGAATGCTTTTGTCTTCCCATAAAAAACTGCACCTTACTTAGTTGGGTGTCCAACTTTTGGGGTGCAGTTCAAGATCAATGGTGGGTTTTTCTTTTTATCACAATAATTCGAATAATCTGCCCACTTGAAGTATGACGAGATCAGTTGCGCTTAGAAAATATCGTTCAGCCTGGCCAGACCCTGCTCAAGCGTTTCCACCTCTCCTGTCGCCAGCAAGCAACAAGCCATTTGTATTTTCAATGATTCTGGAACAGCTTCTACTCCCGCCAGACAACGTTCAATCCAGCGTGCGGTCACTTCTGGATCTTTGCTTTCTGGTAAAGTGACCTCATCCCCAGTAATCCCTTGCTGCCTTTCACTCAGAATAGATGTCCCTTGTTTATCGATCAGCGCAATTTGTGGGCAACGTAATGGGTTAGCATACACTTCCCCTTCGGTACCATGCATAACTAATGCACGTCCGCCGATATCCGAGAAGAAGGTTCCGACTTTTAGCAAATATTCAGGGTGGGAGACGCTGGACAGACGCAATGCAGCATCTTCCGCAAATGGCGTCGCTAATTTGGCCAGTGTATGAGCGCTATTACGTACACCCATTTGCCAGCGAAGTGCCAGCTGGTTTTCCAGTGGTGGACAAAATGCGCTGACAGGAATATAAACGGGATGCTTTGATTCGAGCTGGGCCTGTGCCTGTCCGGCATGCTGAACAGGGTGGATACCCAACAGAGTAAATACCGTTTCGGTCAAAACCCGGGTGTGATCTACGCTTATCCCATGTACCACTACTGGAAAACCTAACTTACTCAGTAGCATCGCTAACAATGGCGTCAAGTTTGCTTGCTTACGGGCTCCATTATAAGAAGGGATAACGATTGGCATCAGCTTACCCGCAGGTGGCGTCAAACGAATAGCCCGCTGCTGCATGGCAGCATAAAACCCCCGTAGTTCTTCCTCTCCTTCTCCTTTGATGCGCAAGGCAATCAAGATACCGCCGAGTTCAAGATCGGGCACTTCACCGTTCAGCATCTTGCTATACAGTTCATATGCGGTAGCATAATCGAGAGCTCTGGCATGATTTTTTCCACGACCGACTTCTTTAATGATTTTGCGATAGTCCATGCAGACTCTCCTTATTATTTTTTGCCCAGATTTTTACGCCAACCCCGTGGCTTTGATTCGGGCGTCGTCGTTATCTCTTTATATTCAGGAACAGCTGGCCGTATCACAGGGAAGACAGGCAGCGCTGCCAGTAATCTCTCACCATAGCGCTTACTGAGTAAACGACAATCATAAATAACTATCTCACCATAGCAGGCGTGGCTACGAATTAAACGTCCTACTTGCTGTATTAAGTTAAAAGAGGCGCTGGGTAAACTCTGCACTTCAAAAGGATAACGATTTAGGCTTTTTAGCCATTCACCTTCAGTCAGAACAACCGGGCTGTCTACCGGGGGAAAAGCAATTTTATGAATATGTACTTGAGTCAGTAACTCACCTTTTAAGTCCAGACCTTCAGCGAAAGACTGTAGTCCAACCAGAACGCTGGTCTCTCCTTGAGCAATACGCTTACGATGTAACTCCACTAGCCGATAACGCGGCTGGGAGCCCTGAACCAGTAGCATTAAGCGTAGATCAGGAACATGTGTTAAAAACTGCTGCAGCGCGCGCCCACTGGCAAACAATACCAGCATCGCTTTATGCTCTCCCTTCTCCAGTTCAGCCCGGAAAAATGCGGCCATTTCAGCGATATGCTCGGATTCATTGGCCATCACGGGTTCAAAACGCATTTTAGGAATAACGATTTTACCCTGCTCAACATGGTTAAACGGCGAGTCGAGCGCAATAAAACGATCGCCGGCTTTTTCGCTCAGACCACTCATCTCCTGCAAACGATCAAAGCGGTTGAGCGAGCGCAGTGTGGCCGAAGTGACAACAACATGAGGAACTTTTCGCCAGAGTAATTTTTCCAACTGACTACTCACCCGTATTCCGACGCAATAAAAAATAAGATGGAACTGCCCTTCCCATTGCTCGCGGGTCAGCCACTTTGTCACGGGGGCACCGGAAGCCTCCTCAATTGAAGCCAGCTTCCAGAGTTTACTTTGTGCTTCAAAATACCCCAGCGCCCGATTCATCTGTAACAACACACGATATAAACGCACAATGTCATGCTGGGCGGTTTTCTCACTTAAATCATTCAGCAGTGCTTCAGACAAACTCCGTAGCCCTTCCATCAGTTTTGCCAGTCTCAGGCAAATATCCATCACTTGTTCAGGCAGCTGTCCCATTTCAAAACGATAATCTCCAACCAGGCCTTCAGGTAACCAGGTCGCTGCGCAGCTATTAAACGCTTTCAGGAGTTCGTTAACTTCCTCACAATGGAGTGTCAGACGATCTGCTCGCGCCAGTGGTGGCGGGTTTTTCGGGCGAAACTGCGTCATACAGGTTTCAACCAACTTACTGAACAAGTCAAGTTGCAGGAGGCTGTGACCGGCGGTAATTTCAGCGCTCATCTCTAACGCATCACGCGCGACGTCTGCCAGATGATGTCCTTCATCAAGCACCAGCAACATGTTCTTAGCTTCTGGTAATACCGCATCACTTTCCAACGCGGCCATCACTAATGCATGATTCGCAACGATGACTTCAGCATCATCAATTTCTCTGCGCGACAGGAAAAAAGGACAAAATTTATACCAGTGACAATTACGTCCCAGACAGCTGGCTTTGTCGGTACTGAGTTTACGCCATAGCTCATCACTGATGACCTCATCAGTATGATCCCGCAGTCCGTCCCATTTAAAATTATCAAGACTGATTTGTAGTTTCGCACAACGTTGTTGCTCTTCTTTACTGCTCGGGGAGAGTTCATCTTCAAGAAATGCCAGCAAGTCGCTCTGAGTTTGATTATCGGTCGCCAGTGCCGAAAGATTTCTCGGGCAGACATAGCGTCCGCGTCCAAACGCAGCCGTAAATTTTAAATCCGGGATGATTTTTCTTAACAGCGGAAGATCTTTACTGAAGATTTGATCTTGCAGGGCAACGTTTGCAGTACTCACTACCAGTTTTTTTTGCTCTGAGCGCGCCACTGCAATACCGGGGATCAGGTAAGAGAAGGTTTTACCCACTCCAGTCGGAGCCTCAATAGCCAGATGACGCCCTTCGTCTCCTGCCAGTGTTTTAGCCACTTCGGCTATCATCTGACGCTGAGGAGCACGCGGAATAAAATCCGCTATCTGCTGTTGTAGGGCCTTATACCAGGCACCGATTTGCGCTTTTTGCGCGGACGACAAAGCCATGAACACCACGTCTACTGTATAAACAACCACTATTGTTTCATTTTTCGGTGTCTGACTGTAGCTTTTTTTATGCACTTACAGGTTAAGAGCAAACAGCCCACTGATTATCAATCCGCTTGACCCATGACAAAGCAGAGCCCATTTACCTGTCGCTATAATCATTTTTCTTTTATTTTTCCCAAATAATTCGAGTCGCTTGTCACGCCGTATTCCTCAGCCGTCCAAGCAGCTTGAAGTATGACGGTTCTACAGGTGGCTCACGGTGGACTATCAATTAAATATCGACTGGACTGAATTTTTGGCCACTTACTGGCAAAAAAAACCCGTTATTCTTAAAAATGCCTTACCTGGTTTTATCGATCCTATTAGTCCTGATGAACTCGCCGGCCTGGCGATGGAAAATGAAATCGACAGTCGTCTGGTCAGCTTTACCGGAGGTAAATGGCACGCCAGTCACGGACCTTTTGAAGATTTTGATAATTCGGGTGAAAGTCACTGGTCACTGCTGGTACAAGCGGTGAACCACTGGCATCTGCCTGCGGCAGAACTGATAAAACCTTTTCGTGTCTTACCTGACTGGCGTCTTGATGACTTAATGATTTCCTTCTCTGTTCCTGGAGGTGGTGTCGGCCCGCACATCGATAATTATGATGTTTTTATCATTCAGGGAATGGGTAGTCGCCGCTGGCGAGTGGGTGACAAGCTGCCAATGAGACAGTTTTGCCCACATCCTGCTTTGCTACATGTCGACCCATTCACTCCGATTATTGATGACGATTTAGCCCCTGGGGATATCCTCTATATTCCACCAGGTTTTCCACATGACGGTTATAGCCATCAGACTTCGCTTAACTATTCTGTCGGTTTCCGTGGCCCAAATGGCCAGGACTTGATAAGCAGTTTTGCCGACTATGTACTGGAAAATGATTTTGGCTGCGAGCACTACGCAGATCCTCAACTCACTCTTCGCGATAATCCTGGTCGTGTGGAAACCAGTGAGGTGGATAAAATCCGGAATATGATGACCGATTTAATACAGCAGCCAGAAGCCTTCAATCAATGGTTTGGAAGCTTTATTACTACGCCTCGCCATGAACTAGATATTGCAGCCGCTGAGCCACCTTATACCGCAAGTGAAGTTATCACCGCTTTACGCCAGGGCGAAGAACTGAACCGTCTTAGTGGATTACGCGTACTGGAAATAGGTAACGCCTTTTTTGTTAACAGCGAGCCACTGGACGTCAGCCATCAGAAAGCTGCCAGCGCGTTATGTCGCTTTACCCGTCTCAGCCATACAGAACTGGGGGATGCACTGGAAGATCTACAATTTATCCGTGAACTCACCAACCTGATTAATCAGGGTTACTGGTATTTTGACAATTAATGCCAGCCTGAGTGAAGCGTGTGATTCAGCACGCTTCATAAAAATCCCTTCCAGACAGGCAGATAAACAAGAATAGCTCGCATTTAAGCATTAAGAGGTTCATTTACTCCCCAATTTCCCTTTATAATCGGGTATCAAGCGATGGAGCAAAAAATGAAATTGTCGAAAATTGTGCTAGTAAGTGGAATGGTTGCTATGGCTCTGGGCGGGATCAGTGGTGTTATGCTGGCGGGTTATATCATCATTGTACATGCGGTTTAAGCTACTCCATGCTGCGGTAAACCCTCATTACCGCAAGCCTTCCCTCTGAATTCTGTCTGTTTATATACCCTAAATAATTCGAGTTGCCTGTAGGCGATAAACTCAACCCATTGATAAGTATAGACAACTATGCGATTCGGCAAGTTGAACGCAGTCAACATCCTGCCAGCTTGAAGTATGACGGGCATAAGACACAGGCCATATCCAAAGGATATGGCCTGTCAAAGACTTACTCTAAAGTAAACTCTCCCTGTTTCACTTGCTCAGAATCCAGGCCAACAAAGACGTTAAATTTGCCCGGTTCTGCGGCAAACTTCATTTTTGCATTCCAGAACTTCAGCGCATTGATATCAATTGGGAAGTTGACTGTCTGGCTTTCACCCGGTTTCAGGGTGACTTTAGTAAAGCCTTTCAGTTCTTTAACCGGACGACTCATTGACGCAGTAACATCCTGCAAATACATCTGCACAACAGTCGCCCCTTCCCGTTTCCCTGTGTTAGTCACGGTGACTGAAGCAGCCACACTGCCATCAGCTTTCATGACCGGTGAGGACATTTTCACATCAGACAGGGTAAAGCTGGTGTAGCTTAAGCCATAACCAAATGGATAAAGCGGACCATTCGTTTCATCAAAGTAGCGTGACGTATACTTATCAGGCTTTTCTGGATTGTACGGTCGCCCTGTGTTCAGGTGATTATAATAGGTAGGAACTTGCCCTACTGAACGCGGGAACGACATCGGCAATTTACCCGATGGGTTATAGTCTCCGAACAGCACATCAGCGATAGCATTACCGCCCTCAGTACCGCTGTACCAGGTTTCCAGCATCGCATCGGCTTGCTTGTCTTCATTAACCAGCGCCAGTGGTCGTCCATTCATCAAGACCAGTACCAGCGGCTTACCGGTCGTTTTCAAAGCAGCAATCAAGTTACGCTGGCTAAGAGGTAACGTCAGCGAGGTACGGCTGGAAGCTTCATGCGCCATGCCCTGGGCTTCACCCACTACGGCAACAATAACGTCCGATTTTCTTGCCGTTTCAAGGGCTTCATCAATCATCTGTTGTTCTGAACGCGGGTCAACGACAACGGCAGGTTCATACTGATTAAGAAACTCAACAATCGCTTTATCATGGGTGACATTCGAACCTTTGGCATACAGCACAGCACCCTTAGGCCCGATAGCATTTTTGATACCCTCTAATGCCGTCACGGATTGAGCCGCAACGCCAGCTGCTGACCAGCTACCCATCGCGTCACGCTTGCTGTCAGCCAGCGGTCCAATCACCGCAACAGTGGTATTTTTGTTTAACGGCAGAGTCTGCTGCTGGTTTTTCAGCAACACCATACTTTCTCTGGCAACACTGCGCGCTTCTGTGCGATGTAGGCGACTTTCCGCATTGGTATCTACCGGGTCAGAACCGACAGGACCCAAGTGGCTGTAGGGATCGTTAAACAGGCCCATGTCATATTTAACATTCAGAACATGTCGTGCCGCATCGTCAAGATCGGTCATTGAGACTTCGCCGCTCTTCACTAATTCAGGTAAGTATTTGCTGTAATACTCATCGCTCATACTCATATTCACGCCAGCTTTCAGTGCGACACGCACCGCATCTTTAGGGTCACTCGCTACACCGTGTTTAATCAGCTCTTTAATTGCACCGTGATCGGAAATCGTAATCCCTTGAAACTTCCAGTCAGTACGCAGAACTTCTTTCAGTAACCACGTATCAGCGGCAGCAGGGGTACCATTCAGGGAATTAAGCGCGACCATCACTCCACCACTCCCCGCATCAAGAGCAGCTTTAAAAGGCGGCAGATAATCATTGAATAAGCTCTGCATACTCATATCAACGCTGTTGTACTCTTTACCCCCTTCCACCGCACCGTAAGCGGCAAAGTGTTTCACGCTGGTCATGACCGAGTAGCGGTCTGCCGGGCTTTTACCCTGCATCGCTTTAACCATTGTACTTCCCATCACTGAAGTGAGGTAGGTATCTTCACCAAACCCTTCAGAAACACGGCCCCAGCGAGGATCACGGGAAACATCAACCATCGGCGCCCAGGTCATATTCAGACCATCATCTGCCGCTTCATAGGCGGATATACGCCCCACAGTACTGACTGCATCAAGGTTAAAGGACGACGCCAGCCCGAGACTGATAGGGAACACGGTACGTTGTCCATGCAGAACATCGTAGGCAAAAAAGAGAGGAATTTTCAGGCGACTTAATTCCATAACCTGATCCTGCATAACACGAATATCCTGACGCGTTACAGTATTGAAAATAGCGCCGACCTGACCGACCTTAATCATCTCGCGAATATCTTCTTTCGGCGTATCAGGGCCAACGCTTATTAAGCGCAGCTGACCAATTTTTTCATCAAGCGTCATTTGCTTAAGTAAATCGGTCACAAATACATCACGCGCTTCGGGGGTTAATGGATGCTGAGTAAACATCTCATTGGCCAGAGCCGGCTGTAGAGCCAGGCTTACTGCAATACCTACAGAACAGAGCCATTTCATCGGGTTTATTCTCTTCTATCCATGCTACGTTAAGGCTTGCAGTGTGCCATATTGCCAGCACAGGAAGAAGGATAAAGCTCCGACTCTCTGATGTTTTAGGTGTGATTTAGCATTGCAACAAGTTTTTTCAGCGCTATGCTAAGCAATCCTAACTTTATGCCCGACAAGGAGTGGACATGTCTGTTCAAAATACTATTGATAATAAGACATTGATAAAAGACCTTACCAGTCAGGTTGGTTCGCAGCATGTATTAACCAATCCAGCTAAAACTGCCCGTTATCGTAAAGGTTTCCGCTCCGGGCAAGGTGATGCTCTGGCAGTCGTCTTTCCAGGATCACTGCTTGAGTTATGGCGTGTACTCAGTCTCTGTGTGGCAGCGAATAAAATTATTCTGATGCAAGCTGCCAATACTGGTCTGACAGAAGGTTCGACCCCTAACGGTAATGACTATGACCGTGAGATAGTGATTATCAGCACCCGTCGTCTGGATAAACTGCATCTACTGGGTGAAGGTGAGCAGGTCCTCGCTTTTCCGGGCAGCAGTCTTTATCAGCTAGAAAAAGCACTGAAACCCTTAGGCCGTGAACCCCATTCGGTCATTGGCTCGTCCTGTATTGGGGCTTCAGTGATTGGCGGTGTATGTAATAACTCCGGTGGATCGCTGGTACAACGAGGCCCTGCCTATACCGAGATGGCACTCTATGCACGAATTAATGAGCAAGGTAAGTTAACGCTGGTTAACCATCTGGGCATTGATTTAGGGACGACTCCAGAACAGATCCTCGGTAAACTCGACGACGAACAGATTAAACCTGAAGATGTAAAATATGATGGTCGTCAGGCTTCAGATAGTGAGTACGCACAGCGCGTACGTGATGTTGAGGCGGATACGCCTTCACGTTTTAATGCCGATCCAGGCCGTCTTTTTGAAGCTTCAGGCTGTGCCGGTAAACTGGCTGTTTTTGCCGTACGTCTGGACACATTCCCCAGTGAAAAACAAAATGAAGTCTTTTATATCGGCACCAATAACCCCAATGTCCTGACCGAGATCCGACATCATATTTTGGCGAACTTTAAGAACCTGCCGGTCGCGGGTGAGTATATGCATCGTGACATTTACGATATCGCCGCCGTCTACGGTAAAGATACGTTTATGATGATTGATAAACTCGGCACCGACAAAATGCCGCTGTTTTTTAATCTGAAAGGTCGTACTGAGGCACTGCTAGAAAAAGTCCCCTTTGTGAAGCCCTATTTCGTCGATCGTGCGATGCAAAGTCTTTGTTCCCTGTTCCCGGCACACTTACCCGCGAGGATGAAACAATACCGGGATAAGTATGAACACCACTTACTGCTGAAAATGTCAGGTGAAGGCATTGCGGAAGCGCATGACTGGCTGACTCAATATTTTCAGCAGGCCGAAGGCGCTTTCTTTGTCTGTACTGCAAAGGAAGGAGCCAAAGCGTTTCTGCATCGTTTTGCCGCCGCCGGTGCTGCGATTCGTTACCATGCCGTCCATGCTGATGAAGTCGAGGATATCCTGGCGCTGGATATCGCTCTGCGTCGTAATGATACTGAATGGCTGGAACAGCTCCCGCCTGAAATCAGCGATAAGATTAGCCATAGCCTCTATTACGGTCACTTTATGTGCCATGTTTTCCATCAGGATTACATTGTCAAAAAAGGGGTCGATGTTCATGCACTAAAAGAGCAGATGCTCGAATTATTGAGTCAGCGCGGAGCACAATATCCAGCGGAGCATAACGTCGGACATTTGTATCAGGCCCCTGAAGCGCTGGTGCAGTTCTATCAGAGCAATGACCCGACCAACAGCATGAACCCCGGGATAGGCAAAACCAGTAAACTGAAAGGCTGGGCAGAATGTGGTTGCTCACATTCTCACGATAGCGTAGCGACAGTCTCGAAGCCTGTACATTAATCATAACGACAAGCATGTTCTGTGCGGGAGGGCCATTTAACCCTCCCGCATTTTTTATGCGTCAATAATGTATTAAATCAGTAAGGCTTGACGGCTCCCCGCCCTGAATGATTTTGAAGTGCAGCTCAATGAGGCTAGGGTTTACGGGACATTTGCTCATTACTGGCTGTTTGCAAACTTTTGGCACGTTTATAATTCAGCGCTTCCTGAGGAACTGGAGTGACTTTTCCGGTTTCAAGCCAGGTACGCAGACGACTGGCATCGGCAAAATGGGTCTGTTTACCAAATGCATCCAGTACCACCAGCGCCACCGGACGGTTATTAATCATGGTGCGCATCACCAGACAGTGACCGGCATTATTAGTGAAACCGGTTTTGCTCAGCTGAATCTTCCAGTTTTCACGGAACATCAGATGATTGGTATTACGAAAAGGTAACGAGTAAGCCGGTTTACTAAAGGTCGCGGTATCTTCTTTCGTGGTGCTGAGAGTACCGAGGAGCGGATAGGATTTTGAAGCCACCAGCAGTTTAGTCAGATCACGGGCGGTTGAAACGTTGTTGATTGATAACCCGGTCGGCTCAACAAAACGCGTCCTGGTCATACCTAAGCTTTTTGCTTTGGTATTCATCGCTCGGATAAAGGCTTTGTAGCCACCAGGATAGTGATGGGCAAGACTTGCCGCCGCTCGGTTTTCTGACGACATCAGCGTCAATAACATCATATCTTTACGGCTGAGTTCGCTATTAAGACGCACCCGAGAATAAACCCCTTTCATTTCAGGAGTCTGGCTGATATCCACTTTCAGCTTTTCATTCATCGGCAGCCCGGCATCCAGCACCACCATCACCGTCATCAGTTTGGTAATAGAAGCGATAGGACGTACGTTATCCGGGTCACTGGAATATAAGACCTTATTGGTCTGTAAATCGATAATCATTGCACTACCAGAAGCAATTTCTTGCTCAAGAACCGCTTTCTGGACTGTGGCTTTAGCCGCTTCTACCTGCGAGGCAAAGGGCGCTGTCATCATAAGAGCTAGACTAAACAACGATAAACGGATTTTTTTCGGCATGGTGGCACTTCTGTGAAAATGTTCAAAGTAACGGCCCGCGCTTGCGTATTCACCGAAATGGCGTTCCGTGGCGGTGCAGAGAAAATAATACTCTGACAGCCTGTAACATCGCCAGTTAAGAATAGAGTCCCTCTCGCAAACTAGAGAATATTTTGTATATCTTTGTATCTGAATAAAATGTCTGCTGTATTTGGAAAGCAATTTCGTAATCAGTGTTGCCGCAGTGATAAGGGGTTAGTAAGCTACTAACACGGATATACTTACTCCCCCCTTTCGCTGATGGAGATTTGCCCGATCCATGGATATTAATGGACTTATTGCACAATATGGCTACCTTGCCGTTATTATCGGCAGTATTGCAGAAGGTGAAACCATTACCCTACTGGGGGGTGTTGCAGCCCATCAGGGGTTACTGAAGCTTCCCTGGGTGATTGCGGCTGCGGCTTTTGGCGGTATGGTGGGAGATCAGGTGCTCTTTTTCATCGGTCGCTATTTTGGTCAGCCTATTCTGGCACGCTTTCCTCGTTATCAGGATAAAATAGGACAGGCACAAGCGCTGATACGACGCCATCCATACCTCTTTGTGATTGGCTGTCGGTTTATGTACGGGTTCCGTATTGTCGGTCCGGTCATTATTGGTGCCAGCAGACTCTCTCCCGGTATTTTTATCGTACTCAATATTATTGGTGCCATTGTCTGGGCTTCGCTATTTGTAACCTTAGGTTATCTTGGTAGTGAAATTATTCATCCCTGGCTTGAGTATTTAGAGCATCACATAAAGTATGCCATCTGGGCCGTTATTGCCGTGGTAGTGGTGGTCGCCACCCGGTTATGGTTTAAATTGCGTAACAAGAAACGCTAGTCGTTAGCAAAGGAGTATTAATCAGGGGGATGAATGACCATTAAAGAACATGATTTTCGCAAAATTGATTTAAATTTGCTGATTGCATTTACGGTATTGTTTCGTGAACAGAGTGTCTCCCTGGCAGCTGATAAGCTGCATCTGGGGCAGCCTGCCGTCAGTGGTGCATTAGCGCGCCTGCGAGAAATGTTCGATGATCCTCTGTTTATTCGTAGTGGTCATCGTATGCAACCTACTGCACGAGCCTGTGAACTGCACCGTGAATTAATGCCCTTGCTCGAACAACTGCAAAGTGCCCTGTTTCAGCCTGGTGAATTCAGTCCCAGCGCCACGACGACCAGCATCACGCTAGGGATGAGTGACTGGCTGGAAATGTGGCTGATGCCAACTTTGTTGCCCGCATTAAAACAAACGGCTCCGGGTCTGCATATTCATGTGGTCACCAGTACACCGCTGACCGATATGCAACAACTGGAAGGGGGTGAACTGGATATGTCTCTCAGTGTTACCCAGCACAGTGCTCGCTGGCTTGAGAAAAAGCATCTCATCAATATGCCGTATAAGGTGCTCTGGAACCCACAGCATATTAATGCCACCGCGCCATTAACCCTGGAGGATTATGTCGCCTGGCCGCATATTCAGCTCAGTAATCGGGCAGCAACCAGCAGTCTGTTAGACCGAACGCTAGACAAACAGGGGATGACTCGCCATATCGATTACACCACCGCTCATTTTGCCTCTCTACCCAGCTTAGTACAGCAAATGCCCGTGATGGCCACTATACCTGCAGCACTAGCGACCCAATGGCAGCAAAACTTTGCCTTGCAGAGCAGTCCATTACCATTAGAGATACCTCTGCTGGAGGTCGCTTTACTCTGGCATCAGCGCCACAATAGTGACACTACTCTGATGTGGCTGGCTGAGACAATTCAGCAGCTTATCTCTGAGGTGGAAAATAACGTTATAGCGCCCCAATAACCAGGGCAATCTCAGAAGCACGTTTAAGCGTTCGAATTTCGGTAAATAAATCCGTCGCTTCATCATACTCTTTACGCAGATAACCCAACCACTGTTTGATACGTGCAACGTGATACATACCGGTATCACCTTTTTTTTCTAACTGGCTGTATTTTTCAGTAATTTTACTACCTGCGTGGCGATGATGTTGTGGCTGTCATGGACATATTTAAACAGTCGCTGGGACGTATTCCACAAAGACTGCAGACAGACAACGAAAGCGAATTTATATCAAAGTCGATGGGCCGGTGGGCGTATGATAACAGGGTCACGATGGACTTCTCACGCCCCAGAAAGCCTACTGATAATGCCTTTATTGAGTCATTTAATGGCAGCCTGAGGGATGAATGTCTGAACGTACATTGGTTCCTTTCTCTGGAAGATGCTCAGGAGAAAATTGAACACTGCCGGCAGGAATATAATCATTTTCGCCCGCATTCTTCATTAAATAACCTGACTCCGGCAAAATTTGCCCGAAGTCATCAAAAAGGTCCGGATCTCTGATTTATCCTGGTACAGATATTGGGGAGAGGTCAAAGGTTCGGATCTCTTATTTAGTCTGGTACGGATATTGGGGGGAGGTCACATCGCTCGGCACGCTCTATCTGGTTCGGGTTTACTGCCATTCTCCACAACGCTGCATTAAAATAGTTTTTTGATCAAGAATTAACATTCAAACCATCTAACACAATGAATGGCAGTGAAATAATAAAACAAGAATAATGATTATTAATAGCTCGCTAATAAAATGATATGAAACATAAACCCATCAATTCAAACTGCATAATATATAATGTTTTAACCCGCGTGTTTTTAAAAAATAAGAAACCATTTATTCTAATAACATATTTAAAGAATCAATAAAATATTATCTCATTGACAACATGATTAAATCGCTGTATATAAAATATACAGCTGCATAATATAGCTGTGTATTAAATGTAAACCACTTACAAAGAGGTAATATATTATGAAAATTAACGCAAATGTGAATGTAAAATCTCCAAGTGCTTTTACTATCCGCAACCATGCTTTTCAACAGAAAGATACTAAATCTAATTAATGTCTAAATACGTCATGTGGAGATATCTCTCCACATGATATTTTTCTGACTGACAGGATATGATTATGAGACTCGCACATCAAGTCATTAAAGAACTTCGAGCAATCCATTCTCCTCAATATCCTTTATATGAAAAAATTCTCAATCATGCTTTTAAAATAAATAAGCCATTGTTTTCTGAAGATAAATTCTCCCTTAAATATGCTGATCTATCCAATAATGACGAATGGTTTGCTAATTCTCTCATTGCTAACTCTTGCCTAGAAGGTTACGGCTCCCAACAAATATGGAACTTCTCAAATATGCTAGATAACGATGAGTATGCTAGGCGTGTACGCCGTCACTCATTGGACGAATCAAAGCATTCAACGATGTTTATAAGCGCTTTAAAACTAACTTTTCCTAATGTATTAGACCATGTGGATGAACAAACGAAAATCAAGATTGATGAAATGCAGCCGAAATATAGTTCCGCTCACCATCCAGAAATTGAGAAAGTTCCTTATGAAGAGCGACTTTTCGAAGTTGAGTCAATTAATCAGTTGGTCCAAGTGCATATCACAGAAATTAGGGCATTAGTGCTTCAATACATGGTTAGAGAAGCATTTATAAAACATGCACCTGAACATAATCGTCAGAAATTAATGAATATTTCGGATATTCTTATTCGTGATGAGGCACGGCATATAAATTACTCCGCTGATATATTTGAACACTATGCTAGTATTACTGGTAACAAAGATTATTTTTACCAGATATTTGAGGATCGATTGAGAGATTTTAATTTGTTAACTCAAGAAGAAATTGACCGAGAAGAAATCGAGTTATAAATAAATTGAGGTAACATATGAAAACATATCTTTTAGATAAAATATTCTCCCATGAACAGCGGGATATTTTTATAGATAAAGTCTGTCGACAAGAATTCCATATGTGGGACATTCCAAACTTACAAATAATTGATCACCTTCGCCAACAAATTGACGTACAAAATCTAATATTTCAGGAAAAAGGTTGCTGGGGAGGTGTTCGTGTCGCCACACAAAAAGAACCACATGAAAATATATTGCAGTCAATACCGACTCCGCCATTTCTTGAGGCGTTATACGCTCAAGGATACACTATAATTATCAATGATATGCAAGATAAGATATACTCAATATATCAACTTTCGCATGATCTGCATAGATTATTATATGCTGGCATAAACTGTAATTGCTACATTACGCCACCACAGACACAATCGTTAAAAAAACATTACGACGATGAAGACGTAATTGTTATACAACTTGTTGGTGAAAAAAGGTGGAGAATAGAAATACCACACGAAAACATTTGCCCAGATACCCATTTATCCTATATTGAAGAGTATGCAATGTTTTCTGGCGATGAGTCACATGATGTACTTTTAAAGCCAGGTATGGCATTATTCTTACCGAAGGGAATTCCACATGAAGTAACAGCAACAGATAAAGAATCTATTCACTTAACCTTTTCTATTTCCATGCCAATGGTAAAAGATTTATTATTTAAAGTGGTTGAAATGTTATCTCAAGATCCATGTTCTGGGCGATATCTTCGCCAAAATATTTTACTAAATGAGAACGAAACATCACTGTATGAATATATAAAAATTGCATTATCAAATGTGGAACATTTCTTTAACAATAAAAAAATAAAAAATAATTTTATTAATGGAATTATATACGACTTTATCGGACGCATGGATTCTTCAATGAACATAGACAATTCTTTCATTTTTCATAAAATATCAGAAAATACCAAGATCCAAAAGAATAATACACAATCCTTTATATTGGATAATGACAACATGATATTGTATTATAATAACGGGAGTATAAATCTTGACGAAAAATCATGCTTTTTTACAAACCGCTTGTTAAATGATGAAGTTTTTAATGTCAGTGAACTTCCCGGAGATGGGATAGACGAAAAAATTTTGCTGGCTAAAAACCTTCTCAACCAGCAGATAATTGTTATTTATCGATGATAATTTATTTGCTATTAGTCATCATTTTAGCCGCTAAGCCAAACAGTACTGCACCCATAAAATAACGCTGCAATTTTAAAAATAATGGGCGATTAGCAAGAAAAACAGCTATGGTTCCAGCGCTGACGATAATGATCAAATTTACTGTTATACTAACAACAATTTGTATAACACCCAAAAATAGTGATTGAGATAAAATAGAGCCACGACCTGGTGAAATAAACTGAGGTAAAAGAGATAGATACATAACAGCAATCTTTGGATTTAAAAGATTAGTGATAAATCCCATTGTAAATAACTTCCTGTTGCTATCAGGAGTTAGATCTTTTATTTTAAATGGTGACTTCCCACCCGGCGTTACTGCTTGCCATGCAAGATACATCAAATAACACGCGCCCGCGATCCTTAACGTATCATAGGCAAAAGGCACCATCATCAAAAACGTAGTAATACCAAATGCAGCGCAAAGCATGTAAAAAACAAATCCCATTGCCACACCAATTAACGACACCAACCCTGCGAAAACTCCCTGGCAAATAGAACGGGAAATCAAGTAAATCATATTAGGCCCAGGAGTAAGCACCATACCTAATGCAATGAAAAAAAAACCAATTATACTCTTAATTTCTGGCATAAATTTTCCTTTTTCCCTGTTTATTTAAACTAAACCATCAGGCCAATGGTAACAGTGGCTAATGAAAACATTATACTGCCGTCATATATAATATGAGCTTTAATAGACAAAAGTAAAATTACATTATGTAAAACAGCATTTTTTATTGTTTTATAACATATATTATTTTAACAACAGTGCTATTCCTGGAATTTATTGCAAAACTAGCTGAGGATCAGTTCGCTAAAACATCCAGTAAACCTGTAAAAACAACAGGAAGCCGGACACGTTTGAATATTCCGGGCGTCTTAATATTGGTAAGCCAGTCATTAATGATTACAAAACAATTAATGGTTATAATATCGCCAACTTTTTCAATAAAATACGTCGTCAACATTTTCTGCTCCGTATAACCTCAATCTCAATCTCAATCCAATAGAACATTTGTGGAATGTGATGAATGAACACGCGCGAAACAATCGCTATTTAGAGAAAAAAGCAAATTTCGGGAGTCTGTATTTACTTTTTTAAGACTACCTTGCCACAAACAGGTGTCTGCACAATATGGCTATCTTGCCGTTATTATCGGCAGTATTGCGGAAGGTGAAACCATACCCAGCTTAGTACAGCAAATGCCCGTGATGGCCACTATACCTGCAGCACTAGCGACCCAATGGCAGCAAAACTTTGCCTTGCAGAGCAGTCCATTACCATTAGAGATACCTCTGCTGGAGGTCGCTTTACTCTGGCATCAGCGCCACAATAGTGACACTACTCTGATGTGGCTGGCTGAGACAATTCAGCAGCTTATCTCTGAGGTGGAAAATAACGTTATAGCGCCCCAATAACCAGGGCAATCTCAGAAGCACGTTTAAGCGTTCGAATTTCGGTAAATAAATCCGTCGCTTCATCATACTCTTTACGCAGATAACCCAACCACTGTTTGATACGTGCAACGTGATACATACCGGTATCACCCTGCTTTTCCAGATGCACATATTTTTGCAGTAATTTCACCACCTCTGGCCACAGCATGGGGGGCTCGTGGTATTTAATCACTCGACTTAAATTGGGTACGTTGAGCGCCCCACGACCAATCATCACTGAATCACAACCCGTCACGTCCATACAGTCCTGAGCACTTTGCCAGTCCCATATCTCACCATTAGCGACCACTGGAATGGATAAACGCTGACGGATCTCACCAATTGCCTCCCAATTGATACGTTCGGCTTTGTAGCCGTCCTCTTTTGTTCGTCCGTGCACGACTAACTCGCTGGCTCCCGCCTGCTGTACGGCATCGGCAATCTCAAACTGACGCGCCCCGCTGTCCCAGCCCAGACGAACTTTGACCGTGACCGGTAAGTCATCAGGAACGGCTGCACGCATGGCTTTGGCTCCCTGATAAATTAGCTCAGGATCTTTAAGTAAAGTCGCACCACCGCCACTGCCATTGACCAGTTTTGACGGACAACCACAGTTCAAGTCAACGCCCCAGGAGCCCAGTTCCACAGCACGAGCGGCATTTTCAGCCAGCCACTGAGGGTGTTGTCCCAGCAATTGTACACGCACCAGCGTTCCAGAAGGTGTCCGGCTACCGTGGTGAAGTTCTGGGCATAATTTCAGAAAGGATTTCGCAGGCAACAGTTGATCAACCACTCGCAGAAATTCGGTGATACAGAAGTCATAATCGTTCACTTCCGTCAACAGTTCCCGTACCAGCGAGTCAAGAACCCCTTCCATTGGCGCCAGCAGTACACGCATGAGTTTATCCAAAAAAGAGGAGCCTGAAAGGCTCCTGGTATCACTGTCAGAGAGGAAAATAATGAATTTTCCCCCCGTTATTATTTACCCATCAGGCAGAAGCTGGCTTACGAGGAGCGCGACGGCGCGGATTTCCCCCCGCAGGTTTTGCTCCACCCTCGTTCTGGGTGCTACGACGTGGCGCATGCTGACGCTCTGAGCCCGTATTACCGTTTGAACTACGACGAGGTTGTCCGCCTTGAGGGCCACCACGTCCACCCTGCCCACGACCACCGCCACGCTGCTGACGACCATTGACGATAGGTTCCGCAGGAATAGACGGATCCACATCATAACCAGGCAGAGCAATACGTGGAATTTCGCGTTTTAATAAACGCTCGATATCACGCAGTAATTTGTGCTCATCGACACAGACTAAAGAAAGTGCCTCACCGGTTGCTGCCGCACGTCCAGTACGACCGATACGGTGCACATAATCTTCTGGCACATTCGGCAGCTCATAGTTAACCACATGAGGCAGCTCTTCAATATCCAGACCACGAGCAGCAATATCGGTTGCCACCAGCACACGGATACCGCCATTTTTAAAGTCAGCAAGCGCACGAGTACGTGCCCCCTGACTCTTATTACCATGAATGGCAGACGCCGTAATACCATCATGCTGCAACTGTTCAACCAGATGGTTAGCACCATGTTTGGTTCGGGTAAAGACCAGCACTTGCTGCCAGTTACCGGCACCAATCATCTGTGACAGCAGTTCCCGCTTACGTTTTTTATCAACAAAATGCACATGCTGAGTAATTTGCTCGGAAGCGGTGTTGCGACGAGCAACTTCAACTTTTTCCGGATTGTGCAGCAGTTTCTCTGCCAGAGACTTAATCTCATCAGAGAAAGTTGCTGAAAACAGCAAGTTCTGACGGCGAGCTGGCAATTTTGCCAGCACGCGACGGATATCGTGAATGAAGCCCATATCAAGCATACGGTCAGCTTCATCCAGTACCAGAATCTCAACACTATCGAGTTTCACGGCATTCTGATGTTCAAGATCCAGTAAACGACCCGGGGTCGCGACCAGGACATCAACCCCACCGCGTAACTTCATCATTTGTGGATTAATACTCACGCCACCGAAGACCACCAGTGAGCGAATATTTAAATACTGGCTGTATTCACGCACATTCTCGCCAACCTGAGCCGCCAGCTCACGTGTTGGTGTGAGGATCAGGGCTCGTACCGGACGGCGTCCTTTCTGTTGTGGCGCGCTGTCCAGCAGACGTTGCAATAAAGGAAGAGTAAAACCTGCCGTTTTACCGGTACCCGTTTGAGCACTGGCCATCAAATCACGACCTGCTAATACCACCGGAATTGCCTGGCGTTGAATTGGCGTAGGCTCACGATAGCCCTGCTCTTCCACCGCACGCAAAATATCGGCGTTCAGGCCGAGAGAATCAAAAGACATAGGAACTCCAGAACCGCCCTGACCGCTTGCACGGTGTAGTTTCCAGGGGGAACATCAAGCACCAGCGCTATGCTGGCGAAAGGAAGGGGCACAAACCACGGTGCCGACTGCGGGCACTATAACATTTTTTGTGATCTTCCGCATATATTCTCATTTCACAGCGTCAGTAAAAGAAACATCGTATGAGTTGGACAGGTAAGATAAATATATTTACGCTTAGTGAATCAATTTCTTGATTTTTAAAGCATCGGGATCCAAAAATTTGCGGTCTATTTATCACCTTATTCAGCGCTGAAAGTCGTTGTGGATCCCCCAGGAAGCGATGAATACCGCAGAAACAGTCAGAGATAAAATATCGATGCCTGACAATACGTAGCACGTCGCTATTTTTACGGTGAGTCACGTATTCGTTGAGGCATCAATAAGAAACGATTCGAATTATCTCTCTGCTACAGGAAAGCATGTGATGAACAGTAAGAAAGTGATTGTGACCCTTATCGTTATAGCGGTCATTCTGGCAGCCATTTTTGGGAGCTGGAAAGTCTATCAGAGCCAGCAAACGCCCCATCTTACGCTATACGGCAACGTTGATATTCGCAGCGTCAATATGAGTTTTCGGGTCGCTGGGCGTCTGGCCGCTCTGGATGTCGATGAAGGGGATATTATCAAATCAGGCGAACCTGTAGGCTTGCTAGACAATGCTCCGTTCCTGATTGCCGTTCGTCAGGCTCAAGCGAATGTTGATGCCGCTCAGGCACAATATGATTTGATTATTGCCGGTTATCGTGACGAAGAGATTGCTCAGGCTGCTGCACAGGTCGACAGCGCCCAGTCGGCATATGACTACGCACAAAGTTTCTATCAGCGCCAGCAAGGTATGTGGGCAACACATGCGGTATCGGCTAATGATTTACAGAATGCCCGTGTCGCCAGCGAACAAGCCAAAGCAACGTTAACTGCGGCGAAAGATAAACTCCGCCAGTACCGCAGTGGGAACCGACCACAAGAAATCACTCAGGCTCAGGCCGTTCTACAACAGGCTAACGCTGAACTGGCACAGGCCCAGCTGAATTTAAAAGATACGACCCTGCTTGCTCCGGCGGACGGCACGATTCTGGTTCGCAGTGTCGAACCTGGAACGCTGCTTAATGCGGGCAGTACCGTACTGACTCTGGCCCTGACACGCCCGGTATGGATACGCGCCTATGTCAGTGAAGCCCATCTTGGTCAGGCACAACCCGGACGAGAGGTACTTATCTATACCGACAGCCGCCCTGATAAACCGTACCGCGGTAAAATTGGCTTTGTCTCACCTACCGCTGAATTTACGCCAAAAACAGTGGAAACTCCGGACTTGCGCACCGACTTGGTGTATCGCCTAAGAGTCATTGTCACGGATGCCGATGATATTTTACGCCAGGGCATGCCGGTCACCGTAACGTTTGATGATGGTGCGCCTCATGGCCAGCAGTGATAATTTGATTCTGCTGCAAGGGATAGTCAAAAATTTTCCCTCGCTGCAACATCCTGCGATTTACAATCTCGACTGTGAAATTCATGCCGGAGGAGTTACCGGACTGGTGGGGCCAGATGGCGCAGGAAAAACCACGCTGATGCGGATGCTGGCCGGTTTGCTCATCCCTTCTTCTGGTCAGCTATCCGTTGCCGGATTGGACCCGATTAAAGAGGATCGCGCCTTGCGCGCCATTCTCGGTTATATGCCACAAAAGTTTGGTCTTTATGAAGACCTGACCGTAATGGAAAACCTGACACTGTACGCTGAACTACGCGATGTCGCAGACGAAGTCAGGGAAGCGACCTTTCAGCGGCTGTTAAAATTTACCTCCCTGGAACCCTTTACCGAGCGGCTGGCTGGCAAGCTGTCCGGAGGAATGAAACAGAAACTCGGTCTTGCCTGCACTTTGGTTGGGCAGCCTAAAGTACTGTTGCTTGATGAACCCGGTGTGGGAGTAGATCCTATCTCCCGGCGTGAATTGTGGCAGATGGTGCACGAACTGGCTGATGAAGGCATGCTTATTCTGTGGAGTACCTCTTATCTTGACGAAGCGGAACAGTGCCGGGAAATTCTTTTAATGAATGGCGGCAAACTGCTCTACCAAGGGGCACCACAGAAGCTCACTCAGAAGGTGGCTGGCCGTTCCTTACTGGTCAGTCATCCGGAAGTGAATAATCGCCAGCTGATGCAACGTTTACTCAAACTTGAGCAGGTTACCGATGCCGTGATTCAGGGTCATGCAGTACGTTTAATGCTGGCCAGAAACACCGGGGTTGATGCACTTTCCCGTGCCATTAATTTACCCGAATTACACATCACCGAGGCCACACCACGCTTTGAAGATGCCTTTATCGATTTACTCGGTGGGATAGCACTTGTCGAGTCAGCTCTGGGCAATATGTTACAGCCCTTGCCACATAATCCCGACGAAACAGTGATTGAGGCCAGAGCGCTGACCAAAAAATTTGGTGACTTTGCCGCCACCGACCATGTTTCCTTTGCTGTTAAACGGGGTGAGATTTTTGGCCTGCTGGGGCCGAACGGCGCGGGGAAATCGACAACCTTTAAAATGATGTGTGGGTTAATGGTACCCAGCTCTGGGGATGCACAAGTACTGGGAATGGACTTGAAAAATGCCGGTCAGGCACGTCAGCATCTGGGCTATATGGCACAAAAATTCTCCCTGTACAGTAACCTGACCGTCATGCAAAACCTGCGTTTTTTCTCCGGTATTTACGGTCTGCGCGGTAAAAAACAGGCTGAAAAAATAGAAAGTATGTGTGAGGCCTTTGCCTTTCATGACATCGTTAATAATGTTACCGACTCTCTGCCGCTGGGATTTAAACAGCGTCTTGCTCTTGCTTGTTCGATGATGCATGAACCCGATATCCTGTTTCTTGATGAACCCACTTCAGGGGTTGATCCTATTACCCGTCGTGAGTTCTGGCTGCATATTAATAGCATGGTCAATAAGGGCGTCACGGTGATGGTGACGACTCACTTTATGGATGAAGCAGAGTATTGCGATCGTATTGGTCTGGTTTATCACGGTAAGCTGATTGCCACCGGGACTCCAGACGCACTGAAGCATCAAATTGCAGACCAGGAAACACCCGACCCAACGATGGAACAGGCATTTATCGAACTGATTGATCAGTGGGATAAGGAGCACAGCCGTGAGCCGTCATAACCCTCTGTTGTCATGGCGACGTGTGCGCGCCCTTTGCATCAAAGAGACCCGACAAATTATTCGTGACCCAAGCAGCTGGCTGATTGCTGTGGTGATTCCCTTACTTCTGCTGTTTATCTTCGGTTATGGTATTAATCTCGATTCCAGCCGTTTGCATGTTGGTGTACTGGTAGAACAACAGAATGGCGATGCCATTGATTTTACCCATACCATCAGTGCCTCTCCCTTCATTCAGCCGACGATCAGTGATAATCATCAGCAGCTAACGCAGTTGATGCAAGCGGGTAAAATCCGTGGTCTGGTGGTTATTCCTCCTGACTTTAACCAGAAAATGGCGCGCCCAGGCGATACCGCACCAATCCAGATAATCACCGATGGTAGCGAACCGAATACCGCTAACTTTATTCAAGGTTATATGGAGGGAGTCTGGCAGATCTGGCAACAACAGCGCGCTGAAAACAGAGGAGAAGTCTTTGAACCTCTGATTGAAGTTCAGACGCGCTACTGGTTTAATCCCGCCGCAATCAGCCGACACTTTATTATTCCCGGAGCCATCACCATTATTATGACGGTTATCGGTGCCATATTAACCTCGCTGGTTATTGCCCGTGAATGGGAGCGCGGCACCATGGAGGCCCTGCTGTCCACTCAAATAACCCGCACTGAGTTATTGCTGTGCAAATTGCTGCCCTACTATATTCTTGGCATGCTGGCGATGGCACTGTGCATGATAGTCACGGTCTTTATTCTCGATGTGCCCTGGCGCGGATCGCTGTTATTACTGTTCGTGATCAGTAGCCTGTTTTTACTCAGTACTCTGGGAATGGGACTGTTGATCTCAACCCTGACACGTAACCAGTTCAATGCCGCCCAGGTCGCACTAAATGCGGCTTTCTTACCCGCCGTCATGCTATCCGGCTTCATTTTTCAGATAGACAGTATGCCCGCAATTATTCGTGCGGTGACCTACATTATTCCTGCCCGTTATTTTGTCAGTTCCTTGCAAAGTCTGTTTCTCGCCGGGAATGTGGCCTCTATTATGATTATTAATACTCTGTTTTTGATGGCAGCAGCGGTGATATTTATCGGCCTGACGGCTTTAATCACTAAGCGTCGGCTCGAGTAGGAGAAGAGATGTTTTATCGTTTATGGACCTTAATCCGTAAAGAGCTACAGTCACTGTTACGTGAGCCTCAAACGCGCGCGTTATTAATTATACCGGTACTGGTTCAGGTCATTATATTTCCTTTTGCAGCAACGCTCGAAGTGACCAATGCCACTATTGCTATCTTTGATGAAGATAACGGCAGTCACTCTGTTGAACTGACCCAGCGTATTGCTAAGGCAAGTGCTTTCAGTGAGATACTATTATTAAATAGCACCGCAGAAATCACACCTGTCATTGATAATCAGAAAGCGCTACTGGTTATCCGTTTTCCGGAGCATTTTTCCGCTAATCTGACACAGCTGCACCCCACTACCTTGAATATCCTGCTGGATGGCCGTAACTCAAACAGCGCTCAAATAGCTGCTAATTATCTTCAGCAGATAGCCAAAGATTATCAGCAGGAGTTAGTGACCGGTCTGCCGAAAATGAATAATAGCGAGCTGATTATCCGTAACTGGTATAACCCAAACCTGGATTATAAATGGTTTGTGGTACCTTCTTTAATCGCGCTGATCACGACTGTGGGTATTTTGATTGTCACTTCGCTTTCGGTCGCTCGTGAACGCGAACAGGGTACGCTGGATCAGCTAATTGTTTCGCCACTCGCGACCTGGCAGATTTTTATTGGCAAAGCGATCCCCGCTCAGGTAGTCGCTCTGGCTCAGGCAACCATCGTCCTGGCGATAGGCATCTGGGGCTATAAGATCCCCTTCTCAGGTTCACTGCTGTTATTCTATTTCACCATGATTATCTATGGTTTTTCACTGGTAGGATTTGGGCTGCTGATCTCGACACTCTGCTCAACCCAGCAGCAGGCATTTATTGGGGTATTTGTCTTTATGATGCCCGCTATCCTTCTGTCTGGATATGTCTCTCCGGTCGAGAATATGCCAGTCTGGTTACAAGATATCACCTGGGTGAATCCTATCCGGCATTTCACTGATATCACTAAGAAAATCTATTTGAAGGATGCGGATTTGGGCATTATCTGGCACAGTTTGTGGCCGCTATTGGTAATAGCGGTCACAACGGGATCAGCGGCGTACTGCCTGTTTCGGCGAAAAATTGTCTGATTTTTCTTTATGGACCAAGGAATAAATAGCGGGGCCCGCTATCATTACCAGACCTGCGATAGTCAGTAGCAAAGGACTTTGTACCACTCGTGATAGCAACCAGAGGGCTATCAGCGCGGTGCCAAAATACCACGTGGTGGTTAACTCTTCGAGAAAATCACCAATATCTCGTAGCGTACCGCTACGAAAACGCTGAAAGGCAAACATCAAAATTACAGTGAACATGTAAAGAAGGCACAGTCCAATCCCGACTGGGATCAGGGAGGCCGTTTTCCAGCCAACCAGCAACGCACCAATCACCGCAAGATGCAGCATGATCTGCCAGCAACTTAGCCCGGTAGTCACTCGTATCCGTTGTTGCCACTTCATATTTTCTCCTGCATTCTTTTTTACTGTTATTTAGAGTACGTGAGTGTACGGAAAAATCATCTATATGCGTCCTTTTTGTGACAAAAATTACATTTTTTTTACTAAAAAAGTGAAAAATATGGTGCCGTGCACAATATAAAGGACAAATTTTACTCGTATTCACGGATATTTCTGCTCTGGCTCCCCAGACCATTTCTTTCGTCAACCGATACAGGCTTATCACCGAGGTTATCGGGAATTACCGCAAAAATCTGTAAATCCTCAGTCATCATGACGGACCGTGGATCGCCATAATGACTGAAATAGTTTATTACTTTTTAGCATAACGATAATATTGTTCTGACACACAAAACACTTAATAAAATAGGTATTAATTAATGATTAATGCAGTTGTCACTATTAGTTTATTTTTATCAATGTAATAATAGATTATGGTCTGGCAGATGAATGGCACATAACAATGAACGAGAGTGTGAAAAAAAGTAGCAGTTTATTTGATAATGACCCCATTCTTTATGCTACATGGCTTTATTATCAGGATGGCCTCAGTCAGACTGAGGTTGCCCAGGCCATGGGAATTTCAAGAGTTACCGTGGTCAAATATCTGCAAACTGCGCGTGAAAAAGGTTATGTTAATATTAGTCTTGATGCCAAGTCATTTTCATCTATTGAACTGGCCATCAATATAAAGACAAAATTTAACTTATATAATGTCATGATTATTCCTGACAGCCAGCAGGATAATCACAATATAGATAGTGCTACTCGTCGTGAGCATCTGGCCAGAGCGGGCGGTATGTATCTAAGTCAGGTTGTCGAGGATAATGATTTATTAGGCGTTGCCTGGGGGCGAACCATTCATAGAATGGGGCATATTATGTCACCTAAACCCTCTAATAATGTCACAGTGCTACAAATGCTCGGTTCAATGCCCGCTCAACCTGATTTTACAACCATTGAGTCTTCGTCACTGATCGCAAATAAATTTTCCGGCAGTTGCGTTAATCTTCATGTCCCGGCGGTAGTATCCAGTGTCTCCCTGGCAGCAGAATTACAGGCAGAGCCGATTATTCAGGCAAATTTTTCTGCGCTGAATAAGTGCAATAAAGCGCTGTTTGTCGTCGGTAATGTCCAGGACGATAATCCCTTGATCCGCTGCGGTGTACTCTCTAAAAAAGAGATGCAGACTTATCGTGACCTTGGTGCCGTCGGCGTTATTTGTGGTCGTTTTTATGATAAAGACGGCTATCATATTCCCGCGGAAGTCGATTTGCGTATTTTAGGGATCAGTTTGATTCAACTACGCAATATTAAGCGCCGTATTTTCCTTGCTGTAGGTGAAGAAAACTTTTTGGCAACCCTCGGCGCTATTCGTGGCGGCTATGTTTCTGATTTAATTATTGATGAAGCGACAGCTTATTATCTTAACAACTGTCAATCATAGCGATGAAAAAAAGGATTTCTTGTACAAGAAATCCTTTCCCCAAGAAAATATTTAACGTTTATTTATTAGCATCCGTTTTTAAACCATAGGTTTTAAATTTTTCATTTACATGGCGCATTTCAGCTGCTGATAACACCGGCACCTCATCCGTTACCGAAAGTATTTTTAAATACATATTGGCCAGAACTTCTACTTCATTAGCCAGCCATAATGCTTTCTCTAAATTCACTTCCATAGTTATCATACCATGGTGCTGCATCAGTAACGCTTTACTCACTTTTATTCCGTGCTCAACTCTGTCAGCCAGCTCAGAACTGCCGAAAGTAGCATAAGGAATACAAGGCACAATATTTGTTCCCGTTACTGCTACCATATAATGAATAGCTGGAATATCGTGATTCAAAATTGAAACTGCTGTGGCGTTAACCGCATGATTATGCACCACGGCATTCAGCTCCGGGCGAGCGTGATAACAGGCAAGATGAAAGAGCCACTCGCTTGAGGGTACTTTATTCGCTTCCGCTTTTCCTTCATAACTGACAAAAACAATCTGATCGGAAGTCAGTTTATGGTAAGCCACACCGCTCGGCGTAATCAGCATACCGTCCTGGTAGCGAACGCTGATATTTCCGGAAGTCCCTTGATTGAGCCCTAAACGAGACATTTCAAGGCAACTGGCAATGATTTCTTGCGCGAAACTCTCTCTGTTCATGGTAAAAAAACCTTATCAGATGAGTATTGAGGGATACAGGCCCCCTCAATACTCATTATTTATGCTCAGGAAAAAGCGCTCGCAATGCAGGTTCATTCGCCTGACAGACACCACGCTCAGTAATCAGTCCGGTAATTAACTCGGCCGGGGTAACATCAAAAGCAAAGTTTCCACAAACGGTACCTTCAGGCGCTGTATTTACCCAACTACGTTTACCTGAGGCATCAATCCCATAGACGTAAGACTGTTCTTCGCCACTGCGTTCCTCGATAGGGATCTCTTTTACCCCATCATAAACGGTGAAATCAATGGTCGGTGATGGCAACGCCACATAAAAAGGAACATGGTTTGCCTTAGCGGCTAACGCCTTCAAATAGGTACCAATCTTATTACACACGTCACCACGGGCAGTCGTTCTGTCGGTACCTACAATGCACATATCCACTTCACCATGCTGCATTAAATGGCCACCGGCATTATCAGCAATCAGAGTATGCGCCACACCATGCGATCCCAGTTCAAAAGCGGTTAGTCCCCCCTGATTACGTGGCCGTGTTTCGTCGACCCAGACGTGCACATCAATCCCCTCTTCATGTGCCATATAGATAGGTGATAGCGCCGTCCCCCAGTCAACCGTTGCCAACCAGCCCGCATTGCAGTGGGTCAGAATATTAACCCGTTCACCTTTCGGTTTACTGGCAGCAATTTTACGAATAATTTCCAGCCCATTTCGGCCAATACTTTTGCAGAGCTCAACATCTTCATCGGCAATTTCACCGGCAATACGGTACGCCGCAGCCTGACGCTCAGTTTCCGGTAAGTCACTAAGCTGAGGACAAACTCGGTCCAGTGCCCATTTTAAGTTAATGGCTGTCGGGCGGGTAACCACCAGAGTGTCATAGGCATGTTGCAGGTTTTTATCGCTGGCATCCTCTCTCATTGCCAGCGCCACGCCATAAGCCGCCACCGCACCAATCAGAGGGGCTCCACGGATCCACATATCTTTAATGGCCGTCGCCGCCAGCTGTAAATCAGTCAGTTGAATAACTGCAAGTTCAAAAGGCAATTTGGTTTGATCCAGGACTTCAACCGTATAGCCATCTTCTGCAAGCCAGACTGAACGATAGTGGGTTCCTTTAATCTTCATAAATACCTCTTAACATGCGGATGCATAAAGTTTGAGTTGTGAGAAATTGGCATGCGCAGAGGCATTAACTATCAATTCTCGGGCCATTTTTAATGCTGAGCGCTCGCATTGTGCTCTAAGACTGGCATCTGCAATGGTTTTAAAATCAGCGACTCCGGCAAAGCCAACAATACGGCGATTCATTTCCAGACCCGCATTGACCAGAGTGTCTTCTAATAATGTTTTGAAAAAGTCGTCCTGAGCACGCTGTAATAACCCAGGGTTGTGCCGCTGATACAAGGTATGGGGATAAGCTTCACCGCTCTGTTTTTCGTTCCAGAGCTGGCGGAATACTTGCTCAAATACCGACCATGTTTGTTCTATTTGTTCTAATAACCACGCCTGGTAATCCTGACGCCGACGGATATCAGCCTGTAATCCAACTTGAGCAAAATAGGCCAGATACAGGTTACCGATATAATTACCAATATCAAAAGCCATCGGCCCCATAAAACCAAATTCAGGATCAATCACTTTACTATCAGTCGCTGAAACCATAATTGAGCCAGAATGCAAATCTCCGTGTAACAGGGCCTGAGCTTCAGTCATAAACTTGTATTTATATTTCATCGCAATATGAATGACATCGACATCCTGCCAGAGGGCATGAACCTCTTCATCCAGCTGCGGAGAAGTCCAGTTATTGCGTGGTGCATCAAAATAGGGTTCGGTAAAAATTAAATCTTCAGTGATTTTGCATAACTCATGATTGTTAGCAAAGTTCGCCACTAAGGTTTTTTTCTCTACCGCATCCATACCGATATCTGAGGTATGGAATAGCGTTTTTGCCAGAAAAAAACCTATTTCTTGCTCAAGACCTGGTTGTTTTTCACCGGCAATCAATTTCTTTCTTAAAATAATATGCTCGGCAAGATATTCCATGGCAAAAGCAGCCATCTGTGGATCATAAAAATAGACCTCAGGTACGAGAGTATTTCCGGCATATTTATTTTCTTGCAATAAAACGTTATATTCAAAAAATGCCCGATTAATGGAAAGCTTCCAGCTTTCCCCTGCAGCACGCACATAAGGTAACGCCTGTTTGACGACAATAGCTCGCTCGCTACCAGAGACAATAAATACCAGATTTAAATTACCGTCACCCACTTCAGTGACCGTCCAGGTTTCAGGCTTACCACCTAATATTAAATCCTGCGGTAATTTATCACTTAAATAGTAAGGCAAAGTTTCACATGTTTGAGGCATGTAGCCATCAGGTATAGTGTTTGTCATAATACCACTCGACTTAATCATCAACATTAAACAGTTTAAAATAGTCATGTACATGACCACTTATATCCTAAATAACTCTGATTGCTTGTAAGCGCCAAGTTCAGGCCGTCGATGAGCATAGATAGACTATGTGATTCGGCGGCATGAATGTCGGCACCAAGCAACTTGAAGTATGATGGATATATTTATTATGGCTGAGGCATCCACTCAGGCATTAAGACAGATGATTTTGAGAACTCTGGATCTTTAGCCAGCAAATCATCCATATTTTTAATATCGCTTGCTTTCAGAGTTTCCTGGGTAATTAATACCGGTGGTACGGTAACTAATTCTGGGACATCCTCACCCTTAAGTAACATAGCCA
>CANRKT010000044.1 GCA_947631255.1 uncultured Enterobacteriaceae bacterium
CTGAGAGATTACGGATTTTTGCACAGCTACTAGATCGTTCAACCGATCATTTCAGGCTTAACTGATCGGCATTAGGTACATTGACCGGGTTTAATCATTTAAAACGGCTTCAAATCTATAACGGATTTTAGCTCGCTTTACGCTCATGTAACTGACGATACTCAACCAAGTCTTCGATAGTCACAACGGCCATATTATGTTTCAGAGCAAACTCGACGCACTCTGGCGCATGAGCCATGGAGCCATCATCATTGGTCAGCTCACACAGCACGCCAGCAGGACGGAAACCGGCCAGAGTAACCAGGTCAATTGTCGCTTCAGTATGTCCGCCGCGCGTTAATACGCCACCAGGCTGGGCGCGCAGTGGAAAAACATGTCCAGGTCGGTTCAGATCAGAAGGCTTAGCACCCTCTGCAATAGCTGCCTTGATGGTAGTGATACGGTCAGTAGCAGAAACACCGGTAGTGACACCTGTTGCAGCTTCAATAGTGACGGTAAAACCAGTCCCAAATGCGCTGGTGTTATTGTCTACCATCATTGGTAAGTCCAGCTGTTTACGACGTTCTTCGGTCAGGCACAGGCAAACAATGCCGCTGCCATGACGAATAGTCAGAGCCATTTGCTCAACAGTCATGGTTTCTGCCGGGAAAATCATATCGCCTTCGTTTTCACGATCCTCATCATCGAGAACCATAACACCGCGGCCTTCACGTAGGGATTCAAGTGCGCGCTCGACACGTTCTAAAGATGTGCCAAATGGAGAAAGGAGCGTCTGATTCATGGTAATAAACCTCATTAAATATATGGTTACCAGAATCAGGGCAGTCTTAGGAGCTAAAAAAATAACGCGGACAGGCCGTAGCCTGACAATACCGTTACTCTCTCCCATCCGGACTATAACCGTCGGCCCCGGAATTACACCGGATCTGCTGACCTTCAGAAGTTATCTGAAGCGCTCGCGGGCTTTCAGTCATTTCAGCGACTGATTTACCGCCGGTGGGGACTTGCACCCCGCCCTGAGAATAAAGCGTATTTACTATACCGCTAATAATTTCGTCCGGCAACGTGATCGCATATAACATTTCTGGTTTATACCCTATCATTCTGGCATTACAATTAGTCCAATAACCCAGATAATGGAAAGCGCCATGATTGATCCAAAGAAACTTGAACAGATCGCTCGTCAGGTCCATGAGTCCATGCCGAAAGGAATACGTGACTTAGGGGATGATGTGGAAAAAAGAGTACGTCAGGTAATTCAGTCACAACTGACACGTCTGGATATGGTCAGCCGGGAAGAGTTTGATGTACAAACTCAGGTGTTGTTACGGACACGCGAAAAACTCGCCCTGCTGGAACAGCGTCTGAGCGAACTGGAAAGTCGCCTCTCAGAAACGCCTGCGGAGTAATAGCTTATCCTCCCCTTTTAGGGGAGGATAAGCTTTTTTAACGGTAGAGATAATACCGTTCACTCAACAATATCGGGGTTAATCCTGTTAGAATTTTTCCCAGTTATCATCCGAGACTGAGTCAGCTGACACTTTACGTACCAGGGTAGCCTGAGCGCGAACCGGAACCTGAGTTTCAACTTCCTGACGCTGTATAGGTTGCTGATCTGCGACAATATGGAATACCGATACCGCTTGTGTCAGATGGCTGGCTTGCTCTTCCAGGGCGGCTGCGGCTGCGGCTGACTCTTCAACCAGAGCGGCGTTTTGCTGTGTGACTCTGTCCATCTCGGCAACCGCCAAACCGACTTGGTCAATACCCCGACTTTGCTCATCAGAAGCGGAAGCAATTTCTCCCATAATGTCAGTCACACGGGTAACTGCATTAACGATTTCTCCCATCGTTTCTCCCGCGCTTTCTACCAGAGTAGAACCGGTATCAACTCGGCTAACAGAGTCGTCAATCAGCAGTTTAATTTCTTTCGCGGCCTGGGCACTACGTTGTGCCAGATTACGAACTTCCCCCGCGACCACGGCAAAGCCACGTCCCTGTTCACCAGCCCGTGCCGCCTCTACCGCTGCATTCAATGCCAGAATATTGGTCTGGAAAGCAATACCATCAATTACGCTGGTAATATCGGCAATCTTCTGAGAACTTCCGGCAATCTCACTCATGGTTTGCACCACGTTATCCACTACCTTTCCGCCGCGACGAGCCGTATCAGAAGCACTGAGAGCGAGCTGACTTGCTTGACGCGCATTTTCCGCGTTCTGCTTAACCGTTGCGGTCAGTTGCTCCATACTGGCTGCGGTTTCTTCCAGAGAGGCTGCCTGCTGTTCAGTACGAGAGGAAAGGTCATTGTTACCGATAGATATTTCACTGGCGCCACTGTAAATAGAGTTCGCACTGTTACGTACATTACCAACTGTACGCACCAGTTCACCTTGCATATGACGCAGGCTGTCAGCCAGCATCCCCATTTCATTGGTGCCATAAACGTTAATTTTACGCATCAAGTCGCCACCAGCGATATGACGGATACTTTCGATAAGACGGTTCAGAGGAATTATCAGGGTTGAGCGAATTCCCATCCAGACAAACAAAATAAGCACAACTAATGCGATAAGCACACTGCCCAGAATACCCATCGCTAAGCGATAAGATGATTCGCTCTTATCAAGAGCTTGCTGATACAGTGCAGTATGTTGCTTCGTATAGATGTCAAATTGCTTTATGAAATCATCCTGATAATCCTGAGTCGGTTGATCGAAGAAACCATGAATATCTCCAGCACTCAGCATTTTAACCAGATCAGTCAGCGCAGTTTGCAGTACTTCATATTTCTGCTTGATTAACACGTTCTCTTCTTGTATTTCCTGAGAATCATGAGGCAGTGATTCATAAGTATTCCACTCCTTCTCCGCTGTTTTCAGAAAAGATCCTGACAGAGACATCAAATCCTCGAGCGAGACACTGCTCCCCACTTGATTCTGCTGCATCATATAGCGGATGCCGGCACGATTTAGCGTGTTTCGCGCATTCAGCAAAGCCACCCAGCTATTATTCAGTGATTCTTGTTTCTGACGCAGATTTTGCAAAACCTGGAGGTTCTCTTTCTCCTGCTTCAATGCGTTAAAGAACAAACCACCGGACGCTATCTGTAATACAGCAAATAGTCCAATTACGATGAGTATCTTTTTTACAATTTTCATACGATTTAACATAATATCTGATTCCCCGAGAAAGATGCCGGATCATCGGCTAGCGCCTGGAAAACTTTAATGCTCTATGACCCCATTTTTAGTGGGTGAGTCCTCATATGCGGACCTGAGATCAAAGCCTCTCCTTAAATCTATTTCTTTATGCGGGTATAAAATTCGTGCTATCAATCAGCTCTTGTTACCTGAAAGTGTTAAAAAGTTAAACCACTGGTGATGACGGTGATAGACTTCTTGGTTTCCTAAACCAGCATATCAGGACATAAAAGATGGATAATGCATCGCATTACATTCCTAAAAATGATGCAGTTACCCGACCAAACTGGTCAGCTGTTTTTGCTATCGCCTTTTGCGTAGCCTGTCTTATCACTGTTGAGTTCCTACCCGTTAGTCTGTTGACTCCCATGGCTTCCGATCTGGGTATTTCCGAGGGGTTAGCCGGTCAGACAGTCACGGTCACGGCTTTTGTTGCCATGTTTAGCAGTCTGTTTGTGACACATATCATCGGTACCCGTGACCGACGCCATGTGGTATTGCTGTTCGCTGTTCTACTCACGCTATCCTGTGTGCTGGTGTCATTCTCTAATAACTTTATGTTGTTGCTGCTAGGCCGTGCGTGCCTGGGTCTTGCACTCGGTGGATTCTGGGCTATGTCAGCGTCTCTCACCCTACGTCTGGTTCCGACACGTTCGGTGCCAAAAGCGCTTTCGGTCATTTTTGGTGCTGTCTCTATCGCACTGGTCATCGCAGCCCCTCTGGGGAGTTTTTTGGGCAGTATTATTGGCTGGCGCAATGTTTTTAATGGCGCGGCGCTGATGGGCGTTATTTGTATTATCTGGATTTGGCGGGTTCTGCCCTCTCTTCCGGGCGCCAGCGAGCAGAATAAACAGAATATGTTTGGTCTGCTCAAACGCCCAGGCGTGATGGCGGGTATGCTGGCTATCTTTATGGCTTTTGCCGGACAGTTTGCCTTCTTTACCTATATTCGCCCGATTTATATGACCCTGGCCGGGTTTGATGTAGGTGGTCTGACACTGGTGCTATTAAGCTTTGGTATCGCGAGCTTTGTCGGGACATCACTCTCCTCTGTCTTTTTAAAACGCTCGTTAAAATACGTCTTAACCTTCGCGCCATTTATTCTCGCTCTGAGCGCATTATCGTTAATTTTATGGGGAAGCGATCAGCGGGCAGCCAGTGCTGTGGCAATTATCTGGGGATTCTCTTTTGCGATTATTCCCGTCGGCTGGTCAACCTGGATAACCCGTTCCCTGTCCGATCAGGCTGAAAAAGCCGGTTCTATTCAGGTTGCCGTTATTCAGTTAGCGAATACTTGTGGCGCGGCTGTCGGCGGGCTGACTCTCGATAGTCTGGGCTTACTGGCCCCTCTGATTCTGTCCGGTACGCTAATGCTTCTGACAGCAATATTAGTGGCATCTAAAGTACGCGCCTAATAAAAACAAAGCACCTGCTCCACGGTACTGAGCAGGTAATCAACATTTTTACTGCCAAAAAACCAGGTCATCACAAACCCTGCTAGTCTAGGTAAGCGGTTTTGCCCTTTAGGATCCTGACTATGGCGATAAACCCAAGCAGGATCACAACGGGGACAATGAGCGTTAACGCAACCCTGAGCCAGCCTCAAAAGACCGCATTGCACATAAAGTCCAACTCATTGGAGTCATTAGCAAACCTTTAAATAATCAGAGAAGGAATGACCTTGAATACCAGTAACGATATGTTTATCAAAGAAATCAAGTGGTCCTGCCTGCATATGACTCGTACGCTTAAACAAGTCGAGTCACTCCCCGATCTCAGTCATGTCCGCATCGCATGTAATATGCATCTCGACTTAAAAATGATCCCGCTAGTCGAAGGATTATTGAAGAAAAATGCGCGTGTTTTTTTGACAACCTGTAACCCGACTACCGTGCAAGACGATGTGGTGGCTTATCTGGTTGCCGCGGGAGCGGAGGCCTGTGCCTGGCGTAATATGAGCGAGGCTGACTGGCACGACTCCTGGGAAAAAGCCATTGCCTGGCGTCCAACGCATCTGTGCGAAATGGGGGCTGATATCACGACACTGTTACATCAGCGCGGTGAGTTTGGCGATGTTGTTGCCTGCCTGGAAGCAACAGGCTCCGGGGTCAGCCGTCTGCCCTCTTCTCGCCCGGGTTATCCTATCTTTAACTGGGACGATTTACCGGTTAAAGAGGGTCTGCATAACCGCCATATGGTTGGTTTAACTGCCTGGCAAACCTTCTTCCAGACAACGCATCTGACACTTCATGAAAAAAGAGTGCTGGTCATTGGCTATGGTCTGGTGGGTCAGGGTGTTGCGGCGGCTGCGAAGGCCTACGGAGGACAGGTGATGGTTGCAGAACAATGCCCGGCACGTCGCTTGCAAGCAGCCTATGATGGCTGGCATGTTGTTGAAATAGAAGATGTGATCACCACAACCGATGTGATTGCCACCGCGACCGGAGCTAAAAAGGTTCTTAATGCCACATTACTCGACCAGGTAAAAGACGGTGTCTTCGTGCTGAACGTCGGTCATATTGCAGAAGAGATTGACTGTGGCTATTTGAAGCAATACCCCAATCAGGAAGTGATGCCGTTTATCAACGCCTATAAACTGAAGGATAAAACCTTGTATTTGATGGCCAACGGCTCAATGCTAAATCTTACTGCAGGATTTGGTGACAGCCTGAATGCTTTTGATGTCACACTGGCAGTGATGGCCAGCGGTATCAAACATATTGTTACTGTGGGACAGAACGCAGAACCGGCGGTCTATTTACTGCCACAGGCAGTCTGGGAAACCGCTCTCTAGTACAGCGATGGTCAACTTCTGGGGCGGCCATCACTGATTTGTTAGCGATAGCATTTTTCAGTAAATCGCAGACACAAAAAAACCCGCCAAGGCGGGTTTTTTTAGGCTTACTTATAACGAAGGGCTGAATTACAGCGCAACAACGTTAGCAGCAGCAGGGCCTTTAGCACCATTCTCGATGGTGAACTCAACTTTCTGGCCTTCGTCGAGAGTTTTGAAGCTGTCGCTCTGAATTGCAGAGAAATGTACGAATACATCTTTGCTGCCATCAGTTGGAGAAATAAAGCCGAAACCTTTCTCAGCGTTGAACCATTTTACCAAACCAGTCATTTTGTTAGACATAAATATTACCTTTTTCATTTTCTTAGCCACTATACGCGGCGAACACGGTCTGTTCAGCAGAGTTCGACTTAATCTGGCACTTAGGAGGAGACTCGAGAAAAAGGGATATCTAAGATAGCGCTTGAACTGAGGACTGCTTTACTAAAACTGCTTTCATAAGGTCTGTGTACCAAACCGCGGCTATTTACTCACATCCCTAAGATTTTAGCAATCCTAATTTGTAAAACTCACTACATCAACATGACATCTGGAGTAAAATTGACGGTAAATCGTCAAAAAAAACAGCAATTATCTAGATATATGACGCTAAAAAACACGAAAAATAAAAATAAAAAAACAAAAAAAGCAGGCTATCAGTCACCTGCTCGTAATTTCTTAACTCAATACTGTCATGGCATCCTGTAAACGAATCGCACGATATTTAACCATTTCTGACACCTGAGCACCATTTTCTACCAGTCCGGCATTTTTTTGTGTGATTGTACTGAGTTCTGCCACCGCACGCGTCACATCGGCCAGACCCTCAGCCTGCTCTGCCGTTGCCTGAGTGATATGCCCCAATAACTGGGTTACATCCTGTACCTGTGTGACAATATTCTGCATCATTTGTCCGGCAGCATGAACCTGTATCGTTCCCGACTTCACTTTATGGGTACTGGCATCAATCAGTTTGCGAATATCATTCGCTGCACTGTCGCTACGCTGAGCAAGACTGCGCACCTCACCTGCCACGACGGCAAAACCTTTACCCTGCTCGCCAGCTCGCGCAGCTTCAACAGCCGCATTTAATGCCAGAATATTGGTTTGGAAGGCAATATCATTGATGAGTGTCGTTATCGAACCAATGCGCTGGGTACTATCAGAGATATCATCCATGGTGGTGACAAGCGTTTCCATTGCATCTGCACCATGCGAAGCCGCTTCACTGGCAGCGCTGGAAAGTTTATCTGCTGCCGATGCTGTATCTGAATTCGTCTGTACCGAAGCGGACATCTGATCCATGGTTGCCACAGTCTGCTGAACATTCACTACCGTCTGACGAGTGCGTGCATTTAAGTCTTCATTACCTTTCGCCATGACTTCACTACCACTGTGAACATTCGCCACCTGACAGCTGACATCATTAATTAACCAGCGACACATCAAACCCAACTGACCCACAGAGCGTAAAATCATCCCGATTTCATCACTACGCTGCAGATGCTGCACGTGATGACGATTTCCTGTTGCAATATCAATAGCTTGCTGGGCAACCTTTCTTAGCGGGCGAACTATTTGCCATTCAAGCAGACCATATACAAGCAGGATGGCGAATCCACCCACCAGCCATTGCTGAAGTGGCAGTTCGAAGAACCAGGCTGATGCCAGTAATATCATCAGTAAAAAACTCATGATGGCTCTCACGCGAGTACGCAGTGATATCGTCGGCAATTTTCCAGACAGGCCTCTACGTAGCACTAAACCTTTAACGATTTTTCGCTTAGCACGGCCTTCATTCATTGCCTGATATAAAGGCTCTACGGCGGCGATTTCCTCACGGGTGGGTTTTGTCCTAATCGACATATAACCGGTAGTTTTCCCGTGCCGAACTAAAGGCACTGCATTTGCTCTTACCCAATAGTAGTCACCATTTTTACGGCGATTTTTTACAATTCCCGTCCATGGCTCTCCTTGCTGTAAGGTGAACCACATATCCGCAAATGCTTCTTTTGGCATATCGGGATGTCGGACAATATTATGAGCAGAGCCTTGCAGCTCATGTAATTCGTAGCCACTGACCCGGACAAAAGCATCATTAGCATGTGTTATGTGGCTTTTCAGATCAGTGGTTGACATCAAAGTTGTGTCATCATCCAGCATAAACTCATGCTGCATGACAGATTTACGGGCAGGCATAGCAACTCCCTTTAAGAGGTTATCCAATGGTTCACTCTTCGGAGTTAGTTATTTCGGCATGAAAAAATTTTACTTTAGGCAAAATTTTTGATGACTATCACGGTTTAGACTAATTGCTATAACATCATGGATGTTTATATTTAACAACAAAGCAAATAGTTCCCTGTCGTTATCCTTTTAAACTTATTTTCTCCATACCTTTCATCTTCATTCGATATCCCTCTGGAGACCTCACCCCATACGGCTGGGGAGGAAAAAGGGGGGATAACATCTCTTATGTTCCTTACTGTATATATTTACCACATCACATATTTAATGTTATTGTGTGAGCATAAAACGCGCTTATAAATATCGCTTCTACCCCACGTCTGAACAGATTGAACTGTTGACTCAAACATTTGGTTGCGTGCGTTTTCGTCTATAACTCAATCCTCCGCTGGCGTACCGATGCCTATTACGAAAGACAAGAAAAAATCAGCTATATTCAAGCTAACGCCAGGCTCACTGCAATGAAAAAAGAGCGTGATTTTACCTGGTTAAATGATGTTTCGTGCGTGCTTTTACAGCAGGTCTTACGACACCAACAGTCGGCGTTTTCCAATTTCTTCGCCGGTCGTGCAAACTATCCAACGTGTAAAAGTAAACACCACAGCCAATCTGCCGAACTGACTGCGAATGCCTTCAAATACCGTGACGGCAAGTTGTACATGGCAAAAAGCAAAGAACCATTAGACATTCGCTGGAGCCGTGAACTGCCTTCAGCACCTTCAATCATTACCCTTTCCAAAAATGCGGCATTAAGCATGACCGTGATAGTAACGCTGCAAAAAATATCAAAGCCGCAGGTCTGGCGGTGTTAGCCCATGGAGAGTCCGTAAACCCTGAATCGCATTAAACGGCTTAGGTTAGACTCTGTGAAGTGGGAATCCCCATCATTTACGGCGGGGAGCAGCCAACAAGCTACACTTAGTAAGGAGCAGCAAGGATTGTCTTGCTCGAAGAACAATTGAGGATACTACATGCTAAGAAGAAAGAAAAAAGTCAGACCTATTAAGGTCAGTGACGTGACGATTATTGATGATGCTCGTCTGAAAAAAGCCATCACCGCAGCCTCTTTAGGTAATGCGATGGAGTGGTTCGATTTTGGGGTATATGGCTTTGTCGCCTTTGCACTGGGGAAAGTGTTCTTCCCTGATGCCAGCCCAAGTGTACAGATGATTGCAGCTCTGGGGACCTTCTCTGTTCCCTTTCTGATCCGCCCACTCGGTGGCGTATTTTTCGGCATGCTCGGCGACAAATATGGTCGTCAGAAAATTTTGTCGATTACCATTATTATTATGGCGCTGAGTACTTTTGCCATCGGTCTGATACCCTCCTATGCTAGCATTGGCATCTGGGCGCCGATTTTGCTGTTACTGGCAAAAATGATCCAGGGTTTCTCGGTTGGCGGCGAGTATACCGGTGCCTCTATATTTGTCGCAGAATACTCACCTGACCGAAAACGTGGCTTTATGGGCAGCTGGCTCGACTTCGGCTCCATCGCCGGTTTTGTCTGCGGAGCCGGTGTTGTCGTTCTGATTTCGTCCATTGTCGGTGAAGCAAACTTCCTTGAATGGGGTTGGCGTATTCCGTTCTTCCTCGCTTTACCACTCGGTGTTATTGGTCTTTATCTCCGCCATGCTCTGGAAGAAACGCCTGCGTTCCAGCAACATGTCGAGAAGATGGAACAAGATGACCGCCTGGGACTGACCGAAGGACCTAAGGTCTCCTTTAAAGAGATAGTCACAAAACACTGGCGTAACTTACTGGTGTGTGTCGGTCTGGTGATTGCAACTAACGTCACCTACTACATGCTACTCACCTATATGCCAAGTTACCTTTCTCATAACCTGCACTATTCCGAAGATCATGGGGTGATGATTATTATCGCCATTATGATTGGTATGTTGTTTGTGCAGCCAATTATCGGGCTGTTAAGTGACCGCTTTGGTCGCCGGATATTTGTGTTTATGGGAAGTGTCGGTCTGTTCTTCTTGGCTATTCCAGCATTTATGTTGATTAACAGTGACGTCATTGTGCTGATTTTCTTTGGTCTGTTAATGCTGGCAGTCCTGCTTAACTTCTTTACTGGCGTCATGGCATCGACCCTGCCAGCGATGTTTCCGACCCATATTCGTTACAGCGCCCTGGCGAGCGCCTTTAATATCTCGGTACTGATTGCAGGTCTGACACCGACTCTGGCGGCCTGGCTGGTTGAAATGACCAATGATTTGTTGATGCCTGCCTATTATCTGATGGTCGTCGCCGTTATCGGTCTTATCACCGCCATCACCATGAAAGAAACAGCCAATAAACCGTTAAAAGGCGCTACACCTGCGGCATCAGATATTGCAGAAGCACGCGAAATCGTGCAGGAACATTACGACAATATCGAGCAGAAGATCGAAGATTTAGATAAAGAAATTGAAGAACTGCAGAAAAAACGAACCAACTTAGTGCATCAGCATCCACGTATTAACGAATAAACCATCACCTAAAACCACTGTTGGGGGGACCTCCCCCCTGCTTTGGCGCTTAATTTATCGCAGTGCGATACATTCATTTGTCTGAGCGACTATCCTGTTAACTGGGTATAACGCGATTAGAGGATAAATCAGTAAAATCGTTAATGATACGGTAAACAGTACTGTTCATCTTAGAACGGAAAAAGGTTTAGCGTTAACAGCCATCATCACTCATGAAAGCCGAGATGAAAGGGAGCTCTGTGAAGGTCATGAAGTCATTGCTTTGGTTAAAGCATCCAGCGTTATTTTAGCGACTCGCGATTAACGGTTACGGGGCTTCAGGTTGCTACAAACTGTATAATAAAGGAAAACTACAATGCTAAATATCGATCGCAAAAAAATACTTAATCTGGATCCAGATTTTATCAAGAAACAACGAACCTTAATGCTGATCGTTGCCTTCTTGTTGTTAGTTGGCGGGATTTTCTGTCTGATTAATCCCTTCGCCTCCGGTGCGGCACTCAGCACTCTGGTAGGATTTCTGTTTATTCTTAGCGGTGTGGCATTAATTAGCGGTATGGTCATCAACCGCAAGCACAACTTCTTAGCCATGCTGGGAAGTATTTTGCTGGGGATTGCCTACTTTATTCTGGGTTATGTCTTTATTACTGACCCTGTAGTGGGCATTGTTACCATGTCTATGATGCTGGCAGTACTATTTGCTATCGGCGGTATTCTTCGTCTCTCTGTCGGCTTTAAGATGAAGGGACAAAATGGCTCTTGGCTGCAGATTGTTATTGGCGCTTTAGACTTGGTGATTGCGCTGATGCTGATCACTGCCAACCCAGAAATGTCCTTCTCGCTCGTCACTGTTGTCGTAGGTATCGAATTGTTGTTCAGCTCTTTTGCCATCTTCCAGATTGCCAGCCTGTTCCGTTCAAATCGTTAACCAAAATGAATCACAAAGGGGAAAACAACTGTTTCCCCCTTTTTAGCGACTGAGTTTAAGGCAACAACCCAATAAAGGTTTGTTTCTTACGCGCCGATGACATCATCCGGTCCAGCTTTTCAACACAAGCCAGGTAGTGCGGTGTTTTTTTATGGGCCAGTACCGCTTCATCATCCTGATAGGCTTCATAAATAAAAAAGCGAGTGGCTACATCCGGGTCTTGCAGAACATCAAAGCGTAAGTTACCCGGTTCGTTAATAGCCCCTTCATGATTCGCACGAAAGACATCTAAAAAATCATCGACATATTCAGGCTTGATATTAATTTCTACCAGCGTCACATTCATGTTTAACCTTCCTAATGTTTAGCCTCGAGCCAGAATTGGTAAGCCTCACGCGCAGACATATTTTCATGAACCACTTTTTTCACCGCCTGAAGCATCGCCAGTGGCGCTTCTGACTGGAAAATATTCCGCCCCATATCAACACCAGCAGCCCCCTGATCAATCGCCCGGAAACACATATCCAGCGCGTCCAGTTCTGGGAGTTTCTTCCCGCCAGCAATGACAATCGGCACCGGACAACTGGCCGCTACTTTTTCAAAACCCTCATCAACAAAATAGGTCTTAACGCACTGAGCCCCCATTTCAGCAGCAATACGACTCGCCAGTGAAAAATAACGCGCATCGCGCACCATATCCTTACCGACACCGGTCACCGCCAGGGTCGGAATACCATAACGAGAACCTTCATCGACCAGCTTGATAATGTTATTGATCGACTGATGTTCGTATTCGCTACCAATGTAGATCTGAGCGGCAACGGCACAGGCATTCAAACGCAGTGCATCTTCCATTGTGACGGCCACACTCTCCCGGGAGAGTTCAGTCAGAATCGAGTTTCCCCCTGAAGCACGGAGTACCACCGGCTTATTAGTCGACGGAGGGACAACACTGCGTAAAATCCCGCGGGTACACATCAGCACATCCGTTTCCTGGTAAAGCGGCGCAATGGACAAATCAATACGCTCCAGCCCGGTTGTCGGCCCCTGAAAATATCCATGATCAAAGGCCAGCATCACTGTACGCCCAGTTTGCGGACTAAAGATGCGTGCCAGACGGGACTGCATGCCCCAGTCCAGCGCACCACAACCTTTCAGATAAAATACTTCGTTCTGCTGAGGACAACCAATACCGAAATCTTTTCCATCTTTAATATCATCAAGATCTGCCATTACATCACCCTCTTAAAAGTCATATTTATCAATATTTTCTTTAGTGAACACGACACGCTCTGGCAGCAGCACAATGCCATTATCTTCGGCTTCATACTCATAGCCTTGCACGCTGTTTGGCTCCACTTTTAGTGACCCAATGTTTTCGACTTCTATTACGTCGCCCACGTTAAGTGAGCCTTCTTTCAGCAACGTATTTGCCACGTTGACGGCAATCTCTCCCTGCTGTACGACATCCCACAGACCAAAGGCTTTTACAGTGCCGCGCTCAACATAGGGACGCATCACGTTCGGCGTACTAAAGCCAACAATCGCGACATCATTACGTTTAAGGTTTTCTGCAGCCTGGGCAGCGGCCGGGAGCGCATTGGCATCAGGCGCAATAATGGCATCCAAGTCCGGGTAGGCCTTCAAGATCCCTTCGGCAGTTTGTAGGGATTTGGTCGCATCGTTATAGCCAAACTGCGTGGTAACCACCTCCCACTCTGGGTGGTCTTTCTCTATCTTCGCTTTAGCTTCTTTAACCCACTGATTCTGATCGGTTACTGTCGGGCTGGAGTAGAAAAATGCCACTTTTGCTTTCGGTTTGGTGACCTGTTTTTCAGCCATTTCTACCAGCATGCTGCCCAGTTGCTGTGGCGTACCTTGGTTAATGTAGATACTGCGGCAATCTGGTTTGGTATCCGAGTCCCAGGTCAGGACTTTGACGCCACGCTGCATCGCCCGTTTCAGTGCCGGACAAAGGCCGTCCGGTGATACTGCCGAAACAATGATTGCGTTGTACCCCTGGTTAACGAAGTTATTAATCAGCTGAACCTGGCCTGAAACACTCGGTTCTGTCGGACCATCGTAGGTGACATCAATACCTAAATCTTTGCCTGCTTGTAGTGCACCATTTCCGCCGCTGGTGAAAAAACCGACACCAACAAGTTTGGGTATAAACGCAATTCTGTCTGCTGCCTGGACAGAGGTCACCAGGGCCGCCAAAATCAGTGCACTCAGTTTCAGTGCGTGTTTTGCTGTCTGCTTCATACTAAGCTCCTGTTAATTTTCTTTGCCCGCGCAGACGACGCCATGCCGCCCGAATCATCTCGCGGTGTAAACTCACCGAACGACCTATAACCACCACAATCAGTAACGCACCGGACAACGCACTCGATACCTGATTAGGGATGCCAACCATTTGTAGTCCTTGCTGTAAATATCCCACCAGCAGTGCTGCCAGTGCGGTTCCTAAAATTGAACCTGACCCACCGTAGATATTTGCTCCACCTAATACCGCCGCCGTCAATGCAGGCATCAGTAAGTCACGCCCGAGATCAGAACGAGCTGAGCCAAAATAAGAAACGAGGATGACGGCCGAAATTGCCGATGCCAGTCCCACCAGACCATAGATGCCGTACAGCATGTTATTGACCGGCATACCGGCATAGCGGGCAGCGCGGGGGTTCTGGCCGATGAGAAAAATATGACGCCCAAAACGTAAACGATGAGTCAGCAACCAGAATAACAAGGTAATGGCAATGAACATCACCAGTGGAACCGGCAGTCCTAACAGCGTGAAATTAGCGAACTGGGTAAAGGCTTCCGGGAAGCCACCAATCCCCTCATAGCCCGTTGCGCCAGCCATACCGGATAGCAATAACGCAGCCCCACCATAGAGATACAGCGTGCCCAGTGTGATAACCAGCGGACTGATACCGGTATAGTTGATTAAGGCTGCGTTGATAAAACCACACAGCATACCGAGAGCCAGCGTTAAGATAATCGCCACGGGCAAGGGCCAGCCCGCCTGCATCATCACGCCCAGTCCGATAGCACACAGACCGATAGTCGAACCGAGTGAGATATCAATCCCACCACTGATAATCACCAGCGTCAGCGGCAGCGCTACAATGCCAATACAGATAAAGTCACTGGTACTGAAGAGCAGCATATTCATATCTAGCATGCGGGGATTAAGCCCCCCGAATAACAGGATTTCAGCCACCAGCAATAGCAGTAACGTGGTTTCCCAGTTAAGACGACTTTTCATTTACGCGACCTCCTTTTTCTTTTCTGGAGGAAAGGAGGCGGCACTCTTGTCCTCCGGTTTCGGGGGGACAAAGCGACTGTATTTCTGCGCACGCTGGTTACGCACTAAAGCCTGACGCAAACGACCATCCAGCACCAGCACGCCCAGTAGCACCAGACCGGCGATAAAATCGTTCCACCAGGCAGGCAGTTTAAATAACACCAGTACGGTATCGATTTGGGTTAAAAAGAAGGCGCCGAGGAAAGCACCAATCACGGTTCCAGTTCCGCCTAATAATGAAATCCCACCCAGGACGCAAGCGGCGATAGCTTTCATTTCCAGCCCGCTGCCGGTCTGGTTTGGAACAAAGCCAATCTGTGAGGCGAACAGAATGCCTGCCAGTGCAGCAAACAGGCCATTAAAGGTGAAGGCCAGTAAGCGAGTACGATTGACCGCGACCCCCAGTTGACGCGCAGCGGCCAGGTTATCGCCCACAGCATAGAAATCCCGGCCAAAGGCGGTTTTTGCCAGCATCCAGGTCGCAATACCGAGGATAATAATGACCAAAATACCGAAGGGTGAGAGACCAAAAACGAGTGGTTCAGAAAGTGATTTCAGGCTGGCGGGCAATCCTTCAATCCATTTTCCGCCAGTCCATAACAACATGCCGCCACGATACAAACCCAGTGTGCCGAGCGTGGCGACAATGGCAGGAATACGCAGCCAGACCACCAGAATGCCGTTAAAAAATCCGGCCAGTCCACCAATCGCTAAAGCAAATAACATCGCCAGTGGCAGACTGTAGCCGGCGTTAAGTGCGACCCCGACAGCAATAGCACTCAAACCTACGGTTGAACCCACTGAGACATCAATATTCCGGGTCAGCATGACAAGGGTGGCACCCATTGCCAGTAAAATAAGGATTTGAGCACTGTTAAAGATCATGCCAATAGTTTGGGCACTGAAGTAGCTATGATTTATCGCCACCAGCACAGAAAACAGCACCATAATCGCCAGAAATGCACTGAGTTCACGATTTTTCAGCCATTTTTTCATCCACGACCTCCACCAAATGCCATTGCCATCATGCTGTCGACAGTGATGTCTTCATGCTGTAATTCACCGCTGATCGCCCCTTGATGCATGACAAAAACCCTGTCAGCCAGCGGAGAAAACTCATCCAGATCGCTAGAGATAATCAGTACGGCAACGTTTTGTTTAGCGACACTTTTGATTAACTGGTAGATATCTGCCCGGGCGGCAACATCGACACCGCGTGTTGGCTCATCAACAATAAGCAGCAGCGGATTGGCTTCAAGACAGCGTGCCAGCAGAACTTTCTGTTGGTTGCCTCCCGAAAGTGTGCGTACCAGCTGATCGGCATGATTTAATTTGATACCCAGCGCCCGGTGATAGCGTTCAACAACAGCAGCTTCACGCTTAGGCTGTAGCCACAGGTCCGGTTCATTGAGTAACACGGTATTCCAGCGAATAGAGGCATCAAGAAATAGCCCTGAGACTTGTCTGTCCTCAGGCAAATACACCAGTCCGCTATCCAGCCGGGATTTGGTGCTGCTATGGGTTATTTCCTTACTTTCAAGAAACACCCGTCCGTGACGTACAGGACGAAGGCCATAGAGCGTTTCAGCCAGTTCAGTGCGCCCAGAACCGACTAAGCCTGCCAGACCAACGATTTCACCCGCATGTAATTCAAAGTTGAGATTAATAAATCCTTCACCCGTCAGTTCTTCTACACGCAGTACAGGAAAATCCTGGGCTTCGGTGCGCCGGTTTCCAGGCAGTCCAAGCCACAGTTTTTGGGTATCGCTTAATTCATGCTGGCGATAAGCGGGTGTCATGGCATTGATCAGTTCTTTATCACTAAACGCGGCGGTTTCACCCTGCAACACTACAGCCCCGTCGCGCATCACTGAGATATGGCTGGCTATCTGATAAATTTCCGGCAGCTTGTGCGAGATAAAAATAATGCCGACATCTAATGCCTGTAAGGCGCGGACCTGACGGAACAGACGTTCAGTTTCACCGGGAGTCAGTGAGGCGGTAGGCTCATCAAGGATCAATATACGGGCATCGCGCATCAGTCCACGGAGAATTTCCACCATTTGTTGATCGGCCACTTCAAGCGTACTGGCAGCCGCACTGAGTGTTATCTCACATCCGAGCTGGCGCATTTTCTCTTCTAAGCGCTGAACCAAATCCGCTGCCCGCGGCAGACGAAACAAGATATTTTCCTGTACTGTCAGGTTAGGAAACAGCATCGGCTCCTGCGGTACCAAATAAATTCCCAGTTCATGAGCCTGCCCCGGTTTCAGCCGTGAATAACGTTTACCGTAGAGCTCTAGCTCGCCACTGTCGGGGGTTTCCACTCCGGCAATGATTTTCATCAGCGTTGATTTTCCTGCGCCATTCCCACCCATCAAGGCATGAACCTGCCCCGGAAGTAGCATGAAATCTATACCTTTCAATACGCTGACGCCGGAGAATTGCTTTCCGACTTTGTGTGCCTGAATCAGTGGTACGGTGCTAGGCATCTCACCTCCGAATATGAACAAAAGAATTTTTAAATTAATAATGTTCAAAATAGTAGGCTAAGAGTTATAATTACAACCGGACACTGATCACAAATCTTTTAAAAAAATAATCTATCTTTCACTGAAATGAAAATGATCTTTTTGCCACGAGCTTCACATTTAATTACCAGACTATTTAGAACAATTGTTCTAAATTAAGATAAGAGTTCATCTATGAGTGATAAAAGAACAGCGGAAGAGAGTCAACTTTACGGGCTACCGATGGCCGAAGAAGAATTACTGGCACGGGTAGCATGGTCTTACTACCACGATGGTTTAACTCAGAATGACATTGGTGAACGACTTGGCTTACCACGACTTAAAATTTCTCGCTTACTGGAGAAAGGACGGCAGTCCGGGGTGATTCGAGTACAAATAAATTCGCGTTACGAAGGCTGTCTGGCGCTGGAAACCGAGCTACAGAAGCGGTTTAACCTCAAGCTGGCGCGTGTACTACCCGCCCACAATATCCCGCCAATGAGCACTCGGCTGGGTATTGGTGCCGCCCAGTCCCTGATGGGTGTACTGGAGCCAGGCCAGCTGTTAGCGGTCGGTTTTGGCGAAACGACCATGAACTGTTTACAGCATTTGAGTGGTTTTATCGGTTCTCAGCAAATTCGGCTGGTGACGCTTTCCGGCGGTGTTGGCCCTTATATGACAGGTATCAGTCAGCTGGATGCCGCCTGTAGTGTCAGCATGATCCCGGCTCCATTACGTGTCTCTTCGCCTGATGTGGCAGAAATCCTCAGGAAAGAGGCCAGCGTACGGGACGTTATCCTGGCCGCCATGGCAGCTGATGTTGCCGTAGTCGGGATCGGTGCTATCGATCAGCGACGTGATGCCACTATTTTACGATCAGGATATATCAGCGAAGGAGAACAGCTGATGTATGCCCGTAAAGGTGCTGTCGGCGATATCCTTGGCTATTTTTTACAAGCTGACGGCAGTCTGGTGGAAGAACTGGAAATTCATCGTGAGTTACTTGGTGTTCGGCTTCATGACCTTGCGCAGCTTCCGACCATTATTGGTGTCGCAGGCGGTAAAGATAAAGCCAATGCTATCTATGCCGCACTGACCGGGCGCTATATCAACGGATTAGTGACGGAAGAAGAAACGGCGCGGGCGGTACTGGCATTGATGGAGTGATACGAACTTCAGGCCTGTCGCGCAAAACATAAGAGGTCAGCGAATGAATTATCTCCTTGCGTTAGATGCCGGAACAGGCAGTATCCGGGCGGTTATCTTTGATACTAATGGCCAGCAGATAGCCGTGGGCCAGGCGGAATGGAAACATTTAAGCCTCATAGATGTTCCGGGGTCAATGGAGTTCTCACTCGATATTAACTGGCAACTTACCTGCCGATGTATTCGTGAAGCATTGCAAAAAGCGGCAATTAGCGCCAGGGAGATCAAGGCTGTCGCATGTTGCTCGATGCGCGAAGGGATCGTGTTATATGACGCCAGCGGCGAGCCTATCTGGGCCTGCGCTAACGTCGATGCCCGTGCCAGCCGGGAAGTCAGTGAACTGAAAGAAATTAATGATTTTCAATTTGAATCAGAGGTTTACCATGTTTCTGGCCAGACCCTGGCCTTAAGCGCCATGCCTCGTCTGTTATGGCTGGCCCACCATCGACCTGATATTTATCGTCAAGCCGCTACCATGACCATGATCAGTGACTGGCTAGCTGCCAGACTGTCCGGCGAACTGGCCGTTGATCCTTCCAATGCAGGCACCACGGGTATGCTTGACCTGGCTACTCGCGACTGGCGTCCTTCACTATTAGATATGGCCGGATTACGGGCGGATATGCTCTCCCCAGTTAAAGAAACCGGGACCATTCTGGGACATGTCACTCCCATGGCTGCAGAAGAAAGCGGGTTACTGGTCGGTACTCCGGTAGTGATGGGTGGCGGTGACGTGCAGCTAGGGTGCTTAGGGTTGGGCGTAGTTCGGGCAGGACAAACCGCCGTACTGGGCGGAACCTTCTGGCAACAAGTGGTAAATCTGCCGACGATTAAAACCGATCCTGAGATGAATATTCGTATTAATCCGCATGTTATTCCTGGCATGGTACAAGCGGAGTCGATCAGTTTCTTCACTGGCCTGACGATGCGCTGGTTCCGTGACGCGTTCTGCGCGGAAGAAAAACTCATCGCCGAACGACTAGGCGTAGATACTTATACCCTGATGGAGGATATGGCCAACCAGGTTCCCGCCGGTTCACACGGTATTATGCCGATTTTCTCTGATGCGATGCATTTTAAAAACTGGTATCACGCCGCCCCCTCGTTTATTAACCTCTCGATTGACCCCGAAAAATGCAATAAAGCCACGTTATTCCGAGCGCTGGAAGAGAACGCCGCTATCGTCTCAGCCTGTAATTTGGAATTGATTTCTAACTTTTCCGGGGTAAGGTTTGATTCACTGGTATTTGCAGGTGGAGGCTCGAAAGGCCGTTTATGGAGCCAGATCCTCAGTGATGTCACCGGGCTTCCGGTACAGGTTCCGGTAGTGAAAGAAGCCACTGCCCTGGGCTGTGCCATTGCTGCCGGTGTGGGCGCGGGTCTGTTTAGCTCGCTGGCGGAAAGTGGCGAACAACTGGTGCAGTGGGAACGTGAATACCAGCCTAACCCGATACATCGTGAACTCTATGATGAAATGAAGCAGAAGTGGCTTAAAGTTTATGCCGGACAGCTGTCACTGGTCGATAGCGGCTTAACCACCTCAATGTGGCAAGCTCCCGGGCTGGTACGCAGAGCCTGACAGGATCACATCATGAGCATTTTCGATAACTTAAACATTAAATATCCGGATGCCCTGTCATGGGCATTTGGCGACAGTCCTGAGCAGGCAAAAGAACGGGCTAAACAGGTGAGTAAAGGAATAAAAACCGCCAGCAGCGGATCACTTTCGTCATGACAAAGTGATCCGCTGCCTCCCTCAATTGGCAGCAACAATATTCCCCTCAACGGCGAGGGTAAACCGGTCTGTGTGATCCGCCTTATCACTTTACGTCTCGTTCGCTTCTGCGATATCACTGAAAAGTTAGCCTGGAAAAAGGTGAAAGAGGCCGTCGCCTCTGTAACTGGTAACAGGCTCATCAAACGTTCTTCAAAAGAGAGGGCAGCGTTAGCGAAACAATGGAGTGAGTGGCAGAAGAGTTTGAGCTGATTGACGTGCTGTAAATCCCCTGATATCCCCAGAAAGAGTGCGCTGAATTTGAATCCCATCACATTCATTGCACTCTTCTTTTCCCTTTTGCCGTACGCAAGTTAAATTAGCAACTCATCCGACCACGTAACAATAATTTAACTTACTGGAAAGGACTATGCGCTATCCATCATTGTTTGCTCCGCTGGACTTAGGCTTCACAGTGCTCAAGAACCGCATGTTAATGGGATCAATGCATACCGGCCTGGAAGAACTGGCTGGCGGTGAAACACGGCTGGCCGCTTTCTATGCTGAGCGTGCACGGCATGGCGTTGCGCTGATTGTTACAGGGGGGATTGCCCCTTCTCCTTCTGGCGTGACGGCAAGTCATGGGGCGGTACTCAACCATAAAGATCAGCTGCCCGCTCATCGGGTCGTCACCGATGCAGTACACCGCGAAGGAGGAAAAATTGCCCTGCAAATTCTGCATACTGGACGTTATAGCTATCAGCCTCATCTGGTTGCTCCGTCAGCAATTCAAGCCCCGATCAATCCTTTTACTCCCCATGCACTGAAACACGAAGAGATCCTGACGCTGATTGATGATTTTGCCCATTGCGCCAGTCTTGCCCGTGAGGGCGGTTATGACGGTGTAGAAATTATGGGTTCTGAAGGCTATCTGATTAATCAGTTTTTAGCTCTGCGCACTAACCAACGGGATGATGACTGGGGCGGCAGCTATCAGAACAGAATGCGCTTTGCCGTTGAGATAGTCCGTAGGGTACGTGAACGGACTGGCGATGATTTTATTATTATCTATCGCCTGTCGATGCTGGATTTGGTCGAAGGTGGCAGCAATTTTGAAGAGGTGGTGCAGCTGGCACAGGCAATTGAGCAGGCAGGAGCGACGTTGATTAATACCGGTATCGGCTGGCATGAGGCGCGTATTCCGACCATTGCCACCTCCGTTCCGCGCGGTGCCTTTCGCTGGGTGACCCAAAAACTCAAACAGCATGTTTCCCTGCCGCTCATCACCACCAATCGCATTAATTCACCCGCGACAGCTGAAGATATTCTGGCTGCGGGGGATGCTGATATGGTGTCTATGGCACGTCCTTTTTTAGCTGATGCTGAATTTATGACGAAATCAGCTGCCGGACGGGTCGATGAAATCAATACCTGTATCGGCTGCAATCAAGCCTGCCTGGATCAGATTTTTGCCGGTAAAGTGACCTCTTGTCTGGTGAATCCGCGCGCCTGCCATGAAACGCTAATGCCAGTACAAAAAACGGAATGGCCTAAACGTCTGGCGGTGATTGGTGCCGGACCTGCCGGGCTGGCTAGCGCAATTAATGCTGCGGCTCGCGGCCATCATGTCACCCTGTTTGATGCCCGTTCAGAGATAGGCGGGCAATTTACTCTGGCAATGCAGATCCCCGGCAAAGAGGAGTTTGCCGAAACCCTACGCTATTATCGCCAGATGCTGGCTAAAACCGGTGTCACCCTACAGTTAAATCAGTATGTTACTGCCTCAATGCTGGCCGATTATGATGAGGTGATCCTCGCCAGCGGCATTGAACCTCGCCTACCTGATATTGAAGGAATAACCCACCCGAAGGTGCTGAGCTATCCTGACGTCCTACGGAATAAGATCGTGACAGGCCAGCGAGTCGCGATTGTCGGTGCCGGAGGCATCGGTTTTGATATCGCCATGTATTTAAGTCAGCAAGGTGAGTCCACCAGCCAGAGTATCAACCGATTCTGTGAAGAATGGGGGATTGATACTCGCCTGCAACAGGCTGGTGGTCTGAGTGCACAGCCCCCTTCACCTGTCCGCAGTCCACGCGAGATAGTGTTATTGCAACGGAAAAATAGTCACCCAGGAAAAGGTCTCGGTAAAACAACTGGCTGGATCCACCGTACGACGCTATTGGCGCGTGGTGTGAAGATGGTAAGTGGTGTGCAGTATCAGCGTATCGATGATGAAGGACTACATATCATCGTTAATGATGAGCCACAGTGTCTGGCGGTGGACAATATTATTATTTGTGCCGGGCAGGAGCCAAGACGTGAACTCGCTGAACCGTTACGAGGGATGGGTAAAAAGGTGCATATTATTGGTGGAGCGGATGTGGCAACAGAAATAGATGCCCGGCGAGCTATTGCGCAGGGCACCCATCTGGCACTGACGATTTAGCGACTACGTCCGATCTTCACCGCTTTCAGTATCACAAACTTGGTATTGCTGGCGACGGTCTCACAGTTACCGAAGATCTTCTTCAGTTTGCGGAAATAGTCCAGGTGACGGTTTGCCACGATATACAGTTCGCCGTTGATTTTCAGACAGCGACGAGCATGGTGGAACATCTCCCAGGCAATCTGATCCGTCAGCGCATGCTGCTGATGGAAGGGAGGGTTGCACAGGACGGCATTGAAACGAAAAGGCTCAACCCCCGATAGCCCGTTGTTAATCATAAATTCACAGCGGTCTATTTCAGCTGGCATGTTGGTTTCAACATTCAGCTGACTGGAGGCAACAGCCATCGGTGACTCATCAACAAAAACCACCTGTGCCTGCGGGCAGTTTTCCAGCAATTTCAGTCCGATAACTCCATTACCACAACCTAAATCGACTATCTCACCGTCCAGGTCTTTAGGCAGATTCTCAAGGAAGAAGCGCGCGCCAATATCCAGCCCGGTCCGGGAAAAGACGTTAGCATGATTATGGATAGTCCATGAGGTTCCAGCTAACGGCCAGCTCAGAGTATCAGGGGCATCTTTAAGTTCAGGATTGCTGAAGGTCGCATTAATCAGACGGGCTTTTTTCCACGCCAGGGTCGTGGTGGTAGGACCAATGATTTTTTCAAACAGCGCCAGCGTAGAGTTATGAATATCACGGGCCTTAGCTCCAGCAATAATCCGCGTCTGTGGCGTGATCACACGACGTAAAGCGCGCAGCTGTTGCTCTAACAAGGCCAGCGTTTTTGGTATTTTAATCAGCACCAGTTCGGGAGCTGCCGGATATTGTGCCGTGCTATCGAGAAAGGTCACGCTGTTTTCAGCAATATCATTGCCGCTCAGATTCTGCCGGGTTGCCAGCTCGCTAAGATAAGAGTCACCGATACTGAAAGGTGTATAGTCGGCCAGCACACAGGCGAGTGCCCCGAAAGTATCATTAAAAATGAGTACCGGACCGACAGGTTTAAGCTCGTCCACCTGCTGTAGCAGGTAATCATCTGCAGCTTCCCACGCTTGTAGCGGGTTAACGTCGTCCGTTTGCGGGAAACGTTTTAGCGTCAGTGAACGAAAACCGCTGTCTAATTGGCTCATCGGCCCTCCTGGATGGTAAAGTTTGGATAAATATCCCTGAAACGGGGCGAGAGTATACCCTTTTTTCCCTCTGAGTCTGAGAAAAGCATGAGCGAATTGATCTATTTGAATGGTTACCCTGAACAGTTACTTTCTCAGGTTCGTACGCTTATTGCCGAACAGCGTCTTGGCACGGTACTGGAGAAGCGTTATCCAGATAGCCATAATATTACGACCGACAAAGCACTTTATCAGTATACTCAGACGCTGAAGAGCCAGTTTCTACGTAATGCGTCGCCGATTAATAAAGTGGTTTTTGACAGCAAGATCCATGTATTAAAGAATGCACTGGGTCTGCATACCGCTCTTTCAAGAGTGCAGGGTAATAAGTTAAAAGCAAAAGCAGAAATTAGGGTGGCGACAATTTTCCGCCAGGCACCTGAACCCTTTTTGCGCATGATAGTGGTACATGAATTGGCACATCTTAAGGAGAAAGATCACAACAAAGCGTTCTACTCCTTGTGTTGTCATATGGAACCGCAGTATCACCAGTTAGAGTTTGACACGCGTCTTTGGCTCACTCAGTTATCGTTAAATAGTACCGCCTGATGACTCATTATTTTCAATCTTACGGAGAATATCCTAGTCTATGATACGTTTCGCTGTAGTTGGCACAAACTGGATCACCCGCCAGTTTGTTGATGCTGCCCATGAAAGTGGCAAGTACAAACTTAATGCAGTTTACTCTCGCAGCCTGGAACAGGCACAAGCCTTTGCCTGTGACTATCCGGTGGAACATCTGTTCACTTCCCTGGAGGAAATGGCAGCCAGTGACGTCATCGATGCTGTTTATATCGCCAGTCCGAATTCATTTCATGCAGAACAAAGCATGTTATTCCTGCGTCACAAAAAGCATGTCATTTGTGAGAAGCCGCTAGCCTCTAATCTACGTGAAGCTGAAGCCGCCATCGCTTGTGCCCGTGACAATCAGGTCGTCTTATTTGAAGCCTTTAAAACCGCCTACCTGCCAAACTTTATCGCCTTACAGCAGGCACTGCCTAAAGTCGGTAAAATTCGTAAGGTTTCGCTAAGTTATTGCCAGTATTCATCACGTTACCAGCGTTATCTGGATGGCGAGAACCCGAATACCTTTAACCCGGCGTTCTCAAATGGTTCGATCATGGATATCGGTTTTTATGTCCTGGCCTCTGCTGTCACCCTATGGGGCCAGCCCAATTCAGTTCTGGCCAGCGCCTCACTGCTGGACAGTGGTGTCGATGCCCATGGTTCAGTTCTGCTAAAGTACGGCGACTTTGATGTCACTCTGTTGCACTCCAAAGTGAGCGATTCCGTGCTGGCGAGTGAAATTCAAGGTGAAGCGGGTTCACTGGTGATTGAAAAAATCTCTGAATGCCAAAAAATCACCTTCATCCCACGGGGCGGAAAGCCACAAAATCTGACTCAGCCACAGCACATCAATACCATGCTGTACGAAGCAGAGGCTTTTGCTGACCTGATAGAAAATCAGCATATCAGTCATCTGGCACTGGAAGTTTCACGGATTACCTCTGCACTGGCTACTGAGATCCGCCTGCAAACCGGGGTGAAGTTTCCAGCTGATGAGTTAATCGAAGTTCTGGCCGGATAAATTGTTGAGCGGAACAAAAACAAAAAATTAACCCGATGAAGACTGACTCCTATCTTGTCTGTTGCAAAGGGGAGTCACTTCATTGCGGGTTACTCGTCATGACGATGCATAAGCATCCGGTTGCCCGTGCAAGCGACTTGCGCCTTCTGACGGTTTTCAAGCTGGCGCCCCCCTATCCTGTTTGACCCGGTAATACCGGACGTCTCCGCTTTACCGGCCCGTTTTGCCAAGAAACCAGATGCAGGAGTGCTCTGGTCACGCTCCTCGCCTGTAGCGCTGGAGGCGTAACAATCCCCCCTGAAAGCGGATGTAGAATTGCAGAAAACACCTGATGAGCTCCCTTATATTCCCGCCCACATTGGACGAGGATTTACGGGGCTACTGCTAAATTAAGCATCAGAGTGAGGACAATTATTGAGTTGTCAAAAAACACTAATAACTGTCCTACTTCCACGGGATAAAATACGCTATAAAATGGCTATATTAATGACGTTCAGCGTAATTTATAGCGTTACTCGGCCGAATAATTTAATAGCCTTAATATATTTGTTCGGTACTTATAACAAAAAACCCACCAAGCCATTGATTTTAATATGAGTTGACATTGTAAAATTGCAATATCCGCGTATATTAAATAGCAATGCCTTCTGCGTTGTAATACAGCACGCGGTAGCACAGAAGCAGACTTACCTCGCGATTCTCTGAAAATTCGCACGTTCACATCGATAGTGCTGCGAATAGTCAAAATAAGTTATTTTCTTCCCCGAGAGTAAGCAAACAAGGAATAGTGTCAGAGTATGTAAATACCCTCGCCAGCATTATCCTCAATGAGCATCATCACGTGATAATAGATGCAAATTCTGTGACGTACTACGCAAAGCTTTGTTACAATTAAATGCAATTCTACCGCCGGTGGTCCTGTCTCGCAGCTTTACTGCCAGGGTCGCCAAGACTTGGATAAATGGGTCGTGGGTTGTCATTGATAAATTATAAAAAGCAGTACGGCATTCTACTCACCCGTATTTAATTCGGCGGCCGCTAAACAAAGTGCCAGGAAAACTGAATGGAACTACTGACGCAACTGCTTAACGCTCTTTGGAGCCAAGATTTCGAAACACTTGCCAACCCTTCAATGGTAGGCATGCTTTATTTCGTCTTATTCATGATTATCTTTCTGGAAAATGGATTACTTCCCGCAGCATTTTTGCCGGGTGATAGTTTATTAGTTTTGGTTGGAGTATTGATTGCCAAAGGGGCTATGGGCTTCCCTGAAACTGTCGTTCTTCTGACTGCGGCTGCAAGCCTGGGTTGCTGGCTGAGTTATGTTCAAGGACGATGGCTTGGAAATTCACCCACGGTACAGAACTGGCTATCGCATCTACCTGCACGTTACCACCAGCGCGCTTACCAGTTATTTCATAAACATGGCCTGTCGGCGTTGTTGATTGCCCGTTTTATTGCTTTCGTCCGGACCCTGCTTCCCACCATTGCGGGATTATCAGGCTTGAGTAATACACGTTTCCAATTTTTCAATTGGATAAGCGGATTCCTATGGATCATAATCTTAACTACACTAGGCTATCTGCTAGGAAATACACCAATCTTTATGAAGTATGAACAAGCGTTGATGTCCTGCCTGATGTTGTTACCTGTGGTACTGCTGGTAATTGGTCTGGCCGGGTCATTAATTGTGTTCTGGCGTAAAAAACGCAGCCCACGCAGTTAGGACAGGAGTACAAAATGAAATTTTTTTCATGCCATCTGCGGACAGCACTGCTATTCGGTATCATTGCTATCACTTCTCTCTCTATTTGGTCAGGTATGCCGTCAGAAGATACCACGATAGAGATTAGCGTCGCCCGGCAGGGCAATAGCCTGCCGGATGGCTTTTACGTCTGGCACCATTTGGATGCTAACGGTATTAGATTCAAAAGCATTACTCCACAAAACAATAATTTGCTAATCACATTTGCATCCAGCGCACAGAGCGAGGCAGCGAAAGAGGTACTCCATCGCGCCTTGCCCGGTGGCTATGTTATCGATCAGCAAGATAACAGTAATCAGAATGCTATGACGTGGCTTTCCATTTTACGTTCCGACCATAACCACGCATAAGAGTTAAGCTTCAAACTATCTGAATTTTGCATACATGCCTTGGGCTTTAGTCAATTCATGACTATGCTGTAAGAGCTTTACTTAAGAAGTTAACTGACGCTTTTCATATCGTTGCACAAATAGGATGTCTTTCAATAAGGCTTTGTGTCACGCTAAAACTATGGGATGGTTTACTGTCATGAAACATGTTGCTGCACTGACTCTTGCACTGCTTATTCTGGTACCTGCTGCGCAAGCCAACTCACTTTGCGCTGAAAAAGAGCAAGAAATTCAACGTCAAATAAGCTATGCCGAACAGCACAACAATTCATATCGTGTGGCTGGCCTGAAGAAAGCGTTGAGTGAGGTGCAGGCACACTGTACTGATAGCAAGTTGATTGCTTCCCATCAGGAGAAAATTGCCAGCCAGAAAAGGGAAATCATTGAGCGTCAAGCAGACCTCGAAGAAGCTCGTCTGAAAGGTGATCCTGATAAAATAGTTAAACGCGAACAGAAACTTGCTAAAGCAGAGTCTGAACTGAAATCACTGGAAAAGCGGCAGTACTAGTATTGACCGCGAAGATCAAAAATCTTAAAAGTCATCCTCAACTATTCGGAGAGAATTATGTCTAAAGATTATACATCAGAACATTTGCGCGCAGAGCTAAAATCCCTTGCAGATACCCTGGAAGATGTCCTGGACACCTCCACCGAAAAGTCAAAAGCTGAGCTCGACACACTACGCAATAAAGCAGAGCAAGCACTACGCGACAGCCGTGCTCGTCTGAATAACGCTGGTGATGTCATTAGCCAGCAGACACGTGAAGCTGCCGCTAAAGCGGATACCTATGTACGTGATAATCCGTGGACTGGCGTAGGTATTGGTGCTGCTGTTGGTGTGGTGCTGGGTATCCTGCTCGCACGTCGTTAATATGAATGACTCTCGTCAAACCCCAGGGCCTGGCAGAAGTGTACTCGGCGCGGGCCAGCGGCTGATAACTATCATCGTCGGAATGGTTGAAACCCGTATTCGTCTTGCTGTCGTTGAGCTTGAAGAAGAAAAAGCTAACCTTATCCAGCTGCTATTAATGCTGGGACTGACGATGCTGTTCATGGCTTTTGGTTTAATGAGCCTGATGATACTCGTCATCTGGGTTGTTGATACCGAATATCGATTGCATGTGATGATAGGAACGACAGTAACGCTGTTGTTCTGTGCATTGGTATGCGGCCTGTGGACACTGAAAAAATCACGCAAATCAACACTGCTACGCCATACACGTAATGAATTAGCCAGTGACAGAGCTCTGCTCGATGAGGATAAGTCGTGAGGGACAGCGAACGTGAGCAACGCAAAACGGAATTGCTCAATCAGATTCAACAGCAGCGAGCCAGTCTCTCTATCGCTAAATATCAATGGTTAGAGACGACAGCCCCCTATGACAAGGGCTGGCATACTCTGGTCAATCTGCGTCGTTACTTTGTTGTCGCGGGCACTGTCCTTGCCATCTGGAATGTTCGTCGTCCAGGTAAAATGATGCGACTGGTCAAACGTGGATTTAGCTTCTGGAGTGCCTGGCGTGTGGTTCGCACCAGCCTCAACAAAACAAGAGTTAAATAATAAAACGCCGCTGCTGAAGCGTAATGCCGATCAGTTAAGCCTGAAATGATCGGTTGAACGATCTAGTAGCTGTGCAAAAATCCGTAATCTCTCAG
>CANRKT010000045.1 GCA_947631255.1 uncultured Enterobacteriaceae bacterium
CAGTTTTTCTCTCTGGTGAGCAGCACTGGCGTAACGCACTATAGTCCTTTTCTTCTGACAATAACGCATAACTCTAATTAGCTCGTCGCTTTTTTGCGTCTGGCGAATTTTTATAATTTTATTTTCTCTGTCAGGAGAGGAAAAATGATCTACTGGATTTTTCTAGGGATGGCTATCATCGCTGAAATTACGGGTACGCTCTCAATGAAATGGTCAAGTATTAGTGATGATAATACTGGCTATATTTTTATGCTGGTGATGATTACATTTTCTTATATTTTATTGTCATTTTCAGTTAAAAAAATTGCCCTTGGCGTTGCCTATGCAATGTGGGAAGGGACTGGGATTTTGATTATTACCCTGTGTAGTGTTTTATTATTTGATGAATCAATATCATTACTCAAAATATTAGGTCTGGCGACACTGATTGCTGGTATTACATTATTAAAATCAGGCATGCACAGTAAAAAAGAGCAGCCAGAGACTGTGTCAGAAAAGAGAGGACAGCATGCTGTCGTTTGAATGGATACACGGGCTGTGGTTATTTTCAGCCATTGTATTAGAAATTCTGGCTAATATTCTTCTTAAACATTCTGACGGCTTTCGTCGTCCCGTGTATGGCGTTTTTTCTTTAATTGCAGTGTTAGCCGCATTTAGCGCACTCTCTCAGGCAGTAAAAGGTATTGAACTCTCAGTGGCTTATGCTTTATGGGGCGGGTTTGGTATTATTGCAACCGTCGCTGCTGGCTGGATCCTGTTTGGGCAGCGTCTGAACCGTAAGGGCTGGGTAGGACTCGGATTATTATTGGCTGGCATGGTTATTATTAAAATGGCCTGAGAATATCCCCGCTATCAGTTTATGGTCTGTGAATACTGTTCATATAATATTAAAATAATATATGAACAGTATCTTTTATTTTAACATTTCACTATTAAAATGCGGAAAAGCATCATCGATATCATGATATTTATCCTCAGTGGTATAGGTACCTCGGTACTCCCAGAAATAGGGCGGAACCCCCGGAGCATCCTGATAGCTATTGATGTCATAGCGGGTAAATTTTACCGGTAAGTCATCGGACACATCCTCGCCATACTCTCCGCCGGTTAATTTACGTGCACTGACAATAAAATAGCCTTCTGGCTTTTTATACAAAGCATAGTCAGCAATTTTTATTGTTGAAGCGGATAAGATAAAGTCAGACCAGGTAAAACCAATATCATTGGCTACCGGAAGAATATGATATTTACCCTGCGGATCAATCATAAAGATGGTCATGGTATTATTAGAATGTGATGTATTATTCTCAAACCGAGAATACACAACTAAATCGTCCACTCCATCACCATTGATATCCAGTAGGTTGGAACCTTCTTTCAGTATCACTTTGCTTGTTTCGTTCGCCAGAGCATTAAGCGATATCAGTAGCAAAGCGAACATCATCCCTTGCTTTATTTTCACCCAGAGAAACCCTCAATAATCTGCTGTCCGGTACTACAATCTCGTACAGAGACGGCTCAGTTAGCTAATACCTGCTAATAAAAATAGCACATGGATGCATGCACTGAAGTTTAAGTTAAGTGTGTCAGGTCGCAGAATATGACGATACGTCAGAAAAAAGCTGTACAATGCGCGCAGACAGCCCTATTTAGAGAATTATACTGTGACCGCTTTTTCAGAACTGAATGCTTTACCTGATGCTCAACTGACTAACCTTAATGAGCTGGGATACCTTACGATGACGCCTGTTCAGGCGGCAACGTTGCCTGCCATTCTGGCGGGAAAAGATGTGCGGGCTCAAGCCAAAACCGGCAGTGGTAAAACAGCTGCATTTGGCCTTGGGCTGCTACAACGCATTGAAGCTGGACAATTTACTACCCAGTCTCTAGTACTGTGCCCAACGCGCGAACTGGCCGCTCAAGTCGCGGAAGAGCTACGCCGGCTGGCTCGCTATATGCCAAATATTAAAATTCTGACTCTGTGCGGCGGGCAGTCCTTTGGCGTACAGAAAGAATCCTTACAACATGCGCCACATATTATTGTCGCTACGCCGGGCCGTTTGCTGGATCATCTGAAAAAAGAGACCGTAAACCTTGAGGCTGTGCGGGTGGTGGTGCTAGATGAAGCGGATCGCATGCTGGATATGGGCTTTGCCGAAGCGATTGACGAAGTCGTGGCTTATGCGCCGCCACAACGACAAACGCTGTTGTTCTCAGCCACCTGGCCGCCAGCTATTGCCGCTATCAGCGGTCGTATTCAGCGTGATGCAGTGACCATTGAAATTGATACAGTCGATGAGCTACCTTCAGTTGAGCAGCATTTTTATGAAGTGTCGCGTCATCAGAAAATTAAGCAACTACAACAGCTGTTAAGCCAGTACCAACCGGCATCTTGTGTGGTGTTCTGTAATACCAAAAAAGATTGTCAGGCGGTTTGTGACGAGCTCAATGCAGGCGGGCAAAGTGCTCTGGCATTGCACGGTGACATGGAGCAGCGAGACCGTGATCAGACGCTGATCCGTTTTGCTAACGGCAGTAGCCGGGTACTGGTTGCAACTGACGTCGCCGCTCGTGGACTGGATATTAAAGCGCTGGAAATGGTCGTTAACTACGAGCTTTCCTGGGATCCTGAAGTACACGTACATCGCATCGGTCGTACCGCGCGGGCCGGGCAGGATGGACTGGCTATCAGTTTCTGTGCACCTGAAGAGGCCCAGCGTGCAGCTGTTCTCGCGGATATGCTGAATATTTCTCTGAACTGGAAACAGGCCCCAACAACCGGAACGGTTAAACCGCTGGCGGCAGAGATGGTGACCTTATGTGTTGATGGCGGTAAAAAAGCCAAAATGCGTCGTGGCGATGTGCTAGGCGCATTAACGGGTGAAATGGGCCTGGAGGGAGCTGATATTGGTAAAATAGATGTGCATCCAGTGCATGTTTATATTGCCGTGCGTCAGTCCGTAGCTCGCCATGCTGCCCAGCAGCTGCAGAAGGGTAAGATCAAAGGTAAGTCAGTTAAAGTCAGAATACTGCGCTAACAAAAACTCCCGCATTCTTAAAGGATGCGGGAGTCAATCAATCAGGGAGCATCAGCCAGAATAAACATCCCATAAGGGTGAATTTCCAGGTAGTAACGCTCGCCGACATTCGGTTGTAAACGGGTGGCATTGACCTGCAGTAATAGTGTCTGTTCATGCCACTCAACCGTCACTTCATATTGTGGCCCCATATAGGCAACATGGCGCACAATACAACGCTGGCATTCTTCACCGCGACTACTCAGGGTGATTGCTTCTGGTCGCACACCGACAGTGCCTTGTGCCTCAGTGATAGCCAACTGTGGCGGGCGCGGCAGTGAGTAGCCATAAATTTCGACGACATCAGCAGTGAAGCGCGCCGGGAAAATATTGGCATCGCCCATAAAGTTCGCCATAAAGCGTGAAGCCGGATGACGATACAGCGTCTGCGGGCTCCCCATTTGCATAATGACACCTTTATTCATCACCAGTACCGTATCGGAAACAGCAAAGGCTTCACTCTGGTCATGGGTGACATACAGAGAGGTGATATTAAACTGCTTCTGCAAATCGCGAATTTTATCGCGCATACTGCGGCGCAAGTTAGCGTCGAGGTTACTTAACGGCTCATCAAACAGGAGCACTTTCGGTTTCAGGATCAGGGCGCGGGCCAGGGCAACACGTTGCTGCTGCCCCCCGGAAATCTGGTCGACATAACGGTTTTCAAAACCGTCGAGATCGACCATTGCCAGGGCTTCTTTCACCCGTGTTTTCACTTCTGCTTTAGCCACGCCGAGCATTTTCAGACCGTAGCCGACATTTTCACCGAGTGACATATGCGGGAACAGAGCATATGACTGAAATACCATACAAATATCACGTTGCTGAATAGAACGTTCAGTCACATCCTCTCCATCAATAAAAATCTGCCCATGGGTCGGTTTTTCCAGCCCGGCAACCAGACGAAGGATCGTCGTTTTACCACAGCCGCTCGGGCCGAGCAGGCTGACCATCTCACCCTCAGGAATGGCTAAGTTAATAGAATCAATCACGGTATTGGTGCCAAACCGTTTTGTGATATTGCGTAATTCAACAAAATGAGCTTGCGTCATAATTATATTCCGTAATCAGGCGTGGTTTTTGGCTTTGGAACGGGAAGTTCGGGACTCACCAATCAGCCAGTCAAAGATGAAAATAATTGCCAGCATCACTACAATCAGAATCGAGCCATAGGCGATAGCGATACCGTACTCTCCATCCTCAACACGGTTCAGAATATAAGCCGTGGCGACACGGGTATCCGGGGTGACAAGGAACACAATGGCACTGACGGTAGTGATAGCGCGAACAAAACTGTAGATAAGGGCGGAAAGTATCGCGGGCCGTAACAACGGCAACAGAATATTGATAATAGTTCGCATCGATCCGGCCCGCAGACTCAGCGAGGCTTCGTCCAGTGATTTGTCGATTTGTCCCAGTCCGGCAATACCGGCACGAATACCCACAGGCACATTCCGCATCACCATCGAAATAATCACGATAGCTGCGGTACCGGTCAGATACACCGGGGCATCGTTAAAGGCGAGAATATAAGAAACACCTGCCACCGTACCAGGTACGGCGAAGCAGAGCATGGTACTGAACTCGATGACTTTTTTTCCACGGAATTGCTGGCGTACGACCACCCAGGCAATCAGCAGACCAAAGAACGCGGTAATGGGTGCCGCGATACCGGCGTACAGCAGAGTATCAAGCAGTGATGGCCAGGCGCCGTCATTCATGCCTTGTCCGAACAGCTTGATAAAGTTATTGAATGTCAGGGTGTAGTCCACGCCCCAGTTAACGGTAAAGCTCCCGTAGAAAATACTGCCATACAGTAAGGTGTTAAATACCACCCAAAGGGTCAGTATTGCCACGACAGCCCAAACTAATAAGGTGGGCAGCGGTTGGACATCGCCGCGAGACGACTTGCCCGATACGGTGACGTAAGAACGCTTACCAATCCACAGGTACTGCACGCAGAACACCAGTAACGAAAATATTAACAAGAATGCACCGAGGGTACTGGCAGCCTGATAATCCAGTTGCGACCCGGTAATATAGAAGTAGATTTGAGTCGCCAGAACGTCAAAGTTGCCTCCCAGTACCAGCGGGTTACTAAAATCGGCCAGTGACTGAACGATAACGATTAAGAATGCGTTAGCCAGAGCAGGTTTCAGTAATGGCATGAACACGCCCATAAAAGTCTGCCAGCGATTAGCGCGTAAGGTATAGGAGGCTTCTTCCAGTGACGGATGAATGGTTTTAATGGCCCCATCGAGGATCATAAAGGCCATCGGGGTAAAGGCCAGAACCTGTGCCAGCCAGATGCCGGTAAAACCATATAACCAGTTCGTGTTGACCAGACCAAACCAGTCGACCATGAGTTCGGTAATATAGCCCGAACGTCCCATCATCAGAGTGACACCCAGCCCGACGACAAATGGCGGTGTCACGATAGGTAGGATGGAAAAGATACGTCCCAGCAGCGCGCTACGTTTAGCAATACGCGTGGTATAAATTGCCAGCACCAGGCCGAAGAAAGTACAACCCATAGCGACGGCGACCGAAAGGGCGATGGAGTTAATAATCACCTGGATAATATGTGATTTACTCAGCACTGCCATAAAGGCGAGTGGCGCAAATTCGCCACTACTGTTGGTAAACATTGGGATGAAAATTGCGATGCTCGGCCAGATAATAAATACGCCAATCAGCGCAATAATGGCGACCAGCGCACCAATAACAAAGCGATCGCCTCCCAACCACTCGAGACGCGTCAGGGCCAGAGTCAGCACTATCCCTAAGGCGATAAACAGCACAATAGTGGCATAGCCCATACCGCGTTCAGCGAAAGTAGAGCTGATGACAATAAATGCCATACAGCCTAAAGCCCAGAGCGCGTCAAAGCGATGGCGGCCCCGTTGCTCACCGGCCGCGAGATGGAAAGGGCGTAGCAGTAACACTGTCGGGAGCAGATACCAGAGTAAGCTGATATTCAGTCCTGACCAGCTATAAGCCTCCAGCCACTCTTCCTGGGTTGATTCGAACAGGCCATAGTCAAGGCTCCAGCTAGGCAAAAGAGCGAAAGCCAGCCAGCCAGCGAGGACACACCAGACAATAGCATCCCGCTTTCGCGGTGTACGCAAAAGTAATGTTTCAGACATAAAGAGCCTTATCGGGCAGAGAAAAGAGAAACGGGTGACCAGATGTCATCACCCATAGCAGGTTATTTGCCCATCTTCACATCGTTAACCCATTTGTCGATCAGGGCTTTACGTGTATCGGACGCGCCATACTTGTCCATGTCGTAGTTGATAAGCTTAAGGTCATCCAGCTTCAGAGATAGCGGGGAGCTTTCTGCCGTCGTATTGGTCAGAATTTGGTAGGATTTACCTTTCTTCCAGGAGAGTTCCTGGGCTTCTTTTGATAATGCCCAGTCTACAAACAGCTTAGCGTTTTCGACGTTACGTGCGCCTTTCAGAATACTGATACCCCCAATTTCATAGCCAGTGCCTTCACAAGGAGCGATCAGTTCAATCGGTGCGCCTTGCTCTTTTTCCAGCGAGTAATCGTGTAAGAAGCCGATACCAATGGCGGTTTCGCCGCGTGCGGTGTTACGTGCAGGCGCAACGCCTGACTTGGTATACTGAGAGATGTTTTTATTCAGTTGTTTCAGGTAATCAAAGGACTGATCGTCACCCCATAACTGGGCAAAAGTCGCCAGGGCAGTATAGGCAGTACCTGAACTTTGTGGATCAGCTATCTGAATCTCACCTTGGTACATGGGATCAGTTAAATCTTTCCAGCATTGCGGTACTGGCAGGTTTTTTTCTTTCAAACGCTCAGTGTTAACCCCAAAACCTAAAATACCGACATAGACTGCAGAAGAGTAGTTTCCTTTACGTTTAGCCGGGTCCTGGAATTGCGGCATAATTTCAACCAAATTGGCAGACTTATACGGCATTAATAAGTCCATCTCACCCGCTTGTGATTGTGGGTCAAGGGTACCGCCATACCAGACATCGGCCTGTGGGTTTTTCTTCTCAGCATCGATTTTCGCGAGAGTACTGCCTGAACCATTGCGAATAAATGACGTTTTAACATCATACTTTTCGCCGAAAGCTTTCGTTTCGGTCTCACACATTTCGTTAGTGGCGCTACAGTAAACCACCAGACGACCTTTCGCTTGTGCTACACCGGACAGTGTTGCAAGAGCAACACCTGCGGCGATAAGGGTAGAGAGAGCAGTCAGTTTCATCGTTATTATCCTGAGTTATCCTGAGGTAAGTTATGAGCCGTTTCCCTGGCATTGTGACTCCGGTCCTGCCAGCTGAGCCCCGCTATCAGAAGAGGCATCAGCAGAAATCCAATCAGGGCTGCGGCGATGGTTAACAGCACAAACATGCCAGACCAGCCATAATCAGTGATCACTTGCGAGAGTGGCCAGCCTGCCAGCGCTGCACCCAAATAGGCGAACAGTCCTAAGAAGCCCGTCACGGTACCCGCTGCTTGTTTATGGCTGCACTCTACCGCCGCCAGGCCAATCAACATTTGTGGGCCAAAAACAAAAAAGCCGGTGGTAAAAAAACACATTGCCAGTAAGGCGTAATGATGAACTGGCGATAACCACAGTGCCGCGACGGAAACAAACAGCCCGAGGGCAAATAACAAAATCATCGGTGCACGCTGGCCACGGAACAATAAATCAGAACCCCAGCCAGCAAATAACGCCCCGCATAAGCCCCCGAGTTCAAACAGCATCACCGTGGCATTCGCACTTAACAAATTGACGCCGTGACTCTCAGCTAACCAAATATTGCCCCAGTCATTAAGGGCAATACGAATCAGGTAAACCAGTACATAACTGACAGCCAGTAACCAAATCATGCGATTTTTCAGGATGGTTCGGGTAAACATTTCCCAGAACGGCATCACTGGGCTTTGTTGTAACTGGCGGATTTCCAGCGGATCCTGACGCCAGTAACCCACCGCCGGTAATCCTTGCTCTTCCGGGGTTCCTCGTAATCGTCGACACAGCCACAATCCCACAACAATGCCGATCAGTCCGGGAACCAGTAGCGCTGCCTGCCAGCCGTACCACAATGCCATTAAGGCAGAGAGTAAGGGGACTGCTGCACCACCGAGGTTAATGGAGGTATTCCAGCATCCCCACCAGAAGCCACGCTCGTTTCTGGAGTACCAGTGCGTTAAAATCCGCGCACAAGGTGGCCAGCCAAAACCCTGGAAAAAACCATTCAGGGTCCAGATAATCAGCAGTGTTGATAAGCTGCCACCAAAGGCGAATAAAATATTCAGCACTCCGGTAGCCAGCAAACCTACGCCCATAAACCAGTTATCTCCCCGACAGTCATGCCAGATCCCGGCGGCAAATTTCGATACCCCATACGAGAGATAAAATAAGGTGCCCAGTAATCCAATGTCGCCTTTGTCCAGTCCGAGATCGGTTTGCATCGCTGGCAGAACAAAGTTGAAACTTTTACGCGTCAGATAGAATGCGGCGTATCCGACAATCATTGACAGCAACAAACGAGGTCGCCAGTAATGGTATTCGCGGCTAATGTCAGGGTTAGCGAGCATGGCGCCTCCGGTATATACCCGTCATATCTTCAAGTTGACTGTGCGTTGCCTTGTTCAAAACGCTAACGTTTTGTCCTTCAATTCGAATTATTTTGGGTATAAAGCGACTATAGAAACTCATACCTGAAAGAGGATGAGACCAGGTTGTAGTTGACTAAGACTAATTCCTGGATTAACCCGACTTTGTTAAAAAAGTGCGGGCAAGTTAACAATTACGCGCGTGCCGTTGCGACTTTCAAGTTGCAAATGTCCTCCCAGCGCCTGGATACGCTCACTCATTCCCTGTAAGCCAAAACCGTGACGGTATGCAGAGGGCAGGCCCACACCATCGTCATTGACCTCAAGGCAGACACCGCTATCTCGATGCGAAAGCGATATTTCAATGTGGTGCGCACTGGCGTGTTTACTGATGTTATTGAGTAACTCTTGCAGTAAACGATAGAGCGTAAACACCACGGTCTCACTGGCTGGCTGGCCGGGCAGAGCATAATGAAACCGACAGTCAATGCCCTGGTCTTCAAAGGCGAACTCTTGTACCAGGTGATAGAGTGCTTTTTCTAACGACATCTCATCCAGCACCGGGGGACGCAGTTGACGTAGTAATTGACGGGTTGAGTGATGAATGCGCTGTGCCAGCTGGTCTATTTGCTCGGCAGCCAGTCGGGCCGGGGGGGAGTCTTGAGTGCGTTTAATTAACATCGACTGGATTTGGATGGCGGTAATATTCTGACCGATTTCATCGTGCAGCTCCCGGGCCAGACTTTTGCGAGCACCTTCTTCAGCGTGCACCAGTTGCTCCATCAGGCTGCGCCGGGCATGCAGCTCTTGTTCCAGCCGTTGACGATAGCGCTGCATATTATTCGCCAGATGTTGCTGGCGGCTAATGGCGATCCCTAAACCAATCCCCAGCAAGGCCTGCGTTGAGAGGAACAGCTCCATTTCCAGTAAAGTATTAAAGCCCCCACCAATTTGCCGGGCGATGGTTATCATCATACTGCCCAGCAAAGCAGCCAGTACGCCGCCTTGCCAGCCAAACTTATACGCCATTACTACATTGGGCAGAAAAACCACAATCAACAACAGACGAGCAATTTCAGGTGAAAAGACCAGTTGTGTTCCGATACCAATAATAAAAAACAGACTGCACCAAATGAGCAGCGAGGTGCGTAGTGGTGGGTTGGGCGTTTCAAGAACCAGTAAGTCTTCCAGCCGTTGTTGGCGCAGATATTCATACATTAAATAGACAAAGGGGGTGAGTAAAATGCCTCCGGTAAAGGCTGCCAGCAGGATAAGCGTGGCTGGGCTTTGCAGAAAAGGAGCCAGAATCAGCGTGTGGAGCAGGGCATCGGCAGTGACGGCGGCCATTAACAGTGACAGACGCTGCCAGTACAGGGTAAAACGTGGCCAGAAGTGACGGACAGCGACGACCGTTATCAGGCTGATAAACGGCGAGATCAGTATCAGTGACTCGCTCATCAACTGCTGCTGTAGCAGCCAGCCTATCAGCAGTAGCTCGGGTAAAATTAATGCTGGCCAGAAACGGCGACTGAACAGAATTAACATCGCCAGATGGACACCCTGCGGCAGTAATAGGGCAGCCTGTTGTCCATTATGCGTCAAATAAAAACTGATCGTCCAGAGCGCAAACCAGCCCAGTCCCCAGGCCATAAAGATAAACAGCGACATCAGTATCTGTCGCAACCCCCGGCGCATTACTGACCTGCCAGTAATTGATGCTCAAGCGCAAAATGGACTAAATCGACAGTGCTCTCGCATTGTAGTTTACCGAGAATATTTGCCCGGTGAACATGTACCGTTTTATGGCTTAACTGCAAAAATTCTGCGATATGTCTGACACTTTCCCCTTTCACCAGCAGCGTAAAAATCTCGCATTCCCGTGGTGTCAGACTGACGAGTGCTTTAGAAGGCTGACCGGCATGACGTAGCGCTCTGAAGGCATCGGTACATAAATAATGTCCGCCCATACCAATGGTACGGACAGCTTGTACCAGCTCTTCCGGGCCACAGCGTTTAGTGAGATAACCACAGGCTCCGGCATCAAGTGCGCTTTGCACAAAAGCCGTGGTGTCATAGATACTGAGAATAATAGCGCGAAACTTAGGGTTATGCTGGCGCAGACGTTTTAGCAGGCTCAGGCCACTTTCATCGGGCATAGCGACATCCAGTACCGTGACATCCGGGGCAGACTTAGTCAGTGCAGTCCAGGCTGGTGCCGCGGCACTATACTGACCAACCACCTCAATATCAGGCTCCAGATTTAACAGCTGGGCAAAACCAGAACGCACTACAACGTGGTCATCAACCAAGGCAACAGCAATCATAAAATGCCATTCAATAGGACAAGATAGCGTTATGATGCGGATGAAAGGATTTATGGCAATGGCATTATGACAAATATGTTACCAAGATAACACAAAGCGACTCGGCAGCCACACGGCCCCATCTACACAGGGAATAGCACACAGCATCTGGCCTGGCTTAACAGGTGCCAGTTTGTCCTGCGGCCCGGAAAAAGCGATGCCGGCTTTGTGAGCCGGCAGGCTTAGAGTATGAAATTTGTTATTACGGATTCTCAAGGTGTGGTCATCCGACGTTCAAAACTGATTTGTGAGTCGCGACCTGTTGTCAGTTTTTTAAGTCGATGCGGCTTTGGGTTTACTGCTGGAATAGATGCAGCACAATGCGATGCCCAGGCAGATAATGGCGGTGAGACGGTTCATCGAAAATGGAATCGTCGCGTTGCCCAGCCAACCGAAGTTATCGATAAGCATGCTCATTGTCAGCTGACCAAAGATCACAGCAACCGTAGCGACCGCAGTACCGATACGCTGTACCGCCAGCACCATAATCACGATGTAAGGGACGCCAAACATTGCACCAAGCAGTTGCCATTTAGGCACATCCATCAGGGTAAGATTGTGATTAGCGTTTCACTTAATGCTTCTGATGGTGGACGGGAGTCCAGCGCTAGCGGCAGTTTACCTTCATCTGCCCGACGAGGATCGAAGCGATACAGTGGCCAGAATCCACTGGCAGTCAACTGGCGCATCTGAGAGTGACTGAGGGCTAAATCGTAGCCATGTTCCTCACAAGGGCTGCAGGCTTTTTGATTCCGGATGGGATTAAAAACATAAAATCGGTCAGATTTATCTCTTTTTCATCTCGACGTTGCGCAAGGCATGGTTCATGATGGCAACGTTTTGCATTTCACTGGAGAAAATCATGCGCTCGCTTTTATTGGTCGGTTTTGCCGCACTTTTTCTATCGGCATGCAGTAGTGAACCCCCTCAGCAGGCAACAGCGGCACATGTGCAGCCGGGTTTGCGTGCTGCGATGTCAAATCAAGGACAGGCTAACTGTGCGATGGCGGGTGGGGCGCTTAGCGTGGCTCATCAGCTTGATGGCAGTGCTATCGGCATGTGCGCGATGCCAAACGGCAAACGATGCAGTGAAGATACGCTTGCCGCCGGGACTTGCGGAAGTTACTGAGGCTTTGCCAGAGTATAGGTCAGAGTGTGCTGGTCATTTTTCAGCGTCAATTGCTGACCATTAAGGCTGACTTGTGCGCCATTACCCAGCATTTGCCCGAACTGATTATCCAGTGCATTCATCTGTGGTTCGGCACACATCATGCGGGTCATGGCTAAACCTTCTGCTTTAAGCTGGTCGCCACTCAGTGTTGCCTGACCAAAGAAACGGTTGCACATCGCGCCCGATATATGAAGTTTGTCACCAAAGTTCAGTTCCGGAACGTTGACGCCCTCTTTGGCGACGAATGGCGTACCGTTGACACTTTGCAGCACAAAACGATGATTTTCTAAATCTTGTGCTGAAAGTGATTTTTGTTCTGATGTCTGAGCACAACCGGCGAGTGCCAGCGTTGTCAGTACTAATAAGGTCATTCTTTTCATTACTTCTCCCTCATTTTCAGGTCATCAATGGGAGATGCCATGCACCTTGCCCATTGATGATTTAATACTCCTGACATCAGCAGGAGCCAGTGACTAGCTTAGTTGATTTGCGCACGGCTCGCCGTTATCAAGAGCCTGCAAATTATCCAGTGTGGTTTGGGCAATACTGGTGAGCGCCTCAGCGGTTAAAAATGCCTGATGTCCGGTAAAGAGTACGTTATGACAGGCTGACAGGCGACGAAAAACGTCATCCTGAATCACGTCATTTGACTTATCTTCAAAGAATAAATCACGCTCGTTTTCGTACACATCCATACCCAGAGCACCAATTTTTTGATTTTTCAGAGCATCGATCGCTGCCTGGGAATCAATGAGTCCGCCACGACTGGTGTTGATAATCATCACGCCGTCTTTCATCTGTGCAAATGCCGAACTATTAATCAAGTGGTAGTTCTCAGGTGTCAGCGGGCAGTGCAGAGAAATAATATCGGATTGCTCAAACAGCGTGTTCAGCGGGACATATTCGACGCCGAGATCCAGCGCAGCCTGGCTTGGATAAGGATCAAACGCCAGCAGACGTAAACCGAATCCTTTGAGGATACGCAGAGCTGCAATACCAATTTTACCGGTACCAATTACCCCAGCGGTTTTACCGTACATAGTAAAACCGGTGAGTCCGTCAAGCGAGAAGTTGGCATCACGGGTGCGCTGGTAAGCACGATGAATACGGCGGTTAAGGCACATCATCATACCAATAGCATGCTCAGCAACCGCTTCTGGAGAATAGGCCGGAACGCGAACCACTGGCATATCGAGTTCTTTTGCTGCTTCCAGATCGATGTTATTGAAGCCTGCACAGCGTAGGGCAATAAACTTAACGCCCTCACTTTTCAGTTCTTCAAGCACGGCACGATTACCGATATCATTTACAAACAGGCAGACAGCATCATAACCTTTCGCTGTTTTTACTGTTTTCTCAGTCAACAGGAAGTCAAAAAATTCAATATCAAAGCCATATTCAAGATTAACTTTCTCAAAATACTTCCTGTCATACTGTTTTGTGCTGTAAATAGCGAGTTTCATAACTGTGCTCTCCGGGAAGATATTGCTTAAAATTATCATGCTTAAATTCAGCATACAAATCAGGATAGTGACTCATTATCTGTCAGGGCGTTTTTCTTTGCCAGGTGCGTTAAACTTAGTCAGCAGATTACTTTTTTCTTAGCCTCAGACATGCCAGAATAACAAAATATCGGACGAAAATTATCCGTGATCAGGAAGATGAACCTCCCATGAAGGGTAAGTATAAGACGCTTGTTGCGCTATTAATGATATTGGTTGTATTACCCTTATCACTCTTTTTCACACTCACCTCCTGGTTACCTGTGGTGGTGGGGTGGTGGCTGCCTGCGGGAAGTCATATCACCATTAACGCCACTCCCCGAATCCATCGCAGTGCTATCACCATCGCGGATGTGCGTTACTGGGTGGGGTCCTGTGAAATGGCGGTGGTAAAAGATGCCCGGCTCAGCCATCCCAGCCGCTGGCAGCTGACGATGGCGGAACTTCGCGTTAATCCGGATTGTCTGTCTGAACTTCCCGCCAGTCCCGAGAGCACTGACGACCCCATTCTGCTTAGCGCTCTACAAAATCACTTGCCTGCCAGTCGGGTCAGTATCGACAATCTGGTGGTAACGCCCTGGTCACAATACCATGGTGCATTACAGCTGGCGCTAGATAGAGATATACAAGAGCTGCATTATCAGGGACCCTTAGTCTCTACCCATCTCACACTTAGCCAGCAAGCGCTGGATATTTATCAGCTTCAGGTGCGTCTTGGCGAAGACCAGCTACCCATTGAACTGGTCGGAAAATTGACGCTGGCACTGCATCCAGAAGGTATTCCTCCTCAGGGCTATCTGACCACTCAGTTTATTGCTCCTGATGTCATCGGAAAACTCAATGCGACTTTGCGATGGCAGGAAAACGAAGGGGTGTTGATCTTTGCCGAGGAAGTCAGTGGAACGCCCCTGCTGACACTTCCCTGGTCTGTTGAAGGCGCGCTGTTAGAGGTGAATGGCGGGCAGTGGCACTGGCCTTATGCCGACTTACCTCTACAAGGAGGGCTGGCATTACGTATTGATGACTGGCAGCAAGGTCTGGAAAAGATGACCGTCAGTGGGCGCATGAATATGGTGACACAAGGGCGCGCCGGAAAGGGTAATGTGGTGCTGAATATCGGGCCTGGAAAACTGAGTCTGCTCGACAGTGAGTTACCGCTGCGACTCTTTGGCGAAATTAAACGTGAACAGTTGATTTTTTATGCGCAGTTACAGGGGCTATTAACCGGCTCACTGATTGATCCCCAGCTGGTCTTTCAGCCTGGTTCTTTGCTTGCGTCGCGTGGCAAGGTGAATGAGGCACTGAATATTGATGATGTCCGCTGGCCACTGGCGGGAGTGCATATTTCCAGTCAGGGTATTGAGGGACGTTTACAGGCCATTTTACGCGCGCGGCAAAATGCGCTCGGTAATATGACGCTTCATCTTGATGGTAAAGCAGAGAACTTTATTCCTGACCAAAGTGGACTCTGGCAATGGCGCTACTGGGGCAATGGGTTATTTGCTCCGGTACAGGCGAAATGGGATGTGCGGGGTGAAGGTGAGTGGCAGGGAGAACGTTTGGTATTCAGTAGCTTATCAACGGGTTTTGATAAGCTCGGGTACGGAGTGATGCATGTCAGTAAGCCCCGGTTACAGCTTACCCGACCACTGTTCTGGGACAGGACTGAAAACCAGCAGCAGTTATCCGGCAGTTTTGTGCTGGAAACCGGCGAGACAACGTTTGGCACCGGGGGTAGCCGCCTGCCGCCTGCGTCGCTTAAATTTGACGTTGATGGCAGGACGCCTGCTGATTTCCAGTTTAAAGGTGAACTTCAGGCCCAGGCGATGGGGCCTGTTCGGTTGTCTGGTCGCTGGGATGCCGAACGTCTGAGAGGCGATGCCTGGTGGCCGAAACAATCATTAACCGTCTTTCAGCCGCTGTTACCGACTGACTGGGAAATGGATCTGAAAGGCGGCAATCTCTATGCACAGGTCGCGTTTTCTGCCGCAGCGGGACAAGGATTTGAAGCGGGAGGTCACGGTGTGGTCAGACAAGGCAGTGTTTGGCTACCGGATAACCAGATAAATGGTGTCGACTTTATCCTCCCTTTTCGTTATCAGGACTCTCGCTGGCATCTAGGCACACGCGGTCCTGTCAGCTTGCGTATTGCTGAGATACGCAACCAGTTTGCCGTGCAAAATATTACGGCTGATTTGCAAGGGTGGTATCCTTGGGATGAGCAAAAACCGCTTAATTTAAGTGATGTCAGTGCTGACCTGCTGGGGGGGAAAGTGGTCATGCAGCAGTTGCGAATGCCGCAGAAAGACGCTGCGTTAATTCGTCTGCAAAATCTCTCTTCCAGTGAGCTGGTGCATGCCATTAATCCCAAACAGTTCACTTTTTCAGGCCGTTTTGATGGTGGTCTGCCGTTATGGCTGAATCACCCCCGTTGGATAGTGAAGGATGGCTGGCTCAGAAGTTCGGGAGCAATGACTTTTCGGATGGATAGCGATATGGCTGATGCCATCAAAGCAAATAATATGGTTGCAGGAATGGCGATTGACTGGATACGTTATCTGGAAATTACCCATTCCTGGGCCAGTATCAGCCTGGATAACCTGGGGGAGATGGACATGTCTGCCAGTGTGACGGGCGTCAGTCGTAATAATGGAAAAACCAACACCGTTAAGCTGAATTACCGCCATCAGGAGAATTTGTTTTCCTTGTGGCGTAGTTTGCGTTTTGGTGAGAACTTACAAACCTGGCTTCAGGAAAATGCCGCATTACCGCTGGAACCCTGTTCTGACTCGGGTAATGACTGCGAGGAAAAACAATGAAAATGACACCGATACGGGTTTCGCTGCTGGCCTTCAGTACCTTAATACTTAGCGGCTGCGTTCCGCGGATTGAAGTGGCCGCGCCGAAAGAACCGATAACCATTAATATGAATGTCAAAATTGAGCATGAGATCCTGATTAAAGCCGATAAAGACGTTGAAGCTTTGCTCAACAGCCGTAGCGACGTATTCTGATAACGGGATTGATAATCATGAAAATCTTACTCAAAGGTGCGCTATTACTGGCCCTGTTAATCCAGCCGGCAGTGGCACTGACGCTCAATGAAGCGCGTGAACAAGGACGTGTCGGCGAGACCTTAAATGGCTATCTCGGGGCGGTGAAACAAGACGCTGAAACGCTTGAGCTGGTGGCTAAAATTAATGCCTCCCGGGAGCAGGTTTATCAACAGCTGGCAGATGAAAATCAGTTAACACGTGAAGATATCGCCAGACTGGCAGGACAGAAGCTAGTGAACAAAGCGGGGCCTGGAGAGTATGTTCGTGGGCTGAATGGTCAGTGGTTGAAAAAAAAGTAACGAGCAGGAAATAATCAAACCTGGGGGCATAATCCCCCCAGAATAACGACTAATCAGGCAGCAACGAGGCTGTCGATAGACGCTTTAGCATCAGTCTGCGCTTTGTCAGCCACTTCCGGGCCATAAGCAATCCCTTCAGCAAACACATAGTTAACATCAGTGATACCAATAAAACCAAGGAACAGATTCAGGTAAGGAACCAGTAAGTCGCTTGGGGTATCTTTATGAATGCCACCACGGCTGGTCAGAATGATAACGCGTTTACCTTTCACTAAACCTTCAGGACCTTGCTCGGTGTAACGGAAAGTCACACCTGCACGTGCAATCAGGTCGAAATAGTTTTTCAGCTGCGTCGGGATGTTGAAGTTATACATTGGCGCATTAATCACGATAACGTCGTGAGCCTGAAGTTCTGCGATCAGTTCATCAGATAAAGCCAGCGCTTCTTGCTGACGAGGTGTCAGAGGGGCGTCAGAAGGACGCAAACCGCCGACCAGTTCTCCATCCAGAACAGGTACTGGGCTGGCTGCCAGGTCGCGTACCGTAATAACATCATCGCTGTGCTGCGTTTGCCACTGTTTTATGAAATAGTCAGAAAGCTGGCCTGATTGTGAATAGTCGGCGAGGATGCTGGACTTAAGTACTAAAACTTTGCTCATGGATGGGTCCTTATATCTTGATTACTGGGCTAATTGCCAAGAGATGCTGATACTGTATTGACAATGCTGCCATATAGATAGCGTAATAAATCGAACCCTACATTCAAATTTATTGAACAACACAGGACAACAACAGATGTGATAAAATAGCGACTATCAAAATAAACAGATAAATACCTGCGTGCCTGGAGCGTTTTAACGACAGCAATGATGGAAATAACTACACACACTCTGTCTTCTCTTTTTGCCCGTCTCGACGGCTTAATGTTACGCGACAAGCAACATTTTTCCCGCCGCTTGCACGGGGTGAAGAAGGTCAAAAACCCGCAATCACAGCAGAACTTACTGGATACCTTAGCCGGTGAAATCACCGCAGCCGAAGAGCGCGTACAGCGCCGTAAGCTATCTCGCCCGGCAATCAGCTATCCGGAAAACTTACCCGTAAGTCAAAAGAAAGACGATATCCTGGCCGCTATTCGTGATAACCAGGTGGTGATTGTCGCCGGGGAAACCGGTTCCGGGAAAACCACCCAGTTGCCAAAAATTTGTATGGAGCTGGGGCGGGGAGTTAAAGGGCTGATCGGTCATACCCAGCCTCGGCGGCTGGCAGCCCGTACCGTCGCTAACCGTATTGCACAAGAGCTGGACAGCGAACCGGGGAGTACGGTCGGCTACAAAGTCCGTTTCACTGACAGTGTCAGTGATAACACGCTGGTGAAGTTAATGACTGACGGGATCTTGCTGGCTGAAATTCAGCAAGACAGACTGCTGATGCAGTACGACACCATTATTATCGATGAAGCCCACGAACGCAGTTTAAATATCGATTTCTTACTCGGTTACCTGCGGGAACTGCTGCCCAGACGTCCTGATTTAAAAATCATTATTACTTCTGCGACTATTGATCCACAGCGTTTTTCACGTCATTTCAATAACGCGCCGATTATCGAGGTTTCCGGTCGTACCTATCCGGTAGAGGTGCGTTATCGTCCGCTGGTGGAAGATAATGAGGATACCGACAGGGATCAGTTGCAGGCGATTTTTGACGCAGTGGATGAACTTGGCCGGGAAAGTCGCGGTGATATTCTGATTTTTATGAGTGGAGAGCGTGAAATTCGTGACACCGCCGATGCGCTCAACAAACTGGCCTTACCCCATACCGAGATTTTGCCGTTATATGCCCGTTTGTCGAACAGCGAACAGAACCGTGTGTTCCAGAGCCATGTCGGCCGACGAATAGTACTGGCAACCAACGTGGCGGAAACGTCCCTGACGGTGCCGGGTATTAAGTATGTTATTGACCCCGGAACCGCACGTATCAGTCGCTATAGCTATCGCACTAAAGTTCAGCGCTTACCGATTGAGCCGGTTTCTCAGGCTTCAGCCAATCAGCGTAAAGGTCGCTGTGGACGTGTCTCGGAAGGGATCTGTATTCGTCTGTACAGTGAGGCTGATTTTCTGTCGCGTCCGGAATTTACCGATCCGGAAATATTACGCACCAACCTGGCGTCAGTTATTTTGCAAATGACGGCGTTAGGGCTCGGCGATATTCAGGCTTTCCCGTTTGTTGAAGCGCCCGATAAACGTAATATTCAGGACGGTGTCCGGTTGCTCGAAGAGCTGGGTGCCATCAGTATTGATGAGCAACAGACAGCCTATAAGCTGACTTCATCAGGTAAGTTATTAGCTCAGCTACCGGTTGACCCACGACTGGCAAAAATGGTTCTGGAAGCGCAGAAGTTTGGCTGTGTACGGGAAGTGATGATTATTGTTTCGGCGCTGTCGATTCAAGATCCACGCGAACGGCCGATAGACAAACAGCAAGCCTCCGCAGAAAAACATCAGCGATTTCAGGATAAAGAGTCTGACTTCTTAGCCTATGTTAATCTGTGGAATTATCTTGGCGAGCAGCAAAAAGCGCTTTCGACCAATCAGTTTCGCCGTCAGTGTAAGCAGGACTACCTCAACTACCTGCGGGTTCGTGAATGGCAGGATATCTATACCCAGCTGCGTCAGGTTGTTAAAGAGCAGCGCTTACCCATTAATAGTGAGCCGGCCGATTTCCGCGGACTGCATTGTGCTTTACTGACTGGCTTACTGTCCCATATCGGTCAGAAAGACACCGATAAGCAAGAATATACCGGGGCACGTAATGCGCGCTTCTCTATTTTTCCGGGTTCTGGATTATTTAAAAAACCGCCAAAATGGGCCATTGTCGCCGAACTGGTCGAAACCAGCCGTTTATGGGGGCGTATTGCCGCCCGTATCGATCCGGAATGGATAGAGCCGCTGGCGCAGCATTTGATTAAACGTAGCTACAGTGAACCTCACTGGGAAAAATCGCAGGGTGCCGTCATGGCCGTCGAAAAGGTCACGCTGTATGGCCTGGCGATTGTCACTGCGCGCAAAGTCAATTACAGCCAGATAGACCCGGTACTGAGCCGTGAATTGTTTATTCGTCATGCTTTAGTGGAAGGTGACTGGCAGACCCGTCATGCCTTTTTTCGGGACAACCTAAAACTGCGGGCCGAAATCGAGGCGCTGGAACATAAATCACGTCGCCGCGATATTCTGGTGGATGACGAAACGCTGTTTGAATTTTACGATAAGCGTATTGCCCAGGATGTGGTCTCTGCGGCGCATTTCGATAATTGGTGGAAAAAGGCCTGTCGCAGTGAACCGGACTTGCTCAATTTTGAAAAGAGCATGCTGATTAAAGAGGGTGCAGAGCAGATCAGTAAGCTGGACTATCCGAACGTCTGGGTTCAGGACTCACTGAAACTCCGCCTCAGCTACCAGTTTGAACCTGGTGCCGATGCCGATGGCGTAACGGTTCATATCCCGCTACCCGTGCTGAATCAGGTTGAGGAAAGTGCTTTTGAATGGCAAATACCTGGCGTCAGACGTGAACTGATTATTGCGTTGATCAAATCACTGCCTAAACCGATACGCCGTGGCCTGGTCCCTGCACCCAACTATGCCGAAGCCTTTTTAACCCGGGCAACACCTTTTGCACTCCCGCTTCTGGAGAGTCTGGAACGTGAGTTTCGTCGAATGACCGGTACCACGATTGACCGGGAAGCATGGCGCTGGGATATGGTACCCGATCACCTTAAAATGACTTTCAGGGTGGTGGATGAACATAATAAGAAACTCAGGGAAGGGAAAAATCTGACTGAGCTGAAAGCCGCTCTGAAAGATAAAATTCAGCACACCTTATCGGCTGTTGCAGATGATGGTATTGAACAATCTGGATTGCATATCTGGAGTTTTGGTCAGTTACCTGAGAGCTATGAGCAAAAACGGGGCGGCTATCGCATGAAAGCCTTTCCGGCGCTGGTGGATGAAAAAGACAGTGTGGCGATTAAACTGTTTGATAATCCACTGGAACAACAACAGGCCATGTGGCAGGGACTGCGCCGCTTACTGTTACTGAATATTCCTTCGCCAGTGAAATACCTGCACGAGAAACTGCCGAATAAAGCTAAGCTCGGACTCTATTTTAACCCTTATGGCAAAGTACTGGAGTTAATCGATGACTGTATTGCCTGTGGTATCGATAAGCTGATTGCCGATGCCGGGGGGCCAGTCTGGACTGAAGAGGGCTTTGCGCAACTTCATGAACGGGTACGGGCAGAGTTAAATGACACTGTGGTGGATATCGCCAAACAAGTCGAACAGATCCTCACCTGTGTGTTTACTATCAATAAACGTCTGAAAGGGCGTGTTGATATGACCATGGCGCTGGGTCTGTCAGATGTTAAAACGCAGATGACCGGGTTAGTTTATCGTGGATTTGTGACCCGAAATGGTTACCGTCATCTGGGAGATACCTTACGTTACTTGCAGGCTATCGAAAAACGCCTGGAAAAAATGGCTATCGATCCGCATCGTGACAGGGCGCAGATGCTGAAAGTAGAAAGTGTCCAGAAAGCCTGGCAGCAGTGGCTGAATAAATTGCCTCTGACGCGCCGGGAACAAAATGATGTCACAGAGATCCGCTGGATGATTGAGGAGCTCAGGGTCAGTTATTTTGCCCAGCAACTGGGCACCCCTTATCCGATATCCGATAAGCGTATTTTGCAGGCCATGGAGCAGGTCAGTAGTGATTAAAGCGTAGAGATTGCCCCGCCACAGGGTGCCGGCGGGGTGATTTGTCAGGCGATGCGTTTTTCATCCACCGCTTCACTGCGTGTCAGTATCACCGGAACGGATTTTGATGCTGGCGTACCGGTATCTTTACCGATATTAGTGAAGGGAACGAGTGGGTTCGCTTCCGGATAATATGCCGCCAGATTACCGCGCGGAATATTGTAGGCCACGAGCTTAAAATGGCTCACTTTACGGCGAATATCGTCGTGCCATACGGTTTCAATATCGACATAATCCCCGTCACTGAATCCCAGTTGCTGAATATCATCAGGGTGGATAAACAACACCTCCCGTTGTCCGTAGACCCCACGATAGCGATCGTCAAGACCATAAATGGTGGTGTTGTACTGATCGTGTGAGCGTAAGGTTTGTAGCGTAAAGATCTCGCTATTCTCGCCCTGAGATAAGTCCGGAAGAGCTTCGTTACTGAACTCGGCTTTACCACCAGGAGTATTAAAACGTCGCTCTGCCGCCGCATTCCCGAGATAAAAACCACCAGGAATTTCACAGCGTTGATTAAAATCAGTAAATCCCGGGATGGTGGCTTCAATATGGTTACGAATCAAATTATAGTCACCGGCAAGTTCCAACCAGTTAAGATATTTATCGCCTAATACCGCATCAGCGATACCCGCAACAATCGCCGTTTCTGAGCGTTGCGTATCAGCAATCGGTTTACCTACACCTTCTGAGGCATGCACCATACTGAAGGAGTCTTCCACGGTAATAAACTGCCGACCGGTTGCCTGAATATCTTCCTCAGTACGACCCAGCGTTGGCAGGATCAGTGACGCTTTACCCGGAACCAAATGGCTGCGATTAAGCTTGGTACTGATATGAACCGTCAGACCACAGCGTTGCAACGCTTGCTCACTGCGCGGACTGTCGGGTGCCGCGGCGGCCAGGTTACCGCCCAGGGCAATAAAGACGTTCACCTTATCAGCGAGCATCGCCTCCAAAGCGGCTACCGCGTGATAACCCGGCGTACGCGACGGAGTAAAGTTAAAGTGACGCGACAGACTATCCAGCAGCGCTGCGGGGGCTTTCTCATCAATGCCCATGGTGCGGTTGCCCTGAACATTACTGTGTCCGCGCACCGGACAAATTCCCGCGCCAGGACGGCCAAGGTGACCGCCTAATAGTTGCAGGTTCGCGATTTCACGCACGGTATGCAGCGCATGCCGGTGTTGAGTGATACCCATGGCCCAAGTCACAATCACCGCTTTGGCTTGCTGCCAGACTTGAGCAGCATCGCGTAACTGCTGTTCACTCAGGCCAGACTGACGGGTAATAGCTGACCATGGCGTTGCATCGATGATGGCAAACCACGCTGCCATTCCCTGGGTATATTGTTCAATAAATGCCAAGTCAAAGATCCCCGGCTTACCGTCGGCAATCAGGCCACGCTGGGTTTCCAGTAATGCTTTCGCCATACCGCGTACAGCTGCCATATCACCACCAAGACGGGGCTGATAGTAGTTGGTACTGATGGTTCCGGAGAGGGGAGTTATCACCTCCATGGGTTTCTGTGGGTCAGCAAAGCGCTCCAGACCACGTTCATGCAAGGTATTGAAGGTGACCACTTTCGCCCCATTTTCAGCGGCATGACGCAGGCTATGCAGCATACGTGGGTGGTTGGTTCCCGGATTCTGACCAAACACAAAAACCGCATCGGTTTTCTCAAAATCGCTGAGGCTGATCGTTCCTTTTCCGACCCCAAGGCTGAGCTTTAAACCGCTGCCACTGGCTTCGTGACATAAATTTGAACAATCAGGAAAATGATTGGTCCCTGCCATGCGACCAAATAGCTGATAAAGATAGGAGGCTTCATTACTCGCTCGGCCAGAGGTATACAGCACCAGCTCTTCGGGTTTATCCATCTCAGCAATATGTTGCGCAATGAGCTTAAACGCATCATTCCAGTCAATTGCTTCATATCTGTCAGTTTCGGGGTTATATCGTAGCGGTTCGGTAAGACGCCCCTGATACTCGAGAAAATAGTCACTCTGCTGATAGAGGGTGGTGACGCTATGCTGAGCAAAAAAATCGGCTCCAATCGAACGGCTGGTGGCTTCCCAGGCGACAGCCTTGGCGCCGTTTTCACAGAAACTAAAGGTACTTTTATTATCATCGCCCCAGGCACATCCTGGGCAGTCGAAACCTTTGGCCTTGTTCATGCGCATAAGGTTGCGCATATTTTTCAGCGCATGTTTACTGTCAAAAACATAACGCGTGGTCGATTCTAAAGAACCCCAACCACCGGCAGCCGCTTCATAAGGCTTAATTTCTGATTTGAATTTCATACGGCAGTTTCCTGTCTTATTATCAGTCACACACAACTGTGTAACATCTATACCCGTCATACTTCAAGTTGCCTGGGTGTTGCCTGTATCCACACCGCCTGTATTCTGCGATCCAGCGCGTTCTAAAATCAGCCAGAGACCTGCAACACCAGTTGCATAATGCTTTTAGCATCAGTAAGGTGTGAAAAATTTATCACAAAATCCAGAGTCAACGATGTCAACTCAACATGCCAAAGATCCCTTACATGGGGTAACCCTTGAGGCTTTATTAAATACGCTGGTGGCGAACTATGGCTGGGACAAGCTCGCGAAGGAAGTTAACATTAACTGCTTTAAGAGCGATCCCAGTATTAAGTCGAGCCTGAAATTTCTACGCCGGACGCCCTGGGCACGTACTGAGGTTGAAACACTTTATCTCAATATGCTGGAAGAGAGACAAGAGAGACAAGAGAGACAAGAGAGCACTGGGGATGATAGCCCCTGGGCTAACTGGCAGAAGAAAGATCATTAATCCTGCAGAGGTGTCTGCACCCGCTGACATTAGCGCTCAGTTTGGAGCACCATCAGGGATACAGTGCCATGCCTCCTGGGAAGCTGGGGCTTATCTTTCGTGCGGAGAACGGTCGCTATGCCTCTCTTATGATAACCAGACTGGAGTAAGACGTCGTGACTATATCCACTATGCGTAGTAAATATACCGCATTACAAATTTCACTGCACTGGCTGGTTTTTATACTGGTGGTGGTCGCTTATTGTGCTATGGAGTTGCGGGGGTTTGCGCCACGCAGTTATCGGCCACTGATCAATAGTCTTCATTTTTTCTGTGGTATTTCTGTTCTGATACTGATGGTTTCTCGTCTTCTGGTCAGAATTGTTTATCGTGCTCCACCAATAGTTCCTAAGCCCCATCCGGCGATGACCGGGCTGTCTCATCTGGCCCATACGCTGATTTATTTGCTGTTTATATGTCTGCCGTTGCTGGGATTTATATCGCTCTATTACCGGGGCAGTGAATGGCAAGTCTTTGGTATTCCAATGCCATTTCGGACCGAGCCAGATGAGGATGTTGAATATAGTCTGAAATCATGGCATGCCTTGCTGGCTAATGCGGGTTATTTTTTAGTCGCCATTCATGCTGCGGGTGCGTTAGTCCATCACTATTTCATCAAGGATAATACTTTGCTGCGAATGATGCCGGGTAAAGATAAACGTCATTCGCGCTAAGAAAAACAGGCTTAGCGGTCTGAGTCCGCTGGGATATCGAACTCAAATTTCATCAGCCTTCACCTGAAAAAATGACCCCATTTATGGGGTCAGTTCATTCAGAACGGGGAGCAGTTCTACTCAGGCTTGTGGAGCTCCTCTTCAGGTCGTAATTTACCTAACACAATACTGGCGACGATAGCGATACAACCACCAATGAAGGTTTCATAAACCCGTGAAAAAGGCAGTAAATAGGTAGGGTCATGGAGAAACTCAGTCAGTTCCAGTAACAGCAGAACAAATACGGAAATGGCAAAGGTTTTGGCTGTATAGTTCATCTTTAAAAAACTGGGCAGTAAAAAAACCACCATGCCGAGAATACCGAAATAGAGATAGATATGGGTGAAGCTGAGCAGATTAAAAAGCGCAATAATAAACAAAGCACCCAGCAAACTACCGGTAAATCTTAAACAGGTTGTCTTTAAGATATTCAGTTCTTTCGGCCTTAATAACACAATGAAGGTGAGTGGGGCCCAGTAGGCGCGATACAAGTCGAGATAGTCTGGCAGTGCAAGGCTTGCGAACAGGAAAGCGCTATAGATGAAAGCGCGCAGTAGAATATTTTTTTCACCGGTATAGGTTTGTCTGGCAAAGAGTCCATTACTGAATGCATTGTTATCAAAGTGTTTATGCTTAAGTAACGTCAGGCAAAAGAGACTGATAGTGATACCGGTAATATAGGCCAAGGGTAATTCAATCTTTACTGCGGGTAGAGTAGTACCAAGGCTGGAGAAAATGATTAAAAAAGGAACCGTACGATCAACATAAACATCTTTGTTATAAGCAACATAGTAGAAGCATGAAACGCAGAATAGATATAAATAAAACCCAACCGACAGTTTCAGCAGAAAACCGAGTCCCGCCCCAGCCAGCACGAGCAACAGTAAAAACCAGATATACAGGACATTGCCTTCCTCTGGCTTAGCTTCATAGATGATATGGGTGAAGAGGACAGTGATCACCCCAAATACTGCGCCGATGACACCAAACAAACTAAAACAAACGAGGCTATTCAGCAAGGCGATGAAAAAAAACACACCATTGTTTCGAAAACTAACCTGCATTATCTCTCCCCAGAACGTAATGTTTATCGTCGTCAGATACCTTAGTATAAGACAGACAAAAATAGTGGGTTTATTTTTTAGCTTAACAGCAGAGTGTGGCAGCAAGAAGGTGCAGCATGTTGCCGCCGAAAGCGTCAGTGTATAGACATGATTGATTTTATCCGATGCGCCGTAAAACCCTGGTCTTCAGGGGGAAGATGTCAATACTACGTTAATATCTCTCATGCTCAGATTAGCGCGTGATAGCACTAACGTATTAATTGCGGCATTATGCTGTTTATTGTCATGTTTTGCGGTTAAGCGGTTTTGATGCACAAAACAGTTTGGCATCAACTCTCGGGTGGAAAAATACTGCGCAGACATCGCCATTCTCGGTGCCTGTGCACTATGCCTGGTTCGGACTTACTGCAGGACAAGAACCCTTATCAGAAATAGATCAGTTGTTCCTGAATTCTCCGTGGAGTGAGTTTGAAGACACCGGCTCGACACAGGTAAATATAACTAATCCCCTATAGTCTGGAGATAATGATGAGTATGATTAAAGATATTAATGTGGCATTAATCGGCTATGGATTTGTCGGTAAAACCTTTCACGCCCCATTAATCCTTTCAGTACCCGGAATGAAACTCACTGTCGTTTCATCCAGCAATGAAGAGAAAGTTAACAAAGATCTGCCTGATGTCAGGGTTGCCGCCTCTCCCGAGATAGCGATTAATGATCCCGATATTGATTTAGTGGTTATTGCCTCGCCCAATGAGACTCATGCGCCATTAGCAAAAATGGCACTTAATGCGGGTAAACATGTTGTTGTCGATAAACCCTTCACTCTTAATCTTGATGAGGCGAGAGAGTTAGCTGTCCTGGCCGAAGAGAAAAAATTACTGTTATCTGTGTTTCAAAATCGACGCTGGGACTCAGATTATCTGGGTGTCAAAAAGGTGATTGAGTCGGGCGTTCTTGGTGAGATTAAACATTTCGAGTCCCATATTGACCGTTTCCGCCCAGAGGTCAGAGATCGCTGGAGAGAGCATAATATACCGGGCAGTGGTTTATGGTTCGATATTGGTCCACATATTATTGACCAGACTTTGCAACTTTTTGGGCTGCCTGAGAGCGTTTATGGCAACATTGCGGTGCTACGCAAAGGGGCTGAGATTAATGACTGGGCGCACGTTATCCTGAATTATCCGGGCCATAAAGTCATCTTGCATGCCAGTATGTTGGTGGCGGGTGGGGTAATGCGTTTCTCTGTTCATGGTGATAAAGGGAGTCTTATTAAGAAAAACGCTGACCAGCAGGAAAGCCAGTTACTTGCGGGTATTCTGCCAGGCTCTGAGACTTGGGGTGATGATAATGATGACTTGGTATTATTTGACGCTCAGCAACAGTCCACCTCGATTAAATCCCCTAAAGGCGACCAGCGGCAGTACTACATTCAAACGCGTGATGCTATCAATGGCGATGGCACTAACCCGGTGTCACCGATCCAGGCGATTGCGGTAATGGCTGTTCTTGAAGCTGCCGTTCTTTCATCTCAGTCCGGGCAAGTTCAGAAAGTGGGCCTCAGTCAGTCTGAAACGGAAAGTTATAATCATTTGCGTTAGTTGAGGAAGTAAAGCAGTAAGGTAATGGCACAGAACGCAATTGTTGTTCTGTGTCATTAATGTGCGGGATTCAGAAATTTTTGTCGTTGTTGCCCATCAGCCTATTTTTCGGCACAGGTACTTATTTTTAATCACACCGTCAAAAAAGCGGCCTTTAGACACTACGCTCAAAAATGTTTCGTACGTACGTGGAGACACATCGACATACTGATAAATGCCAATTTCGAAGAATTCTACTTCAAGAGTTTTAGTTTCTTTTTGGTAACCAATTGATTTTATTCTTGATGATTTAACTTCATTACGTTGCATTTTTATCTTGAGACCCCAGTAACCGTTCAAACTTAATAAAAAATCTCACCTGCACAATGACTCTTATATCTTAGTGTTCAGGGTATCATACCGTATTGTTCATTAAGGATATTTAACATATAAGGACAATATTACCCTTATTACTTACTTTAGGGTTGATTTTCTTCGTCAGGGATACCTCATCAGAGAGCACGACACGCTTTATCGAGTCGGAATAATAATGCCCCTTTTTGGACGGAAAAGAAGGGCCGAAAACTCTACTTTACGGCGGTACTGAACGAAGGGGGAAGTTCAGCGAAATTTTTCCCAGCAATAAAAGTGAGTAGTGATTTTGGCTGTCTAATTGGTGGCATTTCTGGAGCGCAAAAAATCAGTGTGAAGTCACTCAAATCGACCTGAAAATTGACTAATTTTACGCAAGTATTCTGCTTTTTTACCCGTTTTTTTGGGGACAAATGCGTCAGGGGACAGTTTTGGGACACTAAAAAGACTGTATATGCCTCCATATGTCTGTTGGCTATATTTCATAACCATATGATAAGAAACAAAAATATAATGTTTTCAATATGTTAAAAAATGCGTTACTATACCCCCCTATAGTATCAAGAGGCGTTTATGCCACATTCAGAAAAAGATAAAAAACGTATTTTGACGCGG
>CANRKT010000046.1 GCA_947631255.1 uncultured Enterobacteriaceae bacterium
ATGTGATTCGTCTGGCTGAACATCAGCAACACCCAGGCAGAATGAAGTATGACGGGCAATGTTGCGGACATAATGCGGTATCGCTACACTCAGGTGAAGTGAAACTTGTTCATTACTGTTGAATATTTACTAAGGAGACGCGGAATGGAGTTGCTGGAAGAACATCTGTGCTTTGGGGGATGGCAGCAACGCTGGCGTCATAATTCTCGGGTTTTGAATTGCCCGATGACGTTGAGTGTTTTTGTTCCGCCTTTGAAGAAGACGGCTCCACCTCCGGTGTTGTACTGGCTGTCGGGGCTGACCTGTAACGATGAAAACTTTACCACTAAAGCCGGTGCTCAGCGCTTGGCAGCAGAGCTGGGTATTATGCTGGTGATGCCGGATACCAGTCCTCGCGGTGAACAGGTTGCCAATAACGAGAGTTATGACTTAGGACAAGGTGCCGGATTTTATCTCAATGCGACTGCCGAGCCTTGGGCAAGCCATTTTCGGATGTATGACTATCTGCAAGATGAACTACCAGAATTAATCGCCGAGCACTTTATTGTTAGCGATCGCGCTTCAATTTCAGGTCACTCAATGGGCGGACATGGAGCCCTGCTTCTGGCTCTGAAAAATCCCGGCCGTTTCCGTTCAGTTTCCGCTTTTGCACCTATTGTTAATCCAACAGAAGTTCCATGGGGACAAAAAGCCTTTACAGCTTATCTGGGGAGTGACACCAGCAGTTGGCAGGAATGGGACAGTTGTTGGCTACTTCAGCAGGCCTCTGGCGAAGCAGAGCTACCGATTCTGATTGACCAAGGGAGTCGTGATCCCTTTTTATCCACACAATTACAACCGGAAAAATTTGCCGATATTGCCCAACAGAAAGCCTGGCCTCTCACCTTGCGGACTCAGTTGGATTACGACCATAGCTATTACTTTATTGCGACCTTTATCGAAGACCACCTGCACTTCCATGCAAAATATTTACTAAAAGACTAAAACAATGAAGGGGAGCATTTTGCTCCCCTTACCGACTTTGCATCTCCGTCCCAGCCAGACCTAACACCATACCTATCAGCAGAGCCATTAAGGCGTAAGGTAGACGAATATCCCCGACACTTGCCGAATCAATCAAGGTCGGACAGAGGAATAAATAAAAGGCGCGGAAAACGCGCCTGAAGGATGATTAGTGCTGACGATGGTCAGGGAAACTCATTTCGCTGTAGCGTACGAAACGGCTACCTTTAATAAATTTATAGCCAAACCAGATGCACAAGAACAGCGGCAAACCAATATAGGTCGCTACCACACCACCCCAGTCGATAGTATCGGCGAGGAAGGCTTCATAGTTCTGTCCAAGCGTGATCGTCATACAGAGAACAAAAGCGAAGATAGGCCCTAATGGGAAAAAGCCTGAACGATAGGGTAAATCTCTAACATCATTACCTTGCATCACATAACCACGACGGAAACGATAGTGACTGATAGCAATACCCAGCCAGGCAATAAATCCCGTCATACCAGACGTATTCAGCAGCCACAAATAAACCGTCTGATCGCCAAACATTGAGGTCAGGAAACACAACGCGGCAATAATGGTGGTGGCATAAAGTGCATTACGCGGTACCCCACCGGCTGATAATCTGGCAAAAATGCGCGGCGCTTTGCCATCACAAGCCAGTGTATACAGCATACGGGTTGAGGCATACATGCCCGAGTTACCCGCTGAGAGTACTGCTGTCAGAATAACAGCATTCATCACCGCTGCAGCAGAGAGCAATCCGGCATGTTCAAAGACCAGGGTAAAAGGACTGACACTGATATCTTTAACGTCGTTACGCAGTAAACTCGGGTCGGTATAAGGAATAATCAGACTGATAATCAGGATCGCCAGCACGTAGAACAGTAAGATACGCCAGAAGACCTGACGCACTGCACGAGGAATATTTTTTTGCGGATTTTCTGACTCGCCTGCAGCGATACCGATAAGTTCAGTGCCCTGGAATGAAAAGCCGACGATCATCGCCACACCAATCATGGCAGCAAATCCACCCGCAAAAGGCGCATCACCGGTGGTCCAATTGCTCCAACCTGCGGGCTCTACGCCTTTAAAAATTCCCAGTATCATCATCATGCCAACAATAATAAAGATAATGATAGTGGTGACTTTTATCAGTGAGAACCAATATTCAGACTCACCAAAACCTTTAACCGAGATCCAGTTCAGGGCAAAGATGATACCGAGGAATAACGCGCTCCATATCCAGCCGGGAGTGTCAGGGAACCAGTAATTCATGACCAGTTGGGCGGCCACTAAATCGACGGCAATGGTCACCGCCCAGTTGTACCAGTAGTTCCAGCCCAGCGCAAAACCAAAACCTTCTTCTACGTATAGCTGACCATAAGTAGAAAAAGATCCAGAAACAGGCATAAATGCGGCCAGTTCCCCAAGGCTGGTCATGAGAAAATAGACCATCGCACCAATCAGAATATAGGAAAGAAGCGCGCCTGCTGGGCCCGCTTGGGAAATCGTCGCACCGGAAGCGACAAACAGCCCGGTACCAATAGAACCACCGATAGCAATCATCGTTAAATGACGCGCTTTTAATTCGCGACGTAAGCCAGGTGCTTGTGTGGTTTTACTCTCAGAAACCATAGAAAATTGTTGTCCATACAAATAATAATGGCTGATTGTAACAAAAAGAGCTGCACTGGTTAGGATAAATGCCGTGTTATAAGAGAGCTTCATGATGAGCAGGAAATTATAAGCTGCAAACTTGTTTTCTGGATATCATAAAAACGTTTAAACCTGCTAACGCTGATTTTTCCCTTGTGTCGCTTAATTTCCAGTCTGCTGCATTTAATATCAGCTTTTACAGTACTGCAGAAATCGTGCTAATGATTTAGACATATGCTTCTGACGATGATGAATACAATGTAGCGTCCGGATCAGTGGCGGCAAAGGAACCGGAACTTCAACTAATGAGCCGCTTTCCAGCTGTTCTTCTATCACCCTGCGGGACAGGCAGCTGATACCCATACCATGGCGTACCGCATGCTTAATCGCTTCTGAGTTGCCCAGTTCCATACCCAGATGACACTGTGGTAAGTTTGAAAGCAACAGGTAATCAACAATTTCCCGCGTACCCGATCCTGGTTCACGTAATATCCAGGGTTGTCTCGCCAGACTATCCAGGGTGACAGCCTGCTGTAAAAATGGATTTTTCGGGGAAGAGAATACAACCAGTTCATCTTCTTGCCATACCTCACTGACGATATCAGGGGCACGGCATGGCCCTTCAATTAGCCCGATATCAACCCCAAAATCTGACACTGCATTGATAACGTCCTGGCTGTTGCCGACACTCAACTCGAAGGGTAAGTCTGGAAAGTCCTGGCGATAACGGGCAATGATTTCTGGCAGTATATAGTTACCGATAGTACTGCTGGCATAGACTCGAATCGCCCCCTTATCTTCGGTAAACAGTTGCTCGATATCCCGGGTTTGTTCCAGTAAAGCCAGCGCCCGCGGATAAAGTAGTCGCCCGTGTTCGTTAACCAGTAATTTTTTTCCTATCCGATCAAACAACTGAACCCCCAGTTGCCCTTCAAGATCGGCCAAAGCTGCACTCACCGCCGATTGCGACAAGGCGAGTCGCTGTGAGGCCTGTGTTGTAGAGCCGCTTTTCAACACTTCAGCAAAGACTTCCAGTTGACGCAGGGTGATATGCATAGTTTTCTCACAGTCAGATAAAGAATTCGTTTACCACTTATATAGATAAGTTATAAATATATAATCAATTTTACCTTTATGCGACCTAAGAGTAATCTTTTCTCATCAAAGAGGAGAAGGTTATGCCCATATTACCTACACATATTCATCGCATTCCATCATCTCGTTTACTTCCTGGCCTGATTCTGACTGGCGGAATAACCGCTGTCGCTCTGTGGCTTGGGAATGAGCCGGCGATAGCGAAGTGGGGTCTCGGGGCGCTGACGTTAGCGATTCTGGCTGGCATGATAATCGGTAATACCCTGTACCCTAAAATCGAGCCCCATTGTGGCAGCGGGGTACTGTTTGCTAAGCAAACATTGCTTCGTCTCGGGATAATCCTCTACGGCTTTCGTCTGACATTTTCACAAATTGCTGAAGTGGGTTTCAGCGGTCTGTTGATTGATGCCCTGATCTTATGCAGTACCTTTGCCCTCGCCTGCTGGGCCGGTAAGCATTTCTTTGGGCTGGACCGACAAACACGCTGGCTGATTGGTGCCGGTAGCAGTATCTGTGGCGCTGCAGCTATCCTTGCTACCGAACCTGTGGTCAAAGCTGAGGCCAGTAAAGTCACCGTTGCCGTCGCAACAGTGGTTATTTTCGGCACCCTGGCGATTTTGATTTATCCGTTATTGTATCCGTTGGTCACTCACTGGTTTACGCCAGAAACCTTCGGGATTTATGCCGGGTCAACCATGCATGAAGTCGCCCAAGTCGTTGCAGCAGGGCATGCCATTAGCCCAGAAACAGAAAATGCGGCTGTGATAACTAAAATGCTACGGGTGATGATGCTGGCTCCATTTCTGATTTTTCTCAGTATGCGGGTCAAAGCGTTATCCACTGACTGCAATAAACAGCCGGATAAAATTACTCTGCCTTGGTTTGCCCTGTTATTTATTGTTGTCGCACTATTTAACTCATTTAATTTATTACCCGTAACCGTCGTTAATGCATTAATTTTTATCGATACTCTGTTATTAGCCATGGCCATGGCAGCACTGGGACTCACCACACATATCAGTGCGTTAAAAAAAGCGGGCGCCCGTCCTTTACTGCTGGCCTTGATGCTATTTATCTGGCTGTTAGTCGGTGGTGCAGCCATCAATCTGGTCATTCACTCGCTACTGGGATAATTGATTGCTGAAAATCCTGCCTGAATCGTTATGATGGCTACTTTTTACCAGTAGATTACCCAGGAGAACGAAGATGAAGTTTATTGGAGCGCATGTTAGTGCTGCTGGTGGCCTGTCTAATGCCGCCATCCGCGCCCACGAGCTGGATGCCACTGCGTTTGCCCTGTTCACCAAAAATCAGCGTCAATGGAATGCCGCCCCGTTGACCGAACAAGTGATCACTGAATTTAAACAAGCCTGCGAACGCTACCAGTATTTGCCCGGACAGATTCTGCCCCATGATAGCTATCTGATAAATCTGGGGCATCCTGAGCAAGAGGCGCTGGAGAAATCACGGGTCGCTTTTATTGATGAAATGTCACGCTGCCAGCAATTAGGACTGACCTTACTGAATTTTCACCCAGGCAGTCATCTTAAAAAGATCCCGGTTGACGAGTGTTTACAACGCATTGCTGAGTCTATCAATATAGCCCTTGAGAAAACCGAAGGTGTTACCGCGGTGATTGAGAATACCGCCGGGCAAGGCAGTAATCTCGGTTTTCGTTTTGAACATCTGGCCGCGATTATCGAGGGTGTCGAAGACAAAACCCGAGTGGGGGTCTGTATCGATACCTGTCATGCTTTTGCCGCCGGTTATGACTTACGTACTGTGGAAGACTGCGAGCAGACCTTTGGTGACTTTGAACGTATCGTTGGTTTTAAGTATTTACGTGGAATGCATCTGAATGATGCCAAGAGTGAATTTGCCAGTCGAGTTGACCGCCATCATAGCCTGGGGGCGGGTAATATTGGCCTGACACCATTCCAGTGGATTATGCGCGATGCACGTTTTGATGGTATTCCATTGATTCTGGAAACCGTTGACCCGGATATCTGGGCACAAGAGATTGCCTGGTTGAAGGCACAACAAACTGCCACAGCTACACCTTAAAAAATCGGATCCATCGTATTTTAGTGAACCAATAGAAAATGGCAGTGAGAACCTTTAGATGTGTATTCGCCAAAATACAGGCTACATTTTCTCACTGCCATTACTATGAATGCTAAGCTGACTTCGCGCTTCCGGAAATAATTCAATATCCTCTCCCCCGTACTTACAGATACGACATACTACAAGGTTTAATTAGCGGCTCATGCAAGATTCGGATCTGTGCCAGTTGATTAACCCCCTATGATTATCAGAGAAAGAATATGGGTAAGTTGACTGTTAAGTCCAGGTGAAATATTAGCCTTTTGGATATAGACCCAAATGATATCGGTAGTGATATAAAGGCATAATGAGGTCATGCTGGAGACGTGTTCAACGAAACATCATCCTTGGTATGTTACTCCTACCAATAATAAATGGTTTTTCTAAAATAAATGGAAAAAATACCATCAGGCAAGAAAGATAAACTCCAGGCAGGCTGATAGAATGCCGCCTTAAAAGTTGAAGAACTTTCAGGGCTATTATAATCAGTATGAACTCTCATTAGATTGATATTTAGCCATTCACCTTATATTGGCCTTTAACGGGCTTTACTACATTAGGCGTCGTTATGTACACAACCCTGATTATTTTCTTTATCGTTTATTTAGTGATGGGGGTCGGTAAACTACCGGCATTTAACGTAGATAGAACGGGTGCAGCTATTGTTGGCGCTTTAGCTATGATAGTAGTGGGAAGTATCACTCCACAAGCTGCATGGAATGCTATCGACTACCGTACGCTTGGGTTACTGTTTGGATTGATGATAGTGTCAGGTGCGTTCACGGTATCCGGGTTTTATGCCTGGGCTGCGAACAAGGTTGCCGGACTCCCTATCAGCCCGACGGCGTTATTAGCTGTATTTATTGCCGTTAGTGCAGGATTATCCTCATTATTGACGAATGATGTGGTTGTCTTGTCGATGACCCCACTGCTGATAAGTGTGGCGCTCGCAAGAGGACTCAATCCAGTCCCTTTCCTTCTGGCATTTTGTTTTGCTGCAAACTCTGGCGCAGCGGGAACACTTATTGGTAGCCCGCAAAATATGATTGCAGCACAATCGCTTGATCTCTCCTTTAACGAATTTATGATGGCATCTGGGATCCCAGCACTTTTATCGTTACCCATCATTTGGTGCATTATTGCATGGCAATACCGTGGGAAATGGACGCTGGAACGCCCCGCCACTCAAACAGCAACAACACCCAATATTGAACTGGATAAAGTCGAAACAACAAAAGCAATCATTATCGCCAGTGCGGTGATTATTGCCCTGGTTGTTGATATATGGCCGCAAGAACTGGTCGCTCTTGCAGGTGCGGGAATATTACTGGTCAATCGAAGCCTGTCCTCGAAAGATGTACTCAAACAAGTTGACGGAAACCTTCTACTTTTAATTATCGGTCTCTTTATATGTAATCAGGCGCTCTCTAACACCGGTCTTCCACAGTCTTTATTCGATTGGTTACGTGAGGTGGGTATCAATGTCAACGATCCGCTATCACTCTTTTTTGCCGGTTCATTACTCAGTGATGTTGTTGGCAATAACCCGGCAGTAATGCTGCTCTCCCCTTATTTGCATCCAGAGAATAATGCCGAGTCACTTGGAGCTGCGATTGCTTTGGGGACAGGTTTTTCGAGTAATCTCATTATTTTCGGAAGCCTCGCGGGGATTATTGTCGTAGAACAAGCTGCGAGCTGTGGTATCAAAATTACTTTCGGTGCATTTGCTAAGTCAGGCGTACCAGTGACACTGCTGACACTGCTAATGGCAGGGATTTGGGTGGTGTTTCTGTAAACGACTCGTCGCGTTAAACCAAAAATTAACCCCCATCAGTCTTTAATGGGGGCTAGGTGTGGGTAGAAGACGATGAAGGAATGCGTCTCTACCCCTTACTCTTTCTGCCGTTTTGCAGCAAAACGAAATCAGGCTGTTTTGGACGCTAACTCAGAATCAGGACGCTTAAAGAAGGCATAAGCCACGCCAGCGACCACAGTCCCCGCAATAATCGCCAGTAAGTAACCTAATACTGGCGTGATCGCGCCTGGAATTAACAGTACGAACAACCCTCCGTGTGGTGCCATCAGCTTCGCACCTACTGCCATCGACAGGGCACCTGTTATCGCTCCACCGACAATACAGCAAGGTAAGACGCGCATTGGGTCACGGGCAGCAAAGGGAATTGCACCTTCAGTAATAAAGCACATGCCCAACACCAGCGACGCTTTGCCTCCTTCCTGTTCTGCCTTGTCAAATTTCTTACGCGCAATTAATGTGGCTAAACCCAGCGCCAGTGGTGGAACCATACCCGCAGCCATAATCGCGGCCATCGGGGCATAGGTTTGTGTACTCAGCAGACCGACACCAAAAGCATAAGCCGCCTTATTCACAGGGCCCCCCATATCAGAACACATCATGCCACCGAGAATTGCACCCAACAGCACCGCGTTCGCAGTACCCATGGTTTGTAGCCAGTGCGTCAGCCCTTCGAGGATCTTAGAAACCGGCGTTCCTATCAGATAAATCATTGCCAGACCCACAACCAGTGAGGATAGCAGCGGAATAATCAAGATAGGTTTCAGGGCTTCCATACTGGAAGGTAACTTCAGTTTTGAACTGATGAGTTTTGCCACATAACCGGCAAGGAAACCAGCAATGATGCCACCGATAAAGCCAGAGCCCGTACTTACCGCCAGCATACCGCCTACTAAACCAGGGGTCAGACCGGGGCGGTCAGCAATCGAGAAGGCAATAAAACCAGCCAGTACCGGAACCATCAGCTCAAAAGCAGAGCCGCCACCAATTTGCATCAATGCTGCTGCCAGCGTGCCTTGTTCTTTAAAAGCTTCGATACCAAAAGCAAATGAGAGTGCAATACACAAGCCACCCGCGACGACCATCGGCAGCATATACGAGACACCGGTCAACAGGTGACGGTAAGCGCCAGACTGGGGCTTACCGCTGCTCGAGATTGATGCGCTACCTGACTGACCTTTAACAGTATAAGGTTCTGCTTCAACCACGGCTTTATCCAGCTCCTGGGCGGTTTTTTTCAGCGCCAGACCTGTCGAGGTTCGATACATCGGTTTACCCGCAAATTTTTCGAGGTCCACTTCAATATCGGCAGCAACAATCACTAAATCAGCAGCAGCAACTTCTTCTGGAGTGATAGCATTTCCGGCACCGACCGATCCGCGGGTTTCAACTTTTACCCACCAGCCGCGCTTTTTCGCTTCGGTTGTAATCGCTTCAGCAGCCATAAAGGTATGAGCCACACCGGTCGGGCAAGCTGTGACGGCAACAATACGTTTTGGGCCGCTGCCTTGCTTCACGGCAGCCAAAGGAGCAACGGAAAGTTTAGCCTCAGCAACCAGGTTATTCAGCAATGCTTCCGGATCGGTAACCGCCTGCTGAATATCAGCCAGCAACACTTTTTTATTAATTAATGCTTCATCTGCCGGGAAAGCGTTTCCCAGAACTAAAACCCACTCAGCCTCTGAGGGGGAATCGGTCAAGGTGAACTGTGCTTTCTGAGCAGCAGCACTCAGACGCAACTTGGCAATATACGTACTCGCCTGCCCCATCTCAGGAGCCATAATTAACAGCATTTTCATGGCCTGATCCTCCTGCTGTCAGTGAAAGGGTTTTAGTTCAACACGGGCCATCATGGCAGCCAGTTGGGTTCTGTCAGTAATACCAACGTTACTTTGACTCACTGCCAGGGCCGCTACAGCAGTAGCAAGACGCAGCGTATGTTCACTTGATTCACGCATCAACAAACCGTAGATCAGCCCGCCAACCATGGAATCACCGGCACCCACAGTGCTGACGACTTCACAAGATGGAGGTTTAGCGAGCCATTCACCGGAGGCGTTGACCCACAAGGCCCCTTCCGCTCCGAGTGAAATCACCACATGGGCTATGCCTTGTTCGCGCAGGGCATGAGCGGCTTCAATCACATCTTTAAGTTCAGGTAATTTACGCCCCGCCCAGACTTCAAGCTCGCGACGATTAGGTTTCACCAGCCAAGGAGCCGCTTTCAGACCCGCCACCAGCGCTTCACGACTACTATCAAAAATAATGCATGGACACTGGCTACGCAGACGTAACATCCACTCAGTGAAGGCCTCTGGTGAAACACCCGCAGGCAGGCTGCCACTCACGCAAACCATATCGAACTGACCAAGCCAGGTCAGAGAGTCAGCGACAAAGCGATCCCAGTCGGCACCCGTCACTTCAAAACCGGAGAAGTTAAGATCGGTGACTTCGCCGTCTTTTTCCGTCATTTTGACGTTAATACGGGTACGTCCCTGAACGACCTGGAAACGGTTAGCAATCCCCAATTCGCTGAACAGGTGCTGGAAACCTTCCTGATTCTCTTTACCCAGGAAACCACCGACTGTGACATCAATACCCAAATCTTTAAGCACTTTCGCGACGTTGATACCTTTACCCGCCGCATGAAGACCGGTAGTACGCACCAGATTCACTTCGCCACGCTCAACTTCCGCGCAATAACCGACCAAATCATAAGCAGGATTTAGCGTTATCGTTGCAACACGTCTACTCATTATACATCCTCTCCAAGACCCGCAGCTATTGCTTCGCCAATAGCCTTCAGCGCTTGTTCAGCTTCTTCCCCCTGGGCATTAAAGCGCAGGCGGTGACCTTTTTTAACGCCCAATGCGACCACTTTCATCAAGCTGCGACCATTGGCAGGTTTTCCTGTTCCATCAAGATTTATCACCGTCATTTCACAGTTGAACTGCTTGATGGTATTGACCAGTACAGTCCCCGGACGAGCATGAAGACCATGTTCATTTTTAATCACAAACTCAGCGCTTAATGCCGAATCTGTCTCGACATCATCAGAGGTCAGTAACATCAGTAATAAGGAAGCATCAGCGGTGAATAATTTCTCTGCGGCTTTCGTTGTCAGCAACGCATCCAGACGCTTAAGCACCGGAAGTGGCTTATCATCAACCTGCGCTACGGTCACCAGCAGTGAAACGGGCTGATCCACAGCGTCGAAACGCGCAGCCGGACGGCTAACGGCAATCGCACTGGCCAGATTGCCTTCAGCACTGTCGTTTAGCCAGACACCCGCACCAAGGTAAACAGGGGCTGTCGAAACGACATGGCTAACAAAATTCGCGTCAACTGCCTGAGCTTGTTTAAGACGCCCGGCATTTAATGCCTGTAGTGTGACTAAATCTTGGGTATCAACATTCAGCGCCAACATGCTGTTATCCAGCAGCAGATCTGCAGTTTGCGTTTCCCCCATCAGCAAGGCGCGTAATTCTTCAGCCTGAGTCGCTGATTTCAGCTGTTCAGCAATACTCTCATCACTCAGCACATGCGTTAGCTGACGCAGCAGACCAAGGTGTTCATCTGAACTGGCCGCGATACCAATAGCCACATAAGCCTGCTGACCGTCACCCCAGGTCACTCCCTGTGGAAACTGAAAGACTTGCACACCGGTTTTTAGCACCAGATCGCGGGTATCAGTAGTGCCATGAGGAATAGCAATCCCGTTACCCAGATAGGTTGAGGTTTGCTGCTCACGAGCCAGCATGCCGTTGACATAACCCTCGCCTGTATATCCCGCCTGCTCAAGTGCAGCAGCAATCAGACGGATGGCCTCTTCTTTATTACCGGCGGCACAACCGGGGTGAATATTCTGGGCAGATAGCTGGAACATATTGCTCCTCTCCTATGACTTGAATCGATTCAGTCCATTCGCAAAAAAATCGATATCGGACTTGCTGGAGATGTCCGAAACAACGCTGAAACGTTTCAATTATTCTTGACCTGATTTGCCAGGATCGCAATAAATCTCGCCTTTCCATGTTCAAAATTTTGAGCTTCAGCACATTTTCAGCTAATAACGACCTGCCAGCTGAAGCTTTTAAGGCAAAACCCGACGACTACCCGTAAATTAGCTGAACACCGGACACAAGAAAAAGCCGAGTATTAGCAGAACTCGACGCCGGGGCAATATATACCCAAAATAATTCGAGTGACTTGTCAGCGACAGCAACACCAAGGCAACTTGAAATATGATGGGTATAACTCGATGAAGTGTTATTCAGGGCTGTATACGTTTCCCTTCAGCATCAAGTAAATAGGTTAAAAGTGCGGTGCCATCACTGCTTACACGAAACTCCCCGTAACGAGCGTCCTCAAAGCGCTCTGCATGCCCCTCCTGGAAAAAATAACTTGGCGTACCGATGTGCAATGCACGGTTAGCAAGATGATATTTCATCAACACTTCTTGCGGCTTCAGCATTTCCCCCTGAGAAAGACGAGCCTGTATGGCGCGATGTTGTTCATCAAGTTCAACAACAAGGGTTCCACTGCTGCTGGGGCGAGTCTGGCCTTCGAGCCAGTACTGCTGATATAACCTGAGAGCAAGTGCATAATCCAGCGCCATATAATCACCTTGCATGAGCGATCGTGGGTCAACCGGAACCAGCTCCATAATCACAACCGTCCCTTTTTCCAGCACCTGCTCTTTTTGAAAAATAGAGAGATTAACGAGGATGAGCGCCGCAAGGATAGTGCCAGCAGTAAGCCATTTCAGTATGAGGTTAGTGTGCATGAGCCCCTCCGGTTGCAGCAGGGAGTAACTGGTTAGCTGCCCAAGCCAGACACAACAATAGCAGCCCACTTGCTAATAATAACAGCGACTTATATAACAAAGTGACATCAAGAAAATAATACCAGCTAATGAGATACCACATCAGAAAACAGCCTGTAGTGACCAATAATCCTTTGCTACCCTGATAGCGAGCAGCTAATAAAAACATCAACCCCAGGCCAATACCCGGAGCAAAAATAGCAATACCGCCACAGACAAGAGCAGCAGGCAGATAAACAAGACGTGTCGGTGCCTTAAAAACGAGAGCATGAACTAATGCGCTAGCGATAACACCAACCGCGATCCCTGCTCCAATCCACTGGAGTAAAACGTTATTGAAAGAATAGCCCCAGAATACTTCACCCAAGATATCAAACGGCATACTGGCAAAAGACTGTATAGCCAGCCCGATGGGTATGCCATAGAGGAGCGCTACCTTCAGTTGTGGATGGGCCATAGTCCAGAAGTGTTCCTGATGAGTAAGAACCCATAGCCATAAAGCGACTATACCGGCGACCAACAATACCATCAGTACGAATGTAAATTGATAGGGTAGCCGGTCACCGATAAGAACTGCCGGTGCAGGGATGAAAAGAAACACCAGGGCGGCAACCGCCATAACCCGATACAAAGGGTCAGGCATAGCCACTGCCATCAACGCAATGACAGGCAGGCACCACAGAGTATTGATGAAGTCATGGTCTATCCATAATGGTGCAACCAGTAAATAAACACCGATACATAAGCCACTGGTGGCAGCAATAGCCCATGCCAGTCCAATATGGCGTTTACCTATGCTTTCTGTCCGTAACATCATACTGGCCAGCATGGCAATGATTAATGAAACCAATACCAGGCTAATGCCCGCAGATTCATCAAGCAAGTGAGTCACGGATAGCAACAGCACTAACAGGCACAGAGAAATCAGCCCAGCAACCCAGCAACCTACCGCTAAAGCGCTGCGTAAATACCAGGGTAAATGGGATGAGCGATCAAAGGTTGAAATTTCTGCCACTTGAGCATCATTTAATAACTGATGCTGATGGAGTTCTTGCAACAGGAGAGTCTCATCACTAAGAGTCAGTTCCGCCGTCTTCGGGGCTGACATTTTACGCCGCCAGTGCAGCAATAACGCACAACCAGCAACCAATAACAGCACCATCAGCATACCGATAATAAACAGCGTGCCGATATCCCAGAAAGTCACGAATCGTATTATCAATACATCACCGACTGCTATCAGACTGATAACGCCGAACATTAACATACACAAATCGGGTCGGTGGTAGCGATAGTAGCAATAGCCAGCGCCCAGAATGACACCCAGGAAGATAAACGGAGCGAGACTAGAAACGTTTTCAGCCCAGAGAGATTCGGTAATTAACGCTGTCAGTGTCAGTAACAGATAAGCAGCCATGACACGTGAACACCAGCGGCTAACTAGCCAACTTGAAGGTGAGTGCCTGACGGCGAATTCAGCGAAGGCTTCGCGTATCAGTAGAAGGACAATTTGGACAATCAGATAGCTATAGAGGATAGAGTCAGGCAACCTGGCTAAAAAAGAGGATGTCATATCATCCCAAAAGAGTTCGGTCTGGCTGAAATAGTAAAGCTGGAAGGCCAGATTAGAGATAACCCAGGCACAAAACCACAAAGCATTTTGTCGTCCCAGTAAGGCTAATGGAAGCAGTACGCAAGCCCAGGCATAAAATAATTCCCAGCTATTGGCTCCTGTCTGGTAGACCTGACCATACAGGGCAAATAATCCGCCAAAACTGAGTCCAGCCGCTAATAATGCTATACGCGCCACGCCATCATACCAGCGCCACCAGACCACGACCGCGAGTGCAATAATGAACAACTGGGCTAATAAAAACTTAGTCATCTTCGGCATCGCTGCCCAGTTCCAGGCGATGAAAAACACGGCCCCAGCCACTAAGGCTAGCAGCCCCAGCAATGCGAGAAATACCCTGAGAAAACTGCGCCATCCCGTTAAATTCGGCCGCACTCCACAATAAGAAAGAATTTGTTGATAAACAGGGAGTGACAATCTGTGGTTTTGTGCTGTTGATGAGTCTGTGAGTGCGGAAAGGGAATAACACAAACGTTCTGCTGTCCCCGAGGGCATAGCATTCTGTTGGTGCGGCGACAAGTCCATACTGACTCCTTACCTGTCTGATAGTTAAGTTATCTTTCGGGTATATCAGATGCTGGGATTATAGTCTAAAGACTTAAACTGACCTTTTCTGTTTAAATTGATGGACACCCCGTATTTATGGCGAGTTTTTAGTGACAATATAGTCATTTAGTTTGTGTATTTTCATGTAGTTAACTGTTTTTGCTCTTTCATTAGTTTTTGTCGGTGAATACTGTTTATTTTGCCCTCAGATCAGTACACTTCGCAGGCCCTTTTTAACGATAAGCGGATTGTATGCAAACGCCCCTGACCTTTCTGCGTAAAACGACAGACTCAACCTCTCTGGCTTTTCTGGCGATTGCATTTTTGGCGGGTATCGCCAGTGCCCTGCAAACGCCGACACTCAGTCTGTTTTTAACCGATGAAGTACAAGTCCGCCCCGTTATGGTGGGATTTTTCTTCACAGGCAGTGCAGTGATCGGTATTTTGGTCAGTCAGTATCTTGCCCGACACTCTGACACCAGGGGTGATCGCAAATCTCTGATTCTTTTCTGTTGTATTCTCGGAGTTCTGGCCTGTTTACTGTTTGCCTGGAACCGTAACTATTTTATTCTGTTGTTTGTTGGGGTCTTTCTGAGCAGTTTTGGCTCCACCGCCACACCGCAAGTTTTTGCCCTTGCCCGCGAACATGCCGATAAAACCGGGCGTGAAGCGGTCATGTTTAGCTCTGTTTTACGTGCTCAAATTTCTCTTGCCTGGGTTATCGGTCCGCCGCTGGCCTTTGCGCTGGCACTTAATTTTGGCTTTGATGTCATGTATCTGGGAGCTGCCGTCACCTTTATCATTTGCGCGCTTATCGTACGCTGGAAGCTACCTTCCATGCCCAAAGTCGCCGTCAGTGCTGGTAGCGAAGCGCCTCTGGAAGCTCCCCGCCGCCATCGCCGTGATACGCTGTTACTGTTTATTGCCTGCTCAATGATGTGGGGATGCCACAGTCTGTACCTGATTAATATGCCGCTGTATATTATTAATCAACTCAATCTTCCGGACAGACTGGCCGGGATAATGATGGGTACTGCGGCTGGGCTGGAAATTCCTGTGATGCTGATTGCGGGTTACTACGCCAAACGGTTTGGTAAAAAGCGGCTGATGCAAATGGCTATTCTGGCGGGCGGGCTGTTTTTCATCGGAATGCTGACCGTACAGAGTGAAATGCTGTTACTCATTCTGCAATTATTCAATGCGATATTTATTGGCATTCTGGCCGGTATTGGCATGATTTATTTTCAGGATTTGATGCCAGGACAGGCAGGTTCCGCAACCACCCTTTATACCAACACTGTACGTGTGGGCTGGATAATGGCCGGTTCACTGGCAGGAACAGTCGCAGAAATCTGGAGCTACCACAGCGTTTTTTATCTGGCATTAGCCATGGTCGCGACCGCTATTTATTGCCTGTTATGCATCAAAGATGTTTAAGGTGCCGTGACAGCTTCAAGGTGGATAAGATAAGCCATAGCCTGATGACGAGTATCACCACACATATCGTAAGCCGCCTTTAACCCACCACAGACTTCCGGGCGCAGGGGGGAGCCAAAAATCAGACAGAGATTTTGTTCAGACAACTGAATACACCGGGTATTCGCCGGTTTACCTTCAGGCATACCAGGGATTGGAGTTGAAATTGAAGGTGCCACACAGCAAGCGCCACAGTCTGGACGACAGTCCATCGTCACATCTCCACCAGCGAAGGATAATGGCCGAACTCTAGCAATCTGCGGGGCATAAAGATATGTCCTTTTCGCTTTATTCACGCAGTCTACGATGAAATCCGCTTGCCTGAATCGCGACACACGAGTAATTTTACGCAATATTTTAGTCCTTCCCTTTTTTACAGGATATATCGATGGCCAGAGCGAACGAAATCAAACGCGGCATGGTACTCAATCACGACGGTAAACTTTTAATAGTTAAAGATATTGATATTCAGTCACCCAGTGCCCGTGGTGCAGCAACGCTCTATAAAATACGTTTCTCTGATGTCCGTAATGGGCACAAGGTTGAAGAGCGTTTTAAAGGTGATGATATTGTTGATATCATCACACTGACCCGTCGCTTCGTTGATTTTTCTTATATTGATGGCAACGAATATGTGTTTATGGATAAAGAAGATTACACCCCGTATATCTTCACCAAAGACCAGATAGAAGACGAATTGCAGTTTATTCCTGAAGGCGGTATGCCTGATATGCAAGTGCTGACCTGGGATGGCCAGCTGTTAGCGCTGGAGCTGCCACAAACCGTCGATTTAGAGATCATTGAAACAGCACCGGGTATTAAAGGTGCCTCTGCCAGTTCCCGTACCAAACCAGCAACACTGTCTACTGGCCTGGTGATTCAGGTTCCGGAATATATGGTGGCTGGAGAGCGTATTCGTATCCATATCGCTGAAAAACGCTCTATGGGACGTGCTGACTAACAGTATCCCAGGTTGCCCCCGCCAGCATTCTTCTGACGGGGCAATAATTTTCGTTCTGCCATTGATGACCATTCCCGCTGTTTTACCTTTTCTCTTTTTGCTCTCTGTTGTTCAAGATAGACGTCAGCAGACGGTATTTTCTCGCCATCAGAATAGTTCGGAGCCCCCGTGACAAAAACAAACCTGATTACTGGCTTTCTCGGAAGCGGAAAAACGACCACTATTCTTCATTTACTGGCGAACAAGCCAAAAGATGAAGTCTGGGCTGTGCTGGTCAATGAATTTGGTGAGGTAGGTATTGATGGTGCGTTACTGGCTGACAGTCGCGCATTGATTAAAGAGATCCCCGGTGGCTGCATATGTTGTGTCAATGGTCTGCCAATGCAAGTCGGGCTGAATACATTGCTACGTCAGGGTAAACCTGACAGGCTACTTATTGAACCTACCGGGCTCGGTCATCCGAAACAGATCCTGGATCTGCTAACCGCTGAAGTTTATCAGCCGTGGATTGATTTAAAGGCGACCCTCTGTCTGCTCGATCCCCGTCAGTTATTAGTATCCAAAGTGTTCAATAATCAAAATTTCCGCGATCAGTTAGCCGCCGCAGATATGATTATTGCCAACAAACAAGATAATGCTGATGCAGCAAGTCTTCAGGCTTTACATTCCTGGCAGCAACAAGAAAGCGACGGCCGCCAGGTTATCTATACAGAGCGTGGCGCAATCTCTCTCACTTTGCTGGATGAAGCGCGTTTGAACCAACGCGTATTACAGGCCAGCCATGAACACACCCACTCAGTAAAACCTCAACAAGGACTTGCCGCGCTCAGTCTGCCTGAACATCAGCGCTGGAGACGAAACCTTAACAGTGGGCAGGGATATTTCGCCTGTGGCTGGATTTTTGATGCAGATACTCAGTTTGATACCATCGGTCTGCTGGAATGGGCAAGGCTTGCCCCTGTAGGGCGTGTCAAAGGCGTGTTACGCATTCCTGAAGGACTAGTCCGAATCAATCGCCAGGGGAGTGACTTCCATATTGAAACGCAATCTGCTCCGCCTCCTGATAGCCGAATAGAACTGATCAATGATGAACTCAGTGACTGGAATGCTTTACAGTCGGCATTATTAAAACTACGTTTGCCTTAGCCATTCATTCCTCCAGTCGATCATTATGAAGCGAGCTGGAGGAAACAGCGTTTTTTTCAGTCCCCCAGAAAATGACCTCTGCCGTTAGTCATTGTATTTATTTACAAATCCTAACAATGGCAGATTAAAAAATGCGCTTCAATTGCGGATAAATCATCCTGTTTATGCCTTTCTTGACTATCATCAATATTTCTTACGTTTTTAGGCATAAAAACCTCGCATCGCATTAATTGATAAGGTACCCTCAAGAAAATTCGAATTATGCTTTTTTATATCTGATATTAAAAAAACATGCGTGAGTTCACGGTTTTATAAAAAAAATTTGTCTCATCGCCAGTCGATATCTAATCTCATAAGGTCGTCATTTTACTAACGATTTTTCGTTAAGGGTAGCAAGGGAAAACACATAACATGGTCAAGTCTCAACCTATTTTGAGATATATCCTGCGGGCTATTCCTGCAGTCGCAGTCGCAGCTTTACTTTCCGCATGTAGTGCAACAAACACAGCAAACAATATGCATTCTGAGACGCATGCAGTTGACAGTAAAAACAGTTTTTTACTGCAAGCTTCTCAGGATGAATTTGAAGAGATGGTCCGCAATGTTGATGTAAAATCACGTTTAATGGATCAATATGCTAGCTGGAAAGGCGTGCGTTACCGTCTTGGTGGCAGTAGCCGTAATGGCATTGACTGCTCCGCCTTTGTGCAGCGTACTTTTCAAGAACAATTTGGTTTGACTCTACCGCGCTCAACTTCAGAGCAGCGAGGTTCAGGAAAGTCGGTTTCCCGAAATAAATTGGCGACGGGTGATTTAGTGTTATTCCGGTCTGGTTCAACGGGGCGTCATATCGGTATTTATATCGGTAATAACCAGTTTGTCCATGCCTCTAGCAGTAATGGCGTCATGATTTCTAATATGGATGATCCTTACTGGAATAAACGCTACAACGAAGCGCGCCGTGTACTGAGTCACGGTTGATGAGACATACGGCTGTATCTGTTGTGACGATGACCCCCTTGCTCGTCAATCAGATAACAGCCAGGCATAAAAAAACGCTGCATTGCAGCGTTTTTTTATGCCTTAAAGTTAGAGTATAGGCTCATCGGCTTGATATAAAAATGCTTGCTGAGGGCGTAGAAACATCAGAATAACCGGATCAGAATTGAAGATAATTTGCTGGAATGTTATCAAGAGACGCAAAACAACGGAAAGATAAGACTCACCGAATAAAACGTTCTTCCGCAGGTCATCACAGTATTAACATCAACACACTGTTAATACAGAGGATAGGTTGTCATATGTTCAGCGATAGCCACACCACAATTTTTAAGGCGGCAAGTAGCGGCCGACTCATCTTGCTGGCTAACGAATAAACACAGCTCTCCCTCGTACTCAACTACTGAACTGGCGACGTCGATATCACTGAGTGCCTGACTCAGCTTCTCCATTGTGATGACAATTTTTTCGCCGTCGTAGCCAAGTAACTTCAGCCCAACCAGCTGATTGTCATAGCTGTTGTCATTGTTCGCTATAGGTTCAACGCAAGAACCCGTAAATCCCGCTCTCCAGCGATAACTTTGCGGTAAACGGTGAACAATGGACAGTTGTAATATATTCAAACTCATTCCCTGCAATACCCAGTCAGCAATACTTCACTTGTAGTTTACGCATAGGTTAACACAATGTTGCCAAGTTGCAGCCTGATAAGTAAAAAACAATTAGCATTATTAAAAAAAGCTCAAAGTAATTGATTCATTTTTGTGTGTCACTACGCATTTTTGTCAAATATATTCTAGATATGACCTGATACCGCACTTGAAACGTACCAATTATCATTAGCGTAAGCAAGGTTATTGAGGCAGGATTGGAGACATAAAAGACAGAGGCATCCCAGAAAAAGAATGCCTCACATTGTTAATATTATCGATATGCCTTTCGGCTGGCATAACGATAAAACAGCAATGAACAAGTCGAACACAGGGCCATTGCCCCAATCATTGGCCAGGCAGTATTAAAACTGGCAATGGCGAGCAGTGCGCCGGTCAGCGCGCCAATGCCAAACCGAAATGTTCCGGCAAGGGAAGAAGCCGTGCCTGCAATATGAGGGAACTCATCAAGAATTACCGCCATTGCATTAGACGATATCATCGATACACAACCAACAAATACAGCAATCCCCAGCACCAGAGCCCAGAAACCGAAATTAAACTGATAGCTCACCACCAGCCATATCGCCATAAAAAACTGGATATAGAGGCCCAGTTTGAACATATTAATAGCACCAAAGCGACGTACAAATCGGCTATTAATTATCGTCATAACAAAAAGAAAAACGATATTTAGCGCAAAGTAGTAACCAAAGTCCTGCGGCGATACATGATTGAGTTCAATATAAACAAAAGGCCCTGCACTGAGGAACGAAAACATACCCGCAAAACTAAAACCACTGGCGAGCATATAACTGAGTACACGTTTATGACGAAACAGTGTGGCAAAGTTACCCAGCGTGGTACGTAAACGGAAGGGCTGTCGGAATTCAGGTGCCAGGGTTTCATGAATAAAGAAGAAGATCATCCCTGATGCCAACAATGCTGCCGCCGCCAGGATCCAGAAAATAGAATGCCAGCTAAACCACACCATCACTGCCCCACCGACAATAGGTGCCAGCAATGGCGCAATGGTGGTGACCAGCATGACAAAAGACATCATGCGAGAAAATTCTTCTTTCGGATAAATATCACGCATCAGAGCATTGATAACAACGCTTGCCGCTGCCGCTGCCAGACCATGTAAAAATCGCATAAAAATCAGCTGGTCGATACTTTGCACCAGTGCACAGGCTACAGCAGCCAGGGAAAAAACCAGTGTTCCGCCAAGCACGACGGGCTTACGCCCGAGACTATCTGCCATCGGCCCGTAAAAGAGTTGCCCGACCGCAAAACCCAAAATATACGTGCTCAATGTCATCTGTACACTGCCCGCAGAGACATCAAACTGCTTCGCTATAATCGGCAATGCAGGCAAATACATATCAATAGATAACGGCATCAGCATCGCCAGCAGGCCAAGAATAATGACAATACCTACAGACGAGTTTTGTTTACGACTCAAGAGTGACTCCAAATATTAGGGTGCACCAACACTGGCGATTTCTTGTTCGGTCAACTGACGGTACTCACCTTCTGCCAGATCCGAGTCAAGTATAATGCTGCCAATACGCTCCCGATGTAACCCAACAACATGGTTACCCACTGCGGCAAACATGCGTTTAACCTGGTGATAGCGTCCTTCACTGATAGTCAGACGCACCTCAGTCGGGGTCACTACCTCAAGCTGAGCAGGTTTAGTTAAATCTTTTTCATTGTGCAGCTGAATACCTGCCGCAAAGCGTTCTGCTGTGTCATCGGCTACAGGGGCATTCAGTGTCACGTAGTAGGTTTTTTCACACTGATGGCGCGGCGACGTAATACGATGTGACCATTTGCCGTCGTCAGTCATCAGTACCAGCCCAGTGGTATCAATATCCAGACGCCCGGCAGCATGTAATTTATGCGCTGACGGCTCGTCAAGAAAATAGAGCACAGTCGGATGATCGGGGTCTTCAGTGGAACACACATATCCCTGTGGTTTATTCAGCATAAAGTAACGCGGGCCGATATGCTGGAACAGCGGGTTACCGTCAAACGTGACCCGATGCTCTGGCTGTAATTTAAAAGAGGCATCACGAACGACCTCATCATCGACCGTTACACGGTTCGCACGAATTTCACGGCCAGAGATAGCCCGGCTGGTACCAAGCTGCTGAGAAATAAATTTATCGAGTCGCATTAAGCTGTTGCCTGTGTTAAAAAATACTTACTGACATCTGACCGCAGAGACCTGCTGTCAGATAAAAATGAGTTTGTCTGGTAACGAGTTAGCCAGTATAGCGACATCAAAAACTCTCTCAAGATAAAAGCGCGATTCATGGCATAATCATGGCTGATATTTGTTATCTGCCGAGTCATAATGTCTTTTACCCTACGTCCTTACCAACAAGAAGCCGTGGATGCGACTCTCAGTTATTTTCGCAAACACCTTGAACCCGCCGTTATTGTCCTGCCCACTGGCGCGGGAAAAAGTCTGGTCATTGCTGAACTGGCACGCCTGGCACGAGGCCGAGTGCTGGTCCTTGCGCATGTAAAAGAGCTGGTTGCGCAAAATCATGCTAAATACCTGGCGCTAGGGCTGGAAGCCGATATCTTTGCCGCTGGTCTGCACCGAAAAGAGTCGCAGGGCAAGGTGGTCTTCGGTAGCGTACAGTCTGTCGCACGTAATTTTGAGCATTTTAACGGAAAATTTTCATTACTGATTGTCGATGAATGCCACCGTATCGGTGAGAAAAAAGACGGTCAGTATCAGCAAGTTCTGGCTCACCTGCGCGCCAGTAATCCTGAAATCCGCCTGCTTGGCCTCACCGCAACCCCTTACCGATTAGGGAAAGGCTGGATTTATCACTACCATTATCATGGCATGGTTCGTGGTGATTCCCAGGCCTTATTTCGAGACTGTATCTACGAGTTGCCGCTTCGCTATATGATCAAGAACGGCTATCTGACACCGCCAGAACGGCTCGATATGCCAGTGGTACAATATGATTTTAGTCGATTACAGTCCCAAAGCGACGGACTGTTTAGTGAAGCAGATCTGAATCGTGAACTCGCCCGGCAAAAACGTATCACTCCCCATATCATTAGCCAAATCGTTAGCTTTGCCGAACAGCGACGCGGCGTGATGATTTTCGCTGCCACCGTGGAACATGCTAAAGAGGTCACCGCCCTGCTTCCTGCACGCCAGGCCGCGTTAATTACCGCAGATACCCCAGGCCCCGAGCGAGACTCGCTGATCACCCGCTTTAAACAGCAGGAATATCGCTACCTGGTGAATGTTTCCGTTCTCACGACCGGATTTGATGCTCCGCATGTGGATTTGATAGCGATCCTGCGCCCCACTGAATCAGTCAGTCTGTACCAGCAAATTATCGGTCGCGGCTTACGGTTGGCTCCCGGAAAAAAAGATTGTCTGATTCTGGATTATGCCGGTAACCCACACGACCTGTTTATGCCCGAAGTCGGAGGCGCGAAGCAAAAAAGTGACAATCAGCCGGTGCAGGTATTTTGTCCTTCCTGCGGTTTCGCCAATCTGTTCTGGGGGAAACAAACCAGTGATGGCACCATCATTGAGCACTTCGGCCGACGTTGTCAGGGATGGTTCGAGGATGATGACGGTTTACGTGAGCAATGTGATCACCGTTTTCGATTTAAAAATTGCCCTAATTGTAATGCTGAAAATGACATTGCAGCGCGTCGCTGTCATCAGTGTGACCATATTCTGGTCGACCCGGATGATATGCTGAAAGCCGCATTAAAGCTGAAAGATGCTCTGGTATTACGTTGTAGCGGTATGACCTTGCAGCAGGGGCATGATGCCAAGGGCGAATGGTTACGTGTGACTTATTATGATGAAGACGGAACGGATGTCAGTGAGCGTTTCCGGTTACAAACCGCAGCGCAAAGAACAGCCTTTGAATTTATCTTTGTTCGCCCGCATCTGCGCGCACCGGGCATTCCACTGAAATTTATCACGGCCGAGGATCTGGTGGCACAACAAGCCCTGTTCCGACACCCGGATTTTGTCGTGGCGAGAAAAAATGGTCAGTTCTGGAATGTCCGTGAAAAGGTGTTCGATTACCAGGGTCGCTACCGTCGGGCAAATGAATTACGGGCTTAGTTGTAGTTTTCATTGCCCGATGAGTCAGATATGGCTATAATCTCGCCCGCTTTTGCATCCGCAAGGCAGAAAACTTACCTGTTGCTGGGTCGCCTGTAACAGGCTTATTTAAAGAGAAACATTCAATGTTTACTATCAACGCTGAAGTACGTAAAGAGCAGGGCAAGGGTGCGAGCCGCCGCCTGCGTGTAGCTAACAAATTTCCTGCTATCGTTTATGGCGGAAATGAAGCTGCAATCTCCATCGAACTGGATCACGACGCTGTAATGAACCAACAAGATAAACCTGGTTTTTACGAAGAAGTTATGACCCTGTCTATCGACGGTAAAGAAGTTAAAGTTAAAGTTCAGGCTGTTCAGCGTCACCCGTTCAAGCCAAAACTGACTCACATCGACTTCGTTCGCGCTTAATTTCGCGTTGAGTTGATTAACCAGCAACAGAAACTGAATACTTTCAGAAGAGGTTACTGGTGAGTTAAACGGGCATAATTGTTTGATTTATTATCTATCTGTAAATCTGCGATTGTGTCCGTTGCTATTTTTACGCCACCTCCCCTTCATAATGTCATCCCCAGACGCTTTTTTTTCAGACACCGACGACTGATTTTCAGCCTTCCTCTCGTTCAGCACGCGCCAGCGATCCCACCATTTCAGACAACATACTGAAAGCCTGTTCTTCAGCATCAGGGTAGAGCCTTGCCCCCTTATCTGTCCCTCAATAACCCCGCCACTCACTATCAGATTAAATAATTGACACTAAAAAGCGGAAGTTCTCTTCCGTTTTTTAGTATCTGACAGGCTCGCTACTTACCAGACAGCCGACGTGAGAGCTGATCGCGTAAGTTAGGCGGAGTCCCTTTAATGGTTAAGGTATCCGTCACTGGATCCCAGAAAATACGCTCATCCATCAGCATGGCATCAAAATTAATGGTCAAGCCACCGCCACTGCCAGCAAATTTGGTTAACTGGCGCAAGGTACTGCGGTCCGCCGGGAAGCTTTCTTCCAGTTCGTAGCCTTTTTCTGCCGTAAACGCCTGGAAATTCTTATCGTCCACTGCCCAGGGCAAGCTTTCAGACAGTGACGCCAGTTCTATCTCTTCTCCGGCATCTAATTGCTCTTTGCAGTAATCATAGACCTGCTGACGGGCACTCTGGCGGGTATTTTTATCGAGTTGTGCCTCATGGGTGAAATCATCCACCGCTTGCAGCAAGCCTTTATTCTGCGCTTTAGCATTCAGCCCTTCGCTGGCACCGAGGAAATCCATGAAGAAATCAGAAACTTTACGGCCGACTCTCCCTTTCAGGAAGGTTAAATAACGGCTGGATTCTGGATTCGTTTCCCATTCTGTCAGGTCAATCCGTGCCACAATATCGGCATGATTAATATCCAGATAATGGGTTGCACTGATATCCAGCTCTTCATTCACACGCTGACTGCTCAAATTATTCAGTACCGCTACCAGTAAGTACTCTACTGCCAGGTAGCGATAATGACAGAAAAGCACAATCCCACCTTCAGCAAAGGGATATTTGGCTAATTCATCTCGCAGACGACCCGTTGCTGCGCGGCTAAAAGCCAGAAAATCCTCATTACCTTTGCGGTGAAGGGATAATGACTGAGCCAACTCACTCTCTTCATTAAACCGCCCGTAAGCTTTATTTTTTGCACTGTAGACACGATGTAACTCAGCCATCATCTCTTCGACAGTACTATTATTGACCAGCAATGAATCGCGCAGAACAACATCAAGTGTCTGTTCATCGCGCTTAATCAGTTGATGCAGGGCAATCTGGTTGATATCCAGACTCATGGTAAACTCTCCTCTAAGAACGGGCGTTATTCAAACACTGCCAGTGCCGGTAAGCAAGCTGAGATAAAAAAGCGGTAAAAAAGTCCTTGCTACGGTAAGATAACTCCCCCATTTCTCGTATACGAATGATTTTAAATTTATGCCACAAACATCCCGTTATAATGATGAAGAAATCGAAGTCATGTTAGCTGAGCTTGCAGCCGTGCTGGAAAAGCACAAGGCTCCTACTGACCTTTCACTGATGGTGCTTGGAAATATGATAACGCACCTACTGAATACCCGTGTTTCGTCAGCACAGCGTGTATCGCTAGCTCGCTCTTTTGCAGAAGCGCTACAAGCTTCTGTGAACGATGAAAAAGTACACTAAGAAAAGATATCAATAAGTTATGGTGACCAACCGTCAGCGCTACCGCGAAAAAGTTTCCCAGATGATCAGCTGGGGACACTGGTTTGCCCTGTTTAATATTTTACTGGCCATTTTGCTCGGAAGCCGCTATTTATTCGTGGCTGACTGGCCGTCTACGCTTACTGGGCGAGTTTACTCTTATCTGAGCATTGTTGGTCACTTCAGCTTCCTGGTCTTCGCGACCTATCTGTTGATTATCTTCCCTCTGACATTTGTCGTGATGTCACAGCGGCTACTGCGGTTTATCTCTGCCGTTATTGCTGCGGTGGGCATGACATTATTGCTGATTGATAGTGAAGTCTTTACCCGCTTCCACCTCCATCTTAACCCTGTCGTCTGGGACGTGATTGTTGATCCCGATCACGGTGAGGTGGCGCGAGACTGGCAGCTGATGTTTATCAGTCTCCCCGTAATTTTGCTGCTGGAAATGCTATTTGCGACCTGGATCTGGCATAAATTACGCAGTCTCGGGCGACGTCGTAAGTATGTCCGTCCGGTGGTAGCGCTGTTTATTATCTCTTTTTTCGCCAGCCATCTGATGTATATCTGGGCCGATGCTAACTTCTATCGCCCTGTTACTATGCAGCGCGCCAACCTTCCGCTCTCTTATCCGATGACTGCACGCCGTTTTCTGGAAAAACATGGTCTGCTGGATGCACAGCAGTATCAGCAGCGGCTGATAGAGCAAGGCGATCCGGCGGCACTGGCAGTACAGTACCCATTAAGCCCGTTGCAGTTTCGCGATGAGCCAGCGACAAAAAACATTTTGCTGGTAACCGTTGATGGCCTTAACGCGCAAAGTGCTCAGCAAGATATGCCAGCCCTGCGCAAATTTGCCGATAATAACATCAGCTTCCAGCAGCATATGAGTTCAGGGAATACGACCGATAGCGGTATTTTCGGCTTGTTTTATGGTATTTCACCTACCTATATGGATGGAGTGATAGCCACGCGTATTCCCGCAGCACTGATAACCGGGTTTAATCAGAAGGGTTACCAGTTAGGTCTTTTTGCCTCTGACGGCTTTAGCTCCCCTCTCTATCGTCAGGCATTGCTGTCTGACTTTTCACTGACACCGGCAAAACCTCAGTCAGATAACCTGACGGTGACACAATGGAGTAACTGGTTAAATGGCTCGACCAGCCATGAAAACCACTGGTTCTCATGGATCTCATTTAACGGTCTGAATATTGATCAGAGCAAAGAAAAGCCACATTTTGTCTCGCGTTATCACCAAGCCGCCACCAGTGTGGATGAACAGATTCAGCGCGTTCTGGATACTCTGGAAGCCAGTGGAAAATTACAAGACACTGTCGTGATTATTACAGCCGGACACGGTATTCCTCTCACTGAGGCAGAAAACCGATTCCCATGGTCACGCGCTAATATTCAGGTGCCATTAGTTATTCACTGGCCTGGAACACCGGCCCAGCGAATCAATAAGCTGACTGAGCATCAGGATATTATGACAACGCTGATGCAGCGCTTACTGCATGCACGTACCCCCACCAGCGAGTACTCGCAAGGCGAGGACTTGTTTGGCGCGACCCGTAAGAATAACTGGCTTATTGCTGCCAATAATAGCACCCTGGCGGTCACTACAGCAGAGATGACTCTGGTCCTGAATAATAACGGCAGCTACCGGATGTATGACTTGCAAGGCGAACAGATGAAAGAGACCAAGCCTTTGCTAGAATTACTGCTACAAATACTGATTGATGAAAAGCGCTTTATCTCTAACTAATTGGTTATTTATGAATCAGTTAGTTTGTTTGTGGCTTGCAATCAATAGCAAAAACGGTAGTATAACTTTTATCTTCGGCACGTAGCGCAGCTTGGTAGCGCATCGTCATGGGGTGGCGAGGGTCGAGAGTTCAAATCTCTCCGTGCCGACCAAATTGATATTCTGTATGTACCTGTTACTTACGGAGTCCCCACAAGAACCCGCATTCTC
>CANRKT010000047.1 GCA_947631255.1 uncultured Enterobacteriaceae bacterium
GTCGAAATTTGGGATCGGATTGTTGGCTCGTTACGCTATAAACCCAATGCATTTTAAATTAACGTAAGAGCGATAATCAGTTTCAATTGATTTTTCTGTCGCGTCATTGCGTGACATCGAGAGTTTTCCTGTCGCGATGTCACGCTGTATTGGGGTTCGCTTGGTCTAACCAGCCTCTCCGCTCATTTTTCACCTTACTCGCTCTGGCATGACATTTAGTGTCTGATTTTTGCTGTGGGACGATATCGCTGTCAGTTTCATTTCACGGAACTGCGCTCTAAGCGTTGAACACAGAACCCCCGGTTTTCTATCCACTCCCTGAACCGACAGTAATTCGGTGCACTTTCCCTTTAATATGCCCCTTTTATTATTCACCCTCCCCTTTCCTGACCATCAGAATAATTAATCACACCCGGTAATAAACACCATAAATAATTTTCACTCGTGAATCACGATAAAATGTAAAAGTTGACAGGGTTCAAATAAAAACCCTTTCTATGGGATAAATGTGATGTATTTCTCAATAATAAGTTAACTCTCATCCCTTATAAATGTGAAGCAGATCGACTGAATATGGAAAAAACACTCAGTCGCAATTTTGATTATGCTATAAATGTGCCTTGCGATAGAAATTCCAGCTGATAGCATCATTGTTATCAACAATGATTCACGATAAACCAGAATTGAATTATTCAAATGATAATTTGAATCATCAGGGGGCCCACGTGATACGATTAACGGTGAGACAACGAAAAATTTTCGAACTGCTGTGGTCTGTAAGGGACTTCGTGACCGTTAAATTTATTTCACAGCAAGTTTTATTTTCTGAAAAAACCATTCGAAGTGACCTCGACTGTATCAAAAATGCTATCAACTCTCAGCAGGTCGGGAAGTTAACGGCTAAAACAAATCGTGGTTTCTTTCTCGATATAGAAAAATCAGCTTATGAAAAAATATCCACTAATTATATTTGTGCTGCACCTACTGGCAGAATAAAAAATCGCACGCATAATATATTGATTATTCTACTACAGAATACATTCGTGTCATCTCAGGATCTAGCTGATAGCATTTATTTGGACAGGCGTTCGCTTAAGAGATATTTTGATGAAGCTGAAGAGTGGTTGCTTAAGCGTAATATAGCCATTTTAAAAAACAACTCCACCTATCAACTCGTCTTTGATGAAATAGATTTTAGACGTGCGCTCTGGGATTTATTTGTAGAAATAAAAGACTTACTAAAAACAACCCCCAGCAAAGATAATGAGTCAATAATGTCGCAATCTAAAAAGCATCATATAGACATTGCTGACATTCATGCGTTAACTGTCATGTTTAAAAAAGAGATTGTCTTTCTGGACTCTCTACAAGCAGCCATTAACAATGTTGAGAGAAGCTCATGTTATAAATACACTTATGATGCCTATGTCTGGATACTCTTCTCAGCATTAGTCATTTTTCAACGTCATAGGCACCCTATTTCTCTGAGTGAATACTTATCGGAATCACTGTTATTAGAAATCAGAGATACCAGTGAAACTACCATGACAGATTTGCTTGTTAAAGAGCTACAAAACATTTCCTCTCAGACTATTAACAGAGATGAGACAGAATATCTCACAGCCTGTTTACTTTGCGCTGAGTATAATAAAATCATTAATACGGAAGTGAATAATAATTCGGTCACAGAACTCACACTGACAGGTTTGATTAAAAACTTCATATCCTCATTAAGTCATGTGGTTGGTTCTGAGATAACAAAAGATAAGCTATTGTTACAAAGAATTTTTTACCTTCTTAATCCTATGATTTACCGACACAGGTTTCGTATTAAATCTGACAAAAGTCACACCTCTCAGGCTTTAGTCCGTCAGGTTAAATCATCTTACTTAGATTTGTTTCTTGAAGTTGAACTTTGTTGTGAAATATTTAATCAGCGGTACATGATTACGCTATCAGAAATAGATATGAGTCTGATTACATTATGTATAAGAAACGCCCAAAGTTCGGCAGTGAAAAAAATAAAGATATCTATCATATGTAATCATGGGATGGGTATATCACATTTTATTTCTCATAAAATCCAACGGGCGATATCGCAAGTGGAAATTGTCGATGTATTATCTCTGCGTGAAATCGACAATTTAAAAAATAACAATTCCGATTTGGTTATTTGTACCACACCGCTGGAATCAAATGAATATCAAGTAATACAAGTTAACGATACACTTATGCCTTACGATTTGGCACTGATAAAAGAGACCGTAAAAAAAATGCAGAAAATGAAATCTCTGCAATCATTAGTTAATATCAAAGAGATGAAAGGGTTCCAGCGTTTCATTCGACCTGACATGGTTTTTATTTCTCATTTTGAGGATAAATATCAGGCTCTGGAGTCCATTTCAAAACATGCTGAACAATTGAACCTCTGTGAGGATAAATATCTGCTTTCAGTTTTTGACCGAGAAAAAGCAGCCCCTACGCAAATTGGTCCAGGTGTAGTGTTAACTCATGGTTATCCGGACTGGGTAAAGGCTAATTTTATTTCAATTTCACTGTTAAAAAAACCGGTTCTTTGGTCAGATGATTTCTATGTTGATATTGTGATTATGGTCGGTTTGAAAAAATCTGCCAATGGTAAATTTGATAGCAGCATCGCTGAGTTTTACAGTGCTCTGGCAGCATTAATCGAAAATGATGAGTTGATGAAAAATTTACGTAACTGTAATACCAGCGAATCATTATTTGATTTCTTTATTAATATAAATAACGTAAGGAGTATTCATGAAAGAGCTTGAGGTTATTATTAAAGACGATGAAGGTATCCATGCCCGACCGGCGGCACTCTTTGTCGGAAAAGCAAAATCATATCACAGTGTGATTACACTAGAAAAAAATGGCGAACAATTTAACGCTAAAAACTTTACGTCTGTTTTAAGTATGGGGGCCTGCAAAAATGACACTATATTAATTAGAGCGGAAGGCGCTGATGAAGACGCGGCTATCGCTGAATTAAGTCAGGTATTACGTTACTAATACAGGAAATTTTCTAATATTAGTCATGTAAAAAAATAGATTCGCTCGTACAGCTGATTATTTCAAGAGAGGAACCCTGATGATGATCGCCGATGTTATTAATAAAAATGCAATTCAAGTTAATATGCCAGCCTTAGATAAACAACAGGCATTAGAATCATTAGTCAATCTTTTATACCAAGATGGCGCAGTTAATGATGCTGCACTTTTTATTCAGGATATTTATCACCGTGAAAGTGAAGGTATGACAGGGATCGGCGGTTATATTGCCATTCCTCATGGTAAATCTCTTCATGTGAACAGAACCTGTATTGCCATTGGCCTTCTCCAGGAACCCATTGAGTGGGAGTCTTTAGATGGCAACAAAGTGAAGGCGATCATTCTATTTGCAGTCAGCATGAAAGATAAAAACGATTTTTGTATTAAATTGATGTCTAGAATTGCCCGTATGCTAGGTAATGAACAAGTCTGTGAAAATTTACTCAACGCCACCTCAAATGATGAGTTAATTTCTATTTTTAATCAGAAGGTATCCTTATGAAAATTGTTGGAATAACAGCCTGCACTGCGGGTATTGCCCATACTTATATTGCCAAGGAAAAATTAATTATTGCGGCTGAAAGCCTAGGGCATAGCATTCACGTTGAAACGCAAGGTTCGATTGGTATAGAGGATCCGCTAAAGAGTAGCGATATTGCTGATGCTGATATTGTTATTATTGCTGCTGATATTGGTATCAATGGTATGGAGCGTTTTATCAATAAGCCAGTGGTTGAAGTTCCGATATCAACCGTTGTTAAATCACCAAAAATGCTCATTCAGAAGATACAAGAAAAAATAAACAGCCATTAATCCTGACAAGAGGACGATATCATGGCATATAAAATTGGTTTTAAAAAACACATGCTGACTGGCGTTTCATACATGATACCTGTCGTTGTTGTTGCAGGTTTATGTATGGCTATCGCCAAAGTATTAGGCGGCGCATTTGTTTCCAATGATCCTCAAACAATTCCTTGGTTCATCAATCAGCTAGGGGTAATTGGTATGAGTCTGGTTGTCCCCATTCTCACTGCTGGCATCGCCTCTTCTATTGCCGACCGACCAGGATTTACCCCCGGACTGATTCTTGGCTTCGTGGCTATGGAGATCAAAGCTGGCTTTTTAGGAGGCATGCTTGCCGCCTTTATGGTCGGTTATCTTATTCTGGCCATTAGAAGATATCTAAAACTGCCTTCAAGTATGCAAGGTCTGATGCCCATCATTTTTATTCCTTTACTGTCGACATTAATTGTCGGTATGGCGTTTTACCTGTTTATTGGACAACCCGTCGCTATCGTTCAGGCGGCAGTTATCGAATGGATGAGCAGTCTGATGGGCGGATCCCGGATGGTTCTGGGAGCGTTGATTGGCGGTATGATGGGTTTCGATTTGGGTGGCCCAGTCAATAAATCAGCATCACTGTTTGCCAATGCAATGCTCGCCCAAGGGATCTACGGCCCCGAAGCGTCTAAAATCGTTGGCGGAATGGTTCCACCCATTGGGGTCGCTATTTCGGTCTTCTTTTCCAGAAGAAAACGTTATACCCTGGCCGAGATTGAAGCAGGTAAAGCAGCCTTTCCTCTTGGTTTATGTTTTATTACTGAAGCCGTACTCCCTTTCGCCGCCAGCGATCCCCTGAGAGTGATCCCTGCCTGTATGATTGGTTCAGCTACCGCGTCCGGACTGACTATGCTATGGAATGTCACCAGTACCGTACCTCACGGCGGCGTTTTTGTTATCCCGGTGATGGGGAATCCCTGGGGATTCGTTGCCGCCTTAATTATCGGTAGCCTCATAACAGCTGGAGTCTTAACCTTACTGAAACCTGTTATTAAGGAAGATATGGAACAGGATGAAATTATTGAACCAGAAATAGAAAATTTCGATATCGTGATTAAAAAATAATTTTAAGAGTGAATATGCTTCTATTAACAATCACAGAAATATTCATTTTGATTATTTAAATAAACACAGCCTAATTAACATGTTCTTTCATGTTAATTCACACAAAGAACACCAACCACGCTTAAATATAGCAAATCTATATTTAAGTAACACACGCATATTTATATGAGGTATAGTCCATGTATGTCACAATGAAAGAAATTCTCGATGATGCCAATAAAAACTATTACGGTGTAATTTCCGCCAGCGTTATTAATCTGGAGCTTGTCCGCGGAGCTATTCGTGCAGCCCAGGAAGAAAATGCACCCATTATTATTAATATCGGCCAAGGACAAATGACAAAGCACGGTGACTGCGAAATCATCTCAAAGATTGTCCGTACCTTAGCGGGTCGGGCCACTATTCCCGTGGCACTTAATTTGGATCACGGTAAAGATTATGAGCGTATTACTCATGCTTTTCGTCACCACTTTTCCTCCATCATGATCGATGCCTCAGCTTATTCGCTTGAAGAAAACATTCAGCGTACCAGGGAAGTCGTCAAGCTTTGCCACTCACAGAATGTAACTGTTGAAGGGGAGATTGGTTTCATAGGACAAGCAGCAGACTCTGATGATGAGAAGTTCGATCTCTATACCCGAGTAGAAGATGCTGTACTCTTTTTTAAAGAAACGGAGGTTGACGCTTTAGCTATCGCGGTAGGAACCGCACATGGAAAATATCCCGCCAATCGCGAACCTAAGATAGATTTTGACCGAATAAAAGAGATAAAGCAGGCAACGAACAAACCCCTAGTTTTGCATGGCGGTTCTGACTCTGGTTCAGATAATATTCGTCAGGCAGTTGCCTGTGGTATTAATAAAATCAATGTATGTACAGATACTTTTGTAAGCTGCAAAGAAGGACTAAAATTGATGCTCCAAGAAACACCCTACATTGACTTTATGTCAATGATGATGGAGATGGAAAATATTGCCAAAGCAACTATTCAGGATTACATCCGAATTTCAGGCTCTTCGGATAAAGCCAGTCATTTCAGATAATAAGTCAGGAATGAAATCATCTTATATAACGACTCATTCATTATGACGTTAAATAGCAATCTAAACATTACTGTTTAATGTCATGGTAAATCGCTCATTCACTTCTGGAGTTCAGATGAAAACACCACTGTAAAAAAGGGCATGATATTTATAACTTGGATATTAAATGGTCTGACTATCATCGTTTAACCTATATCCATCTTGGTATTATAGCCTGCCTGTTACTCAACAATAATCATGTTGAAGTTTTAGGCCGTCTTGATAAAGATCTTGTTAGCCACGCTATCGCCGGGAAAGCTTTTAATCCTTTTACTCCCAACATGCGGATGGGAGTGAGATAAATAACCTGTACACCTCTAATTAATGAACAATTAATTAGAGGTATTATTTAACTGATAACAGTGGATTATTTCTCGCCAGACAGGCTCAGACGTACCAGCATCGCCGTGAATTCATCGAACGAGATCCCATGCTCATTATCATCAAAACGCAAATTAAACGTTTGTTGTACGTGACGATATAACTCTTCATCGCTAAGTTCAGGTATTTTATCTGCCGTACTGTAGAGTGTGCTGCGCCCACCTTCAGGGTGATACAAACTAAGGGTCAGACAATGGCGAAAATGAGAAGCCGGCCAGGTCGATACATAATGGTTACCCATTTCATAATCCGAGCTGAACTGAGGCTCCTGTGTAAAACAGTACATCTTCAGTGTTTCTTCACTGTCATGGTATTTCAGAAACCAAAACTCCCCTTCTTGCTCCAGACTGTAGCGTCCGTGTGAGGAGTCCAGTACTTCACCGGCACGTAAACGAATCGGACTCGGCAACGTTTTACCCCCAAAACCAACATCAGCCAGCCAGACTTCATCACCAACGGCCACCAGAGTGATACTGTGAGTACGCGCCGGCAACTGTACAGGATTCGCCAGTAGCACACGGCCGGACAAATTCGTTATCTTGTATCCGAGTTCCTTGAGTACCCGACGAAACAGCCCGTTCTGTTCAAAGCACCAGCCACCACGACCCGCAGAAACCAATTTGGTAAACACGCTATCATCATCTATCTTTATTGTCCGCCCTAACAGAGCATCCAGATTCTCAAAGGCAATGGCCTGAGTATGTGCCTGATGTAACTCTTTTAATGTTTCCAGAGTCGCGGCACGGGAACCCTGATAGTGAATACGTTTAAAGTAACTTTCCAGACAAAATGACATAGTGGTTTTCCCTTCTCATTAATCATGTCGGTACTGTAACGCTAAATATCACTGATGAAATGTTAAAAAATGCTTATCCCTGACATTAAAATGGTGGTGTAACACGCTGAATAATCCATATTCCATCAAAATTACCGGCACCCCGCTAATGCCCAACAGGCTGGCAGACTTTTCTGCCAGCCCGCCACCAGCCATGCTCTGGCGCATGGGTTACACCAGCAGATTGAAAATATCACTCGCACCAGTGCAACGCCTTTTTGAAAGCCTGTTAGCTTAAATTCACAGTAAAATCGGATCTCACTGGAAGTGGGTTACAGTCGTTTTATTGTGATTAGGTGCCGCATTAGCAGGTTAAACTACTCTGTTTTTGCTTTTTTCCGCGTATCACTCGCTAGAAATCACAGATTTCTGGTTTTACTTCTCCTCCGATTTCCGGCTAGTATCTTCAGCCTTCTTTTTGCAGACACTGCAATAAGCCAAAACGTATTGAGAGGAAGGCTATTATCTATGCGACCAGGCAGACAGGAGTCTCATGAGTTTAAAAACAGAAGCGGAAAAACGAGCCGCAAAACGCCACTGGCTTAATGCGCAAGATGCCGGTTACCACAAAGCTATTGGTAATCGTCAAGTGCAAATGATAGCAATCGGTGGCGCAATCGGTACCGGACTATTTCTGGGCGCAGGCGGCAGGCTACAAGCCGCAGGTCCAGCCTTGGCACTCGTCTATTTAGTCTGTGGATTATTTTCGTTCTTTATTTTACGTGCATTAGGTGAACTGGTACTGCATCGCCCTTCCAGCGGTAGTTTCGTCTCCTATACCCGAGAATTTATCGGTGAGAAAGCCGCTTATGTCTGCGGCTGGATGTACTTTATCAATTGGGCAATGACTGGCATTGTCGATATCACGGCTGTTGCACTCTATATGCAGTACTGGAATAGCTTCGGTGATATTCCTCAGTGGGTATTTGCGCTTGCCGCACTGGCCATTGTCGCTACCATGAATATGATTGGCGTGAAATGGTTCGCAGAAATGGAGTTTTGGTTTGCTCTCATTAAGGTTCTGGCTATCGTCAGCTTTTTAGTAGTGGGGACACTTGTTCTTGGCAGTGGGAAACCTTTGGATGGGCATAGTACGGGATTCCATCTGATAACCGATAATGGCGGCATGTTCCCTCATGGCTTATTACCCGCATTAATCCTGGTGCAAGGTGTGGTGTTTGCCTTTGCCTCGATAGAACTGGTTGGCACCGCTGCTGGCGAGTGTAAAGATCCTAACACAATGGTACCCAAGGCTATTAATAGTGTTATCTGGCGAATTGGTTTGTTTTATGTCGGATCGGTTCTGCTGCTGGTATTGCTGTTACCCTGGAATGCCTATCAGGCAAACCAAAGCCCCTTTGTGACCTTCTTTAGTAAACTTGGCGTCCCCTATATGGGGGATATCATGAATATTGTGGTGTTAACTGCCGCACTATCCAGTCTTAACTCGGGTCTGTATGCCACTGGCAGGATATTACGTTCCATGTCTATGGGAGGATCAGCGCCACTCTTTATGTCAAAAATGAGCAAGAATAAGGTACCTTATGCCGGTATTCTCGCGACCAGCGCGGTTTACCTGCTCGGCGTGTTCCTCAATTATCTGGTTCCTTCTCAGGTATTTGAGCTCGTACTCAATGTCGCCTCATTAGGCATTATCACATCCTGGGCCTTTATCGTTATCTGTCAGATGCGTCTGCGTAAAGCCATCGCTCAAGGACAAGCCGATGAAGTCAGTTTTAAACTGCCCGGAGCGCCTTTTACTTCCTGGCTGACCCTGCTGTTTTTACTCAGTGTCCTGGTTCTGATGGCGCTGGACTATCCAAACGGTACTTTTACCATCGCTTCCATTCCGGTCATTGCAGTATTACTGATTATAGGCTGGTTTGGCGTTCGTAAACGCGTACACCAGCTTGCGCAAGATAAGCCTGAGTCTTAATTTCCGGATTGAAAGCGTGCCTCTGTTATCGGGCACGCTTTCATTATCACGCTGTTATAATGTCCGTACGTTATGTCTGAATAGCTGAAATCAATGAAATAACGCAGGCTTTGCCAGCGCAGAATAACGGATAAAGCATGCCCGTGTTACTTTATTAATACTGGTTGCATGAATATTTTGTTACCCTTTATGACAATTTAAATGACAGTTTTTTCGCCATCTTACTCTGTAGCAGGTAGACTTTTAAAGTCAGATGCAGGTTCTGACATCCTCTTTCAATAAACTCACCAAGGAGGCCCTATGTTTCCTGAGTACCGTGAATTGATTACTCACCTGAAAAACGCCAACCCTCGTTTTCTCAGTCTGTTTGATAAACACCATCGCCTTGACGGCGAAATACTGCGCAGAGAAGGTCCGAAAGGAACAGGATATGACCTTAAAGTCGCCCTGCTTAAAAAAGAAAAACTGCGTTTGAAAGATGAACTGTACCAGATGCTAAGAAACGCCAGTCAGCAAACCGTTTAACCCTGTTTGTTGTCAGATAAAGGAAGAGTCACCTCTTCCTTTTTTGTTGCCAGGACAACACAATATTCAATCCACGCTCTCGACACTGAAAGCAATTTCCCAGAGTGACTCCTCTCCCGGATATATTTCACTGATGACCTGTTTTAACTCTACCAGCGTCATATTTTCCTGCCGGGCATGCTCCTCATCCAGTTCACTCAATTTCACCGCCGTCACGTTAGTGACTTTAATCGTGCAGAAATAGGCATCGTCTTCGTAACATCCGGTACGTAAATTCTGACCGACAACAAAGTGAGACTCACTGGCATCCCGCAATGTTATTGTCTTACGCCCACTGATAATGTCATCCTGAAAACGACGGAAAAAGGTTATGTCATTAGTCATAGGTCATCCTGTATCAAAAAAACAGCGATCAATTTTATCAGACAGTCAGTTTGCGGGTAATCACTCTATAAAACCACTCTTCTGATGAATGATTGAAACCCCTGCCTGTGCATAATAAGCCCAATACAATGCCCTAAAAACAGCCCCCCTAAAACCTTCGTAATCAGACATCTTTCTATCCAGACACTGCATGGCTTAGCTTCTGAACATCTAAAACATGCTGTTATAACTCCGCTATATGGGACTGGATTAAATTTTTTAAGCTGGCTAATTGTGCGCTCTATTATCCGCATATGTACATATTTCATGTTGCGAGAGAACCATGATAGCCACCCAGAAAGGTTATCCGCTGATTCTGGTGGTGCCCGACAAAATGAGTCAGTCTGGATGGTACTAAAACTCGGGTCAGTCAGCCTTTCACCATGACACATGCTCGTTCCCTCTGGAGCAGCATTTAAGTCCCTCTGTTGATTCGGCTGCCTGTAGGTAGAGAGGATGTGGAAGATCTCAAAGCAGACCTTGCTCAGGAATTTGATAAATAGAATTATATTTATCGAAATAATTGCAGTCGTTCCATATGGCAATAATTATAAAACGAATATAGTGACAGAAAATAAATGGCCTTGCTCTCTTTCTCAGAGTAAAGATGCGAGCCAGGCCATTCATCGCTGTTCAAAAAAAAGCGTTAATTACGATTAACTAGCCTCGATACTGACGCAGCAATATATTAAAATCATCCGTAATGCTTTTATGTATGGCAGCGATACTCCCTGCTTCATCTCGCTCAGTCAATGCTTCGATTAAAGAATCATAATTATGTGTCATATTAGAAACCTCATCAAAACGAGGATAGAGATAATTAAAACTGGGTCCAATTCTAACCCAAAGCTGTTCAATTAATTCCATTAATGTTGGCATCTCTGCATAGTGGAATAACTGAAAATAAAAATCACGATTTGCCTTTAATGCCGCCTCCACGCTCACTTTTCGGGCGCTGAGAAAACTTTCTTTAAGCTGTTCTAAACGCATCAAACCGGCTTTATTAATTTTTCGCGTTGCTCTTTGCACTGCCATGCCTTCCAGACTTTTACGAATAATGGAAATTTCCTGATAATGACATTCTGAGATAGCCGGAACCAGGAAAGCCTGGGCGGGTGTGACATCCAAAGCGCTCGATGCGACCAGTCTGAGTAGAGCTTCACGGACCGGCGTAATACTCGTTCCCAGTTGTTGCGCAATTTCCTTTGTGACCAAACGGGCACCCGGTTTTAGCATACCTAAAATGAGGGCACTCTTTAACCGTGATTCAACCTGCACGGTGAGACTCAATCGCTGCGCTTTATCTAAGTCAAACATGTTTCTTCCCTATGAAAATCTGCATTTTCAGTTCTCTTATTTCTCTGTCATCGCGCTGCCATATAATATATGGTATATCCCAGCCAATTAGTTAAATCTGTAAACAGGCAAACTCAATTCTATATATCTCACACATGAATCGTAAAGCAGAAGATTAATTCAATAATATGATTTGATTATAAAATGGCATCTGCCTTAATATCACCCTCTCTATTGAGGACACATATACGACAAGTTAACTATCATAAAACGGATCTGTCACTTAATTTTACGTTTAACCTCAAGTTAAAATAACAGAAAACCGTTACTCTGATTAAAATATATTACTTTGGTTCAAATTATTATTATATGGATGGTGTTGTATATAATGATGTAATGGATTAATAATAAGTGTAAATATTAAATTAATCCTTTTGAAATGAGCTGGAGTAATCTCTACCTTTCGAATTATGATGATAAAACAAGCAGAAAAACTTTTATTGGTTAGAGTCACCTCACGCAAATGGGAAATGTACCATCTTGTCAGTTATCAAAGCAAATCGCTTGTCTTTGGCTATCTTCAGAACAGAGAAAAAAGGAGTGCTACGGGGAAGCTTATCGGCCAGGTTGCACCAATCAGAACGGAGCATAAAAGCTTTATCTGCCAGCTATCATGAGCCAGAAACCACGTGATAATTGCGCAAACTAACGCCATAATGGCGTAAAAAACCAGCATATATTGATAAGGAGTCATAAGAGAGAAACAGGTTTGTTAAAAACGAGTGAAATATGCATTTTTTTTGCTCTCAAATCAAGGTTTGTAGCAACTCTCCGATGATTTGACTCCAGAAATCTCTTTCCTGGTGAGACTCCTGACAGGACGTATAAAAATAAGTCCTGTCAGTCTGCATAGCGCAATGCTATTTCATCGGCACCTCAGCAGGAGACGTCTCATCAAGAGTGCGTAAATGATCGTCTTTATTGAGTGTCAGTAAGGCAAAAATACTGACAACCGCAGTCACCATGACATACCAGGCTGGAATATCCAGATTACCTGTTTGTTTGATTAAACCGGTAATAATTAGCCCCGCACAACCAGAAAAAATAGCGTTAGATAGCGAGTATGCCAGCCCCAGCCCGGTGTAGCGTACATGGGTTGGAAACATCTCTGATAACATTGCAGGCCCGGGACCTGCCAGCAGTCCTACCAGCCCACCGGCTATCAGCACGACAATCGCTTTTGTCAGCAATGTTGAATCGCTGTCCTGGAGCAGATGCAGCAGAGGTAAAGCAAGGATAAATAATAATACCGCAGCGGTGACCATCACAGCGCGACGACCAATCTTATCACTTAGCATCCCTGCGGGAATAATGGTTGCAGCAAAACCGATGTTGGAGATAACTGCTATCAATAGTGCCTGATTAAAACCGGTATTAAGTGAAGATTGCAAATAGGTAGGCATGATGACTAAATAAGTATACCCCGCCGCAGACCAGACCATCACTCGACTGACACCAATCAATATGGTCTTAAGCGTCGCTATAATATTTGCTTTAGTTTTGGTCTGTACGGGCTGAATCTGTTGTTCCGTTTTCTGCTTGATAAAACTCGGGGTTTCTTCCATATGGAAACGCAGCCATAACGCAACAGCCCCCATCGGTAATGCCACAAAGAATGGAATTCTCCAGCCCCAGGCCAGCATATCTTCATGACTCAGCAAGGCAGAAAGTAAGGCGACAATTCCCGCGCCGGCCAGTAGTCCGAGGGCGACAGTAAATGATTGCCAGGCACCAAATAATCCTCGTTTACCACGCGGTGCAAATTCGGTCATTAATGAGACTGCCCCTCCGTATTCTCCGCCTGCAAACAATCCCTGAAGAATGCGTAGTCCGGTTACAATCAGCGGCGCAGCAAGACCAATGCTGGCATAGGTGGGCACCAGGCCCAGAGCGACGGTTGCCAGTGTCATCATAATCAAGACAAACAGCAGCGTCGGTTTTCGCCCTATCCTGTCTCCCATACGGCCAAAAATAATGGCGCCGAGTGGACGGAAGAAAAAAGCGATAGCAAATGATGCGTACGTCAGGATAATCGCCGTCAGTTCAGCCTCACCCTCAAGCCGGAAAAAGTTCTGAGCAATGATTGTCGCCAGAAAGCCATAGACAGCAAATTCATACCACTCAATAAAATTACCCACAGAACCTGCGATAAGCGCACGTTTCTGTGCTGTGACAGCATGTTGGGAAGTTTGCATCGATAATGCTCTTATGAGAAAAATAGCCAATAGACAAGTAAGTCATTTAGTTATCTGGCTCATACCCGAACGCGCTAACCATCAGCACCCCGGGTATGAGAAATCAGCTGACTGCTAATCTGCGGGATAAATAACGCCGAGTGATACTGCTTTTGTTGCACCCGTAACAGCCGGAACATTACCCGGCAGATTATGCATACGTTGATGCGCAAGCCAGGCAAAGGCAGCCGCTTCAACATAGTCAATATCTAACCCGGATGCGGTGGTCGTTCCGAGCGTCCAGTCTGCTAGCATATCCTGCAATCTCGCCATCAATAGCGGATTTTTTGCACCGCCCCCACAAGCCAGTATTATTTTAGATTGCTGAGTTTCAGGCAGCTTTAGCAGTTCATCGCGAATGGTTATTGCCGTAAACTCGACCAGCGTCGCCTGGACATCGGCAGGCGCAACATTCGGAAATGATTCGAGTTTAGCTAACAACCATGCCAGGCTAAATAGCTCACGTCCGGTACTCTTGGGTGCTGGTTGTGCCAGAAAGGGTTCTGCAAGCAGATGCTGCAATAACGAGTGATTAACCTGACCTTGTTGTGCCCAATGGGCATCCTTGTCATACGAGTGTCCCAGATGATGCTCGACCCAGGCATCTAACAAAACATTACCCGGCCCGGTGTCATATCCACGGGTTGGCTCTCCGGCCTGCAGTATGGAGATATTGCTGATCCCACCCATATTCAGTACCACAGTCAGTTGCTGTGGGTCAGCAAACAATACCTGGTGAAACGCAGGAACCAGTGGTGCCCCCTGGCCACCATAGGCCATATCTTTACGGCGAAAATCTGCGACGGTAGTGATACCCGTCAGAGCAGCAATCACGTTGGCATCACCCATCTGCATGGTGAAGGGATGATGTCCCTGAGGTGAGTGCCATACGGTCTGGCCATGGCAGCCAATGGCGTGAATATCTGCAGCACTGACGCCTGAAGAAAGCAGCAGATCTTGTACACTCTGCGCATAAAGATGACCGAGGCGATTATCCAGCTCCCCCAGCTCCAGTAAGGTCGCCTCTCCTCGCAGACAAAGATCTGCCAGTGATTTTCGTAAATCATCTGGCATAGCGGTAAAACCGCACGCTATCATCTGTGGGCTGGCCTTTGAAAAATCCATAATAACCGTATCAACGCCATCCAGGCTGGTGCCTGACATAATACCCAGATAAAGTTCTTTTCCCACGATAGCTCCTTTAGATCTGCAACGCAGTTAATTTCTGCACAATGAATAAAATAAATTATTCCCTAAGTCAGTCAACAGAGAATATTATATGCCCCTCCAGGATGCGAGAGGGGTCACACTTCACTTGCGAACTGAGCTTAGGTTTTCTGAATGGTGGCAAAATAAAGTCGGCAGCGCGGATTTTCATGGTGGGCTGAATAAAAAAACCCGCTCAGAATACATGTTCTGAGCGGGTTTTTGTCTGAGTTAGCCGCTAAAATAACGGCCCTTCAGAATTAGGCTTTATCCGAATAATCATAACCATAGTGATGATAGCCATAACCATACTGGCTGCTGGCACGTTTCATTACGCCGTTGAGGATAGCCCCTTTAACCGTTACACCTGCCTGCTCCAGACGCTGTACGCAGACCATAATCTCTTTCACGCTGTTCATTTCAAAGCGTGCAACCACCAGACTGGTGCCCACAGAACGACCGATAATAGCGGCATCAGTCACCGCCAGAATTGGCGGAGTATCGATAATAACCATATCGTAATTTTCACTGGCCCAGGTTAGCAGCTGTTTAAAGCGTTCATGCATCAGCAGCTCTGACGGGTTCGGTGGTGCCAGACCACGGGTAATAACATCAAAACCCGCTTTATCAAATGTCTGTACAACATCATGAGCACTGACTTTACCAGAAAGAATATCAGACAGACCTTTATCATTATTCATCTGGAACAGCTCATGGATGTAACCACGGCGCATATCCGCATCAATAAACAATATTTTCTGCCCGGACTGCGAAATAATGGCTGCCAGAGAGCTACTGATAAAGGTTTTTCCGCTATCCGGTGTGGCTCCTGAAATCATCAACACATTATTGGATGCTTCCATCATGGCGAAATGCAAGCTGGTACGCAGACCACGAATCGCCTCAATAGACAGATCGATGGGATTATCCAGCGCCAGGTAAGGCACGTTTTTCGTTTTGTGGCGAATACCGCTCGAGAAAATATTTTTCCTGCGTAAACGTGTACGTTTCAGTAACCATTCAGAAGTCGGCACTGTGGCATAAACGTTAATGCCCTGCTCTTCCAGCTGTTCTGGGGTTTCGATGCCACGACGCAATACTGAGCTTGCCAGTACCAGACCTGCAGAGGCAAACAGACCGAGGAAGAAACCAAGGATCACGATCAACGGTTTTTTCGGTTTAATCGGTGCCGGTTGGGTGACCGCCGGGTCGATGATGCGCACGTTACCGATAGCACTTGACTGGGCAATACTCAGCTCCTGCTGACGATTAAGCAACAGGCTGTATACCGCACGGCCTGACTCAACGTCTCGGCTCAGACGTAAGACTTCTTGCTGCGTTGCAGGCATATCTGAAACACGTTTATTCAAACGGTTTTTTTCCTGCTCCAGGGTCTGACGTTTTTCCATTAATGCCCGATAAGTCGGGTGATCTTTTTTGTACAGCTGTGAAATCTCAGCTTCACGGAACGTCAAACCATTAATCTGGTTATCGACATTAACCACTTGCTCAAGCACAGATTTGGCTTCGAGGTTTAGATCAACGGAGTCACTCTGCTTACGATAGGCGTTAAGCTTATCTTCTGCATCGTCCAGCTCATTACGCACTTCAGGCATTTTTTTCTGTAAAAACTCAAGACTTTTCGAGTCCTGAGCAGCCTGACGAGCGATATTCTGCTGCAGATAATTATCACTGATATTATTCAGGATTTTCTCAATCAACACCGGATCTTCACCGGACATCGTCAACCCTAACATTCCACTGTCTTTGCTCTTCTCACTGACAGTAAAATCCCGCTGAAGGTTATTGATAGCGGCCAGTTCAGAATACTGCGTTACCACAAACTCGGTACCAGGAGCCGCATCGATATTGCTGATTTTGATATCAATACCATTACCGTTCAGCAATTCACCCACGGTCCCTTCCAGGGTAGTATCATCCATCTCAACTTGATACTTCCCGTTTTCCCCCACGGTAACCTGCACACTTTTTGCGCTCTCACGGCCAAGCGGGATATTCAGCCAGCTGACATCCAGTGTTTGTTGTGGCTCACCCGTCAGACGTGCCCAGCCCTGACCAAAAATGGGGAAAAACTTCTGAGAAACTGCAGTACGCAAATTCAGGTCGTTAACGGTTTTACCCAGAATCATTCGCGACTGTAAAAGCTGAAGTTCAGGCGCAGATTCAGGTGAAGAGTCAGGCATCATCTGATTCAGGCTGCTCAGAATCGCATTACCTTTTTTCTGTTCTACCTGAACTAAAGTGTCCGCCTGATAAACAGGTGTAGCAAACAGGGCATACACCAGAGCACAAGCCGTCGTCAGCAGCGTCACACCGATGATGAGTTTATGATGATCGATAAGATCACCAAGCAAGCGGCCCAGATCCAGCTCATTTTCAGCTGAATTGAGGTTTTGCTTTTGAGTATTTTTTGTCGTCATAATAAAACTTGAATATCTCGTTTAGTTAACTGAGCCGCTGTGCCCATATCTGTGAAGCGTTATCAAGTAAGCCATATACATGCTCATGGGCATCCTGGCTCTTTTTATAAGGATCTGGGATCTCTTTTTTACCCAGCCATTGTCCGTAAAGCATCACTTTTCCTCTGGCTTCCGGAGCAATTTTAGTCACTTCTTCAATGTGAAGTGCTTCCATCACCAGGATCAGGTCATAGCTACGCGCAATAGCAGGCGTTAACTTGCGTCCATGATGCCCATCCAGTGAAAGTCCGTGGCTTGCTGCGACTTCAGCAGCCATGGCATCCGCCGGATGATCAGTGAGACCATGGGTTCCCGCTGAGTCGATTTTCATTTCAGGTAATAGTTCTCGTAATAACCGCTCTCCCACAGGAGAGCGACAAATATTACCGGTACAGACCACGAGGACTGACTGGAACATTAATTTGGCCATCTTTTGATATATCTCACGGTTTCAGTCAGGTCACGCACACCAGTAATGGTTGGCACCAGCTGAGAAATAACACGATTCCAGCGAACCAACGGTGCGGCTGTGATATACACAATATCGTAAGGTTCGAGCTGGAATTCTGTACCCATTACCATTGCAGAGGCATCTTTCGCGTTCAGCTGGTAAATATTCGCAATTTTACCGGCAGTACGGTCTTTAATGGAACGAATAACAAAGATACCAGTGGCATCAGAGACATCTTGCTTCATACCATCGGCATTACCGATAGCTTCAGCCAGTGTCATACCACTGCGATCCATTTTGAGAGTACTTTGTTTACCCACTTCACCCATGACAAAGACTTTCAGGTCATCGTTGCGTGGAACAAACAGAATATCACCCGGACTCAGCAATTTATTTTGCATCAAATCGCCACGCTGCATTAAGGCATACAGCGAAATGCGTGAGTCTTGCCCTTTATGGGTTAATACCACATTACGCCAGTCAGCATCAGTACTCAGTCCACCAGCGGCATTGATAGCATCCATGACAGTTAACGGAATATTGGTAATCGCCTGCTGACCTGATTTCGCCACTTCGCCCGTGACGTAGGCTTTTTGCGAACGGAAAGCTGCGACCGTGACATCAACCTGCGGACTTTCAATTACCGCATCAAGACGACGGGTAAGTTCATGACGCACGTCTGCCAGCGTTTTGCCTGCTACCAATAATTTACCGACATAAGGATAAAAGATGGTACCGTCAGCATTAACCCAGTTACCGGTATCACTGGCACTACGGTACTGACCTGCTGGCGTGGTTAATTCCGGATGATCCCAGACCGTGACCATCAGAACATCACCGACCCCAATGCGATATTCATAATTTTGTAATTGCGCATCGAGTTCTGGATTCGCCCGCGCTGTAATATTGCCAGGACGCAGTTTATCGATCAGTCCCGGAGTAACCGGATAGACGTTGACCAATTTATCCAAATCATAATTATTATCAGGTAACTCAATGATATCTTTACCACGGGTGCTTAATGTTTGTCCTGGTATTATCGTACAGCCACTTAATGCGGTTAACGTCAGAGCCAGAACTGATAATTTTAAAATGCGCTTTTTCATTTGCTATCATCGTCTTTTAATCAAAGTACTGATGCCTTAATAGGCGTTTGAATGAGATCCACCACTTCCATTCCCGCGTTAAAGGATGGCAGACCTACAGATAACAACGCTTAGGGCCTATTGCAGCACCCTTCACTGGCCCATTGGAACTTCACGCTCTGATGTCATATTATAAAGTTGATACTTTCTACCCAGCGTCTGTCCGCCATCACGTGTCAATGGTGTCCATGAAATCAAAGCATGATTTGGATTCGGGGATACGGTCATCAAGTCAAACGGAATTGAGACATAGAAACCTTTGCTGAATCCGCCTTCACCATAATCGGCTTTAGAGACGTTTGATTTCGCACCCCAGATACCCACTTTTACACCACTGTCAAAGCGTTTAGCCATCTCAATCGTCACGCCTTTGTCACCCGCCAGATACTGACCGGCAGCCACTTTCAGCAGCACGCCGTTCATTTGTGGTGGATTCCAGTAGCCGGTGATAAATCCGGTGCCGACACTGTAGTCAGTGAAACGCATCATGTTATCCCAGTCACGCTGTTTTACGTAGTTGGCATCAATACCGATTGCCCACTGGCTATCCAGTGGACGGTAAAGGACTTCTGCGCCCACACCGCCGTACATCATTTCCAGATAACCACCGTATGCCTGACCATAGAATCCGTGCCCCAGATCAGTCACATAGTTAGTTTGCAGGTTATTGATAAAGACATCATTTCGAACATAATCGCGAATATGAGTACGAACCCGAGGTAGTGTCGAGTCCTTCGGCAACAATGAAGAGTTAAACTTCTCGTAGTTATTATGGATGTTAATAAACACCCCACTGTCGACCAGCCAGTTATCAGTCAACCAGTAATTAGCGCTTGGCAGCAAACCAATCTGGTACATATAGAAGCCTTCCGGCCCGCCTAACGACTGAATTAACTTCGGCTCAAACGAATAACTGAAACGAGAGGGTTTAATACGATAACCCTGTGAGTCTGGTATCGGATCGTTTGGCTCAACACGTTTTTGGAGCAGCTTCTCTTCATGACCTAACGGATAACCGGTAAGCTCTTTTTTCAGGCTTGCCACATTGGTTTCGGTCGTGACCAACGGCAAATGCATATTGGTCTGCGTCACGCTAATGGTCTCAGTACCGGCGGGTAGCTGATTAACCAGAATACGATTCGCACGATCAACCGCTTCGCGAGAGTCACGATAGCGTTTTTGCTCGCCGGACATATAGAGCGTGTTACCGTGATATTTGATTTCCGGGTCATCAAAGCCAGCATTGTACTTAAGTTCCGACAGCTGACTGGCAACGGCCGTATAAGAAGGTGCACCCTCGGTCACCTCTGGGTGATAAGCTGCTTTAGGCGCATCACGGAAGGCTGGACGCAGCGTATTCAGATTATTACGCAGAGTAAACCCGAACATCAAGGTATTCCCGCGCTCATAACTGAGGTTAATATCCGCCCAGTCGACGACACGATACACGGCCCCAAAGTTATAGTGGGTAAACTGTCTAATATTTTTGGAAAAGTCGTCTTTATAGTCGTTGCCGTCATACTCCAGCTTTAGACGTAAAGGCTGCCAGGGAGTCTGGTATTCAATACCACCCACCACCGATGCCGGCCCTTTAAACATGCCGTCAAAACTGATTTCACCTGCATCATGCAGGTCACTGCGAGTACAGTATTTATCTGACGCCCGACAAAAAGGGTTGCTAATATTGCCACTGTTCCCGATGTAACCCCAACCGACACCCAGAGTAAAATCCACAGGACCAAAGCGTTTGCTGCCGACAATATACTCCCCATCAAACAGGCCAGTACCCGAGATATCACGTTTACCGAATGCCACCGCAGGGAGGTAATAGCTTTCTTCCAGCAAGCGAACTTTAAAGTCAAAAGACTTATCTTTATAACTTTGGCTACCACTGAAATCAGGATTACTGCTGTAAAGGCGAGTACGCACATCCGTGTAACGGATGGTGCCTTCAAGCCACGGAAATAACGCAATTGAGGTGGAGTAAAATCGGTATTGATCATTGTCCCGATAGTTGACGCTGAATTCCCCTTCTGCCGCGATACGCGCAGTAGGGAGCTGCATCAACCCAGTACCACCAAAATCACTCTGGGAATATAACATCGGTTCCGGGTTGATTTGTCCCTCGGCATAACATGCTGTTGAGACAGCCAGTGCCAAGAAACTGAGTACATGGACTTTTTTCATTAATCAGGAACCCGACGAGTTAACAATGAAATAATATCATCTTGTAATGATTTACCTGCTGCATCCGTTGCACAAGGCGTAAAACCGACCCACACAATGCTTCCCGGACTCGTCTCGTTGTAGAGGTTATTCCAGTAAGCAATAGACTCAGTCGTGGTATGCCCGTCAGGATGGATAACGGTGACAGTACTTCTGTCCGCCCCAGACAGATGTTCTTGTTCATCCAGATAGTCACTGATAGGAGTAGCAGGTCGCCACATCACTGGGCCGGGTTTATTCACCGCGCCCATTATCCGTAAAGTCGAGGGATATACACCTGTATAGAGCTTATATTCCCCTTGCAAGGAAACATCTCCCCCCACCAGGGTGGTGCGGATAATATCAGGGTCCAGTGGCGTAAACAGTCTGTCAACCACTTTAATATTCTGAAGCTGGTCGATAACCGATTGCAGCATTGCCGCCTGTTTCGGTGAGGCATCAGCCTGGCAAGCTGCCAGACGAGCGAGTACCAGACGTTTGTCCAGTTCCGCTTTATTCATTGTCGGAACCGCGGTAATAACAGCACCTGGCCACCAGATATCTTGTGGCAATGCGGGAGCAGTGACTAATTGCAACAACGTCGATACATTTTCAAATCGCTGTTCCTGGCCCGGATTTTGATTATCCAATACCACACTACCAGTTGCCAGGACGCAAGCACTCAACATCGTGAGCGTACTGCCAAGAATGAGTTGGGTGAATTTATTCATAGTGCGGGTTTCAATATAGTCATTTCAACAGGATAGGTGCCAGCACCGAGCATCTGATGACTCTGACGAACCTGTCCGCTACGGGTATCTACCCAAAAAGTGTTTTGCCACTGGCTATCAGGGGTATCGGATTTCACCTCTTCATACCAGACCTGACAAGGAACGGCTTCCCCGGCAATGGTTAATACTTGTTCTTCTTCTGCCTGAGTAAAGCGAGAGGTTAAGGCTGCGGAGCGTAATTGCTCGCCTTCTTTCCAGCGGATAGTCCGCGACCATGTCTGACCATTAGCGAGATTTTGAGCCTCAAGCAAAGGATCAGGCGTGATTGATATGACTTCTAACAGGTTACGGCTATGCAAATTAGCTGTTTTTACTAGTCGTCCCTGGCGAGTAACGACCAGTGAGCCGTCCTGGGATGACCATTTGAGATTTCCTTGCTCGATGTAGCCCAGCACGAGAAATACCCGTTGTTCATTATCAATACGAAAATAGGTACTTGCGTACGGCAGTGACTGTATTGCCTGATCAGCCATAGTGACGTCTTTCGCTTCCCAGATTGCACTGAACGTATCCACTACCCCTTGCTGGCTAGGGGTACATCCCGCAAGTAATGCGAAGAAAGGTAAGGCAAATAGACGCACCGGATATTCCCTTATTTAAGACAATATACCCGGAGTAACAAACCTCCGGGTCAGAACAGCTGATATCTGCGACCCAACGAAATTCGCAAGGTCGTTCAGATTATTGAGTCGCGGTTGTGGTATTGATGGTGGTGTTGTCATCATTGCTAACAGCAACAGCAACGCCTACGGCTACTGCGGCAGCGACACCCACTGCAACCATAGTGGTGGCACCCACTGCAGCACCAGAGCCAGCAACACCAGCAGCAGCACCACCAGTAGCGGTAGCAGACATCGCAACCGGAGACGCTGCCAGAGCAGCTGCTGTCAGAACAGCAAAAATTGCCTTTTTCATATACATTCCTTATTCAGTGATTTAAACAAAGAGAACCTGGAATTCAGGTCAGAGCATTGGGGTATCCCCCAATTAATTTGTGTCCATCATATACATAAACAAAAAATGTAGACCTGGAACAGACATCGGACTGAACACACTTTTAGCTCGTTTTAAAGATACTTGCACACAAATCTACGAATATTACCTTAATTTTTGAGATTAGCTGATAAAACAGATACTCAGAGTCTTCCAAAAAGAAAGGTAAATAAATTTTTCAAAGAATATAAATCTATATATATCAAAAAACAACAAAAATTGACACTTTAAAAGGCTAACGCTTAAAAATAACAATTCTAAAATTTCGACGGTCGTATTATTCCCAAAAAAAACAGCTCTATTTTTACGCTAACCAGTTTTTTTCATATAAATCAATCTGTTTCGTACCCTGAGGGGTATGCATTCAATTCGGAGATCGGCATGATAAGCCATGTTCGCGTTCAATGAGTCTACCGATAACATTATCATGTATCACCGCTAATTTAGAGTCACCTGACGTCTTACGATCCCATCGTTTTAAACGAGGCTCCCAGGCATACCCAAGCCTGCCTGGCAGCAATATGTTGATGTCCTGTGCTACCTAATCCGTATTTTTCAACTCGGGACGCTTTTTGACAGATTCATTTGTTCAACAATCAGACGTGACAGCGTCACAATGGCCTGCTGTTCACGATCCCCCCACTCCCAGGACGCATTCAGACGGAAGCAATGGTCCCAGTTATTGCCAGTACTGAACATTTTACCGGGAGCAATACTGATATGGTGCGTCAGTGCTTGCTGATACAGCAGTCGAGTATCCACATTTTTCGGCAACTCAATCCACAGAAAATAGCCACTTTCACTGTGATAAACCTTTGCTTCGACGGGAAAGTGCTCACTGAGTGCCAGTAGAACCTGTTGTTTACGTTCGGCCAGTATTCTGCGCAAACGACGCAAATGAGTATCAAACCGTCGGGTCGCCAGAAAATCAACCAGAGCCAATTGCATAGGAGAGCTGGTTGATAACGTGCTCATTAGCTGAAGTTGTTGAATACGCCGGGCATATTTACCCGCCACCACCCAGCCAATACGAAAACCCGCCACCAGACATTTTGAATAGGAAGAGCAATGTAAAGTTATGCCCTGCTCGTCAAAAGCACGTAACGGCAATGGCCGCTCACGACCGTAATACAGTTCAGAGTAAACATCATCCTCAATCAGGGTCACATGATGCTGTGCCAGCAGATTAACCAGTGCCTGTTTTTTACTGACGCTGAGTGTCACACCGAGAGGATTCTGGCTATTGCTCATCAGCCAGCAGGCCTTCACCCTATTCTGTTCCAGAGCAAGTTCCAGAGCAGCAAGATCAATACCTGTTATGGGATCGGTTGCGACGGCAAGCGCTTTCAGCCCCAGCCGTTCCAGTGCCTGGAGCGCCCCATAAAAACAGGGGTTTTCGACAATAACCCAGTCACCAGGCTCAGTCACAACTTGAAGGCTGAGGTTTAACGCTTCAAGCGCACCGGCGGTGATAACAATTTCATCAGGTGAGACCGGGATGCCTTGCTGGGCGTAGCGCCGGGCAATGGCATGACGTAAGGCTGCATTACCTGGCGGTAAGTTCTCAATCACGCTCATTGCCGTCGCGGTTTTACTCACGGTCACCAGAGAACGATTAAGCAGCTGCAACGGAAACAGTCGTGGATCGGGAAAAGCAGAACCAAAAGGGACCACCTCGGCATTGCAGCTGGCCTGTAACACATCAAAGATATAGGTATTAATATCAACCGCTTCATCCCGGGTCACTGGCTGTGCTATCGGCGTATTTGTCACTAATGGTCGAGGGGCAACATAGTAGCCAGACTGGGGGCGTGCAACGATAGCACCGCGGCTTTCCAACAATTGATAAGCATGGCCGACCGTCATAAAACTCATACCACTATGCTGAACTTGTGCGCGTAACGATGGTAAACGATCGCCAGGTTTCCAGATACCGAGAGTAATCTGCTCAAGTATTTGCTCTGCCAGTTGCTGATATTTTTTCATTTGTCTCCCATCTGTTCCCATTACCTATATCAGGCTAGCAAAAAACTCACTTTTTCGGAAACTGTTATAGATAAATATCACGCCGGCACCAAGGGACAGGTGGCAGACCTCCGGCAATCATTTCTATTGGCTGTGTCATACGTTCTGCCTGCCGTTCATTAAAACGAACAATTTGTTCGCTTGATCTCCCCTCAGATCCTGTTCATTATCGCGATACATTCGTTCGCTTCGGAAAATAATCGTGTTGCGCACCTACATATCAGCCCTTGATAGTGAGACTAAAAAAGCCATATTCCTGGTGTGCATTGCCGTCGGTATCGTCGGTATTTCTTATGGCTCCCTGGCCATGGTTTATGGCTTCCCTCTCTGGCTGCCGATACTGGCATCTTTTATCGTGCTGGCGGGAGCTTCTGAATTTATGTTCATCGGTATCATTGCCAGTGGCGGTAACCCTTTTGCTGCTGCCATGGCCGGACTGCTGGTTAATGCCCGTCATATCCCTTTTGGGGTCGCTGTTCGTGAACTCGTGGGTGATCGGCTAACCAGTTTGCTGGGATGTCATATCATGAATGATGAAAGTGTGGTGTTTGGTCTGGCTCAAAGTACCCCTGAAAAACGACGAGCGGCATACTGGTTATGCGGGCTCGGCGTGGCAATTGTCTGGCCGGCAGGAACTTTACTGGGTGCCGCGGTCGGCAGTCTGGTGCCCTCTCCAGAACGGATAGGGTTAGATGCCGTCTTCCCGACTATTTTACTGGCCTTAGTGATCCCGGCGTTTAAAAATCGTACCACGCGTATTCGCGCCTCTGCCGGTGCGGTCATTTCTCTGGCAGCAACCCCATTTGCCCCTGTTGGTTTGCCAGTACTGCTCTCTATGCTGGGCTTACTGACGAGGAAGAAATAATGCCAGGAACCTTGACTATTCTTGCGGCCCTTGCCGTACTAGGTGCAGGAACTTATCTGATGCGTTTTGCCGGAGCAAAACTGGGAAGTCGTCTGGTGTTTTCTGAACGCGCGGGGAAAATGCTTAACGATGCCGCGACGACACTCTTATTTTCCGTTGCTCTCGCAACCACTTTTTTTGAAGCTGAACATTTTGCGGGTATGGCTCGCGTGGCAGGTGTCGGGATTGCTGTTTTCCTTGCCTGGCGCAAAGTCCCCCTGATCATTGTCATTTTAACCGCGGCAGCAGTAACGGCACTGCTCCGTTTCCTCGGCGTGCCATGATGACGTCCCTTAAGGGGCTGTTATTTCGTATATAGCAATACTTTCAACAATGTATTTTCAGAATATTGCCGAGACTTTTCAGCACGTTCGACTCTCCCGCTAGTTTGCCGGAATGACACTCACTACATGGTCAGAACCCTGAGGGTTCTGACCAATTACCCCGCAATGATTCCCCCCATCTCTATGGAGGGAATCACTCAGCTTATTTGTCGCCGAAGTGGATCACGGTACGGATTGATTTACCTTCATGCATCAGATCAAAAGCTTCATTGATCTGTTCCAGCGGTAAACGATGGGTAATGAACGGGTCTAGGTTAATTGTTCCTGCCATTGCATCCTCAACCATTCCTGGTAACTGAGTACGTCCCTTAACACCACCAAAAGCAGAACCACGCCAGACTCGACCAGTAACCAGCTGGAATGGACGGGTTTTAATTTCCTGACCTGCACCAGCAACACCGATAATAACGCTTTCACCCCAACCTTTATGACAGCATTCCAGTGCCGCACGCATAACGTCGACATTACCGATACATTCAAAACTAAAATCAACACCGCCATCGGTTAATTCAACAATCACATCCTGAATAGGCTTACTGCTATCCAGCGGATTGATACAGTCAGTGGCGCCCATTTCACGCGCCAGGGTGAATTTTTCTGGATTGGTGTCAATGGCGATAATACGCCCTGCTTTCGCCTGAACCGCACCCTGAATCACCGCCAGACCAATACCCCCCAGGCCAAATACCGCGATGGTATCTCCTGGCTTTACTTTTGCCGTGTTATGAACAGCCCCGAGTCCGGTAGTCACACCGCAGCCTAACAAGCAGACTTTATCTAATGGCGCTTCAGGATTGACTTTAGCCAGTGAGATCTCTGCTACTACGGTATATTCGCTAAAAGTACTGGTTCCCATATAGTGATAAATCGGCTCACCGTTATAGGAAAAACGCGTAGTTCCGTCCGGCATTAATCCTTTACCCTGTGTCGCGCGAACAGCCTGACAAAGGTTAGTTTTACCTGACTTACAGAATTTACACTCACGACACTCAGCAGTATACAGCGGTATCACATGGTCACCAGGCTTCAGACTGGTCACACCCTCACCCACTTCAACAACAATACCGCCGCCTTCATGGCCTAAGACCGCAGGGAACACCCCTTCTGGATCATCGCCAGACAACGTAAATGCATCAGTATGGCAAACGCCAGTATGGGTAATTTTAACTAATACTTCTCCCCGCTTAGGAGGGGCTACATCAAGCTCAACAATTTCCAGTGGTTTTCCTGGCCCAAAGGCCACAGCAGCACGTGATTTCATCAGTATTGTCCGTTTGTAAGTGTGGTTCTATTTGAGATAAGAACGAATTAAATTATCAACTTCAGCCATTCGTAAAGCCCTCTGCTGCTCCGTGGTTTCCCCCGTGACAAGCTCGTCTTTTAAATGAATAGCCATCATCTCCCCCATCAGACCATTTGCAGCACCACGTACTGCGGCTATTTGCTGCAAAATTTCGATGCAAGAGTCCCCTTTTTCAAGGGCACGTTCTAACGCTTCAGCCTGACCACGGATCCGCCTGACCCGCGTCAAAATACGTTTTTTATCTTTTTCTGAATGTGGCATAAACGCCTCTTGATACTATAGGGGGGTATAGTAAC
>CANRKT010000048.1 GCA_947631255.1 uncultured Enterobacteriaceae bacterium
CAGCGGCTTATGTGCTGTCATAGCCGTAAAACAGCCTGATAAGAGTCGCACTATGCCTGAATCTGTTATTTGTTCTACTAAACGTCGTGCTTCAGCTGTGCTGTTTCTCATCGTGACTGTCTGCCTGTTGAATGCCTGTACCCCAGTGGATAGCAAGGCCCCAGAGGTGGAAGCTGTTGATTTTTCGGTTTACCGGGAAAAAAACCTGGAATGGCTTCGTGAACGTCGCGCATTTCAACAGGCGACGACCGATTTTGAGCTGATGTCGAATGCCCCTCATGAATGGCGCCCCACCGGCTCAGCGCCTGATAAAGGGATCCTGCTGGTACATGGTCTGGGCGATTCCCCTTGGTCATTTACTGATATCGGACAGGCTCTGGCTGATCAGGGTTTTCTGGTTCGCACGGTATTGCTGCCAGGCCACGGAACTCGCCCTGACGATCTACAGAACGTCACGTTTGAACAATGGCGTCAGGTGGTTCACGAGCAAGCGTTGACCATGCAGCGCGATATCGGGAAAGTCTATATAGGCGGTTTTTCCACCGGGGCCAATCTGGCGCTCGATTACGCCTATTCTTCTCCGGAAATCGCGGGTCTGGTACTGTTTTCGCCAGGTTTCCGCTCGAACAGTTCCTGGGATTGGTTAACGCCTCTGGTCGCCAAATTTCGCCCGTGGTTATTCGAACCTGACGGACAAAGACCCATGCAGAATAGCGTGCGTTATCTCACTACACCGACCAATGGCTTTGCGCAATTCTATCGCAGTAGCAAAGTTGCTCGCAGCCTGCTGAATAAACACACCTATGATAAACCGGTTTTTATGGCAGTGGCACAGAACGACTCCGTACTGAATACCGACTATCTGCTCGATATCTTCCAGACCCGTTTTACCCATCCAGACAGTCGCCTGATCTGGTACGGTACCTCACCCGCTCATCTTCAGGATACAAAGCGAATTATCGTTCGTGAAGACAGAATTCCCGAGCATCACATCAGCCAGTTCTCGCACATGGGCATTCTGTTCTCCCCTGACAATAAAGTCTATGGCGGGCAAGTTCAGCAGCGATTTTGCTGGAACGGCCAGTCTCCACTGGATATGCAGGCTTGTCTGCAGGGTGCTCCGGTCTGGTACTCTGACTGGGGCTACCAGGAAACCGGGAAAATACATGCGCGGCTGACATTTAATCCGTATTTCGAGTGGCAGATGTCAACTATCATGACCGTTCTTGGTGGCAGCTTGTAGAACTCGCTGATCTGATCCCCTATTCCCCGTTTCAGCCCCCCGCCCAACTCGCCTGTTTTACCCTTTAACTCTCTCCGCAAGCGAGTTCCCATTCACGACCAAACCTGAATAATTGCGAGCTTTGTCTAATTTTCTTGCGAGGACGGTAGTTTCATTGCGTGCTTCAGGCATAATCGGTAAATATAATATCAATTGCGAATATATATTCAAATCTAAAGTGGGTTCACTCTTATATGACGTTGCTCAGGTTAAAATCCTGACAGAATGACTGAAAGAGTTAAAAAAATCACATCTGACAATTACGGATTGGAGAAAAAATGAGCAAGTACAATTATCCAAAATTTGGTGCAGGCCTTTGGCATTTTGCTAACTATGTCGACCGCTATGCCGTAGATGGTTATGGACCTGCACTCAGTACACTTGAGCAGATAAAAATCGCCTCTCAAGTTGAAGACCTTTCCTACGTTGATGTTCCCTACCCCTTCTCTCCAGGAGTGACTGTTGCAGACGTAAAAGCGGCCTTAGAAGAAGCGGGGCTGAAAGCTATCGGTATCACTCCTGAGATTTATCTGCGGAAATTTTCCCGTGGTGCTTTTACTCATCCGGATGCTGCAGTACGCGCTGAAGCGATTGCGCTGATGCATGAAGCGGCGGTGGTGGTACGCGAACTTAACGCCAGCTACGTGAAAGTCTGGCCGGGTCAGGATGGCTGGGATTATCCTTTCCAGGTCGACCATAAAAACTTATGGGCGCTGGCAGTAGACGGAATGCGTGAACTGGCTGGCAAAAATCCTGACGTAAAATTTGCCATTGAATACAAACCTCGCGAACCACGTGTAAAAATGACCTGGGATTCGGCAGCTCGTACCTTACTGGGTATTGAAGAGATTGGGCTGGATAACGTGGGTATTCTGCTGGACTTTGGTCATGCCCTGTTTGCTGGGGAGTCACCAGCGGATTCAGCGCAGCTGATTATCGACAGAGGACGTCTGTTTGGTATGGACGTCAACGATAACCTGCGAGGCTGGGATGATGATCTGGTTGTCGGCACCGTACATATGACGGAAATTTTTGAATTCTTCTATGTGCTAAAAATTAATAACTGGGACGGTGTGTGGCAGCTCGATCAGTTCCCGTTCCGTGAAGATAACGTTGAAGCCGCAAATCTGTCGATCCGCTTCCTCAAGCACATCTATCGTGCTCTGGATCGTCTTGATATTCCTGCGTTACAGGCGGCTCAACTGGAACAAAATCCACTTAAAGCACAAAAAATCATTCAGAACGCTCTGCTGTCATCTATTGAAGTGGAATAGTCTTTAGCCTGACAACAAACCCTGCCTATTCTCTGGCAGAGTTTGTTGTCAGTTTATCGGCGGCAAAAAAACGCTATACCGCTTTGTACTGCTGCGGAAGTTCGGCCCACAACAGAAAACCAGCTGCGGATACAGTCACCTGCCATGCGCGCCTGCAATACATGGGAATACTTGGGTATAGTAACGATCCCCACCTTTCTTTGTCCTCGATTAAGGAACGTATGCGAAGCGCAACATAGAATGATCCTCTCAAGCATATATCTTTTCTTCCTTGTATTATTCTCATAATCCAACTCCTGAATCGGATAAATCAATGCAAAAATCATCTCTGTCGGCCGCTGTTTTAACCTTATTTTTATTCTGCTCCAGCGCACTAGCCAAACCCTATAGCACACTCCAGGATCCCGTCACTAATGCACCTGAAGTAGTGGAGTTTTTCTCATTTTACTGCGGGCCCTGTTACTTGTTCGCGGATAAATATCCGGTAGTTTCTGCCATTAACAAGGTGCTACCTGAAGAGAAAACGGTTGTACAGTATCATGTCAGTGCTATGGGGAAATTCGGTCATGAGCTTAGCGAAGCCTGGGCTATTGCCTCGGTAATGGGCGTGACAGAGCAAGTGGAACAGCCGCTTTTTAACGCCGTTCAGCGTGAAAAAACGATCAATACCCCGGAAGATATTGTCGTGATATTTCGTGATGCAGGCATAACTCCTGAGACCTATAACAATGCGAAAAATAGCATGATGGTCAAGGCATTTATTGCCCGTCAGGAAGCCATGATTGAAGCCTTTAAGGTCAGAGGTACTCCATCCATTTACGTGATGGGCCGTTACCTTATCGATAATAGTGGCGTGAAAGCGACAACCCCGGAAGGCTATACCACTGCCTATGCTTTTCTGGTTTCAGAGCTACTGAAAAAATAATGGCCTTAATCATCAGGCCAGCACGCGTCGCTGTGATTCTACCCCGCGATTAATTCATGTTCAAAATCTTGCAAATGAAAACCCACTAACCGAGCATTTCAGATCATCGCTGCCTATTGGGGAGATTTATTCGGATGTAACAGCACCCTAATAGCACCCCGTCACCACCGAATAAATTGCTAATAATAAAAAAAGCCCCGGTAGTATTCCGGGGCCTGGTACAAACAACATCATATTGGGCGACATGATGCGCGGTAAAAATGCGTATTCTTACGCCGAGGCGACATGATGGTTCAGTGCGGCTTTCATCGCGACTACGCTGTCTTCGTCAACACAATAACGCGAGAATTCGTCAGCCGCTGCATCAGCACTCATGGAGACACCAGTATTCCGGTAGCGCATCGTTGATGCGACTAAGTGACCCGCTGAGCTGTGCAGCTCTTCGATGCCTTGCTGAAGAAAAAGGGGAATATTGGCCAGTCGTACACCTGCCCCCGCCATAATGATAGGAGTATCTGATTGCTGTTTTAGTTCCCGAAGCAATGAAATTCCTTGCTCAGCGCTCGGTTGCTGACCTGACGTCAGTATCCGCGCCACACCGAGTTCTCTCAGTGTGTCAAAAGCTTGTTGCGGTGACCTGCACATATCGAATGCGCGATGAAAAGTCACCGCCATACCTTCACTGGCCTCCATGATTTGCTGCATCCGCGGTTTATCGACCTCACCCTCTTCATTTAATACACCAGTCACCAGTCCCGGATACCCGAGTTCGCGCACCAGGGCAATATCCGCCAGCATGCTGTCAAATTCACTCTGGGTGTAGCAAAAATCACCGCCGCGTGGGCGAATAATAGGGTGAACGGGTATCGATACCTGCTGTTTTACCAGAAATAATACGCCAGCCGAGGGGGTCAAACCGCCTTCTTTAGGTGCTGAACAGAGTTCAATTCTGTCTGCCCCTGCCTGCTGTGCCGTTAGCGCACAATCTAACCCATAACAGCATATTTCCAACAACGCCATTATTTGCTCCTTAAACCTGGACGGTAAAATGACTATTTTTCACTTAACACAATCTCTTCGAGACTCCAGGGATGAAATTTCAGCGTCACTTTGCCATCAGTAATCGCAAAGGTCGTGTTAGGGAGCCCTTCGCCTTCTGCTTGCGGTGCGCTGGTTTTCACTGCAATACCGGTGTCTAGCAACCCGTCATCACTCAGTAAGGCCAGAACACGAGCATTCAAACTTTCCGCAGGTCCGGGGAGTACGATTTCGACATGCTCCCAGCCTTCATGGGGATAACGTTTTTCACCAGGCCAGGGCAGTTCTATCAGTGTAAAAGCCCAGCCCGCTACACAGACGGGCTGGGTCAGTTTAAATAAACAGACCGGGCGACCATTAATCTGACTTTCACTGAATAAGTCGCCGCATTTTTCTAGCCCCACACGCCAGCGCTCTGCGGTGGTATTCTGGTGGCAGCGCAATGAAATATGATCAGCATACAGTGGCGCGATATCTAGCCCAATACGACTCGCCAGTCCGGTTATCTGTTGGCTGAATCGGTCCAAATCAGCAACCAAATCCTGCAATTCATCAATACTTTTCCATTGTGCCATCCGCTACGCTCCAAAAATATAAAAAACGCTAATCTACCTTGTCGCCTCGTTGTAACCAACCTTGAAGGGTAATTTCTGCCGTTAAACGACCATTCCTTATACACCGGAATAAATTACTGGCCGGGTAATAAGGCTTTTGCTGACTCAGCGTGCTAAATAACGCTATACTTAGTCTCTATTTCTTTGCTCATTTATTAACGACCACCCGCATCAGGTGGTTCGGACTCTGTTAAGGTATCTCGGTGAATATTCAGTCTCTTCTCTCAGAAAAAGTTAGCCTGGCAATGATTGCTGCAGGTGCAGCTGCGGATTGTGAACCTCAGGTTCGTCAGTCAGCAAAAGTTCAGTTCGGTGACTATCAAGCCAATGGTGTGATGTCAGTTGCCAAAACGCTGGGCATGCCACCGCGACAATTCGCAGAGAAGGTGATTGCCAGTCTCGATTTAACCGGCATCGCCCACAAAGTTGAAATTGCCGGACCCGGTTTTATCAATATTTTCCTTGAGCCTGCATTCCTGGCTCAGCATATTGAAACGGCGGTGGCTTCACCTCGTGTCGGTGTCAGCCCGGTTAAACCACAGACTATTGTCGTCGACTACTCTGCACCAAACGTGGCCAAAGAGATGCACGTCGGTAACATTCGCTCCACTATCATTGGTGATGCTTCAGTACGCACGCTGGAATTCCTCGGTCATAACGTTATCCGTGCTAACCACGTCGGTGACTGGGGTACGCAGTTTGGTATGCTAATTGCCTGGCTGGAAAAGCAACAGACAGAAAATGCCGGTGATATGGTGCTGGCCGATCTCGAAGCGTTCTATCGCGATGCGAAAAAATATTACGATGAAGACGAAGTGTTTGCTGAACGTGCCCGTGGCTATGTCGTGAAGTTACAGAGTGGCGATGAGTACTGCCGTGAGATGTGGCGTAAGCTGGTCGACATCACCATGACCCAGAATCAGTTAACCTATCAGCGCCTGAATGTCACGCTGACCCGCGACAATGTGATGGGCGAAAGTCTGTATAACCCGATGCTGGCCGATATTGTCGCAGACCTGAAAGCCAAAGGTCTGGCAGTAGAAAGCGAAGGTGCTACCGTTGTCTATCTTGATGAGTTCAAGAATAAAGATGGCGAGCCTATGGGTGTGATCATTCAGAAAAAAGATGGCGGCTATCTCTACACCACCACCGATATTGCCTGTGCCAAGTATCGCTATGAAACTCTGCATGCCGACCGCGCGCTTTATTATATCGACTCCCGTCAGCACCAGCATCTGATGCAAGCTTGGGCCATCGTACGTAAGGCCGGTTATATTCCTGACAGCATGTCACTTGAGCACCATATGTTCGGTATGATGCTGGGTAAAGATGGCAAGCCGTTTAAAACCCGTACTGGCGGTACAATTAAACTGTCTGAGTTACTGGACGAAGCGATGGATCGTGCTCGCCGCCTGGTGGCCGAGAAAAATCCAGATATGCCTGCCGATGAGCTAGAAAAACTGGCGAGTGTTGTCGGTATTGGCGCGGTAAAATATGCTGACCTGTCGAAAAGTCGTACCACTGACTATATCTTCGACTGGGACAATATGCTGGCATTTGAGGGTAACACTGCACCCTATATGCAATATGCTTATACCCGTGTCCTGTCTGTCTTCCGTAAAGCTGAAATTACTGAAGACGAACTGCTGAAATGTCCGGTAACGCTGACAGAAGAGAGAGAAACTCAGCTGGCCGTCCGCCTGCTGCAATTTGAAGAGACTCTCAGCGTGGTTGCCCGTGATGGTACCCCACATGTAATGTGTAGCTACCTCTATGATTTAGCGGGTCTGTTCTCTGGTTTCTACGAGCACTGCCCTATCCTGAGTGCCGGTAACGACGAATTGCGTAACAGCCGTTTAAAACTGGCCTTATTAACGGCTAAAACGCTGAAACTGGGTCTGGATACTTTAGGTATTGAAACTGTAGAACGGATGTAATCTGCAAAAATAACAACGGCATGTCATGAGTTAATGACATGCCGTTTTTTTATCTGTGATTTCTGCCCCAGGGCGCGTAGTTGACGATAACCTGGTTACTACTGACACGCAATAGCGGATAGAAACGGCCTCTGCCCGGCACCTCCCAGACAAAAATCAGCGGCTGGCTGGCAGAAATGCCCGCCAGTTCTCGGGTGGTGCCACTCGGGCCATCCAGTACCACGCAACGACCCGGCGCACAAAGCTTAACCTTCAGGCCGGCAGGTTCAGGAGTCATCGTCTGATAGCGCCAGGCAATTAAGGTCATCATTCCATTCACTCCAGCCGGAGCATGAAGCGCCGCAGAGTTGACCACCACACCGCGCTGGCTAAGCGTTGCGCCAATACCACTGGCCTGCCATGCCCCACTTCCCTCAGCGCAGGCCAGTAAGGGAGATAACAAGAGCAGCAGCAAAACGCGCATTACTGGCCCCCAATGGTTGCAGTCATGCGAATGTTGCGGTTATCCGATAACTCCAGACTGGAAAGTACCACCAGTTGTGGCAGGGAACGGCGTAAAAAACGCGACAAGAGTGGACGCAGAGCATGATTCACCAGTAATACTGGCGGTGCTCCCATCATTTCCTGGCGTTGTAAAGCCTCCTGCGTCTGGGCCAGCAAACGGTCTGCCAGTCCAGGTTCAAGCCCACCGCCACCTTGTAAAGCTTGCAATAAAATACGCTCCAGAGCCGGATCGAGACCGATAACTTGCACTTCGTCTGTGCCCGGGAACCATTGCTGTGTGATAGCCCGTCCCAGAGCAACACGTACCACAGCCGTCAGCTCATGGGGATCATTTTGTATCGGGGCATGTTCTGCCAGGGTTTCCATAATGGTGCGCATATCCCGAATTGGGATATTTTCTTCAAGAAGATTTTGCAGCACCTTATGTAAGATAGTCAGGGTCACCACCGCAGGGACTAAATCTTCCACCAGCTTTGGCATCTCCTGAGCAACTCTGTCCAGTAGTTGCTGTGCTTCCTGGCGACCAAATAGCTCCGCCGCATGCTGACCAATAAGATGGTTAAGATGGGTTGCCACTACCGTACTGGCTTCAACCACCGTAAAGCCTTGAATTTGCGCCTGTTCTTTAAGTGCACTTTCAATCCAAATCGCCTCCAGACCAAAAGCCGGATCGATGGTGGTTTCTCCAGGTAACGTGCCCGCCGCGGTACCTGGGTTAATCGCCAGCCAGCGCCCTGGGTAAGCCTCACCGCCACCAATCTCAACACCTTTCATCAGAATACGGTAACGTGCCGGGGTCAGGTCCATATTATCGCGGATATGCACCACCGGTGGCAGAAAGCCCATTTCTTGGGCAAATTTCTTGCGGATACTACGAATACGCCCCAGTAGTTCACCATCTTGCTGGGTATCCACCATCGGTATTAAACGATAACCCACTTCCATACCTAAGGGGTCTTCTAACTGGACATCATTCCAGCTGGCTTCCAGCATTTGCGTATTGTCCGGCATTTTTACCGGCTGGGGGGCGGCTATCACCTGTCCCTCCCGGCCACGAAGCCACCATGCCAGTCCTAACAGGGCGGCAGTGAATAACAGGAAGACAAAATTTGGCATGCCCGGTACTAAACCCAGTAAACCGAGAACACCGGCGGAAAGCAGCATGACCCGTGGATGACTGAATAGCTGGGTCACCATTTGCTCGCCGACATCCTGATCGGTGGCCACTCTAGTGACAATCACGCCTGCGGCAGTTGAGATAACCAGCGCCGGTATTTGCGCCACCAGACCATCACCGATAGTCAGCAGGGTATAGGTTTCCGCTGCGGTGCCAACCGGCATATCATGCTGGATAACCCCCACCAGTAAGCCACCGATAATGTTGATAACCATAATAATGAGACCCGCAACGGCATCACCACGGACAAACTTACTGGCACCGTCCATGGAGCCGTAAAAATCGGCTTCCTGAGTCACTTCGGCACGACGTTTTTTCGCTTCTTCCTCACCAATCATGCCAGCATTCAAATCAGCATCAATGGCCATCTGTTTGCCAGGCATACCGTCCAGTACAAAACGGGCTCCCACTTCGGCAATACGTCCGGCACCCTTGGTGATAACCATAAAGTTAATCAGTACCAGGATAATAAACACCACGATACCAATAGCAAAGTTACCGCCAACCAGAAAGTGACCAAAAGCTTCAACTACCTTCCCGGCTGCTGCCGCCCCTGTATGACCGTCGAGTAAAATGATACGGGTTGAGGCGACGTTAAGCGCCAGACGCAGTAAGGTGGTGAACAGTAAAATCGTCGGAAAAGCGGCAAACTCAAGGGTCCGCTGGGTAAACATCGCCACCAATAACACCATAATGGATAAGGCAATATTGAAGGTGAACAGCAAATCAAGGACAAAGGCCGGTAATGGTAGAACCATCATCGACAAAATAAGTAAAATAAGGATGGGGCCGGCAAGGATCTGCCACTGACCCGATTTCATACCGCGAGGTAAACGCAGCATTGTTATAAAATTACTCATCAGAGTCCTTTTTATTTGCAAAGTCTAGTGCCGCTGGCACAGGTAAATTTTCAGGCTTTTGCGGGATAAGTCCCCCGGCCATGCGCCAGCGTCTAAGCTGCCAGACCCAGGCCAGCACTTCGGCAACAGCCGCATAAAGCTGATCGGGGATCTGCTGACCTATTTCAGCGTGTCGATATAAGGCTCGAGCCAGTGGAGGTGCTTCCAGCATCGGAATTCGGCTTTGCTCGGCCAGTTCACGTATCCGTAACGCGACCTGCCCCGCACCTTTCGCCAACACTTTTGGCGCACCCATTTTATTTTCGTCATATTGCAAGGCGACCGCATAATGGGTTGGGTTAGTGACAATCACATCCGCTTTAGGAACATCTGCCATCATGCGACGACGAGCCATCGCTTGCTGTTGCTGACGAATACGTCCTTTGACATGAGGGTCGCCTTCATTCTGTTTATGCTCATCACGAATATCCTGACGGGTCATTTTCAGTTTTTTGATATGGCTGAAAATTTGAAAAAAGACGTCAAAACCGACCATTGGGATCAAGCCGAGTATCACCAGCAAGGCACATAATGCGACCATGTTCAGGGCGCTACTTAATGCAACGACGGGAGGCTCATGAATCAGGCGTAACATCGACGGCCAGTTATGCCATAAGAACCAACTGACCACGACACCTACCAAAATGGCTTTCAGTAATGCCTTAAATAACTCAGCAGCCGTTTGCATGGAGAACATGCGTGCCAGCCCTTTAATCGGGTTCATTTTGCCCAGATCAAACTTAATCGATTTACCACTGAACATAATGCCGCCCAGCAGCATAGGAGCAGCAACGGCCATAATGACCAGCCCGGCCACCAGTGGCAGAAAAGCCATCACAGTGAGTTTGAGTAAATGACTAATTTGGTGAATGGTCAGGCTGGGATCATTAATAATTTTATGGTCAAAATGCAGACCATCTGAGAGCATCGATCCCAGGGTGCGGGCCAGTGAGGCACCGCCTACCCAGAGCACACTCAGTCCAACTAACAACATAAGTACTGAGGTTAGTTCGCGGGATCGTGGGATCTGTCCTTCTTCCCGCGCTTTTTCAAGTCGGTGGGGTGTAGGGGCTTCTGTTTTTTCCTGATCACTCTCTTCAGACACTCTGAAAATCCCGTGGCCGTAAAGTCAGCCAAAGCATGCCAGAGTGGTAAACAAATAATGGAAGAATTACAGCGGCTTTTATACGGCTATTTTGACGTTAAGACTCACCTTGCAGGTCACTTTCTGCAAGGTGGGTTAGTACTTAGAAACCTAAGCTATCGAGTAAATCATCAACCTGATCCTGGCTGGCAACAACACCTGCCGCACTGGCATTCAGTTGCGGACCATTTAATAAACGTTCATTCGCATGTTTTGTCCGATTATCGGACTCAGGTATGTTTTCCAGTAACAACATCAGTAACTGACGCTCAATCTCTTGAATGACATCCATCATGCGTTTGATGACCTGCCCAGTCAGATCCTGGAAATCCTGTGCCATCATAATTTCAAGTAACTGTGCATTAGTAAAACTGGTATGCCCGGGAACCTCAGACAGATAGCTACGCGTATCAGTCACCAGTTCACGGGCATCATCCAGTGCAATGGGGTTTGCAAACCACTCATCCCAACGACCACTGAGTGCTTTTGCTCCACATTCAAGTTGCGTTTGATGAGGCTGAGAAAGTTCGACACAGTTTAATGCCCGCTCAGCAGCCTGAGCGGTCATCTGTACCACATAGTCCAGTCTATCGCGTGCATCTGGTATCGCTTCTGCTGCTTCAGCAATCGCTTGATCCAGGCCGAGTTCACGCAGGTTGTCACGCAACATTCGCGTTAAGCTACCGATACGTGCGACGATGTCTGCCGCTGATTGCGGATGTAAATCTATTGCCGGATTGGCTGGTGAGTGCATTTGCTCCTCCTTACATACCAAGCTTTTCGAATATTTTGTTCAGCTTCTCTTCGAGTGTTGCGGCAGTAAAAGGTTTAACGACATATCCACTCGCTCCCGCCTGTGCTGCTGCAATGATGTTCTCTTTTTTAGCTTCAGCCGTAACCATCAGAGTAGGCATCGTCGACAGAGCATCATCAGCACGGATAGCTTTCAGTAACTCGAGCCCATCCATATTGGGCATGTTCCAGTCCGTGATAACAAAACCAAAACCACCAGTTTGCAATTTGTTGAATGCCTCAACACCATCCTCCGCTTCTTCAACATTATTAAAACCAAGCTCTTTTAATAAGTTACGCACGATGCGCCGCATAGTAGAGAAATCGTCTACCACCAGAAACTTGAGTTCTTTATCAGCCATAAAATCCGGGCTCCTTCAATTAAATACGTATTGCCTGTCCGGCACTCATTTTTGCCAGCATTTGCTGGCTTATCTGGCTTAACTCGACCACTTCGCTAACGCCACCAGCATTGATGGCCTCACGCGGCATGCCGAACACCACACAACTGGCTTCATTCTGAGCAATAGTCCAGGCGCCCGCCTGGTGCATGGCCAGCATTCCGGCAGCGCCATCATTGCCCATTCCGGTAAGGATGACGCCCACCGCATTTCGCCCGGCGTATTGAGCTACCGAGTGAAACAGGACATCGACCGAAGGACGATGTCGATTGAATGGAGGAGCATCAGTAATAGTGATTTGATAGTTTGCGCCGCTACGTGTCAGTGCCATATGTTGATTACCAGGGGCAATATAGGCATATCCCGGTAATACACGTTCACCGTTTTCAGCTTCTTTCACTTCTATCTGACATAGCTTATTCAATCGTTCAGCAAACGAGCGAGTGAACCCCGCAGGCATATGCTGAGTAATCAACACCGCCGGGCTGGAAAGTGGCAGTGGCTGTAACACATGGCGAATGGCCTCAGTTCCTCCGGTAGAGGCCCCGATAGCAATCAGTTTTTCTGAACTGAGTAATGGCCCACTTTTCAGTAATGCCGGTGTGCTACGGCTGACAGCCGTTCTCAGTTTGGCGCGTGACGCAGTGCGCACTTTCTCAGCGATAGTCTCGCTGTAAGCCAGCATGCCTTCACGGATACCGAGCTGGGGTTTGGTCACAAAATCAATGGCCCCTAATTCCAGCGCACGTAATGTCACCTCAGATCCTTTGCCGGTCAAAGATGACACCATCACGACGGGCATCGGCCGTAACCGCATGAGCTTCTCAAGGAAATCAATACCATCCATACGCGGCATTTCGACATCCAGCGTCAAAACATCAGGATTAAGTTTCTTAATTAAATCACGCGCAACCAGTGGGTCAGGCGCGGTAGCGACCATTTCCATGTCACGGTGACTATTAATAATCTCCGTCATAATCCGCCGCATCAAAGCGGAGTCATCGATTGACAACACACGTATTTTTGTCATGTCATTTCCTTACTCAACCCATAGACAGTCTGGCCACGAAGCCAGAAATCGCGGCTGAGATGACTGAAGTTCTCCGAATGCCCGGCAAACAGTAACCCCCCTGGTTTTAACAGCGGGACGAAGCGCCTCAAAATATCTTTCTGCGTTTTTTTATCAAAATAAATCATCACATTACGACAAAATATGGCATCAAAAGGCCCAGGTATTTGCAGCCGCGTATCAAGCAAGTTAATAGCGGCAAACTCCACCTGTTTAGCCAATTCTTGACGTACCCGAGCAAAACCTTCGTGAGGCCCGGTTCCTCGCATGAAATAACGCTGAAGTTGCTGAGGTGAAAGTGTCTTCAGCTCCTGCTGACGAAAAACACCACTTTGCGCTTTCTCTAACACCTGGGTATCTATATCACTGGCAAAAACTTTCCAGCGACCGGTACCTTCTCCCAGCGCATCGGCAAGAGTAATAGCGATAGAATACGGCTCCTCACCTGTCGAGGATGCTGCACTCCAGACGGTATACTCTCCCTTTTTTTGACGCGCATGTTCGGCCAGAATAGGAAAATGATGTCCCTCGCGAAAAAAAGCCGTCAGGTTAGTGGTCAGGGCATTAATAAAGGCCTGCCACTCTGCATCATTGGCATTCACCTCCAGTATGCCCAGATAATCACCAAAATCATCCAGACCCAGTAATCGCAAACGACGCACCAGACGGTTGTACACCATATCTCGCTTATGAGAGGTCAGTACAATACCTGCACGCTGGTAAATTAACTGGCATATCCGACGAAAATGCACATCAGAAAGCGGTAGACGCTGTGTCATTTGTTGCAATAATGACGATTGTCCATTCGGACTCGGTAATGTCATAGCGTCTCTCAATTACTCTTAAGCTATTATTCTGAAATGATTGACTCGTCTGTCGAATGTCGGGTTAATCGTCACTTAACCGGAAAACTCTGACAACTTGGTTCAAATATTCTGTCTGGCTTGCCAGCGATTCGGTTGCACTGGCTGATTCTTCCACCAGGGCAGCATTCTGCTGAGTGACAAGATCCATCTGACTTACCGCCAGGGCAACCTGGGCTATGCCGTGACTTTGTTCATCCGACGCAGAGGCGATTTCGCCCATAATGTCGTTTACCTGAGTCACAGAATGGACAATTTCAGACATCATGGTGACCGATGCATCCACACGCTCGGATCCCTGCTGTACCTGTTCGACGGACTCTTCTATTAAGACTTTAATTTCTTTTGCCGCCTGGGCACTGCGACTGGCGAGATTACGCACTTCACCCGCGACCACGGCAAAACCACGCCCCTGCTCACCTGCTCGTGCAGCCTCTACTGCGGCATTCAGCGCCAGAATATTGGTCTGGAAAGCAATGCTGTCGATGACATTGGTGATATCGGAAATTTTTCGTGAGCTACCGGCTATTCCCTGCATAGTCTGAGCGACAGTGACGACTTGAGAACCGCCCTGTTTTGCTTTATCCGCCGCGGCTCGTGATAGCTGAGCCGCATGCCGGGCATTGTCCGCATTTTGTTCAACGGTGGCAGTTAACTGCTCCATACTGGCAGCCGTTTGCGCCAAAGAGGCGGCTTGCTGCTCAGTTCTAGATGATAAATCATTGTTCCCTAATGATATTTCAGAAACCCCCAGGTGCATGGCATGGCTACTCTCACCCACCTGACTAATCGTCTCTTTGAGCGCACTTTGCATTTTTTTCAGACTCGCAAAAATCAGAGAGATTTCATTCCGTCCGAATACAGATATCGGTTTGGATAAATCGCCTTCTGCAATACTGTCGAAGTGACTGCGCACAATCGCCAAAGGCTGGACGATCATTTTGCGTGACCACCACAATGAACCCAGGGTCAACAATACTGCGCTTAAGGTCACACTACCGAAAATAATCGCAGATAACAGATAGTTGCTTTCACTCCCCTGACGGGTATCAGTAATACGCTGGTTGATCGTCTGCTGCCAGGCATTGAAATAAGACTCAAAATTTTCCTGCGCTTCACCCACTGGCGTATTGAGAAACTCGGAGATCTGATTTCCTTCCAGCCAGGCGATTTGCTGACGTAATGCACTCTCAAAACGGGTAAAACTTTGCAGGGCAGAGGCCATCATGTCAGTGTCGTGTTCATTACCACCAGGCGATTCACTAAACAGAGTAAACACATCATCAGCCTGCTCCAGTCTTTGCTTCGCCAGTTTAATCTGATGACTGATTTCATCTTCCGGATAAACCAAAGCGACAAGCGTACCGGCACGACTTAATGCGCCGCCAGCCTCAAGTAATGCCGCCCGGCTTTGCGTTAATAGATCGCGTTGCTGATTACTGGACTCCACCATGCTTAGATTTTGAGAATCATTATGAAAAGCCCAGAAGGACAAACCATTACTGCCTATTTGTAAAACTCCGCAAATCACTAAAATAATAAAAAGCGTGGTCGAAATTTTGATACGATTAAACATCAATCCCTTCCTTAGCTAATATTGATAAGTACGACTTAATCAGTCTGATTTTTGGCATCACTTTTACGTCACCATCAGCAGTTCTGAGGCTTTGGCAGAATCAAATAATTCCCTGTGAAACCCTGAATGACTTATTCATTTCTTTGCCAGAGATGCCCAGCAAGCGCTAATCGTTATTATCGGCAGCGTTAATTAAAACTTTATTTATGATGCTGGTTAAGTAACAAACGGCTGAAGAATGGCTATCATAATAGGAAGAAAAGCCTCATCTGCGGACACTGATAAGGCTGTCAGGCAAGTTACATCTGAGTGGCTATAGTGCGGCAGACTCTACTAAGGCCATTTCTTCACTGCTCAATAATTTTTCAATATTGACCAGAATAAGCATACGATCGCCGAGTGCTCCGAGACCGGTGAGATATTCTGTCGACAGCGTGACGGAAAACTCAGGGGCCGGTCGGATCTGGTCGGTGGTCAGTGACAACACATCAGAAACACCATCAACCACAATACCGACGACGCGTTGTTCAAAATTCAGTACGATAACCACCGTATTGTCATTATATTCGACATCATCTTGAGCAAATTTAATACGCAGGTCGATAATAGGTACAATCACTCCGCGTAGATTGGTGACGCCTTTAATAAAATGAGGAGTATTTGCAATTCGGGTAACCTGATCGTAGCCGCGTATCTCCTGCACTTTCAGAATATCAATACCGTATTCTTCGTTACCGAGGGTGAACACGAGGAACTCTTGTCCTACCGTTTCATCAGTTAATTTTGTCACATGAGTGGATACTGTCATTTGCGTACCTATTTCTTATAGCGGTTGATCAAGCGACGGGGAGCGCCAGACGTTGTTCTCGATTTAAGCCTTGCAGGGCAGAAACATCGACAATTAAGGCAACACTTCCATCACCTAAAATCGTGGCTGCTGAAATACCCTGCACTTTGCGATAATTACTCTCCAGGTTTTTTACCACCACCTGATGCTGCCCAATCAGTTGATCAACGAGCAGCGCAAAGCGACGACCTGCACTTTGCAGAATGACAACGATGCCTTGAGTAGCCTCCGTTTTTGCCCCCTGCACATCAAAAACTTTCCAGAGTTCGACTAACGGCAGATACTCACCACGGACTTCCAGTACGCGTTCACCACCGGCTAACGGGTGTAAATCCTGTTCTTGTGGCTGCAAAGATTCCATCACAGCATTCAGTGGCAGAATAAAGACTTCATCACTCACTTTCACAGACATACCGTCAAGAATCGCGAGTGTGAGTGGCAGCAGGATCCGGATGGTCGTACCGGCTCCGGCTTTGCTCTGAATTTCAACGTGGCCGCCCATTTCCTGGATATTACGCTTGGCGACATCCATACCAACGCCGCGTCCGGAAACATCTGTAACCTGTTCGGCAGTCGAGAAACCCGGTGCAAAAATGAGCATGCCGACTTCATCGTCACTCATATTCTCGTGAACCGTCAGCCCCTGAGATAAAGCCTTCGCCAGAATACGTTCACGATTCAGTCCGGCACCATCATCGGTGACTTCAATACAGATGTTCCCTCCCTGGTGTTCAGCAGACAGAATCAGGTTTCCTGACTCACTTTTACCTGCAGCGCGACGTTTTTCTGGCAACTCAATACCGTGATCGAGGCTATTACGCACCAGGTGAGTTAGCGGATCGATGATACGTTCAATCAAACTTTTATCGAGTTCGGTTGAACTCCCCATCAGCGTCAGCTCGACCTGTTTATCCAGTTTGCTGGCCAAATCACGTACCAGCCGAGGGAAGCGACTGAAGACATATTCCATCGGCATCATACGAATAGACATTACCGATTCTTGTAAATCACGGGCATTACGCTCTAGCTGCCCCATGCTGGAAATCAATTCGCCATGCTGAACCGGATCTAATTCTCCCGACCGCTGGGCCAGCATTGACTGGGTGATCACCAGTTCCCCCACCAGGTTAATGAGCTGGTCAACTTTTTCGACGGCGACACGAATACTGCTTGATTCCGCAGCACGGGTTGTCGGTTTCTCGCGGATAACGCGACCGGTAACCGGAGCAACAGGTTCTGGCAGCGAATTTTGGGTATCAACAACCGTCGGAGTAGACGGTGCCACGACGGCAATATCGATAGCTGCGACCGAAACGTCGGGTTCTGGCAGAACCCCGAGTGGTAAAAAATGAATCTGTTCCGGCTCAATCACAAAACATAAAACGGCGGCGATATCCTCTTCACTGACGGTCGTCTCGAGAATGACAGTGAGTGAGGAGGTATCTTTCACCACTTCACTGACATCCCCGAGGTTCGCTAATTCATCTAACATCACATCGCGTTCTGCCTCTTTCAAACCATCCAGCAATACGCGCAGTTTATTACCATGACTGCTGGCAGTCTTCAGGGTAACGGGCTGCTCTGTTCCAGCGCTCTGCGTTTTATTCGCAACCACTGTTTGAGTTTCCAGTGCTAGCTGACGCAGCGCCTGACAAATGTACTGAAAACTTGCTGCATCCGGTTCGTCTGAAGCTTTATAGGCATCTAACTGTTCCTGCATAATATCTTTAGTTTCCAAAAACAGGTTGATAATGTCTGAGCTAAGTTGCCTTTCACCACGCCGGGCCTCATCGAGCAGGTTCTCCATCAGGTGGGTGGTTTCCTGCAACAGGCTAAAACCGAAAGTCCCCGCGCCACCTTTAATGGAATGAGCTGCACGGAAAATAGCATTTAACTGTTCGGCCTCGGGAGCTGCGGGTGTCAAGTCCAGCAAATGCTGCTCCATATCAGCCAGCAATTCGTCTGCCTCATCAAAAAAAGTCTGGTAAAAATCGCTGATATCCATACTCACGCTATCACCTCATATCTGGTTGTGGCGCAATATTATTATTCCCAGGAGACGTATCAGGTAGCGTAATCAAGGCGTCCAAGGGTTTATTTTCACTCTCTGCGTTTTCATGCATGATGGCATTTTCAGTCTGCTTATTAAGCACCAGTAGACTTATACGGCGGTTAATTGCATCCCCGGCACCACTGTTTGATAGCACCATCGTTGATGACATCCCGACGACACGCAGAACTTTTCCTTCATCAAGCCCGCCACTAACCAGTTCGCGACGCGAAGCATTTGCCCGTTCGGCCGATAACTCCCAATTACTATAACCCCGCTCTCCACTGGCGTAAGGCAGATCATCTGTATGACCAGAGAGACTGATTTTATTGGGTAACCCATTCAAAACCGGTGCAATTTTGCGCAAAATATCACGCATATAGAATTCAACTTCTGCACTACCCGTTTTGAACATGGGCCGGTTCTGACTATCAATTATCTGAATACGTAAACCTTCCTGAACCAGTTTTATCTGTAAATGGGGACGTAAGGCCCGTAGCTTAGGATCAGACTCAATCAGCTGGTCGAGATCGCCTTTGATGCGTTGAAGGCGATTACTTTCCATACGTTTACGTAACTCTTCAATATCAGGCTGTTTTTTTACCTCACCCTGTTGCTGAGTAAGATCATCCCCACCCCCCGGGATTGGGCTGTAACTATCGGAAAGTCGTTCCCCACCAGTAATGGCCTGAGCGAGAGGAGTACGAAAATAATCCGCAATTTGTGCCAGCTCTCTGGGACTGGACATTGAGATAAGCCACATCACCAGAAAGAAAGCCATCATGGCTGTCATAAAATCGGCATAAGCAATCTTCCACGCACCATGCCCACCCTGTGCATGATGTTTTCTCTTACGTCGCCTGACGACGATAGGGTGAGCATGATTTTTCATACTTCTTCTTCCGTAGTCCGTTGAACATTTGGTGAACGAACAGCACGAACATGCTCTTCAAGTTCAATAAATGATGGACGTTCGCTGGAATAAAGTGTTTTACGTCCAAACTCCACGGCAATAGGTGGCGCATAGCCATTCAGACTCGACAGTAGAGTGACTTTGACGCATTGCATCATTTTCGTCGTTTCGGCACTTTTCTGCCGCAGAACCGAGGCTAGTGGGGAAACAAACCCATAGGCCAGTAGAATACCGAGGAAAGTTCCCACCATAGCATGAGCAATCAATGCCCCCAGTTCAGCTGCCGGACGATCTGCTGCCGCCAGGGTATTAACAACCCCCATAACTGCTGCGACTATTCCAAAAGCCGGTAAAGAATCCCCCATCAGCGACAAGCTATTAGCCGGGATTTCTGCCTCACTCTCATGGGTTTCAATCTCTTCATCCATCAAAGCTTCGATTTCAAAGGTATTCATATTGCCACTGATTATCAGGCGCAAATAATCAACGATAAAATCCAGCATAATGGGATCCGCGAGGATCCGCGGATAACTTGTAAAAATTTCGCTTTCAGTCGGTTTTTCAATATCGCGCTCAAGTGAAAACATCCCTTGCTGGCGTGATTTAGCCATCAAGCGATACAGCAGCGCCATCAGATCCATATACATACTTTTGTTGTATTTTGATCGACGAAACAGCAGCGGTAATGCTTTTAGTGTTCCCTTAATCGCTTTACCGTTATTACCGACGATAAAGGCCCCGATGCCAGCACCACCAATGATGATAAATTCTGAGGGCTGATACAGTGCGCCAAGATGGCCGCCAGTCATCATATAACCGCCAAATACAGTCACTATAACGACCAGGTAACCTATTAAAATCAGCACGAGACAATCCTTCCGCTATTGAATGTGGTGAGAGTGAACAAAAAAACAGCAACAGGCGCTAATCACAGACATAAAAAAAGCAGCAGTAAAACTTCACCGCTGCTGAAATGTCTTAACACAATATGTGTTAAAAGACCTGTTCTACCTGTTCATTCAGCAGTTGCGGAATAATATCGGCAGATTTTATGGAAAGTTTACGTCTTTTTACTGCCCGAGAAGGGGGATGGCAAAGACTACAGGTAAAACTACCCGCAGGCTGATGTGCGTGAGCGATAAAATTCCCGCCACAGCTGTTACATTCACAGAGCTCCAACATGTCACTTTCGACAAAGCGAACCAATGTCCACGCGCGTGTGAGCGCCAGTAATGGACCATTTCCCGGGGGAGGACACTGTTCAAGGTAAAGACGATAAGCCTTGATAACAGCATCAACGCCTTCACTCAGGCCACTGCGCAGTAAAAATTGCCAGGTATTGCAAAATATGGAGGCATGAATATTTTGCTCCCAGGTCATAAACCAGTCAGTAGAAAAAGGCAGCATCCCCTTTGGCGGAGGGCTACCTCGTAACTCTTTGTAGAGTTTAATAAGACGGCCACGGCTCAGCTGCGTTTCGCTTTCCAATATCTGTAACCTGGCTCCTAAAGTGATGAGCTCTATTGCCAGCTGAATATCCCGGGCTTCCTGAACAATACTTTTTTCACTCATTTCACACTCTTTTCTTCTTGGATGTATCGGCTGGTTCTGATATCCCATTGAGTAAATGGGTGGACAATAAAATGCCGGTGTGGATTTGTTGCAAGTCATCCACACGCGAATCCTGTGTCAGGCGAGTAATCGTCTGATGATCACTAAAGCGAAATTGACATATCAGTTGGTTCGTTTCCGCTAATTTGACCATTTGAGGTAACGTTAACTCAACCAAAGTCGTTGCCATATCTTCAGTAATACCTAAGCGAAAAATCGCAGAGGCTTTATCTTGGCCAATGAGGTGCTGTGCGAGTAGTAAATATGACAAATTGATATCATATATATGTTTTAGCAACTCGGATGTATGCATTTTTACCATCCCAAAAACTATTGTTTGTTAGCCCCTGTTAATCCCAATATTTCAGGACAATATAAACTCCAATGGTTGCTTTCTGGAAATCAAAGAACAAACCAGTGTCACCCATAGTTATCGTCTGAAGGTAAAAAAACATTAACCACACACCATAACGCCGACAACTATCGGGGACAGCAGGTCATTAAATCTCCAGTAACAAAGAACCGATAACACTCAATGACTACAAAATCATTGTTTAAATCAGGCTAATTATTACTAGCAAGAATCATTTAGTTAGCTACCTGACTTTAAAATTAAGATTTATCCTAATGAAGGCGAACTCTACGCGTAGCAAGTAGCACATACAATGAAACATGCTGTAATTTTGAAAAAAATGAGACATGCGTCACATAAAGATTAGGAAATATCTCATCGACTCATCAGCAGGGCTTGCTATTTGTTCAAACATCGCTCAATTAATCGGTGTTCATTGAACGATAACCCTTATCACTCCGCGGAATAACATCAACTAGAATTAATTATATATTTTAGTATGGTAGGTCTGGAGTTTAATTTTTAAGCATTTATGGTTGATTGTGATTTAATCAGTGTTGATAATTAGTTAATTAATTGCAGCTATTTTTCATAAGTGTTCAATTTATAGACATATAGATCAGATATGCGCTACCCGGACTGACCATCCAGGAGAGATTTGGCAAGTCAATTTCATAAGAACAGTTTAACTATCAGAGCTAAATATCCCAGCATGTGTATTCGACAAGATTTAATCCCGAAGAGGCTATTTTAAAGGCATCTGAATCTTATGGTTATATTTAAAGCTGACAAAATGTTATCAATGTTAAGTGGCGCCTTACTCGCCCGCCTCTACCGACAACATTTCATCAATAATCACCCACTGCAAATATAACAACCCACTAACGAGTCGCTAACTCTTGCTGAATTCCATCAGAAAATGAATCAAACATCTCGTCGCCATTTTATGTCTTAATAATTCCAAAACACACCAATAATACTCAGTTATTGCGATAAAAATAAAAAATAGTTTCCATATAAAAATCACCTAAGGCCCAGCCATGAATAATTTAACACTGAGAGTTTACTGAAAGTGATGGCATCAGAGCTGCGGTGCATAAGTAAACAACTGCAGCCTGTTAAGGAGGCGGAATAGATTAAGAAAACGTATCGGGAACAAGAGGAACGAGCTGAATGCACGTCCTCTTTATAGGATGATGCTCTCAGTAATTAGTGTGCATCTTGTTGCGGGGAAAATTTGAGTTCAATAAGCGTTATCGCTTTCTGAATAGCACGCTGGGTGACCGGGTCAGCGCCTGCTGGATGTCTGGAAAAATCAATAGATTTTAACTGACTTGCCATTTTATCCCGTACTTCTACTGGAGCAATAACATCGATGACGTCCAGAATTTGCTTGATTACCAACTGACACGCAACAACATCAGAAACTAACTCCTGATCGGCAGAAAACTGTTCAGCCATACTTCTTCTCCTATTTTGTTCGCCTGACAGTCTACCTGCTCTGTTCGCCACGAAGCAACCAGACGGGCGACAACAAGGAAATAAAATCTGCCAGCTTGCGATCAGTGCCTTCTGATGGCTGAGCTCTAAACGTCAGATGATTTATTCTGATGGGCAGAAAAACGCTGATGAAAATACGCTTTCAGGTGGTCTTCCATCTCCTGAACTTTCTGATCAATCCGCTGGCATAAATATTCGTCGCTATTCATTGCCCGCACTCTGTCCAGAGCCATCTCGTCAATTTCGTCCTTCTGCCGCTCACTCAGTTCAGGTTTATTTACTTGTTGCATCATGATAAAGCTCTCCACCGGGTTAAGATGCAATTATAGCGCTATCCTGATACTGAACACCATGATGTTATTCGTCTTCAAACCACCAGGAAGTCTGCCAGCTAACTGAAAACAAGCGAAATTAAGCCGGGAGCATGTATCTGCAAACTGCAGATACATGCTCATGCACGACAGGTTCAGAATTAATCTGAATCTTTCGTTAGTCATGATGCTTATGCCAGTACACCACGAACAAAGGTTTCAATTTCTTTATTCTGACAATTCTCAAAGAAACAGGCCTGAAAACGCTCCCCTGAAACCGCCGTTTTTACCCGTTCAGGATCAATGGCACGCAGGGTATCGAGATAGTGTTCTTTGACTACCGCTGCTTTTACCTGACCGAGTATACCGGCATTACGTACCTGCGGCTCTTTACGCTCAATGGGATAACCTTCCCCACGAGCGCCACTAAAGGCTTCTTCAAAAATATAACGAACATTCAGCTCGGCACCCCAGCCAAATCCTTTAGCATAAGGTAACGAAAGCGCATTACCGTTATTGATTTGTGAGAATAAGAAAGCATCTGCCGGATCGATACAATAACCACAGATAACACCTGGATGAATATTCAATGACATTAAAGCGCCCTGCCCGGTTCCACAACCGGTTATCACAAAATCGACGGCTTTAGAATTCAGTAAAATACTCGCCATAATACCGAGATGAATATAAGTCAGATGATGGTCTTGTTAATCGCTCATACCCACGTTATAGACGGGGTAATCTTTTTGTGAGGCAACGGCCTGTAATTCTTTGAGAATAATGGCATTTTTACTTGCCTGGCTATTTTCCATCATCAACGCGATTTTCATATTTTATCTCCAGATTAATTCACGGAAAGTTCAATATCGAGTACCACTAATGGCGGCATCTTACTATTAAAAGAACGATAACTCAAATTTAATGAAATGCGATTTTAAAAATTGAGGTATCATTCGCGCTTCATCTTTTTCTATCCGCAAAAAGAAAGAGTTTTCCAGAGGTAATTTCACTTAACTTAGTATTTTAAATCAAAACAATACCTAATCACTACTTCTCCAGCTAAGAATACTTTCTTCAATGACAGCACATGCTACCCTGAGGCTATTATGGCTGAGGTATCAATAAGATGAAGTATCATTGTATGTTCATTTCCACCCTGCTACTCAGCGGGTGCACGTTCAATAAAACACCTGACATTGTTAGCACTGATCCTACCGCAGGAGTGGTGCGTCTGGGATATAGTCTGTTACCGCTTAACAGCGGGAAAACAGATGAATTACAGACACAATCGACCGCTGTCCAACAATGTCAGAAATGGGGCTATACAACTGCTTTGCGCTATGGTGAAACCAAAACCTGTACGGTATTCAGTGGTCCACAATGCCTGAATTACGATGTACTGCTGGACTATCAGTGCCGGGGTTCTGGCGGAACCCCCTACTCCGTAGTCACCAGTAACTGGTAGCTTTCCTAACCATTCACGAAAGCGGTAAGCATACCAAGTCATTGCCGCTTCCCCACAGCCAGAGACACTGGCTTTCACATCCAGATTGTTTTTTATTCGTTTATGTCCATAACGGTGGGAAAAACGGTTTCCAGAACATCTCCGTCCCACTGCCCGTCGTTTTAATGAGGCAAGTAAATCCCCTGTAAAAACCCTGTTTTAACCAAGACTCGGTGATGCGAGTTGATAGTAAAGTGTGCGTGGCATTTTAATCGCTCGCTGAATCCACTGTTATATACATTGTTATGCGAGGGAGATGTTTCTTCCCCCCCGCATAATATTTACAGCACCAATCCGGAAAATGCTGCAAAATACCGTTCAATGCCGAAATAAAGATTATCGGACACAGAACCCCGAGGAAAATAAACGCCAGCAAACCTTAAATAATGATCGGTTGGACTAAATAGCGAATGCGAATGGTTTTTCGGTCAAAGCTGACCCGCCAGGCAAGGGCAAGGGCAAGGGCAAGGGCAAGGGCAAGGGCAAGGGCAAGGATAACAAACAGAGCAAGGAAAAAATGAAGAATATTCATGTTACTGACAATGTTGAAAGAAAGCATTTAGCCACAGCTAACAAGCAAGGTAAATGATCTGGGTGGAATTTATTTTTGTCATAGAATAGACATCTATTTCCATATTATGACAAAACAGACTTATTCCTTAAAAATATTTTATATTTGTGGTTGTTCTTTTTATTTCTGAATATTCAACGGAATATATAATAAGAGTAATTCGCATTATTATCAGCATAATTAATCAATAACAACACTAACAACCATTCTCATTTAATTAATAGTTGCAACATTTCATTTGCTTTTATGTAAATATATACCTAAAGTATTAATTATCTTCCATCACCTATTTATGGAGTTACACATGTTAAAAAAGGATATGATTGAAAAGCTCAATGAGCAAATGAACCTTGAGCTCTTTTCTTCCCTGCTATATCAGCAGATGAGTGCATGGTGTAGCTATCACAGTTTTGAAGGTGCAGCTGCGTTTCTTCGTCGTCATGCTCAGGAAGAAATGACGCATATGCAACGTCTGTTTGCTTATTTGAGCGATACTGGAAATATGCCGCAAATTAACGCGGTTCCATCACCTTATAGTGATTATGCTTCATTAGATGCTTTATTTAAAGCGACTTACGAACACGAGCAATTAATTACTCGTCAAATTAATGAACTCGCACATGCAGCAATGATCTCGCAGGATTATCCTACTTTTAATTTCCTGCAATGGTATGTTGCTGAGCAGCACGAAGAAGAGAAACTGTTTAAATCTGTACTGGATAAACTCAGCCTCGTGGGTAGCGCTGGCGATGGTCTGTACTTCATCGATAAAGAACTGGCGACTCTGGACTCGCAGTCCTGATATCAGTATTCATTTTGCAGGCTGCTACAGCCTGCAAAATGTTGCCTGTGTGTGCAGGTACAGTATCAGCTTCAACGTCCCTTCACACAGCGCTCCCGCACCGCTTAAAATATCACAGCCACTATCAGTGTAATGCCTGACCGCTATTACGGCGCTGCCAGTAATGATACAAACCCAGCACCGCAGGTTTTATCTGGTCAATACTGTCAAGAAACGCTGCTGGTGACATCTGATTAATCGTCACAATATTCTCTTCTATACCATGCAAAGCAATAACAGCGAGATTTGGGCGCAACTCTTCTGGCAAATCAACCCGATTCGTCAGCGTCACACCGCGCATATAGCCATAACACCACTCTTCCACTAGCACGATTTCACGGTTATCCACTTCGTCAGTACCAAACAGCGGTTCAAACTGTGTCGGATAGAATTCCAGACGTTCGGCGATATCCTGTTGATGCTGATAAACCAACCCTTCAAAACGGAGTCGTTCGGCGTCGCTTTCCCACTCGGGTAAGGTACCCCATAGTGCCTGCCATAGTTCTGCGGGTTCAAAAATATCACGCATTGATAGCAGAGCCGTTAACAAACCGTCCAGTTCCGCGGCATCAATGACTGAGTCCGGGGTACCGTATTTTGCTAACACCTCATCAATCCATTCAATTTCATCTTCACTGAGTGGCCCTTGGGTCATTGCTGCTTCCTCCTGGCATCACAGCACATCTCGTCTGAGCTGGCTGTGACGCATTTCATCATAGTGCTACTATAGTACAACAGAAAGTACCAGGTATGCTGGGAAAGAAACATCGCCAGTTGCTATCGCTGAATTGAAATCATCACAGGATAAAACAGTACGACCTCTGCCGCTGCAATCGCATTAGCTGTCGATTCTTCCCACCTCCTGTCGTTCCTAGAAACCTCTGATGATTTCACATCAGAAATGAGCCGATACAATATAGGATGCCCCCTGATATTGTTCGTGTCGCAATGGAAATAGCATATTTGTACATTGCTCGCCAACGTGATGTGCTTTTATTAAAAGTGGATCAACGACAGGATGTGGGAATATTTATTTGTCAAAGAAAAACCGGAGTGAAGCACATAAAGGCCTGGTCAGTTCGCCTTAGATAAGCTGTATAGTTACCGGGTATGAGCAGTCTGTTTGTTATTCATCAGGCTAACAGCAGCAATCTATGACAGAAAAATTAAAATAGTTCCTGTTGTGGGTAATAAGAAGAAATGAATGGATATGCGTTCAGAGATAAATCATCTTCGGTCGCATCTTTGGAAAAGCAGATTTCAGAAAACAAAAAACCACCCGAAGGTGGCTTGTACAATGAGGCTTATCATTGATTTTTCTAGTTTTCCCATGGTGCCCGGAGCGGGACTTGAACCCGCACAGCCTTACAGCCGAGGGATTTTAAATC
>CANRKT010000049.1 GCA_947631255.1 uncultured Enterobacteriaceae bacterium
ACATGCCACTCCACTTGGTAAGCGCCGGGTGTTAATGAATCCTCAACGGGAACGATCAGTTGCTTCTCATCCTGAGCGCTACGCTGTGCCTTGGCGGTTTTCACGACTTTGTTTTCAGGCCCAGTAATTTTGATGCCACTAAACCCAGGCTCAATGCCTTCAGAAAAATCCAGGGTAATAACCTGTGGAGAAGATGTCACCACAGCATCAGAGGCCGGATAATGACTTTCTAGATGAGCATGGGCTAAGGCTTGTGAGGATACGCCCAGTGCTGTCAAAAAGAATGCAATCGAAACAATACGTTTAGTGATGATAGTCATAGTAACGACTCCTTTTATTATCAGGTGAAGCGGTGAGAATAGCTTTACGCGGATAGCAAGTCGAGCCTGAAAGCACTTTTGGACGATTGTCAATGTTATCTGAATGTTACATTCAATCAGTAACGCCTGGAGCTCAGACCCTAAACCGGTTTTTTGTTGTATTGTTATCTGGCTGATAGTATTTATTTGACTGACAAAACTTGTTATCTCTGGAATAAAGCAGTAACTTTTGCCCAGCCTTTGTCGGAGAAAATAATGACCTATAATCTCGCGGAACTCCCATCTGAAGAGATGGATAAAATCAACGTTGACCTGGCCGCAGCAGGTGTCGCATTTAAAGAACGCTACAATATGCCGGTCATTGCGGAAGTGGTTGAGCGTGAACAGCCACAACATCTACGTGACTGGTTCAAAGAGTGCCTGGCTATGCATCGCATAAACTCGGTGAACCTGTCCAGACTCCCTTATGAGCCAAAATTCAAATAATTGTCCGGAATGTTTGATGCTGGTTTTTTCCAGTAACAAAGATACTCAATACCTGACAAGGATTGCAGGCCATAAATAGTAAACGGGAACCAAGAATGCTACGTGTTATTGATACAGAAACTTGTGGGTTGCAAGGTGGGGTTGTCGAAGTCGCTTCTGTTGACATTGTTGACGGAAAAATTGTCAATCCAATGAGTGACTTGGTACGCCCTGACCGCCCTATCAGCCATCAGGCGATGGCTATCCACAAAATTACTGAACAAATGGTGGCAGATAAACCCTGGATAGAAGAAGTGGCTCCACGCTACCAGGGCAGTGCCTATTATGTCGCACATAATGCCAGTTTCGACAGACGCATGTTGCCGGAAATCAGCGGAGACTGGATCTGCACGGTTAAACTGGCTCGCCGTCTGTGGCCGGGCATGAAATACAGCAATATGGGGCTGTATAAATCGCTGAAGCTACAAGTCAATACGCCACCAGAGTTGCACCACCACCGGGCGTTGTTTGACTGCTATATCACCGCGGCGTTATTACTGCGTATTATGGACGATTCGGGCTGGTCAGCGGAAGAAATGGTCGAGATAACTGGCAGGCCAGCGCTGGTAACCACGCTGACATTCGGCAAATACCGGGGTAAATCGATTTCCGACATTGCGCGTCAGGACCCTGGCTATTTACGCTGGATGCTCAATAATATTAAAACATTAACGCCTGAGTTACGTCTGACGCTGAACCATCATCTGACAAAAATCGCCCAGTCATGACAGAAAAACCAGTGGGATCTGACGCCGATACCACTGGTTTGTAGACAATCGATAACCCTTAAGCGACATCACGTTTTTTACGACTGACATGCTCGCTGAGGTTTTCGACTTCGGCAACGTCATTATCGGATTGCTGGGGTAATTTGCCCGTTTTCAGAAGACTGGCGAGGCTCTCTTTATTTTCTGCCATCCACATACCCAGTTGTTCCCGTTGTTCATCTTCAATGACTGCACTGCTGGTCTGTAGCCAGTCAGTTAACGCATCAGCCAGGTCCAACATTTTGTCGTAAGCATCAGCATCTTTCTTACTGGTAAAGGCCATTTTTTCTTGCCCCTCTCTCACAACAATATATTTAATCTCAACGGCCATTTTCCGGCTCCCACTAAACTGTTTATTTATACAGTATATTGAAAAATCATGCTTCTGACAAGGCCATTTCATTCCAACGCAAACGTTTTCGTTTATACTGGGGCGGTCTTTTTTCTCTATTAAGGCCTATCGCTATGTCAAATTTAGGAACCGCCCTGCGTCCAGCGGCGACACGCGTCATGTTGCTTGGTTCAGGTGAACTGGGCAAAGAAGTTGCTATCGAATGTCAGCGTCTGGGGGTCGAAGTTATTGCTGTTGACCGCTATCCTGATGCCCCCGCTATGCATGTCGCCCATCGCAGCCATGTGATTAATATGCTGGATAGTACCGCACTCAAGGCTCTGGTAGCGCTCGAAAAACCCCACTTTATTGTTCCTGAAATTGAAGCGATTGCGACTGACGCTCTACTGGAACTGGAAGCTCAAGGCCAGCACGTTGTTCCTTGCGCCCGCGCGGCCAAACTAACCATGAACCGCGAAGGCATTCGTCGTCTGGCAGCAGAAGAGCTGGGTCTCCCGACGTCCAGTTACCAGTTTGCTGATTCCGAAGAGGCCTTTCTTCAGGCGGTCAGTGAAATAGGCTATCCCTGCATTGTTAAGCCAGTGATGAGTTCATCAGGCAAAGGGCAAAGTATGATCCGCACCCCCGAACAGCTTTCGCAAGCATGGGCTTATGCTCAGCACGGTGGACGCGCAGGTCAGGGCCGCGTGATTGTTGAAGGCGTAGTCAATTTTGACTTTGAAATCACTCTGCTGACCATCAGCGCAGTGGATGGAGTACATTTCTGCGCACCTATCGGCCATCGCCAGGAAGACGGTGATTATCGTGAGTCATGGCAGCCACAACAAATGAGTGATATTGCACTCAGTAAAGCCAAAGTTATCGCTGAGCAAGCGGTCACCGCGTTAGGGGGTTATGGCTTATTTGGGGTAGAGCTGTTTGTGTGTGGCGATGAGGTGATTTTCAGTGAGGTCTCCCCTCGCCCACACGACACCGGCATGGTGACGCTTATCTCACAGGACTTGTCTGAGTTTGCCTTGCATGTTCGCGCTTTCCTCGGACTGCCCGTTGGCGATATTCGTCAGTATGGTCCTTCTGCTTCAGCAGTGATATTACCCGAGTTAGATAGCCACAATGTGAAGTACTATAACCTGGCTGCTGCGACTGGCAGTGGATTACAACTGCGTTTATTCGGGAAACCAGAAATTAGCGGTAAACGTCGGATGGGAGTGGTTCTGGCAACAGCATCGAATGTGGGTGACGCGGTAGAAAAAGCGGTAAAAGCAGCGGCAGATATTCAGGTCAAAGCAGAATAAGAGCGCTAAATACAGGTGCCTGTGATGTTTCCTCTGGCACCTGTCAACCAAGGCTTCATTCTACCATTAAGGCGATGAGGCTCTTGCCATTACGCGGTGGCGCCTTCTACGGCTTCGCGTGCTAACTGGGTAATACGGTCGTAATCACCGGCTTCCAGCGCATCTTGTGGCACCAGCCAGGAGCCCCCGATACACAGCACGCTTTTCAGCGCCAGGTAATCGCGATAGTTAGCCAGAGAGATCCCCCCAGTTGGGCAGAAACGAACCTGAGAGAAAGGACCTGCGATAGCTTGCAGTGCTTTCGTACCGCCATTGGCTTCCGCCGGGAAGAATTTAAATTCTTTCAGACCATAGTCCATACCCAGCATCAATTCTGATACGGTGCTAATCCCCGGGATCAACGGAATTGTTCCTTCCGTGGCAGCTTTCAGTAATGGCTCAGTAAGGCCTGGGCTTATCGCAAACTGCGCACCAGCGGCGGTCACTTCAGCCAGCTGTTGTGGGTTAATAACAGTACCCGCACCCACGATAGCTTCTGGCACTTCTTTCGCGATGACGCGAATCGCATCCAGTGCACAAGGGGTGCGTAGGGTCACTTCCAGCACACGCACGCCACCAGCTACCAGCGCTTTTGCCATCGGAACAGCGTGTTCCAGTTTATTCACTACGATGACCGGGACGACGGGTCCTGTTGTCAGGATCTGTTCCGCAGTGGCTTGCCAGTTTTTCATCTGAATACCTCTTTTACCCACGTTAAAATCAGTGAACCGGTAGAATCGCCAGATCTATGGAGGAGCTGTTTTTTCCTCAGACCCACAGCCAAAAAACTAAACCGGTGAATAAGTTATCGCCAACAATCAAAAAAACAGTAACAAATATAAAAAATGAAATGACGGTTCAATAATACCTGAAGTTCATTCATAAGTTTATGGAATTCTTACTCAAGGATGATTTTTTTGGTTCTCAATGGGGTAAGACAACAGGCAGAGTTTGATTATCTGAAGGATTAGTCAGCGACAGGGAAGAAGTAAAAGTAAAAGCATCGAATAAAAACAGAAAAATCCCCGGCAGCATATACACTACCGGGTCATGATTAACAGTTACTCAAATTCATTCCACGAGTGACCATCACGGGTAATCATCGCCACAGAAGCAACCGGTCCCCAGGTTCCTGACTGATACGGTTTAACGCCGTCACTTTCACTTTCCCAGGCTTCAGTGATTGAATCAACCCATTTCCAGGCTTCCTCAACTTCGTCACGACGTACAAACAGAGCCTGAATTCCGCGCATGGTTTCAAGCAGCAGACGCTCGTAAGCATCAGCAAGGTGGGTCTGATTAAAGGTTTCTGAGTAGCTTAAGTCCAGCTTGGTGGTCTGGAGATTATGTTTATGCTCAAGCCCTGGCACTTTGTTAAGCACCTGGATATCCACCCCTTCATCCGGTTGCAGACGAATAGTTAGCTTGTTTTTCGGTAACTCCTGCCAGGTATCTTTGAACAAATTCAGCGCAGGGGTTTTAAAATACACCACGACTTCCGAACATTTAGTGGGCAGACGTTTACCGGTACGCAGGTAGAAAGGTACCCCTGCCCAGCGCCAGTTGTCGATATCAACCCGGATAGCAACGAATGTTTCTGTGGCACTTTTCTTGTTCGCGCCTTCTTCTTCCAGATAACCCGGAACTTTTTTACCCTGAGCAAAACCGGCAGTGTACTGACCACGCACCGTTTTCTCACGCACGTTAGTGCGGTCGATACGGCGCAGAGCTTGCAACACTTTTACTTTTTCATCACGGATACTGTCAGCACTGAGATTGGAAGGAGGAGACATCGCAATCATACACAGGATTTGCAGCAGGTGGTTTTGGATCATATCGCGCATCTGGCCAGCTTTATCAAAATAGCCCCAGCGCCCTTCAATTCCCACCTCTTCTGCTACCGTAATCTCCACATGATCGATAGTACGGTTATCCCAGTTATTGACGAACAGGGCATTAGCAAAGCGCAATGCCAGCAGATTCAGTACGGTCTCTTTACCCAGATAATGGTCGATACGGTAAACCTGGCACTCTTCAAAGAACTCGCCAACCTGATCGTTAATTTCCTGAGACGTTTCCAGTGAGGTTCCCAGTGGTTTTTCCATCACGACACGAGTCGGTTTAGCATTCAGTTTTGCTTTACCCAGACCACGACAAATCGCACCAAAAGTACTCGGTGGCATCGCAAAGTAGTTGATGGTCACACGATTGACCTGATCCAGCATTTTACCCAGCTTGCCAAAGCTTGCGGTATCATTGACATCCAGATTACAGAAGTCCAGACGGGCACTGAGTCTCTGCCATAGCGTCTCGTCAATCGTCTCTTTCATGAAGGTTTCAAGCGCTTCACGTACTACTAAGGTGTATGCCGCTTTATCCCAGTCTGCACGACCAACACCTAAAATGCGGGTATCGGGGTGGATTTGGCCCGCCTTTTCTAACTGATAAAGCGATGGCAACAGTTTACGACGTGCCAAGTCGCCTTTTGCGCCGAAAATGACCAGGTCACACGCCTGGGCTGTTTGCGTTACCGCCATGTCTATCTCCTCGTGTCAGATATTCCGGTTAATTCTTGAACGCCCGTACTCGGGGAAGGGTTAACCGGATCTCTCATGTAATGTAATTTAATTACATGCAATGTACTTCTTTTGCTAATTTGTCGTAAACCTTTAAGCCTGATTTGCGCATTTTATTCTGCATTTTTCTTCAAACAAGGCACCATTACGCAATATTAACGGTAATTTCTGAACGATTTTTGTCATTATCAACATTAGGGGTTTATCATAGACCCTAAATCATTCGTCTGGCTTGCCGACACTGAATCAGTGAAGAGAGAAAAGTACAGTCATTCAGCAAACTGACTACCCACGATGCTGCGGGCACTGAAATGATGGCGGCTATAACAGGCAATGAAAATTAACCAGGAAATCTCACCATAATGTGGATATCTTCGTTTTTTTTCGCTGACCTGTATTCTGGTTGAAAAAGACTGCGATTTCTCCTTTTTCTGAAATCGCTCAAACCGATGAGTATCTGACTTTATGAATATACTGGATAAAATTCAGTCCCAGCTGACGTTACTGAGTAAGTCAGAGCGTAAAGTTGCCGAAGTTATTCTCGCCGAGCCACTGGAAACGATGCACTCCAGTATCGCCATACTTGCTCGCCGTGCCGATGTCAGTGAACCTACCGTCAATCGATTTTGCCGCCACCTGGAAACAAAAGGTTTTCCGGATTTTAAATTACATCTGGCACAAAGTCTGGCACAGGGTACTCCCTACGTGAACCGTCATGTTGAGGAGTCCGACAGTGTTGAGTCCTACACGAATAAAATATTCGAGTCATCAATGGCGGGTCTGGAACATGTTCGTCAGGGACTGGATATCAGCGTCGTCAATCGGGCGGTTGACCTTCTTACACAAGCCAGAACCATTGCCTTTTTTGGCCTCGGTTCATCCGCCGCCGTCGCTCACGATGCGATGAATAAATTTTTCCGTTTTAACATTCCAGTCATTTATTCCGATGATATTGTTGTCCAGCGGATGAGCTGCATGAACTGCACTGCACTGGATGTGGTGGTGCTTATTTCCCATACTGGTCGCACCAAGAATTTAGTGCAGTTGGCCCAAATAGCGCGAGAAAATGGTGCAGTGGTGCTGGCCATTACCTCTGAGGATAGCCCATTGTCCCGTGAGGCGACGCTGGCTTTGCTGTTGGATGTGCCGGAAGATACCGATATTTATATGCCCATGGTTTCTCGTCTTGCCCAGTTAACCGTTATTGATGTTCTGGCGACAGGATTTATTTTACGCCGTGGGGCCAAGTTCAGGACAAATTTACAACGTGTTAAAGAAACTCTTAAAGGGTCTCGTTTTGATAAATAACGTTTTGCTGAAGAAATCAGATACGGGAGTTTTTTTACCTCCGAGGCTGTAACTTAGCAACGCATTCGGTTAGCTTATTCGTTAAGTTATTATTACGCTTATTAATTGCGTCATTGTTCACACAACATCACAGTTGTTTAAGTCAACGGAGTAATACATGTCCAGACGGCTACGTAGAACCAAAATCGTTACCACTTTAGGCCCGGCAACCGATCGCGATAATAACCTGGAGAAGGTTATTGCTGCTGGTGCCAACGTGGTTCGAATGAACTTCTCCCACGGTTCTGCTGAAGATCACCAGTTACGCGCCAATAAAGTGCGCGAGATTGCGGCAAAACTCGGACGTCATGTCGCGATTCTGGGAGATCTGCAGGGTCCTAAAATCCGCGTTTCTACCTTCAAAGAAGGTAAAGTATTCCTGAATATTGGCGATAAATTTTTACTGGATGCTGATTTAGGTAAAGGCGAAGGCGATAAAGAAAAGGTCGGCATCGACTATAAAGGTCTGCCTGCTGACGTTGTACCGAGCGATGTCCTGTTACTCGACGATGGTCGCGTCCAGCTTAAAGTCCTGAAAATTGACGGACTGAAAGTCTTCACGGAAGTGACTGTCGCCGGTCCTTTATCGAATAATAAAGGTATCAACAAACTGGGTGGTGGTCTGTCTGCTGATGCTCTGACGGAAAAAGACAAAGCCGACATCATCATCGCCGCTAAAATCGGTGTCGACTATCTTGCTGTTTCATTCCCGCGTTGCGGCGAAGATTTAAACTATGCTCGCCAACTGGCGCGTGAAGCCGGTTGTAATGCAAAAATCATCGCTAAAGTTGAGCGTGCTGAAGCCGTCGCCAGTGAAGCTGCGATGGATGATATCATTCTTGCTTCTGACGTCGTGATGGTCGCGCGTGGTGATTTAGGGGTTGAGATCGGTGATCCTGAGCTGGTCGGTATCCAGAAAACGCTGATTCGTCGCGCACGTAAGCTGAATCGTGCCGTCATCACTGCAACACAGATGATGGAATCGATGATAACCAACCCAATGCCAACGCGTGCAGAAGTGATGGACGTGGCTAACGCCGTGCTGGATGGCACGGATGCAGTGATGTTATCTGCTGAAACCGCAGCGGGTCAGTACCCGGCTGAAACGGTTGCAGCGATGGCGCGTGTTTGTATGGGTGCGGAAAAAATTCCTAGCATCAATGTCTCTAAACACCGCCTGGACACCGAGTTCGATAATGTAGAAGAAGCCATCGCGATGTCCGCGATGTATGCCGCAAACCACCTGAAAGGCATTACCGCGATTATCACCATGACCGAGTCAGGTCGCACTGCGTTAATGACCTCCCGAATCAGCTCCGGCTTACCTATTTTTGGTCTTTCTCGTCATGAAAGTACTCTGAATCTGATTTCACTCTATCGTGGCGTCACGCCGGTTCGTTGTAAACTGAACACTGACGGTGTTGCTGCAGCTAATGATGCAGTGATCCTGCTTCGCGATAAAGGTTATCTGCTGTCCGGCGATTTGGTTATCGTCACTCAGGGCGATGTGATGGGGACTATCGGCACTTCGAACACGACCCGTATCCTGCGTGTTGAATAAATCGGTTTAAGCTGTTTCAGATGCGTCAAAGGGGAAAACAAAATTGTTTTCCCCTTTGTTTTTTGATGTAACCTGTCCTGAATACGTGTCAATTTAAATCAGGGCTGGTCATGATAACCCGCTGTGATAACCGAATTATTTCTTTTTAGGATAGAGCTCGTCGCGTGCGTAAGGTTCGGTCTCGCCTTCTTTGCGTGTTTTCAGAAGTTTCAGGATCCAGGTATATTGTTCCAGGTACGGTCCGACCAATAACTCCACTTCCTCGTTCATGCGACGTGCAATGGTCGCGTCGTCAGCATCAATCAGATCGTCCATTGGCGGGCGAATATAGATATCCAGCCGATGGGTTGTTCCGTTATAGACCGGGAACAACGGCACCACACGAGCCCGACAGACCTTCATCAACCGGCCAATCGCCGGCAGTGTTGCTTTATAAGTGGCAAAGAAATCGACGAATTCACTGTGCTCGGCACCATGATCCTGATCCGGTAAATAATAGCCCCAGTAACCCTGACGTACTGAGCTGATAAAGGGTTTAATACCGTCATTACGCGCATGCATACGGCCACCAAAACGGCGACGTACGGTATTCCAGACATAATCAAATAGCTGGTTGCCTTGATTATGGAACATCGCCGCCATTTTCTGGCCCTGAGAGGCCATTAGCATCGCAGGAATATCAACGCCCCAGCCATGAGGGACAAGGAAAATTACATTCTCGCCACGCGCCTGTAAGTCATCGATAAGCTCTTTTCCATGCCATTCGACGCGTTGCATAACTTTTTTCGGATCACGTAAGCCCAGTTCAGCCATCAGCACCATCGCCTGTGGCGCGGTCATAAACATCTTATCAATGATCTGCTCACGATCAGCTTCTGACAGTTCAGGAAAACAGTAGAGCAAATTAATTTGTGCTCGACGTCGCGCACTACGCGCCAGCCGCCCCGTCAGACACCCGACTTTACCCAATAAGGGGTCGCGAAAAGCTGGCGGTAATAATGCCAGGCCGGCAAAAGCGCCGACACCTAACCAAGCACCCCAGTAACGCGGGTGAAAAAAAGATTTTTTAAATTCAGGAATAAACTCACTGTGATTTTTTTTATTCTTTTCCATACAGATACTCGTCGGTCGTCAATCAGTTGACGAAAAAACAATACTATTATCATAGCGACGTCCAGGCCGTCCTACAAAACAAAAAGCCGGTAACAAGTACCGGCCTTTAAAAAAGAGAAACTTAGTTCAGGCTTAACTTAGGTACCACCTCGCGAACTTGCGCCAAGTAATCACGACGTTCCTTGCCTGAAAGCCCTTCAGAACGCGGTAGCTTCGCCGTCAGCGGATTAACCGCCTGCTGGTTAATCCATACCTCATAGTGCAAATGAGGGCCGGTAGAACGCCCTGTGTTGCCTGAGAGTGCGATGTGGTCCCCACGTTTCACTTTCTGTCCAGGCTTAACCAGCAGTTTCTTCAGGTGCATATAGCGCGTGGTATAAGAGCGACCATGGCGAATAGTGACCAGATAACCTGCGGCACCGCTATGTTTCGCTATCACAACTTCTCCATCACCGACCGCCATCACCGGCGTACCTTGTGGCATGGCAAAGTCAACGCCCTTATGCGGCGCAACACGACCGGTTACCGGGTTGATACGACGTGGATTAAAACCAGAAGAAACTCGGAATTGCTTGGTGGTTGGAAAACGCATAAAGCCTTTCGCCAGACCGGCACCGCTCTTATCATAGAACTTACCGTCTTCAGCTCGAATGGCATAATAATCCTTACTGTTACTACGCAGACGGACACCGACTAGCTCACTTTGCTCACGCTTGCCGTCGAGCATTTCACGCGACAGCAATACCGAGAAGGTATCGCCTTTCTTCAGTTTGCGGAAATCCATCTGCCACTGCATGGCTTTGATAACGGAGTTAATTTCTGAGTTAGTCAAGCCTGCTTGTCGGGCACTGGCTATAAAGCTCCCACCTACGGTACCGGTTAATACGCGGTCAACCCACTCACCTTGCTGAATAGCGGTACTCAGTTTGAAACTGTTACCGATACGATCATAGGTACGAGTTTCACGTCGGGACACTTCCCAGGTTAAACGCTGTAGATCACCACTGTCAGTAACGGTCCAGGAAAGTTGCTGACCGATTTTCAGATTACGCAGTTCTTTATCAATGGCAGCGACCCGGCTGATATCGCCCATATCGATGCCATACTGGTTGAGAATGTTACTGAGGGTATCGCCCGAGGACACCACATATTCATGAACGCCCGCTTCATTGGCTATTTTTTCATCGAACTCATCTTGTGGGATGATGTCGTCGTCAGCATTCGGCGCTTGTTCCAGTGGTTCACTGGCTTCAGGTAATAATGTACGGGACTCGGTTTTGTCTAGCTCGATAACCTTACTGACTGAAGAGCCTGCCGGGTGGTAGACACTTGGTCGCCATACTGCGACCGCGAGAGTAAGAACTGTTAACGACCCCAGCATAACGCGATGAGGTCGTGACAAATTATCAAATGCCTTGGCGACAGAGCGGGCTATCTGTTGCACGTAGTAAATTCCTCATTATTCTCCTTTCAGACAGCTCGCATACTGGTCAGATAACTGGGTTAAAAACTGCATATAGCTGTCTTTACCCAACATAACCCCGCTGCCCAATGGGTCCAAGCTGCCTGTGCGCACTTGCGTTCCCTGAGCAACGGCATGGATTACCGCTGGCCTGAATTGTGGTTCAGCAAAAACGCAAACCGCTTTATGCTCAACCAGCTCTGTTCTGATTTTATGTAAACGCTGCGCGCCCGGTTGGATTTCAGGATTCACGGTAAAATGGCCTAGCGGTGTCAGGCCATAGTGTTTTTCGAAATAACCATAGGCATCATGAAAAACGAAATATCCTTTCCCTTTTACCGGCGCGAGCACGGAACCAACCTGCTTGTCTTTCTCGGCGAGACCAGACGTAAAATCACGCAAGTTGGCATCAAGTTTGGCTCTATGTTCTGGCATAAGTTCCACTAATTTGTCGTGGATTGCAACTGCTGACAGCTGCGCTATTTCAGGTGAAAGCCAGATGTGTAAATTATAGTCTCCATGATGATGATCTTCGTCACTTTTTTCACCCGATTCATGCGCGTGATCATGGTCATGAACATCATCGTCACTGCCCTTCATCAGTAACGGTTTTACGGGAGCAAGTGCGGATAATTCGAGCTGTTTTTGCACCGGTAACTGACGTACCGATTTTTGCATAAAGGCTTCCATTTCAGGGCCTACCCAGACGACTAAGTCTGCGCCCTGTAAGCGTTTTACGTCTGATGGCTTGAGTGCGTAGTCATGCCCAGACGCACCATCTGGCAGTAAAACTTCGGTATCTGTGACCCCATCAGTAATGGCTGAAGCGATAAAGCCTAACGGTTTAATTGACGCAACAACAGCAGCATTTGCACTCAATACTGGAGCCGCAGTCAGCACCATAGACAATGCTGCAAAAAGAAGTGTTTTTTTATGTAACATAATGAAAATTACCATCGTGACAAGGTGAGGGGTTGTGATATTATAACATCCGTTAATTTCTGCAACCCCTAAAATAGTCATGACAAATTTGGTTGAGCTCGAACATATTTCTGTTTCTTTCGGACAACGTCGTGTCCTGAATGATATCTCTCTGTCACTAGCGCCCGGGCGGATCATGACGCTACTGGGACCCAATGGCGCGGGTAAATCTACGCTGGTACGTGTGGTTCTGGGGCTGATTAAGCCTGACACAGGAATTATCAAATGCGATAACAATCTGCGTATTGGTTATGTGCCTCAGAAACTGCATTTGGATATCACCCTCCCCTTAACCGTTGATCGCTTTATGCGTTTACGCCCCGGTGTCAAAAAAGCCGATATTCTGCCTGCTCTGCAACGGGTACAGGCAGCACACCTGCTTAATGCTCCCATGCAAAAACTGTCAGGGGGCGAGAATCAGCGCGTGTTACTGGCACGTGCCCTGCTGAATACACCGCAATTACTGGTGCTGGATGAACCTACCCAAGGCGTAGATGTAAACGGTCAGCTATCGCTGTATAATTTAATTGATAAGCTACGTCATGAACTAGGCTGTGCGGTACTGATGGTATCCCATGACCTGCACTTGGTGATGGCGAAAACCGATGATGTTCTGTGCCTGAATCATCATATCTGCTGTTCTGGAACCCCTGAAGTGGTCTCGACCCATCCTGAGTTTATCTCTATGTTTGGCCCGATGGGAGCTGAACAACTGGCGGTATATCGACATCAGCATAACCACCGTCACGATCTGCAAGGCCGCATTATTCTGCGCAAAGGAAAGAATCAGTCATGATTGAGCTATTACTTCCCGGCTGGCTGGCCGGTATTTTGCTTGCCTGTGCTGCAGGCCCTTTAGGCTCATTTGTCGTCTGGCGTCGGATGTCCTATTTCGGTGATACCCTAGCGCATGCCTCACTGCTAGGGGTTGCTTTTGGTTTGTTGCTTAACGTTAATCCATTCTACGCCGTCATCGCCGTGACTTTATGTATGGCACTGGGGCTGGTATGGCTGGAAAGACGACCACATCTGGCCCTCGATACCCTGCTCGGTATTATGGCGCACAGTGCCCTCTCCCTCGGTTTAGTTGTCGTCAGTCTGATGGGCAATATACGGGTCGATTTAATGGCCTATCTGTTCGGCGACCTGTTATCCGTCACACTGGAAGATATTGTCACCATTGCCTTAGGTGTCGTTATTGTTTGCGGTGTTTTATTCTGGCAGTGGCGTAATTTACTGGCAATGACTATCAGTGCGGATCTCGCCCATGTTGATGGTGTCAATCTGCAACGCACCAAAATGCTGCTGATGCTGATAACTGCCCTGACCATTGGTGTGGCGATGAAATTTGTCGGAGCCCTGATAATCACCTCGTTACTGATAATCCCTGCCGCTACTGCCCGACGTTTTGCTCGCACGCCAGAGCAAATGGCTGCCATTGCAGTGTTGCTTGGTATGATTTCAGTGACTGGCGGTCTGGCTCTTTCTGCGTTCTATGACACACCTGCCGGTCCTTCTGTTGTGCTGGCCTCGGCAGTACTGTTTACTCTCTCAATGTTCAAAAAGCAGAGTGCATAATCAACCGGCTAGCATAGTTATGCTAAAGGAAAAACATGATTATACTCTGCCCAATACGTGACGATGAATATCCTGCTTATCTGGAGTGTTTCATTGAGGATTATGCGCCGGAAATCATCTCGAACTATCGTCTATCTCTTGATGACTCCCGGGTACGAACGAAACAGGAAGTTGTGAAAGTTCTCCCTTAAGGGAGGAATACCCCGGAATAAATGTTGCTCTGTCTGATTATCAGTTCAGAGCCAACAGTACGGCATACTTTGAACAGATAAGACTTCGTATTGGCAGGCATAATGCCTGTGATTAACAGTATGGATATACGCGTCATAAGAAAGGGTTAGCGACGACAAGTCGTCATGTCCTGCACGCTTTCCCTTTGTCTGCGTCTATCCTCTGCGCGGGGTACTCCCACACTGAAAATAAACTGATTAACGCCCCTTTTCGAACAATCGTTGCCGATTTTTCCCAGCAGGACGCTTTCATTCTGACTCACGTATAACGGATGATTACCGGGAAAAAGCGAAGATGTGTTTTATGAAACAGAAAATACAAGGCAGGTAGTAGAAGCAAATAAAATGGCCGGGTTACCCCGGCCATTTCAATTAATCTGATGAACCAATATCACGCAGCTTTTTACCGCTTAGCAAATTACGTTCAATATGCTCCAGCGACATATTTTTGGTTTCTGGAACCAACCACAAAGTGAGCAAGATAAAGAACAGATTCAGCCCCGCATAAACCCAGAAGGTATTCGCATTACCTAACGTGTTCAGCATGGTCAGGAAAGTCGCCCCGACAATCATGTTCGCTATCCAGTTAGTGGTGGTTGAGACGGTGATACCAAAATCACGCCCTTTCAGCGGCTGAATTTCTGAACACAGTACCCATATTAACGGACCCGCACTCATCGCAAAACCGACGATAAACATCAAGAGCATAGTGACTGCAAAGTACTGAGCGGCTGCAGAATTTATACCAATGTGTAACATTGTACCCAGGATACCCATGCCTAGCGCCATGACGATAAAACCAAGGATCAACGTTGGTTTACGTCCCCAGCGGTCGACCAGGCCGATAGCAATAAAGGTTGCCAGCACGTTGACCAGACCAACGATTACTGTACCCCACATCTGCTGGATAGTATTGGCAAAACCGGCAATTTCAAAAATTTTGGGTGCATAGTACATAATCACGTTCATACCGGTGAACTGCTGCATAACCTGAAGCAATACACCAAGCCAAACTGCACGCCGAAAATTACTATTCTCCTTAAACAGTGACCATCCTGACTGTTTTATCTTCAGGCTTTCGCGGATTTCATCCAGCTCACGCTTTGCTTGCTCACTGGTATCGCGAAGCCGGTCCAGCACGCGTTGTGCTTCACTGAAGTTGCCCTTCGCTGCCAGCCAGCGGGGGCTGTTAGGCAAGAAGATAATACCCACCAGCAGTAACAGAGCGGGGAAAGTAATCACGCCAAGCATCCAGCGCCATGAGCCGCTGTAACTAAATGCAGTATCGGACAGAAAGGCGCCGAGAATACCGATAGTTATCATCAACTGATAAAGCGAGATCATGCTGCCACGGATCTTTTCTGGTGCAATTTCTGATAAATAGAGTGGTGCTGTATAGGATGCGATACCCACGGCCAGACCAAGCAATATACGCGACACGATCAGCATTTCTGGGTTAGGAGCAAAGGCTGACCACAGCGATCCGACAACAAAGAGTACCGCGCCAATCATCAGGCTTTTCTTGCGCCCGAGGTAAGATGATAGCCAGCCGCTACCAATAGCACCGACCGCTGCACCGAACATCATTGAGCTAACAATCCACTCTTGTTCACGCGTAGTCGTATTAAACTCTGCTGATATAAAAGGCAAAGCACCAGCAATCACGCCAATATCTAAGCCAAACAGTAATCCAGCCAATGCAGCGAGAAAACAGACAAAAAAGGTCATTCTCTTATTTGATGTTTTGCTGCCAATTTTTGTTCCAGGCATGATGCCTCCATAATTCACTAATACTCGTTATACATAATGTTAAACGACCTGCCCCCACAATAATGTGATCAACATCACGTTGGTGTAATCGGTTACATAACGACCTTAACGGGCGATACGGAATTTTCTGTTACGCCATTGATTTTAAATCATTTTATCAACTGTAATCGGTAACAATCATTACAAATGTCATTATGCGGAGAAGTTCGAGGGAAAATGTTTACTGGATAAAAAACAGAGGCTCCTCCCCCTCTGTATCAGAAGGGGTGTTTCCTCGGTTAAAAAAGAGTCTGGGAGTGATAAAGTGGCAGAGACAAAAAACATCTGAAACGACCCGCTATAACTGGCAAAATTATTCCCGTACCGACGCCCCATTTCCGAGCCGGACTGGGGGTTGTTGGTCAGATACATGAGGTATCAGAGCATTCAGGGTTTAACAGCGAACAGAGACATGACAACACAATCTCTCCTAACCATACTACTCACCCGCTAACCCCCCCCCTGTCAGTCGCCCCGTAAACCGAAAATACACCACAAACGCAGCATCACCATGGATGCTGCAACCCATACAGATAACTTTTTACTTACTGCTTCAGTTAAGGCATAGCTGGCGGGATAATGTCAAAGTGAGTCCAGGCTCTTGGGGTAGCCATGCGTCCCCTTGGGGTACGCTGTAAAAAACCCTGCTGGATTAAAAAGGGTTCCAGGACATCTTCGATAGTTTCTCGTTCTTCACCTATAGCCGCAGCAAGGTTATCCAGGCCCACCGGACCGCCCAGAAACTTATCAATTACTGCCAACAGGAGTTTACGATCCATATAGTCAAAGCCTTCACTATCGACATTGAGCATATCGAGTGCCTGAGAAGCGACTTCAGCGCTGATCGCTCCGTCATAACGAACTTCGGCAAAATCACGTACCCGGCGCAGCAGACGGTTAGCAATACGTGGGGTACCGCGCGCTCGACGGGCAATTTCCAGGGCACCTTCTTCACTCATTTCCAGCCCCAGCACCGTGGCACTACGCCCGACGATATGCTGCAAATCGGCGACCTGATAGAACTCAAGTCGCTGTACGATACCAAAGCGATCACGCAGCGGCGAGGTCAGCGAACCCGCCCGGGTCGTGGCGCCAACCAGGGTAAAAGGAGGTAAGTCGATTTTAATCGAACGTGCCGCAGGTCCTTCACCAATCATGATATCCAGCTGATAGTCTTCCATCGCCGGATAGAGGATTTCTTCGACCACTGGCGACAGACGATGTATTTCATCGATAAACAGCACATCATGCGGTTCCAGATTCGTCAGCATAGCAGCCAGGTCACCGGCTTTTTCCAGTACCGGGCCTGAGGTTGTGCGCAAATTGACGCCCATTTCATTGGCCACAATATTCGCCAGTGTGGTTTTCCCCAATCCTGGTGGACCAAAGATCAGCAGATGATCGAGCGCGTCACCACGTAGCTTCGCCGCCTGGATAAAGATTTCCATCTGCGAGCGTACGTGCGGCTGGCCTACATAGTCAGACAGTTGCTTAGGACGCATGGCACGGTCAATTAACTCATCGGGGGTTACTGCCTCGGATGAGACCAGGCGGTCTGCTTCAATCATTCTTTACCTCACAGTGCCGCGCGAAGCGCTTCACGGATCAGCGTTTCGCAGTCAATACCACTACGTGCGACTTTGCTTATCATTCGGCTGGCTTCCTGCGGTTTATAGCCTAAAGAGACCAGAGCAGCAACAGCTTCAGCTTCACTGTCATCTGTCATACCGCTTTCAGGCGCCGTCAGCACCAGTTCAGCTGCCGGTGTGAACAGGTCGCCATGCATACCTTTAAAGCGGTCTTTCATTTCCACCACTAAACGCTCGGCGGTTTTTTTACCTACACCCGGTAATTTCATCAGTGATACGGAGTCTTCACGCTCGACAGCATTCACAAACTGCTGAGCCGACATGCCTGAAAGAATAGCCAGAGCCAGTTTAGGACCGACACCATTAACTTTAATCAGCTCACGGAACAGCGTTCGTTCTTGTTTATTATTGAAGCCAAACAATAAATGGGCATCTTCGCGCACGACAAAATGCGTAAAGATTAAGGCTTCGGTCCCAATATCGGGTAGTTCGTAGAAACAGGTCATCGGCATATGAATTTCATACCCCACACCACCGACTTCCAGCAATACCAGCGGGGGTTGTTTTTCCAGAATAAGGCCTCTGAGTCTACCTATCACATTACGCTCCTACGAATGACCAATTTAAGAATCTTTATCCATCATACAGCATGATATAAAAAAGGCTGGATGGATATCCAGCCTTTTTTATTTTAATCGTCCCCGCGCCAGATTTAGCCGTGATGAACTCATTTGTACGGCATTCTGCGTCACATGGCAGTGGGTAATGGCGATAGCCAGAGCATCTGCTGCATCTGCCTGCGGGTTAGAAGGCAGTTTCAGCAGCATACGTACCATATGCTGTACCTGACTTTTCTCCGCACTACCGGTTCCCACTACCGTCTGTTTAACCTGACGAGCAGCGTATTCAAATACCGGTAAATCGGCATTAACCGCAGCGACAATCGCTACCCCACGCGCCTGCCCCAGTTTCAGTGCTGAGTCCGCATTCTTAGCCATAAACACTTGTTCGATGGCAAAGTAATCTGGTTGAAACTGAGTGATAATTTCACTTACCCCAGCGTAGATAATCTTTAAACGCGAGGGTAAGTCTGTGACTTGTGTGCGAATACAACCACTACCCAAATAGCTCAGTTGCCGCCCGCTCTGGCGGATCACACCATAACCGGTGATACGTGAACCCGGATCGATACCGATAATAATCGCCATCAATTATCACCTTTATGCGGGCATTTTATCCTGGGGAACCCCATTAAAGGGTTGCCGCCACCTCGTCAGAGATTTCACCGTTATGGTAAACTTCCTGAACATCATCACAGTCTTCGAGCATATCGATCAGACGCAGCAGTTTCGGTGCGTTGTCAGCATCGAGATCCGCTTTCGTTGACGGGATCATAGAGACTTCTGCGTTATCTGCTTTCAAACCAGCGGCTTCCAACGCATCCTTCACGGCACCCATCTCTTCCCACGCGGTGTAGACATCAATCGCGCCATCATCAAAGGTCACAACATCTTCAGCACCCGCTTCAAGTGCCGCTTCCATCACCTGATCTTCATCACCCGCGTCAAAGGAAATGATCCCTTTTTTGCTGAACAGATAGGCAACGGAGCCATCCGTACCGAGATTGCCACCACATTTGTTGAAGGCATGGCGGACTTCAGCAACGGTACGGTTACGGTTATCACTCAGACATTCAACCATTACCGCAGAACCACCCGGACCATATCCTTCATAGATGATGGTTTCCATATTGGTATCTTCATCTCCGCCGACACCACGAGCGATGGCACGGTTGAGAGTATCACGCGTCATATTATTAGACAGCGCTTTATCAACGGCTGCACGCAGACGCGGGTTAGAACCTGCATCTCCGCCACCCAGGCGTGCCGCTGTTACCAGCTCACGAATAATTTTGGTGAAAATTTTACCGCGCTTTGAATCTTGCGCTGCTTTACGGTGCTTTGTGTTGGCCCACTTACTATGACCTGCCATAAAATCCTCCAAAAAATGCCTGTATCAGGCGGCATCAATTATAAATTCTTCTATCGCCATCCGGTTACTCCATGACTTTGTCATCTGAGCTGCTTCGGGGGCCGATACCCATTTCCATGCCAGATGCTCACTAATCGTAATCGGGCGTTCATGGGGAAGTGCCAGCGCAAACCAGGATTCAGTATTGCGCGTCACTCCTGGTGCGTAGCGATGGCGTAAATGTGTAAAAATTTCAAACTCCACGCAGCGCTGACAATCAACCAAGGGCAGCCTCTCTTCGACAACATCGATAGCGACTTCCTCTTTCACCTCACGCTGGGCAGCAAACAGCGCGTCTTCACCCTCTTCTATACTGCCGGTAACCGACTGCCAGAAATCAGGATCGTCGCGCCGTTGGAGCATCAGAACCCGTTTCGTGTCTTGCGCAAAAATAACCACCAGAACAGAAACGGGACGCTTATAGCTCATTAGTTTTTCTCAGCCTTTTTAATCACTTCAATACCCAGTTCCGCCAGAGCAACATTGTTAGCAAAACTCGGCGCTTCTGTCATCAGGCAGGCTGCAGCGGTGGTTTTCGGGAACGCAATCACGTCACGGATGTTTTCGGTGCCGGTTAACAACATCGTCAGACGATCCAGACCAAATGCCAGACCCGCATGTGGTGGGGTACCGTATTTTAGCGCATCGAGCAAGAAACCAAATTTCTCACGTTGTTCTTGCTCATTGATACCGAGGATACCAAAGACTGTCTGCTGCATCTGTTCATTATGGATACGGACTGAACCACCGCCCACTTCATAGCCATTGATGACCATATCGTAAGCATTCGCAATCGCCGTTTCTGGCTCAGCGGCTAACTCTTCAGCCAGCATATCGCGTGGTGCGGTAAATGGATGGTGCATCGCACTCAGTCCACCTTCGCCATTGTCTTCAAACATCGGGAAGTCGATGACCCACAGTGGTGCCCACTTGGTTTCATCTGTCAGACTCAAATCTTTACCAATTTTCAGGCGCAACGCACCCAGTGCATCGGATACTACACGCTTATTATCAGCACCAAAGAAAATCATATCACCATCGCTGGCGTTAGTACGCGCCAGGATAGCTTCAACGATAGAGGCATTGAGGAATTTAGCCACTGGGCTGGTAATACCTTCCAGACCTTTCGCACGTTCGTTGACCTTGATATAAGCCAGACCTTTTGCGCCGTAAATTTCGATAAATTTACCGTAATCGTCAATCTGTTTACGGCTCAGCTGTGCTCCGCCTGGTACCAGCAGTGCAGCAACACGGCCTTTAGCATCATTTGCCGGGCCAGAGAACACTTTGAATTCAACGTCTTTGAGCAGGTCAGCAACATCCACCAGTTCCATTGGGTTACGTAAGTCTGGTTTATCAGAACCGTAACGCCTGTCGGCTTCGGCAAATGTCATTACCGGGAAATCACCGAGATCGACATTTTTGATATCCAACCACAAATGACGAACCAGTTTTTCCATAAGCTCACGCACCTGAGGTGCGGTCATAAAGGACGTTTCAACGTCTATCTGGGTAAATTCAGGCTGACGGTCGGCACGCAAGTCTTCATCACGGAAGCATTTTACGATTTGATAGTAACGATCAAAACCAGACATCATCAGCAACTGTTTAAACAGCTGTGGGGATTGTGGCAACGCGTAGAATTTACCTTTATGTACGCGGCTCGGTACCAGATAGTCACGCGCACCTTCTGGTGTCGCTTTGGTCAGCATCGGGGTTTCGATATCCAGGAAACCGTGTTCATCCATAAAGTTACGCACTTTGCTGGTGATTTTCGCGCGCGTTTTCAGGCGATTTGCCATTTCCGGACGACGCAGATCAAGATAGCGGTACTTCAGACGCGCTTCTTCGGTATTGACGTGGTTAAAGTCCAGCGGCAGTGGTTCAGAACGGTTGATAATGGTCAGTTCGGCAGCCAATACTTCAACTTCGCCAGTAGCCATATCTTTGTTGATGTTTTTCTCGTCACGTGCACGAACGGTGCCGGTCACCTGAATGCAGAACTCATTACGGAGCTCAGCAGCACGCGCAAGTGTATCCTGGCTATCCGGGTCGAAAAACACCTGCACGATCCCTTCACGGTCGCGCATATCAATAAAGATAAGACTACCCAAGTCACGACGACGGTTAACCCATCCACAAAGTGTTACTTGTTGTCCCACATGAGTGGCATTAAGCTGCCCGCAATATACTGTACGCATTAGATATTCCTTAATTAGCTGCGCGCGACCCGTCACCTGCGAGGCAGGTACTTTGGTGGCAACTCTGTCGACTATCACGACTGTCTGAAAAAAGGGGGCTATTATACTGGAAATAATGGCGCACGATAAGCCCGAAACCGCTGAGCGGGAAGAATCATCCCTGCAAGTTAATAATTCTCATGAAATTTAACAAAGTTTGCCGGGATAACTCCCCCACTCAGGCGTAATGTCTTGTTAATTCAGAATCAGATTGGAGTGAAATGTGACTATTTTTAATACAACACGCAACGCCCTGGTGGTGATTGATTTACAGGAAGGCATTTTACCTGTTGCCGGTGGTCCAAGACCGGCTAATCTGGTGGTTGATAATGCAGCTGCCCTTGCCAGAAAATGTCGAAAAACCGGTGTTCCGGTGTTTCTGGTTCGTGTTGGCTGGTCCCCTGATTTTGCTGAAGCCCTGAAACAACCGGTTGACTCCCCTAATCCCGCTCATGCTCTGCCGGACAACTGGTGGCAACCTCCCGCCGCTCTGGGGCAAGAAACCGGTGATATTGTAGTGATAAAACGCCAGTGGGGTGCCTTCTATGGTACCGACCTCGAGCTTCAATTACGTCGTCGCGGCATCGACACGATTATATTATGCGGTATTGCGACCAATATAGGCGTTGAGTCCACTGCCCGTCATGCGTGGGAGCTGGGATTTTCGCTGGTGATCGCGGAAGATGCCTGTAGCGCTGCCAGTACCGAGCAACATCTGAACAGCATCAATACGATATTTCCGCGGATTGCCAGAGTGCGGAGCAGTGAAGAGATTATTGCGGCGTTATGACAAACGTGGTAATTCGACAAGTTCCATTTAAGTAACACCCAGGTAACGTGAAGAATGACGGGTATGCCCTAAATAATTCTCGTTACCTGTAGGCACTGAGTGAAAGGCGTCGATGAGCATAGATAAACTATGCGATTCGGCGCATTTCATGAAAGTAACACCCAGGTAACGTGAAGAATGACGGGTATGCCCTAAATAATTCTCGTTACCTGTAGGCACTGAGTGAAAGGCGTCGATGAGCATAGATAAACTATGCGATTCGGCGCATTTCATGAAAGTAACACCCAGGTAACGTGAAGAATGACGGGCATGATGATATATCTTGGTCTCCCACAATGGCAGCACCCTAAATGGACGCATATGGGCATTTCATCCCTCGCTGACTATGCTCGTTATTTCAATTGTGTGGAAGGCAACACGACGCTTTATGCTTTGCCAAATCAGGAGCGTGTTTTACGCTGGCGCGATATGACCAGCGATAGCTTTCGCTTTTGTTTTAAATTCCCGGCCACTATTTCACATCAGGCCGCGCTGAGTCACTGTGATGATTTACGCGATGCCTTTTTTACTTGCCTGTCACCCTTGGCAAACCGCATTGGCCAGTACTGGCTACAGCTCCCAGCCACCTTCTCTCCAGCTGATTTACCCAAGTTATGGCACTTTCTTGACCACCTGCCTGATGAATTTACCTATGGCGTTGAAGTACGCCATCCGGCTTTCTTTGACAAGGGTGAAGATGAACGCGCATTAAATCGTGGCCTGCACCAACGACAGGTGAATCGAGTGATCCTTGACAGCAGACCTGTGCATCAGGCTATTGCGCGTAACGATGCCATGCGCGAGGCACAGCGTAAAAAACCCAGACTTCCCGTGCATGCCATTATGACAGCCAGCGATCCCTTGATCCGTTTTATTGGTAGTGATGATAAAGAGCAAAGTAGTGAGTTATTTGCTATCTGGCTGAATAAACTGACTGAATGGGCAACACAGGGGACTCCCTATCTGTTTCTTCATACTGCGGATATTGGCGAGGTCAATTCGTTACTCCATCGTTTATGGCCCCTGCTTCAACAACGTTTTCCCTCTCTCAATCCCCCACCCGCTTTCGCTGAACAAGCTTCTCTTTTTTGAGCCCTGGCGACAGCGCAAGCGTTGCACGCTATGATAGGGGGGTGAACGCTGTGTTTATGGGGTTTCTATGATTTGCGCGCTGTATGCCGTGATTACTGCTTTAATGCTGATTAAGTTCTCGTTTGATGTTGCTCGTTTACGTATGCAATACCGCGTCTCCTACGGGGATGGTGGTTTTAGCGAGCTTCAAAGTGCCATTCGCATCCATGCCAATGGGGTTGAATATATTCCTATCGGCCTGCTGCTGTTACTGTTGATGGAGATGAATGGGGCTCTGGCTTGGATGATCCATGTCTGTGGTATTTTGCTGGTCGTTGGTCGGCTGATGCACTATTACGGCTATCACCATCGACTGATGCGCTGGCGTCGTTCCGGTATGAGTGCAACCTGGACTTCACTGGTCCTGATGGTACTGGCCAATTTATGGTATATGCCGTGGGAGTTGGTTTTCTCCATTTATTAACGCAAAATACGCTCTTTAGAATTTCCGGATTAACGTTATGTCAGACCGCGATATGCTCTTTTCTGCCCCGATAGACAAACTGGGCGACTGGACTTTTGATGAACGGGTAGCCGAAGTCTTCCCGGACATGATTCAGCGCTCGGTTCCCGGCTACTCCAATATTATCTCAATGATAGGGATGCTGGCGGAGCGCTTTGTACAACCGAACACTCAGGTTTATGACCTCGGTTGCTCGCTCGGGGCAGCAACGCTCTCAGTACGGCGTAATATACGCCATGAGGGTTGCAAAATTATCGCTGTCGATAATTCACCCGCTATGGTTGCCCGCTGCCGCCGCCATCTTGATGCCTTTAAAGCACAGACGGTGGTTGAAGTTATTGAAGATGATATTCGTAATGTTGTTATCAATAACGCCTCACTCGTCGTACTGAACTTCACCTTACAGTTTCTGGTACCTGAAGACCGGCAGCGTTTACTGAATACTATCTGGGAAGGACTCAACCCCGGTGGAGCTTTAGTGCTGTCAGAAAAATTCAGTTTTGAAGACCAGGAAGTGGGTGAGTTGTTGTTTAATATGCATCATGATTTTAAACGCGCCAATGGCTACAGCGAACTGGAAATCAGCCAGAAACGTAGCATGCTGGAAAATGTTATGCTGACCGATACGGTTGCCACCCATAAAGCACGTTTAAAACAAGCTGGCTTTGAACATGCTGAACTGTGGTTTCAGTGCTTCAATTTTGGTTCATTAGTGGCAGTGAAGTCCGGGAAAAATGTATGATTGATTTTGGTAATTTTTATCAGCTGATTGCTAAAAGTCCGCTGGCCCCGTGGCTTGAAACCTTACCTGCACAGCTGGCTTCATGGCAGCGCGAGTCGCTGCACGGTCAGTTCAAACAGTGGTTTAACACCCTTCATCATCTACCCGAAGTCCAGCCTTATCGGCTTGATTTACTGCATCAGGTCCACGCGGAAACCGAGCAGCCACTGAGCCCAGGCCAGCAGCTGGGGATTGAAAAGCTGCTGCGTAATCTGATGCCATGGCGGAAAGGTCCTTTTTCTTTATACGGCGTCAACATCGACACGGAGTGGCGCTCTGACCTGAAATGGGAACGTCTGCTGCCACATATCTCACCCCTTGAAGGTCGTACCATTCTTGATGTTGGCTGCGGCAGTGGTTATCACCTGTGGCGGATGATTGGTGCAGGCGCACATCTGGCGGTAGGTATCGATCCGATGCAGCTGTTTTTATGCCAGTTCGAAGCGGTACGCAAATTATTGGGTAACGATCAGCGCGCGCATTTACTGCCGCTCGGCATCGAACAGCTTCCTGAGCTTAATGCCTTTGATACCGTATTTTCGATGGGTGTGCTCTACCATCGTCGCTCGCCACTCGACCATCTCTACCAGCTAAAAAACCAGCTATTGCCAGAAGGTGAATTAGTCCTGGAAACCCTGGTGGTCGAAGGTGATGAACATACCGTACTGGTGCCGGGTGAGCGTTACGCTCAGATGCGCAATGTCTATTTTATTCCTTCTGCGCTGGCGCTGAAAAACTGGTTAGAAAAATGCGGCTTTGTCGATGTCAGAATAGTCGACAGCTGTGTGACCACTTCCCAGGAGCAACGCCGGACGTCCTGGCTTACCACCGAATCACTGGCAGACTTCCTTGACCCTAATGATGCCAGCAAAACCGTTGAAGGCTATCCTGCGCCGCTACGTGCGGTGCTGATAGCTCGTAAGCCTTAGTAGCAGAGTACTGGGGGCCTGTTCTTTGCAGCCCCCAGGCTTCAGAAAAGGAATAGCGGTTAGGTGGAAAAGTCGAAATCCTATCCCGGTGACGGTTTTTGCCCACGTCGTAAGACCTTAAGTTTCACTGAAGCCGCTAAAAGTCTCGCCATGCCAACGTTTTCTGTCAGCCGGGATATATTTTAATTATCCTGTACGGTGCCCTCGAAAATGCACTCGATTATCGTAGAGGAAATAAAGCATATAGCACTGAGTATTAACACTCCGTTGCTGGGATCACTGACATTCAGTCACTCACTGGCGATAAGGGTTAAATTTCGCTCAGCGTCATGCTGAGAGGTAAGCGGGATTTTGGTAAAGCCGCATTGAAATCATTTTCACTGCGGTAGCCGATAGCCACAATCACGACGCTGGTAAATCCTTGTTCGCGTAATCCAAATTCGTTATCCAGAATTCGCGCATCGAAACCTTCGATGGGTACCGCATCAATTCCTAACGATGCCACTCCTAACAGGAAGTTACCCACATTGAGGTAAACTTGCTTTTCCATCCAGTGCTGCGCATCTTTATAATCAAAGCGATGAAGATTAGCGAAGAAACTACGGCCTTTATGTTGACCCGCCATCACTTCATCGCTCACAAAACGATGATCAGACTGCTCTTGCTGTAACACAACATTAAGATACTCTTCATCGAGGGTTGTTTTGGCGCAAAATACCACGACATGAGAAGCATCAAGCACTTTAGGTTCGTTAAAGCTATAAACCCCTGAAGTGGCGCTGGCGATACGCGCTTTGCCTTCGTCAGTACTGGCCAGAATAAAATGCCATGGTTGTAAATTCGTGCTGGACGGGCTTAAACGTAATAATTGCTTCACTTTTTCAACTTGCTCAGCAGGAATTTTCTTGCTGTTATCAAAAACTTTGGTGGTGTAACGCGATGAGGCAACATCAATAATGGTCATGCTGGTGTCCTTAATACGTTTTTGGTGAATAAAATGATTAATCTGACCGTATATTTTTTCAGGCTGGCAGAAAACACGTTATGACCACAGAATACAGGCTGGCTGGCGGTCAGGAAACTGCTGTCAGCCGATAACACTTATACTCAGGGAGGATAAATGCTCAGATTTGAAGACCTCACGCTATTTGTCAGAGCGGCTGCACTGGGGAGTTTTAGTGCAACGGCGCGTGAGGCAGGCATACAGCCGGGTCAGGTCAGTACCGCCATCAAACGGCTGGAAGAAAATTTGCAAATCCGTTTATTTGCACGTTCTACCCGCCATCTGCGCCTGACGCAGGAAGGTGAAAGCTGGCTGCCCTATGCCGTTTCGGTACTGCAAACTCTCGAAGC
>CANRKT010000050.1 GCA_947631255.1 uncultured Enterobacteriaceae bacterium
CGGTAACGTTGAATCCGGAACGGGAAAAACAGGCGGCTTAAATTAACCAGGGGTGCCAACTACCTTGACACTTACCGCGGATGCTGCAATGAAGGTTGATACAGCCAAAGTGCAAAACTAACACCTTTCTTTCCTATACGATCCCCTAACTTCCACCAGCAAGCCCGGCTTATGTCGAGCTTGCTTGCATTTAAAATCTCTTTTTTAGTCTATGCATCAAAGTGTATGCTCTTATTTTATACGCCGCATCGTATATTATTGTTTTATTCGCCATACCGTATATTTTGGTGTTATACGCTTTGCCGTATAAATTGATTTTATCCTCTATAGCGTATATAGTTATTTTATACTCTACTACGTATATAAACATGGCTGAAATGATTATCACTGGGGAATAAATGAAAATTACAACGCCATCAATGTTGGCCGCTGCAATGCATGACTTGCGCAAACAAAGTAAATTAACCCAAGCTCAAACAGCTGAACAAGTCGGTCTCAGGCAAGCGACTGTCTCTGAATTTGAGAACAACCCAGCATCAACAAAACTCGCAACGCTTTTCAAAATTCTTGCCTCTTTGGAACTGGAACTACATGTAGTGAAGCGAGGAACCAACCCGAGTGATGGTAAGGTTTGGAATAAGGAGTGGTAAGGAATGAAAGCTCAGATACTGTCTGTTGCTATGAATGGTGATTTGGTTGGTAAACTAACCAAAAATACTGATGGTGGGATGTCATTTCAATACGCAGAAGAATGGTTGGCAGAACCAGGGGCGCGGGCAATCTCATTATCACTTCCTTTTCAAGGTGGACGCATAATCGGTAGCGCGGTTTACAATTTCTTCAGCAACCTTTTGCCTGATTCTGAGGCAATTATTGATAGAATGCAGGTTCGTTTTAAGGTAAAAACAGACCATCCTTTTGATCTGCTCGCTGCTGTGGGTCGTGACTGTGTTGGCGCAATCCAGTTATATTCTCCTGATACTGAAATTCCATCGGTGATGGAAACCCATGCTGAACCTCTAAATGAAAACCAAATCGAAGAGCTTTTAGACGGTTATCAAACCGCACCTCTTGGAATGGCCGAGGATGTGGACTTTCGGATCTCCCTTGCAGGTGCTCAAGAGAAAACAGCATTACTTTGGTATCAAGACTGTTGGCAGCGGCCACAAGGCAGTACCCCGACAAGTCATATTTTTAAATTACCCATAGGCCTGATTGAACACCATAACATTGATCTGCGCGAAAGCTGTGAAAACGAATGGCTATGCTTGTGTATAGCAAGAGAGTTTGGATTTCCAGTCACCAACGCTGAACTGGCAATGTTTGGTCAGAAAAAGGTACTGATCGTAGAGCGTTTTGATCGAAAATGGTCCTCATCTGGGAACTGGTTGTTGCGCATTCCCCAGGAGGATTGCTGTCAGGCTTTGAGTGTTGCCCCTGCATTAAAATATGAATCTAATGGTGGCCCAAGTATTGAATCTATCATGACGTTGCTTTTGGGTTCACAAAAAGCAATCGACGATAGAGAAATATTCTTTAAATCACAAATTCTGTTCTGGATGCTGGCCGCGATAGATGGACATGGGAAAAATTTTTCCATCTTCATTGAATCAGGAACATCTTTCCGTTTAACCCCCTTGTATGATGTTATGTCTGCTTTCCCAATTTTTGAGGCGCGAGGAATTGATGTAAAAAAGGCCAAAATGGCTATGGCATTACAAGGCAAAAACAGGCAATACAATTTTTCCATGATCCAACCGCGTCATTTTATCTCTACCGCTGCAAAGGTCGGATTTCCAACGAAAATCGCAATGCAGCTAATGGTTGCAATGGCCGAAAAGACTGATGCAGTTATAGCTGCCTTATCATCTCAGCTACCTGAGGGCTTTCCTGAGCACATCAGTAACGCCATATTTGGTGGGTTATCAACACAAGCCGATAAGATTAAAAGATGGGCCCTCTCACAAACTAACTCAGACTGAACAAGAGCCCAGATTGCTGGTTTTTTTTCGTCACCCGCCTAACTGATCGCATAATGAAAGCAGCTTTTTCATATGCGAGACACCTCAATGGCTACCTGGGCCAATTTAAGATCGGGTCGGCTTACTACGATGCGACGCATACGCGTGAACCAGAGTCTTATGCTGCCCGTTGCAGCCTGTCTGGCCTCAAAGGCGATTTGGGACATTTCCCTGATATGGCCGCAGACAAATATGCCGTTGAAAAAGCGTGATGAACTGTACCCTGAGGCACAGAAAGTACACCCGGAACGCTGGTCAGGAAAGACAAGAAACTGGCAACCTCAAGGTCCGGTAACACTAAACCCAAAACGGGAAAAACAAGCTGCATAAATTAACGAATGGTGCCAACTCTCTTGACACTTACTGCTATGGTCAGATGTACTTCGTGTACACAACTTCCGGGTGATCTGAAGCATGGCAGGTATAACCGTTTTTTATAACGGTGTGGGGTATTCAATCATGTACCAACAGGCCACTACCGTGGCCTGTTCTGTTTCTATGACGACAGTTTACTTACCTTGATGTCTCTGGCGCAGGTTGTCAATTACCGCGCTGAGATCCAGTTCTTGGTCTTGCAGCAGGACCAGCAGGTGATAGACCAGGTCAGAGGCTTCATTGGTCAGTTCTTCCCTATCATTGACGGTAGCCGCCAGTGCGGTTTCAACACCTTCTTCGCCCACTTTCTGGGCAATACGCTTGGTACCGCTGGCATAGAGTCTGGCGGTATAGGAACTGTCAGGATCCGCGTCTTTACGTGACGCCAGCAGTTGTTCCAGCTGGTAGAGGAAGTGCCAGTCATGGTGGGTGTCGGCAAAGCAACTGGAGTTTCCTAAATGGCAGGTCGGGCCAATTGGATTAGCGAGGATCAGCAAAGTATCGTTATCGCAGTCCGGGGTGATACTGACCAGATTTAAAAAGTGGCCGCTACTTTCCCCTTTTGTCCACAGACGTTGTTTACTGCGGGAGAAAAAGGTGACTTTACCGCTGTCGATAGTCTGTGCCAGCGCTTGCGGGTTCATATAACCCAGCATCAGCACTTCACCCGACTGGGCATGCTGGACAATAACTGGCATCAGATCAGCGGTTTTTTCCCAGTCTAACTGGGCAAGTTGTTGTTCGGTTAACACACTCTAATCTCCACACCCTGCTGAACTAAAAAGGCCTTCAGCTCACCAATATTAATTATTTGCTTATGGAACACTGACGCTGCCAGCGCACCATCGACACCTGCGTCACGAAAGGCTTCATAGAAGTGTTCCATGGTGCCGGCGCCGCCAGAGGCAATCAGCGGCACATGACACACCGCACGGACTTTACTCAGTTGCTCCAGGTCATAACCATTACGTACCCCGTCCTGATTCATCATATTCAGGACGATTTCCCCGGCACCGCGGCGCTGAACTTCTTCCACCCAGTCCAGCGTTTCCCACTGTGTTACCCGGGTACGGCTTTCATCGCCGGTATACTGGTTAACGTGGTATTTACCGGTCTGTTCATCAAACCAGGTATCAATCCCCACGACAATACACTGTACCCCGAAGCGATCCGCCAGACGGGTGATGAGGGTTGGATCCGCCAGAGCAGGGGAGTTGATGGAGATTTTATCAGCACCAAATGACAGAATTTGCGCGGCATCTTCCACTGACTTAATCCCCCCGGCGACGCAGAAAGGAATATCAATCACTTCTGCTACCCGCGTGACCCAGCTTTTATCTACCACCCGGCCATCGCTGGAAGCGGTAATATCATAGAAGACCAGCTCATCAGCGCCTTCTTGCGCATAACGCTGTGCCAGTGGGACGATATCGCCAATAATTTCGTGGTTACGAAACTGCACCCCTTTGACCACTTGTCCGTCACGCACATCCAGACAGGGAATTATCCGTTTTGCCAGCATGAAATTGCCTCCGCTACTGTGAATTTACCTTCCAGTAATGCCCGGCCAACAATGACCCCGCTGACGCCACTGCCACGCAGCGCCGCAATATCTTCCAGCCCGCCAATACCGCCTGAAGCCTGGAAACCCACTTGCGGAAAACGGGCACAGATCTCCTGATACAGTTCGACGTTAGAACCGCTGAGCGTGCCATCGCGAGAGATATCGGTGCATAACACATGCTTTAGGCCAAAAGGTAAAAACTGCTCAACCAACTGCTCAAGCGACGTGCTGGAGGTTTCCTGCCAGCCACTCACCGCCACCTGCTTTTGGCCTGCGGCGTCAATGCGTACATCCAGCGCCAGCACAATGGCATCGGCACCAAAACGCTCAAACCAGCCCTGTACTTTTACCGGGTCAGAAACGGCTGTGGAGCCGACCACGACACGGGCCGCACCCGCATTCAGCAAGGCTTCAACATCCTGCTCGGTGCGTACACCGCCGCCGACCTGTACCGGAACACTGACGCCAGCGAGAAGTTTTTGTAGCAGTGGGATCTGACGGGCAGCGGGATCTTTTGCACCGGTTAAGTCCACCAGATGTAAAATCTCTGCCCCCTGGGCCTGGTAGCCCTGGAGTCTCGGCAGCGGGTAACGGCCGTAGTCGCGTTGCTGGCCATAATCTCCCTGATGGAGGCGTACCACGGTGCCATCAATTAAGTCGAGTGCCGGAATAATCATGGTTACATCTCCAGAAAGTTTTTCAACAGCCGCGCACCTGCGGCACCTGAACGTTCCGGGTGGAACTGCACCCCCCAGAAATTGTCTTTTTTTACCGCCGCGGTAAAGGCTTCACCGTAGTGGGTTTGTGCAATGGTATATTCACAAACCGGCATCGCGTAACTGTGGACGAAGTAGAAATAGGCCCCTTCTTCAATACCACGGAACAGATGGTCACCCGCTTTAGGATAAACGCGGTTCCAGCCCATATGCGGCAGCGGCAGGTCGACGCTTTTCATCTGTAGTATTGGCTCATCAATGATACCGAGCATATCAATACCCTTGTTTTCATCGCTGCGGCTTCCGAGCAGCTGCATCCCCAGACAGATACCCAGTACTGGCTGGCTGCAGGCTTTAATCAGTGGCACCAGATCACGCGCTATCACTTCCTGCATCGCCGCTTGCGCGGTACCGACACCCGGTAGCAGCAGCTTGTCGGCATGCAACACGATATCCGGCTCACGGCTTACCACCGGCTCATAGCCGTGGCGCTGGATGGCCGACTTCACCGAGTGCAGGTTGGCGCAACCAGTATCGAGGATCACCACCTTCATTACAGAACTCCTTTCGAAGAAGGCAGCACGTCTCCTTCCACTCGAATAGCCTGACGCAGGGTACGACCAAACACCTTAAACAGACTTTCTACCCGGTGGTGATCGTTTTTACCTTTGGTTTTCAGGTGCAGCGTCATGCCCATGGCATAAGACAGGGATCTGAAGAAGTGTTCCACCATTTCGGTGCTGAGGTCGCCGACGCGCTGATAGTTAAACTCGGCTTTATATTCCAGGTGCGGACGACCAGAGATATCCAGCGCACAACGGGCCAGACATTCGTCCATCGGCAGGACAAAACCAAAGCGGGTAATTCCGCGTTTATCGCCGAGTGCCAGACGCAACGCTTCACCCAGCGCCAGGCCGGTATCTTCTACGGTATGGTGGTCATCAATATACAAGTCGCCGTTAACCGAAATTTCCATGCGGAAACCGCCGTGAGTCGAGATCTGATCCAGCATATGGTCAAAGAAGCCGACACCGGTATTGATCTTGCTGCCACCTTCGCGATCCAGCCAGACTTTAACGTCGATTTGCGTCTCTTTGGTGTTACGTTCCACATGGGCAAAGCGGTCGCGTTTGGTCAGTTGTTCACTGATATGAGTCCAGTTTAAGTCCTGGCTGTGATAGCGCAGCCCCTGAATGCCCATATTTTCCGCCAGCTCGATATCGGTGACACGGTCACCTATTACATAGCTGTTAGCCTTATCCAGTACGCCGTCTTCCAGATAGGGGGTGACCAGCGCGGTTTTTGGTTTGCGGCAGGCACAGTTATCGGCAGGCAGGTGTGGGCAAATCAGCACTTCATCAAACACAATACCCTGAGAGGTGAAGACCTGCATCATCAGGTCATGGGGGGCGTCAAAATCAGCTTGTGGGAAGCTATCAGTGCCCAGGCCATCCTGATTGGTGATCATCACCAACTTATAGCCGGCCTCTTGTAGCTGTAGCAGAGCCGGAATAACATTGGCTTCAAAAGCCAGTTTATCTAGACGGTCAACCTGAAAGTCAACCGGCGGCTCGCTGATCAGGGTTCCGTCGCGGTCAATGAAAAGGATTTTCTGGCTCATTTCTTCTCCGAGGCTTGGGGGCCGGGTTGTTCTTGTAGTGCAGCGATAAGGCGCTGGCATTCAACACGGGTACCTATGGAAATACGCAGGCAGCCGCTTAATGACGGTTGTTTATTCTGGTCACGCAAGATAATGCCTTTCTCCCACAGGGATTTAAACACCTGACTGGAATCGGTGATCCTGACCAGAATATAGTTCGTGTCGCTGGTAAACACCTGCTCAACACAAGGTAAGGGTTCCAGGGCGGCTATCAGCTGTGCACGATTCTCAATGATTTCGGCAACCCGCTGACGCATCGCCTCGAGCCCTTGCTCACTCAGAGCCTGAGCGGCAATATCGGCCACTGGCGTTGACAGCGGATAGGGTGCAATCACTTTCAGCAGTAAATTAATGACTTCTTGATTCGCCAGGGTAAAGCCACAGCGCAAGCCTGCCAGCGCAAAGGCTTTTGACAACGTACGCAGGATCACCAGGTGTGGGTACTCAGACAGATATTGGGTCAGCGTCGCTTCTGGGCAGAACTCGATATAGGCTTCATCCGCCACCACAATTGTTTTGTCGCGAGTCAGTTCCAGCAGGGCGCGTAAATCCTGAGGATTAATTAACTGACCGGTCGGGTTATTGGGGCTACAGACATACAGCACTTTTACGTTGTCAAGTTGGCGGGTGATGGCTGGCAGGTCGAGCTGCCAGTCCGGCAGTGTCGGGACAATACGACACTCGACACCGAAGGTTTCGGCGCTGACGCTGTACATGCCATAGGTCGGCGGGCAGTACATGATGGCGTCCTGACCGGGTTCACAGAATGCGCGGATCAGCAACTCAATGCCTTCATCCGCGCCCCGGCTGACCAGAACGTGTTCCGGTTGTACCCCGGCATAGCGGGCATAACGCTCGATAACCTGTTTGGGCTGGCATTCCGGGTAGCGATTCAGGGTCTGTTCGGTTAACTGGAATTCCACCGCCGTCGGGTATTCGTTAGCATTAAGCCAGATATCCCCATTACCACCCAGACGGCGAGCGGAAAGGTAAGGCACCAGCTTACGGACATTATCACGGGCTAAGGCTTCAATACTCATTTCTCACCCCCTTGCTGACGGGTATTCAGAGCGGCAACACGTAAGCTAACGGCATTTTTATGGGCGGTCAGTTGTTCTGCGGCTGCCAGTATTTCAATGGTTTTGGCCAGCGAGGAGAAACCTTCCACAGAGAGTTCCTGAATGGTCATGCGCTTCTGGAAATCCGCCAGGCCCAGGCTTGAACAGGTCGCGGTGTAGCCATAGGTCGGCAGCACATGGTTGGTACCTGATGCGTAATCGCCCGCTGATTCGGGTGACCAGTCGCCGAGGAATACCGATCCGGCACTGGTAATATCATCCACCAAACTCCGGGCATTCCGCGTCTGGATAATCAAATGCTCCGGGCCATAGCGGTTGGATATTTCAATACACTGTGCCAGAGATTCGGTAACAATCAGACGGCTGCTTGCCAGTGCCTGACGGGCAGTTTCAGCGCGTGGCAGCGCGGCTAGCTGACGTTCAACGGCAACAGCGACGGCTTCGGCAATAGTGGCATCGGGCGTCAGCAGAATCACCTGTGAGTCCGGACCATGCTCTGCCTGAGAGAGTAAGTCAGAAGCGACAAAATCAGGGGTAGCGCCACTGTCAGCAATCACCAGCACTTCTGACGGACCGGCAGGCATGTCGATGGCGGCACCATCAAGACGCTGGCTGACCTGGCGTTTGGCTTCAGTGACATAGGCATTGCCGGGGCCAAATATTTTATCCACTTTCGGCAGCGATTCTGTGCCCAGCGCCAGAGCAGCAATCGCTTGCGCACCGCCTACCTGAAAGACGTCCTGTACACCGCAGAGAGACGCGGCATACAGGATCTCATCTGCAATCGGTGGTGGAGAGCAGAGTACCACTTTGCGGCAACCGGCAATGCGGGCTGGTGTGGCGAGCATCAGCACGGTAGAAAATAGCGGAGCTGAACCGCCGGGAATATAGAGCCCGACGGAAGCGACCGGGCGAGTCACTTGCTGGCAGCGCACCCCTGGCAGAGTTTCAATATCCACCACCGGCAGTTGCTGGGCGAGATGAAATTTTTCGATATTAGCGACAGCAACGGCCATCGCTTGTTTAATTTCATCATCCAGACGTGCCACGGCGGCGGCTATTTCGTCTTCAGTCACACGTAAGGACTGGACGTCGGTTTTATCAAACTGGGCGCTGTATTCACGCAGTGCCGCATCGCCATTATTTTTAACGTTATCGATTATCTCGCTAACGATACGCGTGATGTTGTCGGACGCCGAAATAGCAGGGCGGGTTAATAGCGCCTGTCGCGTCTGCTCATCACTGTCATTCCAGTTTACCAGGGTATTAAAACTCGACATGGTGGCTTACTCCATCATCTTCTCAATCGGTAATACCAGAATCGAGCTGGCACCGAGCGCTTTCAATTTTTCCATGGTTTCCCAGAACAGTGTCTCGCTACTCACCATGTGCATAGCAACACGTTGCTTGTCACCCGCCAGTGGCAGAATAGTCGGACGTTCGGCACCTGGCAGCAGGGCAATGATATCGTCCAGACGCTCGCTTGGTGCATGCAGCATAATGTATTTTGATTCACGCGCCTGAATCACCCCTTGAATACGGGTCATCAGGGTATCAACCAGCTGTTGTTTGGCGGCAGACAGTTCGCCATCACTTTGGATCAGGCAAGCTTTGGACTGATAGATAACCTCGACTTCACGCAAACCGTTTGCTTCAAGGGTGATACCGGTTGAAACCAGGTCACAGATAGCATCGGCCAGGCCAACACGCGGGGCGACTTCGACGGAACCGTTCAGCAGGCAGGATTTAAACTGAACGCCTTTTTTATCCAGGTAACGCTTCAGCAAGTGTGGGTATGAGGTGGCAATACGTTTATTCTGTAAATCCTGCACACTTTCCCAGTTCATATCGACAGGCGTTGCCAGTGACAGGCGGCAGCCGCCGAAATCGAGACGACGCAGCGTCAAATAACGCGGGTCTTCACCCTGAGCACGGCGATTCAATAACTCTTCTTCAAGCACGTTTTCGCCAATAATGCCGAGATCAACAACCCCATCCATCACAAGGCCTGGGATATCGTCATCACGGACCCGCAGGATATCGATCGGCATATTTTCAGCCTGAGCAATCAGACGCTGGGTGTGCAGGTTAATTTTCATGCCACAGCGAGCCAGAAGTTCGCGTGATTCGTCACTGAGACGGCCTGATTTTTGAATGGCGATGCGTAAACGGTTGTTGTCTGACATTGATTATTACTCCTTTAGATTTTAGAGACGCCCAAAAAAAAGCCCCCAGAAGACTTCTTCCGGGGGCTTTATTCGCGCTACTGCACCACTGGAAGAACGTTTCGTCTTCCAGCACCAATCGCCTGAAAGACTAGTCAGGATGATGGTGATGATGGTGGTTTTTAAATGGAGCGCGTGTCATAAAATTCTCTGTTATCAAGTATTATTGATTTCTGTAAACTAACCTAACCAGATTACATGATGGGCGCAAGAGCTTTTTTGGTTAATATTCATATTCTGTCTCGTTTTGTCATTTGTGTGAAAAACCTGACAGGAGTAGTCTTTGCTAAGGTATCCGTACTATCTCAGAACATAACACTATAAGACCAGGAGAAGGGATATGAAAAAGGTCGCAATCATCGGGTTAGGGTGGTTAGGTATGCCGCTGGCTTTATCGCTGATGACGCGTGGCTACCAGGTGCTGGGAAGTAAAACCACACCGGATGGCGTTGAAGCCGCCAGAATGTGCGGCATTGAAAGCTATTCGTTATTGTTACAACCGCAGATGGAGTGTGACAGTGATACCCTGGACGCATTATTCAATGTCGATGCGCTGATACTGACATTACCCGCTCGTCGCAGCGGAGATGGCGAGAGCTTCTATTTTCAGGCTGTGCAGCAAGTGGTTGATACCGCTCTGGCATACGGCGTACCGCGGATTATTTTCACCAGCTCTACCTCAGTCTATGGTGAAAGTGACGGCATAGTGAATGAGAGCAGTCCGCTTCATCCTGTGACCGCCAGTGGTCGGGTATTAAAAGATCTGGAAAGCTGGCTGCACAGTTTGCCGGGTATTGAGGTGGATATTGTCCGTCTTGCCGGGCTGGTCGGGCCACAACGTCATCCTGGGCGCTTTATGGCGAATAAAACCCAGCTCACCAATGGGCACTGCGGTGTCAATCTGGTGCATCTGGATGATGTTATCGAGGCCCTGAATTTATTGTTACAGGCTCCACAAGGCGGGCATATTTATAATCTCTGTGCTCCAGGGCATCCTACTCGTGCCGTTTTCTATCCACAGATGGCAAGACAGCTTGGGTTAACTCCACCACAATTTCTCAGTGAAGATAAAATCGGGTCTGGAAAGCTGGTAGATGGCAGTTTAATTTGCCGTGAACTGGGTATGGTTTATCAGTACCCGGATCCCCTTCAAATGCCATTCTAAACCCTGTTGCGGGCATGTCTTTGTGTTACAGGAACGACACATTTTGTATGCAGATTAAACAATGCTAATCAGTAACTTGAGCCAGTCCAGAGCTGACGGGGCATACAGAGAAGAAAGCTAATATTTTTTAAGACATTTTTTAGTTAAAAAAAAGAGTAAATGCGGGCTTTATTATCTTGTCAATTGGCCTGAGAATGAGGCAAAATAGCCGTTCTGCAAAAAGACATAATAACCGACGTTTAAAAAACGTCGGTTATTTTTTTGCAATCAACTAAGTCAGACAAACGGCATAATGCCAAAAAAACAAGAGGCCGGGCTTCGTACCGGATAGATATTAGCTTTTAAAAAACGACAGTTGTGTCGCCGAGGAAATTCAGATGGGGCAGATTTTTGCTTTTGCGCGGACTTTTACTTCTTCAGAGGGAAGTTGCCATGTCGCTTAACGTCACCGCAAGCACAAACAATCGCGTAGGGTTAAAGAAGACCTTAACGCTGCTTCCTGTAGTCATGATGGGTCTCGCTTATATGCAGCCCATGACGTTGTTTGATACGTTTGGTATTGTTTCCGGGTTGACCGACGGTCATGTACCGACGGCTTATGCCTTTGCTCTGATAGCGATATTATTTACCGCGCTGAGCTACGGTAAGCTGGTACGCCGTTTCCCGTCTGCGGGTTCGGCCTATACTTACGCTCAAAAATCATTTAACCCACTGGTTGGCTTTATGGTCGGCTGGTCGTCACTGCTTGATTATCTGTTTATGCCGATGATCAATATTCTGCTGGCAAAAATTTACTTCGAAGCCTTAGTTCCCGGGGTTCCGTCGTGGATATTTGTTATCACGCTGGTTGGTTTTATGACCGTCTCTAACCTGCGTAGCGTAAAAACAGTGACTAACTTTAACGGTACTATTGTGATGATGCAGATAGTGCTGATTGCCGTGATAATCGGGATGGTTATCTACGGTGTTTCAGGTGGCGAAGGTCAGGCTACGCTGAGCAGCAGCAAGCCGTTCTGGTCTGAAAATGCGCATTTAGTGCCAATGATCACTGGGGCAACTATTCTCTGCTTCTCGTTTACCGGGTTTGACGGCATCAGTAACCTGTCTGAAGAAACTAAAAACGCTGAGCGCGTTATTCCGCTGGCGATTCTACTGACTGCGATTATTGGTGGCGTTATTTTTATCGTTTCAACCTATTTCTTGCAGCTGTACTTCCCGGATATCTCTCGCTTCACCGATCCGGAAGCTTCACAGCCAGAAATTATGTTCTTTGTTGCCGGTAAAGCATTCCAGGTTGGTGCACTGATCTTCTCAACCGTAACCGTACTGGCTTCTGGCATGGCGGCACATATGGGCGTTTCCCGCCTGATGTATGTTATGGGTCGTGACGGGGTGTTCCCGAACCGTTTATTTGGTTATATCCATCCGAAATGGCGTACCCCAGCATTTAACGTGCTGCTGGTGGGTGCGGTTGCCTTACTGGCGCTGGATTTTGACCTGATAACTGCAGCAGCATTGATTAACTTTGGTGCTCTGGTCGCCTTTACCTTTGTTAACCTGTCGGTTATCTCTCAGTTCTGGATCCGTGAGAAGCGTAACAAAACGCTGAAAGACCATCTGAACTACCTGATTCTGCCGATGATGGGGGCGCTGACTGTTGGTGCGCTGTGGATTAACCTGGAGCAAAGCTCTATGATCCTTGGCCTTATCTGGGCAGCAATTGGTTTTGTTTACGTGGCTTGTGTCACCAAAAGCTTCCGTAACCCAGTCCCTCAGTGCAGCGAAGATATCGGTTAATTACAGCAATCGAGTGATAAAAAGGGCACCTGCTGGTGCCTGATAAATCGCGAATGAAAAGAGGGGAAAACAATGTTTTCCCCTCTTTTGCGATTTTCCCAGTACTCAATAACTTACCCCACTAAATTCCGGGCATAATCAAACAGCGCTTTCAGCAATTTCAGCTTTTCGTCATCCCCTTCATACTGGTTATACAGAGCCTCCAGTTCCAGTACATAGGCTTGCACTGCTTCCTGACTGAGTCGCTCCTGTCGGTGCTGTAGCCAGCGCCTCTGCTCGGCTTCATCCAGGGTTTCTGGCCAGTTACGTGCCCGGTAGTTGAACAGCAGAGTCTCAATTCGGCCATCGACAAAGGTTAAATCCAGAGTCGCTAACCTGTCTGGTGGGGCCTGTTGCACAATATTCATTGCCGTTCTGTCAGCGTCGCTAAAGAAACCATTATACAGCTGAGCGTCGACATCTTCTGAGGGAGTAAACGGGGCGGCGTCGGCAAACAGAGCGACGACTTTCTCACGGACTTGTGGATGCTCACGCAGAATTTTTAAATTGGCCAGACAATGCTGGCGATCAATACCCAGACGCTCCGCATCTTGCGGACGCAGAGTATTGGCAACAGCCAGTACCGGACATTTATTAAGATGAACCAGTTTAATCGGCACCGCAGGGGTATCGCCCAGCTGCGTTTTGGGAGTATATAAACGCTCACGCAGCAGGTCGACTTCCAGTTCCAGTAAACTGGAGATGTCTCCGGCGAGATCAACCATGATAACCGCATTACGGTTATCAGGATGCCAGGCCAGAGGCGCAATCCAGCTGGTATTCCCGCGGCTTGCACCAAACATGCCGGAGACATGAACCAGAGGTTTCATCTGCGGAATATCAATGAGCGTTTGCAATTTCTGCTTACTGCGATAGCTGTAGAGATAATCAAAAAGGCGTGGCTGATGTTGTTTAACCCGTTGCGCCATCGCGATGGTGGCATACACATCGGCCATGGCATCATGGGCGTTACTGTGTTCTATACCGTTGGCTTTAGTGAGATGCTCCAGCCGAAAACTCGGTAAACCATCGTCGTTTTCTGGCCAGACGATACCTTCCGGGCGTAAAGCGTAACAGGCCCGCATTACATCCAGTAAATCCCAGCGTGAATTTTTATTCTGCCAGCTCCAGGCATAAGGATCGTAGAAGTTACGATAAAAAATATTGCGCGTCACTTCATCATCAAAACGCACATTGTTATAACCGACGATACAGGTATTAGGCGCACTAAACAGCCCATGGATACGTCTGGCAAACGCCGCTTCATTTTCACCTTGCGCCAGCGCCTGCTGTGGCGTTATCCCGGTTATCATCACCGCTTCTGGCTGAGGTAAATAGTCATCTGCGGGACGACAAAAAAACACCTCAGGAGAGCCGATAACATTAAATTCACTGTCAGTACGCAGCGCCGCAAATTGTGCCGGACGATCCAGAGAAGGACTCTTACCGAAAGTCTCGTAATCGTGAAAGAGGAAGGTAGGTTGTTGCGCTGAGTTATTCAATGTTTATCTTTGTCCACTCGTGTTATTTAACTCATTGTTATTAAATTGATTTTTCAACAAATAACTCTTTTTTACGTCAAATTGTGTGCGTATATGTTGCTTACTGTCCACGTTAGTCCATACATGGTAAACCATATTCAGGCTTGCAAGAAGTCTCAGATGCTGACGGCCTCAGCGTGCGAATCGCGCCAAAGGGTGCGTCCTGTTTTAACGGACGGCCTGAATGAGAATCAAGGTGTGCGTTAGTTTTGAGCGTTTATTGGTGGTTTTCAGGTGTGCTGAGGGGTAGCTTGATTCAAGTAAGGGACTCGCGTTTTGATACCATCCAGCCATATAAAGCGAAGATCACAGAAGTCGCGGAGAAGGAATGTCCGACAGGAAAAATAAGGGTGGCGCGAATGGAACACCAACCCCACATGACTTGGCGTTTAAGCAGTTTCTGACCCATCCCGATACCGCCAGGGATTTCATGCAACTGCATTTGCCCGTAGAACTGCAGGCAATCTGCGACTTCAGTACCCTGAAGCTTGAATCTGGCAGCTTTGTTGAGGAAGGTTTACGCCCCTACTTCAGCGACGTGCTCTATAGCCTGAGAACCACGGCTGGTGATGATGATTATATCAATGTACTCATTGAGCATCAGTCTTCGCCTGACAAACATATGGCGTTCCGGCTTCTTCGTTATGCTGTGGCAGCCATGCAGCGTCACTTAGACGCCGGGCACAAAAAACTACCGCTGGTGATACCGATACTGTTTTATACCGGCAAACGCAGCCCGTATCCGTATTCGACCCGATGGCTGGACGAATTTAACGATCCTGAACAGGCAGAAAAACTCTACAACGGTCATTTTCCACTCGTCGATGTTACGGTCATATCTGACGAAGAGATCATGAGCCACCGCAGTATGGCAGCACTGACATTACTGCAGAAACACATTCACCGGCAGGATATAGCCGATCTGCTCGACAATCTGACCACTTTACTACTGACAGAACACATGACAGGACAGCAGTTGGTTTCATTGATAAACTATCTTGTACAGGCAGGCGAAACGTCAGACGCAGAGGCTTTTGTACGTGAATTGGCACTGAGGGTGCCGCAACATGGGGACGAACTGATGACCATCGCACAACAGCTTGAACAGAAGGGAATCGAGAAGGGTATCGAAAAGGGTATCGAAAAGGGTATCCAGTTAGGCAGACAAGAAGGTCGTAATGAAGGTAAACTCGAAGTGGCCCGAATCATGCTACAGAACGGTCTGGATAACAACACCATCATAAAACTGACCGGTCTGACTGCTGACGATCTGACACGGATCAGCCACTGATCACCTGGCCTGACACTGTCCATTAAACCGGACTGATATCCATCAGGCCGTCCTTCATTGCCACTTAACCTGCCCCAGTTTTACCGCTTCCATTATCGCTTTGCCGCTATTCTGATATTCCGGTAGCGATAACACGTTCCACTGACCATTTTGAAAAGCCAGCAGGCAGCAGCGGGCGTCAATAGTATTCTTAATGGCGAAAGTACGGATATCTGCTGATGGTGTTGGCAGGCCTTCGCCAGGGCGGGGGAAATAGATACGTACGCCGGAAATAATAATGTTATCCATAGTCGTTACTCGCTAACCAGCCAGAATTCTGCTTCGTCAAACATTTCTTCAATTAAACGATTGAGGCGTTCTTTCTCAAACTTAGTGCAGTCACTGTTCACGGCATTGGTTTGCATGGGTTTAACCCGTACCGCGGCGTCAGGAAATACGCGATGTACGCGCTGGGTGAGCTCAGTGAGAATGATCTCTTGTGCGCCAGGCAGACCAGCGACATTGCGTTTATCATAGACGAGTTCGACGAACATGGTTTTATCTCCGATATACTGTTTTAATATACAGTATTAGGCGTTTTTGCTATGTCGTCAATGGGTAATTTGATTAATACTGTCTGAGGCGTGTAACTCACCTGCCAAGCGATCGGCAGGTGAGTTATGTTGCTTATTAGAACTTCCAGGAAATACTGCCGACAATACTGCGTTCTGCACCGAAGTAGCAGTAAGAAAGTGAGTTACAGGCGGCAACGTAGCTCTTGTCTGTCAGGTTATTGACGTTAAGCTGGGCGCTTAAGCCCTTGATGCCCACTTTAGATAAGTCATAACCTACAGCCATATCGACCAGCGTGTAGGATGGCAGGGTATGGGTATTCAGGCGATCGCTGGTGACACCGTTAACATAACGTATGCCAGAACCGAAGGTCAGGCCGTCCAGTGGGCCGCTCCGGACATCGTAACTCAGCCAGCCACTGGCCATATTACGAGGCGCATACACCGCGCGTTTACCTTGCTCTTCCGGACTACTTTTCTTATAGCGAATATCGGTATAAGTATAGGCCGCCTGGAGCCGCAGATTTTCGGTTATCTCGCCGACCGCTTCCAGTTCCACCCCTTCGGACTCGATTTCACCGATGGAACGATAAGGTGAGTTCGGCTCTTCTTTGGTGGCGATATTTTTCTGGTTGATACGGAAGACGGAAACACTGTACTGAGTATTGGTACCTTCCGGCTCATACTTTAACCCTGCTTCCCACTGTTTACCGGTCATTGGTTTTAGCAACTGGCCAGCATCATCAACGAAGCTGGTAGGGGTAAAGGAGGTGGAATAGCTGACATAAGGTGCAATACCGTTATCAAACAGGTACATCAATGCAGCACGGCTACTGAAGTTATTTTTATCCAGTCCGCTGGAAGAGTCAGTCAGTTTATCGATATTGGTAATTTTGACCTGGTCAAAACGCCCACCCAGAGTCATGCGCCATCTGTCTAATGAAATCTGATCCTGCAAGTAGTAACCGGTCTGGCGCAGCTTATGCTGTTCGCGACCATACATCGTTATCGTATGTGGGTCAGCATTATAAATCGGATGAAAGGCATCCAGTGCCGGGAAAGATCCAAAGTAACCCGTGGTGTGGTTGCTACGATCCTGATAATCCATACCAATCAGAACACGGTGATTCAGTGGGCCGGTATCAAAGCTACCATCAACATGGTTATCCAGCGTGATGGCATTCATCTGTTCTTGTGACCCGGAATAACCACGGCTGAGTTGGCTCTCATTTAGCCAGCCTGCGGCATACACCTGCTGCAGTTCTACTTTGGTATGCAGATAACGGACTTTCTGACGTACTGACCAGCCGTTATCAAACAGATGTTCGATATCATAGCCGACCATATTTTCACGGCGATCGTACTTATCGTAGTCCGACTCACCCTCATAGAAAGTATTGGAAATTTTTTGACCGTTATAAGGAACGACAGTCCCCTCATAAGGCAGGCCGGAGTGACTGCCACCTTCAGGATCACGGTGTAAATAGGCCATTAAATCAAGACGGGTATTGTCGGTTATCCGCCAGGTCAGGCTAGGCATCAGGGCATAGCGCTCTTCTTTCAGCGGGTCAAACTGAGAGTCCGCATAACGTGCCATACCGCTGATACGACCCGCGACTCTGTCGTTATTATCCAGCGCCCCGGTGACATCAAACATCGCACCGCGTTGTTTATTGTTACCCGCAAATAGCTTGATTTCGCCCCCGGTATCAAAGGACGGCTTGCGGGAGGTGAGGGCGACAATCCCGCCGGGAGAGGAGCGACCGTACAACACCGAGGCCGGGCCACGTACCACTTCAATGCTGTCTAAAAACCACGGATCAACCACCAGCGAGCTATGAGAGTTGGTATCTCCCATCATCTTCAGTCCGTCGAGGTAGATATTGTCCAGACTCCCGTCGGAAAAACCACGCATCACAATATAGTCAAAACGATTCGAGGCACCGATTTGATTACTGTACACACCCGGAGTATAGCTAACCGCCTGGTGTACGCTGGTCGCGCCTTGCTCTTCAAACTGTTCCCGCGTCACGATGGATACCGCTTGTGGGGTTTCAATATCTGGCGTTTCCAGTTTAGTGGCCCCACTTTGCACTTTTGAGGCGACCACGAGGGTATCGTTTTTTGCTGTTTCTTGTGCTAATACCGGGAAAGTCAGGCTACCGGTGGCCAATCCCACCAGCAGTGCCAGACGCGTTTTAGTCAACATTAAAGTCTCCAAAGGCTTTTTATCATTGTTAATGAGAATTATTACCTTTTTGAAACGGTAAACAGATATGCGTAATGTCAGGTTGCATATGCGCAATGACAAACTGTTGTCTGTAGACATCTTCTGGTCAGATTAACGGGAACGGCGAATATCAACCGGCGGCATACCGTAACGGCGGCGGAAGGCAGTAGAGAAGTTAGTGGCATGTTGATAACCCGACATCCATGCAGCTTGCTGGACGCTGTGTCCTTCCAGCAAATAGCGATACGCCAGCGCCAGACGACAGTCACGAAGAAAATCAAAAATAGTACAACCATAGGCCAGACGAAACTTACTGCGCAGACTGCTTGGACTCATGGCGGCTTGTTGTGCCAGTCCATTCAGGGAGTACTCTTTCTCTGGAGCTTGTTCGAGCAGTTTCCGAATGTTTTCCAGCCGCTGATGTTCACAGCGCTGGGCAAATTCGGCTGGTCGGCTGATGATTTCCTGCTGACTTAACCCGTGTCCCAGCAACTGCATAATCAGTCCTTCGAGGATCAATTGACGGGCGACTCCGCTGCCACTACTGTGCTGGGCGCGGGCTAAACCGGCGAGCAGATAATCGGGTATATGCCAGGCCATAGGCGGTGTATTACTGGACTGCCATTCCCGCAACAGTGATTGCAGTAAGCTGCTCTGCCAGGCTTCGCCGGGATAGACGCCCAGAGAGAGGGTTCTCAGTTTATGTCCTGCAATATGGCGAACCGTCATAGCATGATGACGCGATAGCCTTGTGACATACGTCATACCCGAACGAATGCTGTATTGCTGTCCATGGTGGGTGATCACCACATTACCTTCCAGCAGCACCAGCATATAGAGCGGGGACTCATGGCAGGAGAAGGTTTCATAAGGCTCCAGAACCTGCACATCAGATTGTGTCAGGCTGATACCCGATCCGAGCATCATCTCTTCGACATCACCCTGTAGCACGGGAATATTCAGCGCGGCTTCTCTGTGATGTTCTGGAAAGTGATAGTCGATGCTGTAGCGTTCACCATAACGTTGAAAATCTTCCATTAAGATGAACTTTTTTTTCGCGGGAACCAGCGCATTGTGTTCTTGGGGTCTCACAGAATTCAGCCTGTCTCTGTCGGGAGAGTATAAGATGGTAAAGATTATCATTCTTATTACTGTGCGACAACATAGCACCTGGCTGTCTGCAGAGGTGAGCTATCACTTGCAACTATTATTAGCCAGATTTTTTTGGCGGACTGCACAAATTCGTGAAAAAGTAAGAGCACTGAGATGTTCAGATAACCGTTTCTGTGTATCTATATACAGTAATAACAGTAACAGCCGGAGAGATGCCATGTTTACCGTACAGCAGATTGCAGCACGTAAAGTCGTTGGTTTTCACTTAACGGGGCCCTGGGAAGAGAAAGTTCCGCAGGGTTTTGAGCAACTGATTAGCTGGGCTATCTCTCACCAACTGCACGGTGAATTATTCGCTGTGTACTATGGTGATCCGGCTGTGGTACCTGCTGAGCAACTGCGTTGTGATACGGTAATGGCAGTCTCTGACGATTTTGTGCTGCCAGACGATGCAGGGGACGGCATCAGACAAATGACTATTGCTGAAGATCTCTATGCCATAGGGCTGGCGACCGTTGAGAACAATGCCTTTTTTGAAGCCTGGGAAACGTTATTTGACCAAATTGATGTAGACGGTGGTTATCAGTTCACGGGTAAACCTTGTTATGAACGCTATCTTAGCGACGGCAGTCAGTCCGGTGTGTGGCAACTTGAGATGCTGATCCCCGTTAAACCTGTGGAGGAATGAACCATGACTATCGATAAAACAACCGGTTTAACCATTCTGTTTGTTGCAGGCTTTGGGCCGATTACATCTGACAGTGCTGCCAGTCAGGCATTTTATCAGCAGATGCTGAATTTGCCGTTAAAAGGCATGCCTGGCAATGAAACTTATCTCTCGCTGGAAGCGGGGGAACTGGAAGGGGTCAAACATTTTGCCGTTTGGCCCCTGGAACAAGCAGCACAGTCCTGTTTTGGCAGTGTTAGCTGGCCACAAAGCCATGCGGTTCCCCAGAGCTGGATAGAGTTTGAAGTGGCTTCCCTGGAAATTGCCAGCAACGCACTCAAAGAGCAGGGCTATCAACTGCTAGTGGAGAATCACCTGGAACCCTGGGGACAAACGGTGACACGTCTGCTCAGCCCGGAAGGATCACTGGTGGGACTGACCATTACCCCTTGGTTACGAGAAACCTGACAGTAATTATGCGGCTATTTTCTTCCAGCCATCGAATTTTATAGCAAATTATTGTTGGCTTGTTTCGATTCAGCTGCAATTAGGGTTAAGATAGGGGCAGTCTATTTTTAATGTCAGTCACGCATTGCCATTCAGGTGCGCTATAACTTAAGGTAGTGGTAACCTGGATCCGATTGCTAATTTATAAGGTGTGAAAATGGAAAATATTAAATCATCCTTTCAGGACGTTCTGGACTTTGTTCGTCTGTACCGTCGTAAGAACAAACTGCAACGTGAAATTCAGGATGAAGCGAAAAAAATCCGTGACAACCAAAAACGTGTGCTGCTACTTGATAATCTGAGTGAATATATTAAGCCAGGTATGAGCATCGAAGCGGTACAGGAAATTATTGCCAGCATGAAGTCGGACTATGAAGACCGCGTTGATGACCACATTATTAAAAATGCGGAACTGTCAAAAGAACGTCGCGAAATTTCCGCTAAGCTGAAAATTATTGGCGAGCAAAAAAGAATTGAAGCTAAGTCAGAATAAGCATGGTTGCTCTGTCATAGCCGTTTGATAGACCCTGTGCACATATTCTGTGTAAACGTGATGATTTGATTGTTGCTAATAAAGAGTACTGTCCAGCACGGCAGTCGTCCCTGAAACCAGCACCCACAGGGTGCTGGTCAACGCTTAGGTTTGTTACACTTTCTGAGCCGCTTCCAGAGCTTGAGAGACATCATTAATGATGTCATCAATATGCTCAATACCAACAGAAATTCTCACCAGATCTTCACTGACACCGGCCCGGGCTAACTCTTGTGGACTCAGCTGGCGATGAGTGGTGCTCGCTGGATGGCAGGCCAGCGACTTGGCATCACCGATATTCACTAACCGTAAGATCATCTGTAGTGCATCGATAAAACGTCCGCCTGCTTCCTTTCCGCCCTTAATACCAAAACTGATAATGCCGGAGGCTTTTCCGGCGGTGATTTTATCGGCATTGGCTTTAAATGGGCTGCCAGGCAGTGCGGCATAGTTAACCCAGCTGACGGAAGGGTGCTGCTGAAGGAATGCCGCCAGTTTTTCGGCATTGCTGCAATGTCTTTCAACCCGCAGGCTCAGGGTTTCCAGTCCCTGAAGCAGTAAAAAGGCGCTGTGTGGTGACAGTGCTGCCCCGGTATTTCGCAGTGGAACGACCCGGCAGCGACCAATATAAGCCGCAGGACCGAAGGCTTCGGTATAGACCACGCCATGATAAGAGGCATCTGGCTCATTCAGTAAACTAAACCGTGCCTTATTAGCAACCCAGTCAAACTTGCCTGAATCGATAATAATTCCACCAATCGTCGTACCATGACCGCCAATATACTTAGTCAGGGAGTGAACCACGATATCGGCTCCGTGCTCGAAAGGACGACATAATACCGGTGTTGCGACGGTATTATCGACAATCACCGGAACGCCATGACGATGTGCTATTTCGGCCAGGCGGGCGATATCGACGACGTTACCCGCAGGGTTACCGATTGACTCACAAAACAGTGCCTTGGTTCTGTCATCGATCAACGCCTCCAGGCCTTCAAAATCATCAAAGCTGGCCATACGCACTTCGACACCCTGACGCGGTAAGGTATGGGCAAACAGATTATAAGTGCCGCCATACAGCTGGCTGGTGCTGACAATATTGTCGCCGACTTCAGTGAGAGCCTGGATAGAATAGGTAATAGCGGCCATGCCTGAAGCCACCGCCAGTGCGCCGATACCGCCTTCGATGGCCGCCAGTCGTTGCTCCAGTACTGCGGTTGTCGGATTCATAATTCGGCTGTAAATATTACCGGCAACTTTCAGGTCAAACAGATCAGCACCATGCTGAGTATCATCAAAAGTATAAGAGGTAGTCTGATAAATAGGGACTGCCGCAGATTTTGTCGTTGCTTCTGATTCATATCCGTGGTGTAAGGCCAGTGATTCTATTTTCATGAAGGAGTCTCTGTGGGTGTACCGATAGTTAAGGTTTATGCCTTTGTAAGGCAGCGCGAATTATTTTATTTTTATAGACAGCATACGTTGTGAACAGAGGAATATTTATACATAAAAAGCATTACATTAGATAGAAAATGTGCAAAATGCACCGTATGTGTGAAGTATGCTTCTCTGGCCTATGGAAATCATGAATGACGCTGATTTAAATTGATGGGGCAGTGTTCTGGATTCATTATATTCTCTCTTTAAAAACAACAGCACCGAGCAGAATTTGTGGTAATAATGACCATTGTGAGACTCCCCGCCGTAAACGGCGAGGCTTCCCACTTTTCAGGCTGCCACTGACAATAAGCCAGATTTACGCAAGCCTCCGTGGGCTTTGACGACAAGTCCTGCCGTTATCAGGCACAACAACGATCGTTCCATGAATCACGATGGATAATATTTCCTTCCGTATACTTCCAGATGATCGCCTCATAACGCAATTCGAGCGTTTCGCGGTGAGTACTACTCATACCGTTAGGAGACAGGAATAGCGCAACCGTTGTGAACTTGACGTTTTCCGGAATAATATTGAAATACCCGGCCTCAATGCCTGATCCCAGAATACGGTACATCTTGATTGTCGCCTTCTTCATGGTTCGGCCTTCACAGACAGCGCGGTACAAGAAGTGGTGTTGTCTGATCAAACTCCTTCACTGTCGTGATAGGACGGTGAACTCGCGTACCTGTCAGTTTTCCCCAGCTCGGGTCAACCGGAATCGTTACACCGTGAGAGAATGATTGTAACTCGATAGATCCCAGGCGCAGTGGCATTAAACAGCTGCCAACAATCGGCGATCCGTTTTCATCTTCAAGTCATAAGTGTGCGGGTGTAGACATGTTATTTCCTTATAAATAAATTTTAGAGAGCACTCATTTCACCATTTCACGTAACGACCAAAAATAACCAGCATGAATACAAGAAAGAGGGGCACAGGCCATATTGGCCCATCAGGGAAAATTTGTACTAAGACGACTGCGAACAAAAGAGTTAGTAATGCAGGACCGTACATCGAAAATAACGACCTGAATATCCGCTTAAAAATTCTTCTGATAAGAGCCATCATGTCTTACCTAATCATCCTGGTGATGATGCCTGCAATACCATCATCCGATGCCCATTGTGCTTTAAATGCCTCAGCCCGCAGAAACAATGGCTCTGTCAGGAAGTACATCATCTCCAGCTCTTGAGCGTATAACGCAGTGTAGTAAGCTGGGTATGTAAAGCTAAGGCGATGAGCGCTATCAACCGCTTTCTGAACGACACCATATATACCAACTGATGCGATTCCTCTCGATGCCCAACCGCCTACTAGCGCGCTGACTTCAAGACTTAAATTCATGCCAACGACGACGGATGCTGCTGCCGCTAAAGCGAATCCGGTGTTTGTGAGCGAGCTTGCGGCAATATGGATATTCACCGCCATTAACATTTGTTTTATGTGCTCTATTTGATCGGATGTTTTGTACCGAAATATTTCTTCAAAGTAGATTTTGAGCATGTCGTACACAACATCTTCGCGCCTCAGAATATGGTACAGGCTTTTGGCGAATCGAATATCTTCGGTTTTTTGTCGCTGGCAGACATCCTGATATTCATCAGTAAAGCAGGATGTGTAATACAGTGCTCGCGTTGCACCAGCACCTATCGTTTCAATCTGATTGGATACAGCCTTTCCTACGCCCGTTAATGCGTGATCGAGTTTTAACGCCAGGATTTTATTAGCCTGCAAATAACTGATAACTTCATTGCTGTAGTACATAACCGCTCCTTGTTCATTTTCAGTAACTCCAATTGTTCATTTTTGCTCACGGGAAAGCGTCCGGTAAACGGTAGGCCGTGAGACTGAAAATAATTCAGCCAAATCGCTGATTGAGTACTCGCCGCCTCCGTGCATCCTGCAAAGCTCTTTTTGCTGCTTATCAGACAATTTTGGTTGTTTCCCTCGCAGTTTCCCTTTTGCTCGTGCGATGGCCATACCTTCGCGGGTCTGCAGGATCGTAGATACTGCAGCTCAGAGCCAGCTTCACGCCACGGGCCTGAAGGGTATCAGCAATTACTCTTGCGTCTGATCCTGGCCGGGCCGCAGGCGATTTGAACCGGTCAACCCTTTATCGATGTAAATTCTGTCCAGGGAGACACCGGGTTTCACCAGCGCTTCCTGCTGAGCCGTCAAATCTTGCCTGTCGGTCGAACATCGTGCATAGCCGATCCGTATTTCTGTCATACATATGTACGTTTAAGGGGAGTGGACAAACCCTATAAGTAAAGAAACCATAACATTATTAATTCACTGAACTAATATTGAAATACCCGGCCTCAATGCCTGATCCCAGAATACGGTACATCTTGATTGTCGCCTTCTTCATGGTTCGGCCTTCACAGACAGCGCGGTACAAGAAGTGGTGTTGTCTGATCAAACTCCTTCACTGTCGTGATAGGACGGTGAACTCGCGTACCTGTCAGTTTTCCCCAGCTCGGGTCAACCGGAATCGTTACACCGTGAGAGAATGATTGTAACTCGATAGATCCCAGGCGCAGTGGCATTAAACAGCTGCCAACAATCGGCGATCCGTTTTCATCTTCAAGTCATAAGTGTGCGGGTGTAGACATGTTATTTCCTTATAAATAAATTTTAGAGAGCACTCATTTCACCATTTCACGTAACGACCAAAAATAACCAGCATGAATACAAGAAAGAGGGGCACAGGCCATATTGGCCCATCAGGGAAAATTTGTACTAAGACGACTGCGAACAAAAGAGTTAGTAATGCAGGACCGTACATCGAAAATAACGACCTGAATATCCGCTTAAAAATTCTTCTGATAAGAGCCATCATGTCTTACCTAATCATCCTGGTGATGATGCCTGCAATACCATCATCCGATGCCCATTGTGCTTTAAATGCCTCAGCCCGCAGAAACAATGGCTCTGTCAGGAAGTACATCATCTCCAGCTCTTGAGCGTATAACGCAGTGTAGTAAGCTGGGTATGTAAAGCTAAGGCGATGAGCGCTATCAACCGCTTTCTGAACGACACCATATATACCAACTGATGCGATTCCTCTCGATGCCCAACCGCCTACTAGCGCGCTGACTTCAAGACTTAAATTCATGCCAACGACGACGGATGCTGCTGCCGCTAAAGCGAATCCGGTGTTTGTGAGCGAGCTTGCGGCAATATGGATATTCACCGCCATTAACATTTGTTTTATGTGCTCTATTTGATCGGATGTTTTGTACCGAAATATTTCTTCAAAGTAGATTTTGAGCATGTCGTACACAACATCTTCGCGCCTCAGAATATGGTACAGGCTTTTGGCGAATCGAATATCTTCGGTTTTTTGTCGCTGGCAGACATCCTGATATTCATCAGTAAAGCAGGATGTGTAATACAGTGCTCGCGTTGCACCAGCACCTATCGTTTCAATCTGATTGGATACAGCCTTTCCTACGCCCGTTAATGCGTGATCGAGTTTTAACGCCAGGATTTTATTAGCCTGCAAATAACTGATAACTTCATTGCTGTAGTACATAACCGCTCCTTGTTCATTTTCAGTAACTCCAATTGTTCATTTTTGCTCACGGGAAAGCGTCCGGTAAACGGTAGGCCGTGAGACTGAAAATAATTCAGCCAAATCGCTGATTGAGTACTCGCCGCCTCCGTGCATCCTGCAAAGCTCTTTTTGCTGCTTATCAGACAATTTTGGTTGTTTCCCTCGCAGTTTCCCTTTTGCTCGTGCGATGGCCATACCTTCGCGGGTCTGCAGGATCGTAGATACTGCAGCTCAGAGCCAGCTTCACGCCACGGGCCTGAAGGGTATCAGCAATTACTCTTGCGTCTGATCCTGGCCGGGCCGCAGGCGATTTGAACCGGTCAACCCTTTATCGATGTAAATTCTGTCCAGGGAGACACCGGGTTTCACCAGCGCTTCCTGCTGAGCCGTCAAATCTTGCCTGTCGGTCGAACATCGTGCATAGCCGATCCGTATTTCTGTCATAAATATGTACGTTTAAGGGGGAGTGGACAAACCCTATAAGTAAAGAAACCATAACATTATTAATTCACTGAACTAAATACACAATTACGGTTATTTCTTAACCTCGTGACAAACACGGCTTTTAAGTTAAATTCAAAAGCGGTTAGAATTTCATCAAGTAAACCATATTAATGACAGGGAAAAAAGATGAGGGTCAATACAGCAATGAATGCTCTCATGAGGTTTCGGCAGGTAACGCCTTCAAGGACAGGAGAGCAGACTAATGGGAGCG
>CANRKT010000051.1 GCA_947631255.1 uncultured Enterobacteriaceae bacterium
TTGCGATCTCTACCGTGCATAGGATTTGCGCCTGGTGCAAAAGGCGCTCCACTACGACGTCCATCCGGGGTGTTACCGGTTTTCTTTCCATAAACCACGTTTGATGTGATAGTCAAAATTGACTGTGTTGGCACGGCATTCCGATAAGTTGGCAGCGACTGGATCTTGTTCATAAACAGCTCAACCAACTCACAGGCAATAGTATCGACGCGATCGTCGTTATTTCCATACTGCGGATATTCACCTTCAATCGCAAAATCAATCGCCAGACCATTGTCATCGCGTATCGGCTTAACGACGGCATACTTGATGGCTGACAGAGAATCGACTGCCACAGACAACCCAGCGATACCACACGCCATAGTGCGATAAATATCTCTGTCATGTAGCGCCATCAACGATGCTTCATAACTGTATTTATCATGCATATAGTGAATAAGATTCAGTGCAGTAATATATTGTGAGGCCAGCCAGTCCATAAAGTGGTCGAGACTGCCCATAACCTTGTCATAATCCAGTATCTCATCGAGCATTATCGGTGTTTTCGGCCCTACCTGGATTTTAAGTTTTTCATCCATTCCACCATTGATGCAATACAACAACGTTTTTGCAAGATTTGCGCGTGCTCCAAAGAACTGCATCTGTTTTCCGATGACCATCGGACTTACGCAACAAGCAATCGCATAATCATCACTATCAAAGTCACAACGCATCAGATCGTCGTTTTCATACTGTAGCGATGAGGTTTCTATCGAGACTTTTGCCACATAAACTTTGAATGATTTCGGTAAAGCCTCTGACCAGAGAATGGTGAGATTAGGTTCCGGTGCAGGTCCCATGGTATAGAGCGTATTCAGATAGCGATAAGCATTCTTAGTGACCAGAGTTCAGCCATCCAACCCCATACCACCAATCGCTTCTGTGGCCCGGATAGGATCCCCTGAGAATAGCGAATCAAACTCAGGCGTGCGTAAGAAACGAACCATGCGGATCTTCATAATGAAGTGATCGACGAGTTCCTGCGCCTGTTCCTCGGTAATGGATCCCGACGCCAAGTCTCGCTCAATATGGATATCGATAAACGAAGTCGTGCGTCCCAAAGACATTGCCCCCCGCTTTGCGATTTCACCGCAGCCAGATACGCGAAATAGAGCCACTGTAGTGCTTCTTGTGCATTAACTGCTGGACGAGAAATATCAAAGCCATAGCTTGCCGCCATCTCTTGAATTTGCAGTAGGGCCCGACGATGCTCAGAAAGCTCTTCACGCAGGCGGATCACCGCTTCAAGATTTTCCCCACGTTCAAGTGATGCCTGTAGATCGGCAAATTGTAATTCACGCTCACGCACCAGGTATGCAATGCCGTACAGCGCCACGCGACGGTAGTCACCGCTGTCGCGCCGACTAAAAAGGATCCGTCACCCTCATAGGGAGTATAATTATGTTGGATAAAATCACGAACGTTAATTTCATTCTGCCATTCTTCACCAGAAAATCCTGTCCAGGCATGGGAATACTTTTCAGTAGTAATATCGATATCAACCTTCATTACTTCATTCCTCTAAAACCTATTAATATTTCAGGCATATTCCGAGAAGTGATATTTACTCCCTAAACGCAGCGCATCAAGAGCAATCATTCTTTCTTCATTGGTTGGAATAACAGCACAAATAACGGCTGATTGAGATGTCGAAATAATCCGGTCACCAACCCAATTATTTTGGCTATTTTTACTTTCATCTAAATGAATACCAAACACACGCAAACGTTCAATAACCAGCCGTCGAATAAGCTGTGAATTTTCACCAATACCGCCAGTAAAAATAACCCCATCAAGATGTGTCAGTGCTGCGATATGTGCACCAATTGTTTTGGCAATACGATGCACAAAAGTATTAATCGTTAACTGCGCACGCGGGTCATCTTGGTGCCACGCCTTTTCCAAAATGCGTAAGTCTGAAGAGAGCCCCGAAAGACCAAGCAGGCCAGACTCTTTATTCGCAACTTGCTCAAGGTCTTCTATAGACAGCCCCGCCTGGCGAGCAAGAAAGGCCATCGCACCAAAATCGACGTCACCACAGCGGGTACCCATAATCAAGCCTTCAAGCGGTGTCATCCCCATTGAGGTATCAACGCTTTTGCCATCCTGTATCGCACAGACTGAAGCGCCATTTCCCAGATGAGCAATGACTAATCCTGAAGATCTCCCTGAAATACCCAGCAGTTCACCAGCCTGCTGAGCCACATAGCGATAAGATATTCCATGGAATCCATAACGGCGCACACCATAATCTTCATAATAACTGTAGGGTAAGCCATACAGATAGGATTCTGGTTTTAACGTCTGATGGAAGCTCGTATCAAATACTGCAACCTGTGGAGTACCAGGAAAGTACAGCCGCGATGACTCTACTCCGTTCAAATTAGCGTAATTATGCAAGGGGGCTAAAGGTGAAATCTGACGAATTTGTTCAATGATTTCATCGGTAATTAAAACTGATTCCTTAAAGACTCCGCCACCATGTGCAATTCGATGACCAATATATTGAACGCTATTAATTAAATTTCTTTTTTCAAGCTCTACAGATATTGCATCCAGTGCATCTTCGTAGCTTTGGAGAATCCGTGGTGCGGGTTCTCCATCATTCACGATTATAGATGCTGCACTCGTATTAATACCGTCACAGACTCCAGACACAAGAACATCACAGGTTTTTGCATCAAGCACTGAAAATTTAACCGAAGAGGAGCCACAGTTAATTGTCAATATAACAGGGTGATCATTCATTTTAATTATCACTCATTTTAAATTAGTTATTATTAAATTAATTTAAAGGCAATATTAAGGATGGTTAACAAGCCAATGGTAGTGACAAAAATATTTTCTGGTTTACCCCGGTATTTTGCCAACGCCGGGACTTTGCGAATGGCATACATCGGCAATAAGCAAAGCAGTGAAGCGATGATCGGTGCCCCCATGGCTTCAATCAAATCAAGAATATTCGGGTTAGCATAAGCGACAATCCAAGTTGATCCCATGATAAAAATCATGCTGAGGAAATTAAGCTTACCTCCGGATATTTTGTTTTTATCGCCTTTGTAAGCAAACTTGAGGATTAAGCCGTTAAGACCTTCCAGCGTGCCTAAATAGTGTCCAAAGAAAGATTTAAAGATGGCAACTAATGCAATAATCGATGCGCTATATTCGAGAACAGTGGCAAAGGTTGATTTCGCACCTGCCATTGACGAGAAGTGGTTAGCAAGGTAAGAGAGTACAGGGATATTCTCTGCTTTCGCTTCCATCATATTTTGTGGTGACAGGGTAAACAGGCAGCTGAAAGCAAAGAACATCACTACGGCAACCATCAGTATACTGGCACGAGAGATAATTTTAGAGACTCTGCTTTGGGTGAATTCCTTACCGAATTGTCTTTCGTACTCTTCTCGCTTAGAAACAACAAAGGAAGAGACGATCGGTGAAAAGTTGAAAGAAAACACCATAATTGAAATACCCAGCCAGACAGTGACCAGAATGCCATCATGGCCAGTAAAAGATATTTCACTGAAATTGACCTGATTGATAACCTCTGCATTCCAGTAAGGGATCAGCGAGAGCGAGATCAATACCAGGCAAGCAATGAACGGAAAAACCAGGTAGCTCATCACCTTGACCATCAAGTCTTTACCAAAGTAAATCACAAAGGCCATCAACAGGAGTAAGAACAGAGCAACAAGGCCGCGGTTGAGCGGCATCAGCTGTAACTGGTTCTCCCAGAAAGTCATGAACGTGTTGGTGATGGTGACACCGTAAATCCATAACAGCGGGCAAATAGCAAAGAAGTAGAGAAAGGTAATGACTACCCCTCCGGTTTTACCAAAGTGCTCTTCAACTGTTTCCGTAATGTTTCCGGACGGATTTTTGCCTGACAGACACAGACGCGCCAAAGCGCGATGGCAATAGAACGCGATTGGGAATGCCAGAAATAACATGATTAAAATGGGAATTAAGCCACCATAACCTGCACGAATAGGAAAGAATAATACTCCTGCACCAATAGCTGTACCAAATAAACCCAAAGTCCAAGTCGTATCTGATTTACGCCACGTTGATATTTCTTTTTTATTTATAATTGTTGAATCTATATTACTCATAATAACGATCCTCAAACTTTTAAATTAAATATCTACAGATCCCGTAACTTGTGACACACGAGATAAGTCAATATTACCGCCAGAAATAACGCTTACTGTTTTACGTCCTTTAATATAACTATCAAGTTTGCCACTCAATAATGCGGCGGTCGCCAAAGCACCGGCACCTTCAGTCACAACCTTGTTTCGTTGAATAAGCGCTACCATACTATTCTGTATTTCTTCTTCACTGACTAAAATAATATCAGTTACCAAGTTTCTGACAATCTCAAAAGTAATTTTTCCTGGATAAGAAACATCGCAGCCATCCGCTAATGTCGCAGCAACACGATGCGAGGTGAGCTCTCCTTGCTGGAATGATGCAGCCATGCCATGAACATTCTCGGCCTGAACACCAATAATATTAATCGTTGGGTTTATGGATTTTATCGCTAATGCAATGCCTGCAATTAAGCCACCACCACCAATAGGTACGATAACATTGTCAACATCATATAAATCTTCAAGGATTTCCAGACCTATGGTTCCTTGTCCGGCAATCACTTGCTCGTCGTCATAAGGAGGAATAAAAATGCGGCCTTCCTGCTCAACAATTTCTTTTACTTTGGCAATTGTGTCATTAAAGTTATCGCCATGCAGTATCACTTCAGCCGAGTAGTCCATGGTTGCCGCTACTTTTGATTTTGGCGCACCAGTGGGCATTACCACTAAACCATCGATACCCAGAATGGCGCAGGATAATGAAACCCCTTGAGCATGGTTGCCCGCCGAACAGGCAACAACGCCTTTTCTTTTCTCTTCTTCCGTTAACGAACTCAGTTTATTGAAGGCACCACGTATTTTAAATGAGCCAGTGCGCTGCATATTCTCAAACTTTAAGAAAATTTCTCCTTTGCAGCATTCACTCAAATAATTTGAGCGTGGCATTCCTGTTTTATAAATATAACCAGAAAGTCTTTTTTTTGCTTCCAGAATATCATTGATACTGATGGGTAGTTCATAATCGATATGCATACGGCCTCTGTTTAAAAAATAAATGTGAGAATGTAGGTTTTTTCAATTCCCTACTATATTTATTAGATCGCTATTAATTGTATATTTACTTATTAACGAATATTTGTTTTGCGAGCTCTACTAACATCGCGGCAGATTTCTTAATACTATAGTTTTTAGACCATACTGCGGCATAGCGGGCTATGGGTAACTTATCCTCTACAGGGAGTATATGGAATTGATCAGAACCGAAAGGGGAATGCATTTCTTTAGGAATAACCGTCAGGAATCCGGCATTGAGTACGAGGTTATATATTGTCACGACAGAATCGGTCTTAATAATACTTTCAGTGGTTATATTATTTTTTTGAAGAATAGTCAGAAGTTCGCTGTAATATCCCATTTCGGTATGAGGTAGTACCCACTGCTCATGGCTTAACGCGCTAAGCCTGGTGGTTTCACTGCATGTTCGCGTTCGGTTAGCGACCAGAACAAATTCAGACTCAAACAGAGGTTCAATATGAAGATCCTGTAGCAACATTTCATCACTTAATGTTCCAATGGCAAAATCCAGTCGACCATCACGAATAGCGGGTAAAAAGGAGGAAAGCTGAGCCTCATACATCGATACCAGTGCCCGTGGGAATAGATTTTTAAACTCTTTTACCATCCCTGGCAAAAAGGTGAAACCAATTAAAGAAGGATAACCAAAGGAAACATCGACCTCACCACTACCCGCCATATTACGCATCTCGTTACACATATTTCTCAGTTCGCGTGTAATGGATTCAGAATAAGAGAGCAGAACTTTACCGGCTTCGGTAAGCTTAACGCCGGTATTTTTACGAGTGATAAGCTCTAAACCAAAATAGGTTTCCATATCATTAATTATCTTGCTCACTGCCGGTTGAGTCAGATTTAGTTTTTTTGCCGCAGAACCAAATGAACCATTTCTGATCACTTCCTGGAAAACCACCAGATGCTGTGTTTTAGGTAACGTATAATTTTCCATAGCCTCTGCTTCAAATTAATTTTCCATGCCACGATCATAGCTAATTTATACTGAACGGGTATGTGCAGTAGCTCACAGTTACCCGACAGCCCATTAACAACAAATAATAAATCACTATTAAATCATACAGTTAATGTTTTTTATTTCATATTTAGATGATTGAAGTCAACCTTATTCCATATAATAAATTTAATTTATGGGAATAATAAATTTTCATCCTCATATAATCATTTATTAAGATTTAATATTATTTGTAATTATATTGTTGCAATGACTGGTCAATAATAAAGTGAGTCACAAAATAATTACACCATTCGGTTAAATATAATATTTACTATGCTATAGATATGTAAAAAAACAAAAAAATAACCAGCCAATTTCTTATCTGACTGGTATTAATGACTACCATAGCCTACGGATGACTTCTGAGTCTATTTTCTTTTAACGCTGGAACTGGCTCGCCGCTGATGTGCCTGCGGAGTATGGCGAGTCAGCGCCGGACGCAGGGAGCTGTTTCTTCTGCCTGCAGCGCGAGTTTCTTGCAGCGTTGGCGCAGGTACCAGACATTCACGGCGTCCGCCAATCAGGTGTTTTTTTCCCATATCTTCTAGTGCTTCACGAATAAGTGGCCAGTTAGCCGGATCATGATAGCGTAATAGCGCTTTATGTAGCCGACGCTGACGTAAGCCCCGTGGCACTACGATATCCTCACTTTTATAACTCACCTTACTGAGCGGATTCTTACCGGTGTAATACATAGTGGTCGAATTCGCGAGCGGTGAAGGATAGAAGTTCTGTACCTGATCAAGGCGAAAACGATGCTGTTTCAGCCAAAGTGCCAGATTCACCATATCCTCATCCCGCGTGCCAGGGTGCGCTGAGATAAAATAAGGGATCAAGTATTGCTCTTTCCCTGCCTGCTTAGAATAGGTATCAAAGAGTTCTTTAAAACGCTGATAACTCCCCATACCCGGCTTCATCATCATCGCCAGCGGCCCTTGCTCGGTATGCTCTGGCGCAATCTTCAGATAACCACCAACATGATAAGTCGCCAGTTCTTTAATATAGCGCGGATCTGCCACAGCAAGATCATAACGCACTCCGGAAGCGATAAGGATCTTTTTAATTCCGCTCAGAGAACGTGCCCGGCGATAAAGATCGATCGTCGGCTGATGATCGGTATCCATGTGCTGGCAAATTTCTGGGTAGACACAGGACAGACGACGGCAAGTCTGTTCAGCACGCGGAGACTTACAGCGCAGCATATACATATTGGCCGTCGGCCCGCCTAAATCTGATACGACGCCGGTAAAACCAGGAACCGTATCGCGCATCGCTTCAATTTCTTGAATGACAGAGTCTTCAGAACGACTCTGAATAATGCGTCCTTCATGTTCAGTGATAGAACAGAATGAACAGCCACCGAAACAACCACGCATAATATTGACAGAGAAACGGATCATCTCATAAGCGGGAATACGCGCTTTCCCGTAAGAGGGATGAGGCACACGCTGATAAGGTAGCGCGAAAACACTGTCCATTTCTTCGGTTGATAGTGGGATCGCCGGAGGATTGATCCAGACATAACGGTCGCCGTGTTTCTGCATTAAAGCACGCGCACAGCCCGGATTGGTTTCATGGTGTAAAATCCTTGAGGCATGGGCATACAGCACCTTGTCATTTTTGACTTTCTCAAACGAAGGTAACAGCACGTAAGTTTTCTCCCACGGCTTAGGTCTGGCTGGCTGAACAGTCACCGGCTGAGCTTTTCCCCGCTGTTCTGAAGCCGTAAATTTAGTTCCTTCAGCACAAGGGAGATCCTCACCATAAGGATGAGGAATAGGATCAATACGCCCAGGAGAGTCCAACCGAGTTGAATCAACCCCGCTCCAGCCTGGTAAGGCCGTTTTACGCATCATCGCGGTGTTACGCACATCATCAATATCAGCAATCGCTTCGCCAGCAGCCAGGCGGTGCGCCACTTCCGCTAACGGACGCTCACCATTGCCAAAAATCAGCATATCGGCTTTCGCATCAACCAAAACCGAACGGCGCACGGTATCAGACCAGTAGTCATAATGTGCAGTACGCCGCAAACTTGCTTCAATCCCGCCCAGAATCACTGGTACATCACGCCAGGCCTCTTTACAGCGCTGGGTATAAACCATGGAGGCTCTGTCCGGGCGCTTTCCGGCAACGTTATCTGGCGTATAGGCATCGTCATGGCGCAATTTGCGATCTGCGGTATAGCGGTTGATCATCGAGTCCATATTGCCGGCAGTTACCCCGAAAAACAGATTGGGTTTACCTAACCGCATAAAGTCCTGCTTTGATGTCCAGTCTGGCTGGGCGATGATACCAACCCGAAAGCCCTGCGCTTCTAGCATGCGTCCACAAATTGCCATGCCAAAGCTGGGATGATCAACATAAGCATCGCCGGTAACCAAAATAATGTCGCAGCTATCCCAGCCAAGTTCATCCATCTCCTGACGAGACATAGGTAAAAAAGGAGCTGGGCCGAAGCAGGCAGCCCAGTACTGCGGCCATGCAAACAGTTCCCGATCAGGCTGGATCAAACTTTTGACAGACATAGTCATTCCGTAATAGCGATTATTAAGTGAACAAAGGGAACGGATTATACGCTTTTAACCACAACAAGCTAAAGGCTTTTATTTAGAAGGGACTTTCTCCTTTTCCGAATGGAAAAGGGAACATATAGCCTAAATAATTCGCGTTGCCTGTAGGCACTGAGTCAATCCTGGCGATAAGCATAGATAAAACTATGTGATTCGACAGGATTGACGAAAGCAACACCCAAGCAACTTGAAGTATGACGGGTATATTTAAGGTGCGGGTTGAACGACTAACTGACCTTTAGAGCCACGATCACCCATTTCCAGAGTCTGGCTGGAGTAAAGGAAAGGGAAATGGGTCCTGGAGGGTTGATTAAAATAGACCAATAGCTCAACCTGACCATCAATCCAAACCGTATCTTTCCAGCCGCGATCTTCGCCAAGCGGCATGGTGCCATTGACATTACGCACCAAGAAACGCACGCCTTCAATATGGAATGACTGCGGCATATCTGCCCGAACTGTCCATCTTTCCCAGGTGCCCTGTTGCGCATGAATATCCGTGCGACTGGTATCCCACCGCTGGCCATTAATGCCAGGATCATCGCCCAAAGTAATTTCACGACTTCGTACCGGGCTCCCGGCTATCACCTCTTCTGAGAGTAAACGCGTTGGCAAGGCATCGGTCACTAACGGCAATAAACCGGTCGGGCGTAATGTTAGCACCAGCGTGGATTTCAGAATTGATGAGGGTTCAAAGAGTCCGCGAATACGATCCATAATGCCAGCGGCTTCACCACAGGTAATCGAGACCTCTTCGCCGGTAGACATATCCACCAGAATTTCACGCCGTTCACCTGGAGCCAGAGAGAGCTGCTGCACTGAAACGGGTGCAGGTAAGAACCCCTGATCGCCTGCGATAACATGCATTTTTCGTGCATCGCTCATCTGTAACAGATAACGACGAGCATTAGACGCATTCAGTAAGCGTAAACGTACCCAGCCGCGTGAAACGTCAATATATGGGCTCTGTACACCGTTAGCCAGCAAGGTATCCCCGAGTAATCCGCCACTACTGGGTTCTTTGTACTCTGGCGCACCAAAACTATTCAACCGTTTATCCTGGATAATAACGGGAAAATCATCGACACCATAATGATTAGGGATAGGCAGCGATTTACTTATAGCATCTTCAACCAACCACATCCCTGCCAGTCCGTTATAGACATGCTGGGCTGTACGGTTTGGTGTATTAGCATAATACCAAAGCGTCGCAGCCGGCTGACGAACCGGTAAGATAGGCGCCCAGTCTGCACCCGGAGGAATAAGTCGGGTAATACCACCGATTAATGCTCCTGGCACCTGAAGACCCGCCACCGTCATCGAGACACTTTCGGTAAGACGGTTGTTATAAATCATTTTAACGTCGTCGCCACTCCAGACACGGATAGTGGGTCCAAGATAATGACCATTAATACCCCAGGCAGGCACTTTAGGTCCGCCATTAAATGACCAGTGAACGCGCTGTAACGTCAGAAACAGCGGCTGACCACGCCGCGATTCAAGCAAGGGCGGAATAGGTAAGGCCTGTTGCTGTCCTGCCGCGTTAGCCCTCGCTGGCAATGCACTGGCACAAATGGCCAGTCCGGATGCCTGAATAAACTGACGGCGACTAAATGACATAATTGCTCCATGTAATACTGAATAGCGTAATCGGGGTGCATTAACTTCATGGCAACTTGAAGGCTATTAGGTAACCCTTTTAGTTAGCCTGGTGCTTCGTCACTTTATTCTGCACTTCCCGTTCAGCGACTTCTTTATCCAGTTCCTCTATTTTCGTTCTCATCAAATCACGGCAATAGGTGGCCAGTTTACGAGCGCTGTTTTTATCATAGCCGCTAACATCAATAGGCGGCAGCATTTCAACAATAACGACACCATTATCCCAGCGATTAAGCTTCACCTTATTGTGAGTGTTAGAGACACAGACCGGAATAACAGGTACACCCGCCGCAAGTGCCGCATGAAATGCACCCGTTTTAAATGGTAACAAACCACGACCACGGCTCCGTGTTCCTTCAGGAAACATCCAGATAGAGATTTTACGCTTATGAATTTGCTCGACGACCTGGGTCAAGGTACCGACAGCTTTGGCTCGATTATCTCTGTCGATCAGCAGGTTTCCGGTTATCCAGTAAAGCGGACCAAAAAAAGGAACCCATACCAGACTTTTCTTTCCTACCGTCACGGTTGGCGGCTGGACTATCCCTGCGGCAGTGACCATATCGTAATTATTCTGGTGGTTACCAATATAAATAGCCGGTGGATACGATCCTGCGTCAGCAGGTAAACGATACTCAACTTTCAAGCCAAAAATCGGGGCCAGACGAGCAAAAAGATGACCAAAAGTGGCGACATGACGTGGGTTACGCGGGCTAAACAGGCAGTAAATCGACCCTAAAATGCAGACCAGAATGCAATAAATAATAGCAATAATAAAACGAACAATAGCTAACATAACGACCTCTTAAGCCAGGCCGACAGGCACTGTCGGCTTTAGCATGGATATCTATCCTGGTGGCGGCACAGACCGTCATCAGGATTATTCTTCACTGTCTGCGGAACCCGCGGATACCGGTGAGTCTATATCGACACTATCAATACGCTGTAAACCGCGCATTAACGTACCGCGACGCCCTCTCTCACCCCGAACTTTCTGGAGTTCTTCCGGACGCAGTTTTATTTTTCGTTTACCGACATGTAAGGTCAGAGTACTTTGCTCGGGCAGAATATAGAGGTGTGCCAGTTTATCCTCGCCTTTCGCCGCTTCTGCAGCAGGAATAGAAATAATTTTATTCCCTTTTCCTTTGGAAAGTTCAGGTAAATCACTGACCGGGAACATCAGCATTCTTCCCGCCGCAGTGATAGCCAGTAACATATCATCGGCGCTATGAATTTCAATCGGCGGCAGAACCCGGGCATTCTCAGGTAATGAGATAATCGCTTTCCCTGCACGATTACGTGAGTTCAAGTCATTAAAGGTACAAACAAAACCGTAACCAGCATCAGAAGACATCAACAATTTTCTATCTTCTGCGGCCATCAGCACATGTTCAATCACCGCTCCTGGTGGCGGCGTCAGTTTACCGGTTAACGGCTCACCCTGACTACGCGCAGAAGGTAGGGTGGTAGGCTCCAAAGCATAACTGCGCCCCGTCGAGTCAATAAACACGACTGGCTGATTACTCTTTCCTTTCGCCGCGGCCAGATAACTGTCACCGGCTTTATAGCTCAGTCCTTCCGCATCAATCTCATGGCCTTTGGCGCTGCGCACCCATCCCATCTGCGACAGAATAACGGTGACTGGCTCAGAAGGCAGTATATCGTGCTCATTCATGGCTTTCGCTTCTTCACGCTCTTGTAGAGGTGAGCGGCGAGCATCGCCATAAGCTTCGGCGTCAGCCTGTAACTCTTTTTTCAGCAGCGTATTCATTTTTCGTTCTGAAGCGAGAAGACCTTGTAGACGATCTCGCTCTTGAGCCAGTTGGTCCTGTTCACCGCGGATCTTCATCTCTTCAAGTTTAGCAAGATGACGTAATTTTAATTCAAGAATCGCTTCTGCCTGCGTTTCGCTGATATCAAAGCGCGACATCAGAACCGGTTTTGGCTCATCCTCAGCGCGGATAATCTCAATGACTTCATCGATATTGAGAAACGCCACCAGCAAACCTTCGAGGATATGCAGGCGTTTAAGCACTTTTTCCAGACGGAAATTAAGACGGCGACGCACTGTCTGGCGGCGATAGACCAACCATTCATTGAGGATCTCCAGCATATTTTTTACCGCCGGGCGACCATCCAGACCTATCATATTCAAGTTAATACGATAGCTTTTTTCCAAATCCGTGGTGGCGAACAGGTGGTTCATAACCTGAGTCATATCCACACGATTAGAGCGCGGCACAATCACCAAACGGGTAGGATTTTCGTGATCGGACTCATCCCGCAAATCTTCCACCATAGGCAACTTTTTCGCACGCATCTGGTTAGCAATTTGCTCTAATACACGTGCACCAGAAACCTGATGGGGTAAAGCAGTAATGACGACATCACCGTCTTCTTTTTTCCAGACGGCGCGCATACGAACAGAGCCACGACCATTCTGATAAATTTTACGGATTTCAGCCCGCGGCGTAATAATTTCGGCTTCGGTTGGATAATCCGGCCCCTGAACGATATCCAGCACCTCATCAAGGGTCGTTTCTGGTTTATCAATCAGCGTGATCACCGCCCTGGTCACCTCACGCAAGTTATGAGGTGGGATATCAGTCGCCATACCGACGGCAATACCCGTTGTTCCGTTAAGCAGAATATTGGGGAGTCGCGCAGGGAGCATCTTAGGCTCTTGCATCGTGCCATCAAAGTTTGGCGCGTAGTCAACCGTCCCCTGCCCTAACTCACCCAACAGCAGTTCTGCATATTTTGACAGGCGTGATTCGGTATAACGCATGGCCGCAAAGGATTTAGGATCATCCTGAGCCCCCCAGTTACCCTGACCATCTACCAGCGGATAACGATATGAAAACGGCTGGGCCATCAGGACCATCGCTTCATAGCATGCGCTGTCGCCATGTGGATGATATTTACCCAGCACGTCACCGACCGTACGCGCTGATTTCTTAAATTTTGCGCTGGCGTTTAAACCCAGTTCTGACATCGCGTATACAATACGACGCTGGACCGGTTTAAGACCATCACCGATAAACGGCAAGGCACGATCCATAATGACGTACATGGAGTATTTGAGATACGCATTTTCTGTGAATTCGTGCAGCGCAAGGCGCTCAGCACCATCATGAGTTAAATCGCTCATTACTCATTCATCCTCAAACTAACGAGTCAACTGAGCTACAGTCGACCTAATTGGAGGCGATAGTACCTTATCTAAAGGGTGGAGTCATACAGTTGACTGCAGCCCGCCACCGTCATTCTGTCAGTAAGTGGGGGGTGTATCTGATTTTTTGCACGACATGCCGCCGCGCTGGAGGTGTCACAATCGAAAGCCTGAAAGCGTATGTAGGATCGCAGAAAACACCTGATGAGCTCCCCTTATATCCCCCGCCCGCATTGGGCGAGGATTGACGGGACGATTGTTAAGAAACCCAGCTCTTACCCGTCACGCGAATGACTTGGGGTAGAGAGAGCCCCTTATTTCTTGGTTATTTTCTTCACATCAATCTCAACAGAATTCCAGTCTTTATCGACTTTACCCTCAATTTCGACAGTATCTTGCGGGGTGATGGTCTGACCCTTCCAGCGTTTATCGCTTATTTCAACATTGACGCTATCGGTACCATCACGAAATATATAATCATTCCCGCCAATACGTTTTTCAATGTTTCCGGTCAGCGTCACCCAAGTATCATCAGAAAAGTTTTTCGCTTCTTTAACAGTCGCTTTATTACCCGAAGGTCCGTTAAAACCACCGACAGCCGTTGTCGTCTCACTCGCCGTCGTCTTCGCATTCGGGTCAACAAAACCCCCCGTTTGAGCGGCAAATACTGGACCAGTAGTTAATGCCATAATCACTAAAATTGCTGATGTTCTTTTCATTCTTGATGTCTCCTTTAAATAAGTCACTGGGTCTAGTAGAACCTACAAAGCTTAACGAGATCTTAATCATGTCTTTTATTACTTCTTCGATAAAAGAACGCCTGGTCAAGCTGTACACTACAGCCTTTCCAGTATTTACTTTACCTTAATACTGATAAGGAAAAAAAGATGCGCATACTGGTGATTGAAGATGATCCGCTGATTGGCGATGGGATCAAAGCAGGTTTGGTTAAGCTGGGATATACCGTTGACTGGTTCAATGACGGCATCGTCGGTAAAAACGCTCTCACTCAGGCCCCCTACGATGCGGTTATTCTGGATTTAAGCCTGCCCGGTCTCGACGGGCTCGATATTCTTCACCAGTAGCGCAACGCTGGGCGTAGCGAACCGGTATTGAACTTAACCGCTCGCGATTCTCTTGATGAACGTGTTACCGGGTTAAACTCCGGTGCCGATGACTATTTGTGTAAACCCTTTGCTCTGGCTGAAGTATCTGCACGTCTGCAAGTCTTGATCCGTCGGGCCCACGGTCATGCCCAGCCTGAACTGACGCATGGCAATGTTATTCTCTATCCTGCCAGCCATACTGTGATGCTAAACGCAGAGACAGTGGTTCTTAAGCCAAAAGAGTTTGCGTTGCTGGAGCTGCTCATGCGTAACGCAGGCCGTGTTCTGCCTCGTACCTTGATTGAAGAAAAACTCTATAACTGGGATGAGGATGTCTCACGTAATGCCTTAGAAGTTCGTATCCATCATCTGCGTAAAAAACTGGGCAGCGATTTTATTCGTACCGTCCATGGTATTGGCTATACCCTGGGTGAGCCATGCTAAACATCCTGGCAAAAAGTCTCCGTGCCCGCCTCAGCGTGGCTTTTATTATACTGACGATAATCGCTGCGCTCTGCGCCAGTGCTGTGGCATGGAATGAGTCACGCAAGTCATTAAACAAACTGTTCGATACCCAGCAATTATTATTCGCCAAGAGATTAAGCATACTGAATTTTGATTCCATCCCCAATGAAAGCACCCAGCTTCCTCGTAGTAAAAATTTACTGAGAAAACACCGAGGGAAAATGGCTGATGACACTCTGGCCTTTGCTATTTTTACCCCCAATGGACGCCTGGTTTTAAACGACGGTGACAATGGTAAATATCTCACCTATTCCTGGCAGCGAGATGGCTTCGTTGATCAAAAACTGTCTGGCATGTAGCACAACGTGCAGGCATTGATATTCATCTTGAAACGCGAGACGTCCCCGTGACGCTTCACGGACAGTCCCTGCTGCTTGAGATCATGCTGCGTAATATTCTCGACAATGCCATTCGTTACTGTCCTGCGGGTAGCAAGGTAAAGATAATCCTGGCAGATAAAATGTTGACGGTTACTGATGATGGTCCTGGTGTCAGTGAGGAATATTTAACCTCACTCGGGGAACGCTTTTTCCGTCCACCCGGTCAGGTGAAAACCGGCAGTGGCTTAGGGTTGTCGATTGTTCGTCGTATTGCAGCCTTACACAATATGCAGGTGAGTTTCGCGAATACTGAAGAGGGGGGTTTTGAAGTCTGCCTGAACTGGTAGCCAGGTGAAAGGGGCATTATTGCTTAAATAGCAATAATCTTTGTACACTTTAACTATTCCTCTCCATACCCCCGCTGGGTATAGTGAGCCCCTATCATTATCAGAGAGTAATTATGAGCAACATACTTATTATCAATGGTGGGAAGAAATTCGCCCACTCTAACGGACAGTTAAACGATACCCTGACAGAAGCTGCTGAACTGACATTACGTGAACTTGGCCATGATGTTCAGGTCACTCGGGCGGATAGTGAGTATGACGCATCAGCCGAAGTGGAAAAACTCTTGTGGGCCGATACCATCATCTGGCAAATGCCGGGCTGGTGGATGGGTGCACCCTGGACGGTCAAAAAATATATCGATGACATCTTCACTTTGGGTCACGGCAAATTGTATTCAAGCGACGGCAGAACACGCGCCGATAGCAGCAAGAAATATGGTTCTGGTGGTCTGATGCAGGGCAAAACGTATATGTTGTCTCTGACGTGGAATGCCCCTCAGGAAGCCTTCACTGACAAGGAACAATTTTTCCACGGTGTCGGTGTCGATGGCGTTTATCTGGCATTTCATAAAGCGAATCAGTTCCTCGCTATGGAAGCTTTGCCGACATTTATTGCCTACGATGTTATGAAGCAACCCAATGTTCCGCACCATTTAGCAGAATATCGCAAGCACCTCGGGCAAATTTTTGCTTAACTGTTTACCTGCTAATAAAAGGAGTAAACCATGTTAACCGTACTCGCTGAAATACGTACCCGCCCAGGCAGCCATCATCGCCAGGCCGTCATTGATTCTTTTGCTATCGCTGTTCCGCTGGTATTAGAAGAAGAAGGCTGTCACGGCTATCAGCCGTTGGTTGATCATGCCGCTCATGTGGCTTTTCAGGCAACCGCTCCTGACTCCATTTTGATGGTTGAACAGTGGGAAACCGTGGCCCACTTAGAAGCGCATCTGCAAACCGAACATATGAAAGAACATAATGCACGCGTAAAAGACAGCGTACTGGATGTACATATCCGTATTCTGGAAGATGCAGTGAAGTCTTAATAACCGAATAGTATTGGTACTGCCTGACCCCAGGCGGTACTGAAGTCAGGGATAAATTGACGCACTGAAAAATCAGTGATGTGGCAGTTCTACACTTCGATATCTGCTAAATCACCTTTATCTTGTAGCCAGTTCCGCCGGTCTTCAGAACGTTTCTTCGCCAGCAGCATATCCATTTTAGCAAAAGTCAGCTGATAACTCTCATCGCTAAGCGTCAGCTGTACCAGACGGCGGGTATTAGGGTCGAGCGTTGTTTCCCGCAGTTGCAGCGGATTCATTTCACCCAAACCTTTAAAGCGCTGTACGTTAGGTTTACCTTTTTTGCGTTTTAGCTGATCCAGCACCCCGGCTTTTTCTTCTTCATCCAAGGCATAAAACACTTCTTTGCCAAGATCGATACGGTAGAGCGGTGGCATAGCAACATAGACATGGCCACCTTCCACCAGCGCACGGAAGTGGCGCACAAATAAGGCACACAGCAAAGTGGCAATATGGAGTCCATCGGAATCGGCATCCGCCAGAATACATATTTTCCCGTAACGCAGATGACTCAGATCGTCGCTATCCGGATCGATGCCTATCGCCACAGAAATATCATGGACTTCTTGTGAAGCCAGTACTTCATCGGATGAGACTTCCCAGGTATTCAGGATCTTACCTTTAAGCGGCATAATGGCCTGGAATTCACGATCACGTGCCTGTTTGGCAGAACCGCCTGCTGAGTCCCCTTCCACCAAGAATAGCTCTGTTCGGCTTAAATCTTGTGACGAACAGTCCGCCAGTTTGCCTGGTAGTGCCGGGCCACTGGTGAGTTTTTTACGGACCACTTTTTTGGCAGCCCGCATCCGCCGCTGAGCACTGGAAATAGCCAGCTCCGCCAGCTGTTCCGCCGCCTGAACGTTTTGGTTCAGCCACAGACTAAATGCATCTTTTACCACACCGGAAACAAAAGCAGCGCATTGACGAGAAGAGAGGCGCTCTTTAGTTTGTCCGGCAAATTGCGGATCCTGCATTTTGACTGATAATACATAAGCGCAGCGTTCCCAGATATCTTCTGCCGATAGCTTCACGCCACGCGGTAAAATATTACGGAACTCACAAAACTCACGCATCGCGTCCAGCAAACCTTGTCGCAGACCATTAACATGGGTACCCCCCTGCATAGTCGGGATCAAGTTAACGTAACTTTCCGTTAATAGCTCGCCACCTTCGGGTAACCATAACAATGCCCAGTCTAACGCTTCGTTCTCACTGGAAAAATTACCAATAAAAGGGGCTTCTGGCAGGGTAATAAAACCATTGACGGCCTCACTCAGGTAGTCCTTAAGCCCGTCCTGATAACACCAGCGTTGTGCTGTATTATTGACCTTATCAGTAAAGATAATTTCCACACCGGGGCACAACACTGCCTTGGCCTTCAATAAATGGCTGAGGCGTGATACCGAAAAACGCGGACTATCGAAAAAGATTTCATCCGGCCAAAAATGGACACTGGTTCCGGTATTACGTTTACCACAGGTGCCAATGACTTCAAGATCCTGGACCTTATCACCATTTTCAAAAGCGATACGGTAGACCTGGCTGTCACGACGAACGGTCACTTCAACGCGCCTGGAGAGCGCATTGACCACCGAGATCCCAACGCCATGGAGGCCGCCAGAAAACTGATAGTTTTTATGGGAGAATTTGCCACCTGCATGGAGGCGACAAAGGATCAATTCGATAGCCGGGACTTTTTCTTCAGAATGGATATCTACAGGCATTCCGCGACCGTCATCAAGCACTTCCAGCGACTGATCAGCATGCAGAATAACTTCAACACGCTTCGCGTGTCCGGCCAGCGCTTCATCGATACTGTTATCGATGACTTCCTGCCCCAAATGGTTAGGGCGCGTGGTGTCAGTGTACATTCCTGGGCGGCGGCGAACAGGTTCGAGCCCGGTGAGTACCTCTATATCATCGGCATTATAAGATTGAGTCATGGCTCTTATTCATTCAGATAAAAAACAGGAATCGGCCATCAGGCCTTAAGGCTGGCCGAAGAAATCGACAATGTGAGTGAAATAACTGTCGAAACCGATAAACGCATGATTACCCCCAGTTTCAACCGTCTGGCGACAAGCAGCGTAATAATCGACTGCCTGGCGATAATCAAGCACTTCGTCTCCCGTCTGTTGTAACAACCAAATAAGATTCGGTGCTTCCAGCGGGTCAATATGCATTTCTTTTAGAAAGCGAATATGGCGAGACTCTAGCACATATTGCTGCCCTGTGTAGGGATTCTCATTGTGACCGAGATAATCTACCAGCAGTTCAAAGGGACGAACGGCTGGATTAACGACTACCGCAGGCAACATAAAACGCTGGGACAACCAGGTCGCATAATAGCCCCCCAGCGAAGAACCTATCACACCGGTTACAGGCTCATCGCTCTGGGCTATCAAAGAATCTAGTCGTTCTGCCGCCTGTTCTGGGTAACAGGGTAATTGTGGAACCAGTAAGTTAATCTGCGGATGATGTTCTGCAAGCCACTGCTGCAAGGCAACTGCCTTCGCTGAACGTGGAGAGCTATTAAACCCGTGTAAATACAGTAACCGGGTCATTCATATCCCTCAGAATCGGTATCAGGATTAAAGACGGTACCATTCAGACGGCATACTTGCGTCGTCAGTTCTCCATTCGGATACAACTCTATCCAGCGCCACCCCGGCTCAATAGTATCAAGGGTAAAATTCGCGCAATGGGGCTTAAATTGTACACAAGTAGAAGGTGTCGCCATCATCCGCCGACCATTCCAGTTCAAATCCAGTTCCTGATGAATATGACCACACAGCAAATTTTTTACCTGCGGATGGTTTTGTAGTACTTCATCAAGTGCGGCTGCATTTCTCAGACTATGCTGATCCAGCCAGCTACAACCTGCAGGAAGTGGATGATGGTGAAGCAAAACTAAGGCATGCCGTTCTGGATGAGCCTCCAGATGACGCTCCAGCCATTCCAGCTGATACTCACTTAACTCGCCGTGCGGCACGCCAAATACTTGGCTGTCTAGCAGCAGAATTTGCCAGTGCTCGCCGACAAAAACGCGCTTAGCCGGTGAAATATTCGCTTTGAGCAGCGTATCAAACATCGCGGGTTGAAAATCATGATTGCCCGGCAGCCAGACACAAGGAGCTGCAAGTTGTGAGATGCCCTCAGCAAAATGCTGATACGCCTCCATACTATGATCTTGCGATAAATCACCCGTTGCCACAATCAGATCGCATTGACACTGCCCGGCAAGTATCGCGGCAAGCACTGCCTGATAACTTTCCCATGTGTTGATACCGAGCAGTGTTTCGTTCTTTCCTGCGAACAGGTGGGTATCGGTTATTTGCAGTATCCTGATTCGACCATCTGTGGCCACAGGAAGATTTAACAGACTTTCCAAAGGATATCCTTAGGTTTAATGCACGCTTACACGTCTTCCATCATTCAGAGAGTTGCGTTTTACCCTCTTGAACATTAGGTATAAATGGGAATCTCTATTGCGCCATGCGCCAGACAGTAACGCAACCAGTCCGCTAAAAACTGATTAATTTGATGCTTTTCATCGCGTTGATGCAACCTTTTATTAGGATAATCATATTTCGCTTTGAAACGAAAGATCTGCTGGCTCGAACAAACTTCCGCGACCCTCGCATCATGGTAGAGTCTGACCGTCATTGACGGGAAGCTCCAGTAACTCACTGTAGGATAGATTTGTTCTATCATAACCTGCGTCGTGTAACGTGTAGATTCCGTAATAGTAAGCCGATAATGGGCGCCATTAACCTGATAAATGATGTTCTCTCCCGGTACTTCATCGCCAGGAAGTAAGCGACGCAACTGGGCAAAATTCGTTTCGCACAAACGCATCATTTCTGGAAAATCAGGCACATAGCGATTCATTATCAATGATTCCACTCTTTTTGTAACTTCTCGTGATGTAATTGCAGCCATTGCAGGGCGATAACCGAAGCTGCGTTGTCAATCCCCCCTTCTTCAACCCACTGGTAAGCCTGTTCCCTGCTGACCACCTGTACTCGAATATCTTCGAGTTCTTCTGCAAGGCCGTGGATACCTTCGGCAAGAGTAGCATCAACTTCGCCAACCACAATTGATAATCTTTCACTGGTGCCACCAGGGCTTGCCAGATAGCTTAAGACCGGTTTAATACGCCCTACTTGCAAGCCTGCTTCTTCCAGCGCTTCCCGGCGAGCAACCTCTTCGACATTCTCACCTTCTTCAATCATGCCAGCTATCATTTCTAACAACCAAGGTGTTTCACTGGTATCGAAAGCCGCAATACGAATTTGCTCAATCAGGACCACTTCATCACGTACTGGGTCATAGGGCAATAACACAGCGGCATGGCCACGTTCAAAAATTTCTCGTTTTACCTCACCGCTCATTTCGCCATTAAACAAACGATGACGAAAGCGATATAATTCGAGAGAAAAAAAACCACGATACAGTGTTTCCCGTGCGATAATTTCTACATCTTTTTTGGTAAATGTAACTTTTTGTTTTGCTGACTGACTCATGATGTTGCCCCGATAACCGTTACGTGGAACCTGATGGAATTATCCGCTTCAGGACTACCGTTTGATGTTTGATATGATAGATTGGTGAAAATTCAGGACCGATGGCACATTACGCCAATCTGGCTGGCTTACAGAATCGGTAGAATCTGTGTTCATTTTCGACTCATTGTCAGCGTTAAATAAAATAATTCTGCTTCACAACAAGGAATGCAAATGAAGAAACTGCTCCCCATCCTTATCGGCCTTAGCCTGACAGGCTTCAGCGCCATGAGCCAGGCAGAAAACCTCTTACAGGTTTATCAACAGGCCCGCACCAGTAATCCGGACCTGCGTAAATCTGCTGCTGACCGTGACGCCGCATTCGAAAAAATCAACGAAGCACGTAGTCCATTACTGCCACAGCTTGGTTTGGGTGCTGATTACGGCTACAGCAATGGCTACCGTGACAGCAACGGCGTTAACTCTAATGCTACCAGTGCTTCGTTACAGTTGACGCAAAATGTTTTTGATATGTCGAGATGGCGTACCCTCGGCCTGCAAGAAAAAACCGCAGGTATTCAGGACGTCATTTATCAAAATGCCCAGCAAGCGCTAATTTTAAATACCGCAACTGCCTATTTCAACGTTCTGAATGCTATTGATTCACTCTCGTTTGTTGAAGCGCAAAAGCAGTCAATCTATCGCCAGTTAGAGCAGACGACTCAGCGTTTTAACGTGGGTTTGGTCTCTATTACTGACGTCCAGAACGCCCGTGCACAGTACGATACTGTGCTGGCAGATGAAGTGACTGCACGTAATAACGTCGATAATACTGTTGAAGAGTTACGCCTGATTACTGGCAACCACTATTTGAGTCTGGCGTCACTGAATGTTGATGGCTTCAAAACCAACAAACCCGATACGGTAAATAATCTGCTGCAAGATGCAGAAAAACGTAACCTGTCATTGTTACAAGCTCGTTTGAGCCAGGACCTGGCCCGGGAACAAATTCGTCTGGCACAGGATGGACATTTACCGACCCTGAATTTAACGGCTTCTACCGGCATATCTGACACCAGCTATAGCGGTTCTAAGACGTCAGGAAATAATCAGTATAATGATTCCAACGTAGGCCAGAACAAAGTCGGTCTGAACTTCTCTCTGCCGCTTTATCAGGGTGGGTCAGTCAACTCCAAGGTGAAACAAGCTCAGTATAATTTTACTGGTGCTAGCGAGCAGATGGAAGGCGCACACCGTAGTATGGTGCAAACCGTACGTTCCTCATTTAACAATATCAATGCCTCTATCAGCACTATTAACGCCTACAAGCAGGCGGTAATCTCTGCGCAAAGTTCGTTAGATGCGATGGAAGCCGGTTATTCAGTCGGAACTCGTACCATCGTTGATGTATTGACGGCAACCAGTTCACTGTATAACTCTAAACAACAACTTTCTAACGCCCGTTACAGCTATTTAATTAATGAGCTAAATATCAAAGCTGCGCTGGGTACGCTGAATGAGCAAGATTTGATAGCGCTAAACAGCAAGCTGGGTAAAACCGTTTCCACTAACCCTGATGCGGTTGCCCCCCTGACACCAGAACAGAATGCTCGTGCTGATGGTTATGCTACCACTCCCGCAGCGAGCAGATAAGATAAGCGATGTGTTCACTCAACACGGATGCTCGATAACTAAAAGGCGCAATTTTGCGCCTTTTCTCTTTTACCTTGGGCGTAAACGTAAGACAACGTAAAGATTTCCTGCCAAATGCGCCAGACTGCTTTAATTTCAACCATTCATACCTTACTCTTAGCAACAAACCTACTGGGCCCAGGACTGATAAAATGAAACGGACAAAACAGATAAATCATTCGTCGTTCCGCAAAAGCTGGAATGCACGCCATTTAACACCGGTAGCCATCGCTATTACGGCTGTATTTATGCTGTCAGGTTGTGAACAAAGTGATGAAACCGTCTCCTTGTATCAAAACGCTGATGACTGCTCTGTGGCACATCCGGGCAAAAGTGCAGAATGTACCACTGTGTATAACAATGCCCTGAAAGAAGCAGAACGCACCGCACCAAAATACGACTCACGCGAAGCTTGTATTGCTGAATTTGGCGAAGGCCAGTGTCAGCAGGCGCCAGCTCAGGCAAGCCTTGGTGGTAGTGGCGAAAATCAGGCTCAAGCTCAAAGCAGTGGTAGCTTCTGGATGCCTCTGATGGCAGGTTATATGATGGGGCGTATGATGAGTAGTGGTGCATCACAGCCGCTGTTCTCCTCTAAAAATCCAGCCAGCCCGGCTTATGGAAAATATGCCGATGCCAGCGGCAAGAGCTATGGTGCAGCGACCCCTGGTCGTACCATGACAGTTCCTAAAACCGCAATGGCACCGAAGCCTGCGACAACTTCAACAGTGACGCGTGGTGGATTTGGTGATTCTGTTGCGAAACAATCAGCCATGCAACGTAGCAGCGCGTCTGGTACCAATAGCAACCGTTCAATGGGCGGCTGATAAATAATGGAAAGAGTCAATATTAGTGAGCGCCCGGACTGGCGCGAGAAGGCAGTAGAGTACGGTTTTAATTTTCACACCATGTATGACGAACCCTACTGGTGTGAGGATGCCTACTACAAACTGACATTGTCTCAGGTTGAACGTCTGGAAGATGTGACCGCCGAACTCCACCAGATGTGTTTGCAAGTGGTTGAAAAAGTCGTTGCCAGCGATGAGCTGATGACTCGTTTTCGCATTCCAAAACATACCTGGGAATTTGTTCGTCAGTCCTGGCGTAGCCAGCAGCCATCGCTCTACTCTCGTCTCGATATTGCCTGGGACGGAGTGGGTGAACCAAAACTGCTGGAAAATAACGCCGATACGCCGACATCGTTATATGAAGCCGCTTTCTTCCAATGGATCTGGCTCGAAGACCAGCTTCAGGCAGGTAATCTGCCGGAAGGCGCAGACCAGTTTAACAGTCTGCAAGAAAAGATTATTGAGCGTTTTGCTGAGCTTAAAGAACAACACGGTTTCAGCCTGCTGCACGTTACCTGTTGCCGGGATACCCTGGAAGACAGAGGCACCGTTCAGTATCTGCAAGACTGTGCGGCAGAGGCTGACTTAGCCAGTGATTTCCTGTATCTCGAAGATATAGGGCTGGGTGAGCGAGGACAATTTACCGATCTTCAGGATCAGGTGATCAGTAGCCTGTTTAAGCTCTACCCTTGGGAATATATGCTACGTGAAGTATTCTCCACAAAACTGGAAGATGCTGGCGTCAGATGGTTGGAACCTGCCTGGAAAAGCATTATCTCTAACAAGGCATTATTGCCGATGTTATGGGAAATGTTCCCGGATCACCCTAACCTGCTCCCGGCTTACTTTGCTGAAGACGACTATCCATTAATGGATAAATATGTGGTTAAACCTCTGTTCTCACGTGAAGGTGCTAACGTGACGATAGTTGAAAACGGCAAAGAAATTGCTCGTGTAGAAGGGCCTTATGGCGAAGAAGGTATGATAGTCCAGCAGTTCTATCAGTTACCGAAGTTCGGTGATAGCTACACGCTAATAGGTAGCTGGCTTATCAACGATCAACCCGCGGGCATTGGCATTCGTGAAGATAAAGCGCTGATCACTCAGGATTTATCCCGCTTCTATCCGCATATTTTTGTCGGGTAAGATAGGGTTCACCACCTAAAGTGAATAATAGCAAAAGGGAAAACCAGCGAGTTTTCCCTTTTTTGTACTTAGCCTACCTGTACCGAAAGCATACTCAGAGAAGCCATCTCTATTCCATCCACCGGGAGCGTCACCGGCTCTTTACCATCCCAGGTGCCGAGAACATAAAGTAATGGCAGATAGTGTTCCGGGGTCGGATTCGACAGTAACCCCCCTTCATGGGACAGATAGTTAACTAAAGGATGCTCAGACACTGGCCCCTGCCAGGTCAGATTCGCTTTCACATAATCGTTAAACGATTCAGCCCAGGGGTAAGGCTGACTATCGCCTTGCCAGCGTGCCATGCGTAAGTTGTGGACCACGTTCCCACTGGCAACGATCATCACACCTTCATCACGCAATGCAGCCAGTTTTTTCCCTTGCTCAACGTGCCATGCAGCGGGTTTAGTTTTATCAACACTGAGCTGTACCATCGGAATATCAGCATCAGGATACATCTTGATCAATACGCCCCAGGAACCATGATCAAAGCCCCAAGCCTCTTTGTCTAATGCTACTGGCACCGGAGCCAGCAACTCAACTAAACGCTGAGCAAGCTCAGGAGAGCCTGGAGCGGGATAATGAGTGTCATACAGTGCCTGTGGGAAACCACCAAAATCATGAATAGTTTTGGGTTTTTCCATTGCCGTGACACCAGTCCCCTGAGTAAACCAGTGGGCAGAAACCACAACAATCGCTTTCGGACGCGGTAATATCTCACCTAAATGGTGCCAGCAACGGGTATACAGATTATCTTCCAGAACGTTCATTGGGCTACCGTGCCCAAGAAACAACGCGGGCATACGTTGGTTTATCATCATGGAATCCTTAAATAGGGTTATTATTTTATGTCTATAGATTACCCTTAATTGTGGCAGAAATAACCGGGATAAACATGATGTAGTTGTTCAGAAATTTTGATAATGAATACGTCATTACCGTTTATATACGATAAGCAAACAGCTAAAATTTTGATGGTGGGATAGATAATACGAATAACAGTTAATAAAAAACCCGGTACATTGACCTAATGCTTGTCAGTTAAGTTTCTAAGAACGCCGCAACGGATAACGTTGCGGCTTCTTTTTAACCGCTCGTGGAT
>CANRKT010000052.1 GCA_947631255.1 uncultured Enterobacteriaceae bacterium
GGTCATAAACCCGCTTTTTAATTTCGACTAACCTGCTATTGGCTTTAGATAAAGAACAGGGAAAGCCAGTACAACCCACCTGACAGCAGGACAGAAACCGGTAAGGTAAAGACCCAAGCCATCAGAATATTGGTGACAGTTTTCCGCTGTAAGCCACCGCCATCAACCAGCATAGTACCGGCAACAGAAGACGACAGAACATGGGTCGTGGACACCGGCATACCGGTATAACTTGCCATGCCAATCGACACTGCGGCAGTCATCTGGGCGGACATACCCTGTGCATAGGTCATGCCTTTCTTGCCGATTTTCTCACCGATAGTCGTGGCTACGCGACGCCAACCGATAGTGGTACCGAGACCCAATGCCAGAGCAACAGCAACGACTATCCAAATCGGAGCGTACTCAATGGTATGCAGTAAGTCACCTTTCAGCTTCTTCAGTAAGCGACTATCGTCAGGGCTCACCTCTGGCAGTTTAGCGACTTTATCCGCGGTATCAGAGATACACAGCATGATACGACGTAACTGGCTGCGGTTTTCAACTGAAAGCTGGCTATAGCTTTCAATATTGCTCAGCATCCCTTTGGCGTGTTCCAGGATAGCCACTGAATTCTCAGCATGGCAATGGAACTCCGAGGTATCATTTGGCGTCAGACCCGCATTTGGTGAAGGTGTTGGGACGATTTGATGTTCACCCATCGACTTCTTCACTAAATTAGGGTGCTGTTGAAAATAGGTTTCAACGTTAGCAATCGCATCACGCGTACGGGTTATTTCGTAACTGCTTGCTTCCATGTTAACGATAAAGCCAGCAGGTGCGACACCGATCAAGACCAGCATGATAAGACCAATGCCTTTCTGACCGTCGTTTGCACCATGCGCAAAACTGACACCAATAGCAGATAGAATCAGAGAAATACGCGTCCAGAAAGGAGGCTTCTTCTTACCATCTTGCTTTTCACGTTCCGCAGGAGTGAGGTGGATACGCGCTCTTTTCTTGGTACCGCTCCAGTAACGACGCAGCAGGAAAATTAACCCGCCCGCAATCACTAAACCGATAAGCGGTGATAACAGCAATGAGCCAAAAATACCCATGACTTTAGGCAGGTTTAACGCATCAACGACTGAGGAATCAGTCAATAAAGCGTTAGTCAGGCCAATACCGATAATCGAGCCGATAAGAGTATGTGAGCTGGAGGCCGGCAACCCAAAATACCAGGTACCGAGGTTCCAGATAATAGCCGCCAGCAGCATTGAAAATACCATTGCCAGGCTATGCGCAGAGCCGACGTTGAGCAACAGGTCGGTAGGTAACATATGCACAATTGCATAGGCCACACTCAACCCACCAAGCATCACGCCCAGAAAGTTAAACAGCGCTGCCATTGCCACTGCTAAATGCGATTGCATTGCACGCGTATAAATCACTGTTGCTACTGCGTTTGCGGTATCGTGGAAACCATTAATAGCTTCGTAGAAAAGTACAAAGGCCAGAGCAAGTAAAAGCAAAATTCCGGTATGGGAATCCAAACCGGCAAACAAATATTCCATAGACGTTACGCCATTTTGAGGACATGAACGCGGCGCATTATGTAAGACAACCTCCGCGACAGCAAAGTGAAATCTGTATTTTTTTTGACTTAAGTACACCCCCTCATAATAAGGCTATCTATTTATATGTTATTTTTCATATATATAGACTTTATTGTGCCGTTAATACTGGTACAGCGAGCTACGGTTATTTACAATCCTTTTCCTTAAGCATAGTCGGGAGTGGGTCGTGGAACAGTTTAATGTCATTATTATTGGTGCCGGAGCAGCAGGAATGTTCTGTGCGGCAATAGCCGGACAAGCTGGTAGCCGAGTGTTACTGATAGATAATGGCAAGAAACCAGGACGTAAAATTCTGATGTCCGGCGGCGGGCGCTGTAACTTCACCAATTTGTATATCGAACCAGCAGCCTACCTCAGCCAGAATCCTCATTTTTGTAAATCTGCCCTGGCACGTTATACCCAGTGGGACTTTATCGACAAAGTTAACCAGTATGGTATCGCCTGGCATGAAAAAACCCTCGGTCAGCTATTCTGTGATGATTCTGCTCAGCAGATAGTCGATATGCTGGTAGCCGAGTGTGAGAAAGGCAATGTCACACAGTGGCTGCGTCGTGAAATCCTCTCTATCACCCAGGATGATGGAGGCTTTACTCTCCAGCTTAATGGCGAGACAGTACAGACTGAAAAACTGGTTATCGCCAGCGGCGGCTTGTCGATGCCAGGTCTGGGAGCCACTCCCTTCGGCTATAAAGTGGCGGAACAATTTAATCTCAAGGTATTGCCGACTCGGGCAGGTCTGGTTCCTTTTACTCTGCATAAGCCACTGCTGGAACAACTCCAGGTGTTATCAGGCGTTTCGGTTCCGGCCGTGATCAATGCCGAGAATGGTGTCAGCTTCCGGGAAAGTATTCTGTTTACCCATCGCGGCCTCTCTGGCCCGGCTGTATTACAACTATCCAGCTACTGGCAGCCCGGCGAATGGGTTAGGGTCAATTTACTGCCAGATACTGACTTGAATGCCTTTATCGACCAGCAACGTGCCACCCATCCAAACCAAAGCCTGAAGAATACCCTGAGCATGCTGTTACCTAAACGCCTGATCGAGTGCCTTCAGCTATTACAGCAGGTGCCAGAGGCGACGCTAAAACAGCTGAATCAGCGCCAGCAGAGTGAACTGGTAGAGAATCTGCAAAACTGGCAAGTACAGCCGAATGGTACTGAAGGTTATCGTACCGCAGAAGTCACACTGGGTGGGGTAGATACCGATGAACTCTCCTCTCGTACCATGGAAGCAAAAAAAGTCCCCGGACTCTATTTTATTGGTGAAGTGATGGACGTCAGCGGCTGGCTGGGTGGCTATAACTTCCAGTGGGCCTGGAGTTCAGCCTGGGCCTGTGCTCAGGCATTGGTGAGTAAAGACAAAACAAAAACATGATCTAAATTGGGAAATATCCGCAGATAACAGAGATAAAGTCAGAAACTGAGTTTATTTCCCAGTAATACTGTTACAAAGCCCTATTCCCCCCCTCATTACATAGTACAAAAAGAACGCACTTCAAAAAAAATTTATATTTAAAACACAGCCTTCGGGCAGAAACCTGGAACAGAAAACAGATTGTTAAAATATCAATCGACCATGTTATTAAAAACAGCATTTTTATAACAACTTACGGATATTTATTTATTAATACTGTCAATAAAGACATGACATTAAAAACAGTATTGACACCAGGATTAAAATACGTAAATTGGTATTCAACGGCAGGGAAATAAAAGCTTGTCGTTATAAGTAAGAAAGCTTTGTTTAGGTTAAAATGTGATTTGCGATAAACGCCACGAAGTATTTTTTATGGGACACCGAACGTTGATTATCAGTTATTTTTCCACGTCGGTAGTGTTGTAAGGCTCTGTAGTTGAGTATCACAATCGCAAAATAGCAACGATAGCGCGATGATGTAAGGCCATGATTTTAAAGTAACTGTGTGCGATTTTGCTTTGTATTGCAGTTGAGTTGAGAAATCGTAACGAAAGTAAGGCCACGCATCAAGAATATATATCGCGATGGGGAATGTACTTATTTACGCTACCATTATTTTTGGTAGAAAGTTATAACGATGAATAGAGGGGGTTTTGTTGCAAATTAATGCCCAATATTATCTGTAGTAAACGCGTACATTATATTGTAGTACCATGAATAGTAAGAATGACTAACTCCATTAATGTTAAATGTTAAATTAGTAGTGCCTTAAAAGCCCTGGCTAAAACGGTCAGGGCTTTTATTATTGATATATCAGCATTCTTCTTTTTCTCTATCCATTTGATTTTTTTGTCAGAGTCACTGACCTGATGATGCCTGTCGATATCCCCCATTCTGCCATGACCAAAAAACAGGATAATCCTGATTAAAAAACTAACACTTGCTTAATAAATCAAACCATGCCTATTATACTGCCATCGGTTTGGAATACAGACCTTATGAAAGCAGTTTTAGTAAAGCAGTTCTCAGTTCAAGCGTTATCCTGGATATCCCTTCTTCATGAGCCTCCTCCTAAGTGCCCAATAAGTTAAATTCTGAAAACAGGCCATATTGCCGCTTCAGTGGCTCATAAAAATGAATGAAAGGAAGTATCTATGTCTAACAAAATGACTGGTTTAGTAAAATGGTTTAACCCTGAAAAAGGTTTCGGTTTCATCACTCCTGCTGACGGAAGCAAAGATGTATTCGTACATTTTTCTGCTATCCAGAGCAACGATTTTAAAACCTTAGACGAAGGTCAGAAAGTTGAGTTCTCTATTGAGAACGGCGCTAAAGGCCCGTCTGCGGCTAACGTTGTCGCGCTGTAATTGCCGATAACCTCACGAATACTTACGATAGCGATGACGGCAACAGCCTGAGCAGTTAAGTGATAGTGATATAAAAACCTGCCTCGTGCAGGTTTTTTTGTTTCTGAGATAAAGAACCTCCCCTTAACCTCCTCGTACTTACCCACTCTCTGTTCGCCACTCTGCTGACCTTGTGACGACTCAGCGCTGCCAGCCCTTGTTTACTCAGCCGAATGGCAGGGCTATGCAGATAATGCAATCCTTCCACCACACCGAAATCATCTGGCGGCATAATATCCATACGCTCCTGCGGTCTCTTGCCCTCTCATCAGAGAATTAAAAAGCAAGAGACCGAGTGTTTGCACTAAGAGCGACTGACATAATACGAATCTGCACCCAACATGACTCCTCGACATCATTTAACAGACGACAGGCGAAACAGATGACCAAACCTTCATGCTGGACAACAGACAGTACACGCTGGCAAGCCATCGTCGAGCGTAATAAAGCCGCTGATGGTCATTTTGTTTATGGCGTACGTACTACCGGTGTGTATTGCCAGCCTTCCAGCGCAACCCGTTTACCAAAACGTGAAAATATTGAATTTTTTGATACCCCAGAGGCAGCAGAGCAACAGGGCTACCGGCCCAGTAAACGCCTGCGTCGTGGTCAGCCCACTCTGGAAAACATTTATCTGGCAAAGATAGCTGAAGCCTGTCGCTATATCGAACAGCATGATGAAGACGTTCCGCTGGCAGAACTTGCTGAACATGTCGGGATAAGCATTTACCATTTCCACCGACTCTTCAAAACCACCACCGGACTGACACCCAAAGCCTATGCCAGTGCCCATCGAAATCAGCGTTTGCGTGCCAGTCTCAATGAGTCAGAACGCGTGACGGATGCCATTTTTGACGCGGGTTTTAACTCCAACAGCCGTTTCTATGAAACCTCTTCCGCTATGCTGGGGATGACGCCTAAAACCTGGAGAGCTGGGGGTAAAGGTACACAGATTTACTTCGCACTGGCTATCTGCTCAATGGGTGATATCCTGGTCGCAGAAAGTGAAAAAGGAATTTGCGCCATTTTGCTGGGAGATGATGCCAGTATCCTGCTCCAGGACTTACAGGATAAGTTTCCACAAGCTGAATTGATTGGCGGTGATGCACAGTTTGAGAAACGGGTCTCCGAGGTTATTGGATTTATTGAAGCACCAGAAATCGGCCTTAACCTGCCACTCGATATTCGGGGTACCGCTTTTCAGCAGCGCGTCTGGCAGGCGTTACGTGATATCCCCGCCGGTACTACTGTCAGCTACACCGATATCGCACAGCGTATCGGTTCACCGAAGGCGGTTCGTGCCGTTGCAGGAGCCTGCGCCGCGAATATGCTTGCCGTCGCTATTCCTTGCCATCGCGTCGTCAGAAATGATGGGGCATTATCCGGCTATCGCTGGGGTATCGAACGCAAGCGAACGCTGTTAAATAAAGAGTCGAAGGGCTAATGATAGAAGACTTGTTTGCGGATGATGACAGCCTGCCACGGCAGTGGCAGGAAGCCCTGGCGCCAGGCGCCCTTATTTTGCGGGGTTATGCGCGTGATAGCGCCGGGCAACTGCTACAAAATATCGCCTCTGTGGCGGCGATTGCTCCTTTTCGTCATCTGATAACCCCCGGGGGCCACCGGATGTCAGTCGCTATGACTAACTGTGGGGCGCTGGGTTGGGTCAGTGATGAATTCGGATATCGTTATGCTGCCACCGATCCGCTAACGGGCTGCAGCTGGCCTACGATACCTGACTGTTTCCGCAAGCTCGCTGAACAGGCCGCAGAGGCCGCCGGATATCCTCATTTTTCCCCGGATGCCTGTCTGATCAATCGCTATACCCCTCATGCCCGCCTGACACTACATCAAGATAAAAATGAACGTGACCTGATGCAGCCAATTGTTTCGGTTTCTCTGGGGCTACCTGCCACTTTCCTGTTTGGAGGAACGGAACGAGAACATCCTTGTCATCGATTTCTTCTGGTACAAGGAGACGTCATGGTCTGGGGTAGGGAATCGAGACTGAACTATCACGGCGTATTGCCCCTTAAAAACGCCCTGCCTCCCTGGCCACTACGTGAAGCGGTACGCTATAACCTGACTTTTCGTCGCGTGATGCCTGTATGAGCATCCCAAGTCAGGCGAGATCTTGAACATGACATTGTGTTTTATCATCACAGCGGGTATGACTTGCTGTCTGGTTAATTCACGAAGCTCACAATGGTAACCGCGCTCTGTCAGGCTCCGATGGCCGGCGTTTCCACACCGGAGCTGGCCGCTGCGGTTACTGACGGCGAATCCGTTCTGTTATGAGCGTTTTTTGAAATACCAAAAATGGGGATCAGATACACTCCCCCGTTAATGTCATTTTTCTCTGGTAACATATTGTTTGTACATACATTCGCCTGGCGTACCACAACCTGGCTGGCGATAGCAGCAGTGCTGATGCTCTTTATTGCACCCTGGATTTCTAAAACAGTGATGCATCAAACCCACTACTCGCATGCCAGCTCGCCAGTACATACGAACCAAGCCATGAAGCACAATATGCATCAGCAGAGTTCTGTGCCTGTATCCTGCCCGCCTGTGCCTGAACACCCGATGATACCCGGGCAGGTGATGTCTCCGATGGAAGAGATAGCCTGTGGTTACTGCCAGCTATTAATACACCTGCCCTTTATTCTGTTTACGCTGACATTTCTGCTCTGGCTGTTACTGAATATTGTTATTCGTCCTTTCGTCACACCGCTCTTTTTCGCTACGCTATTCCTTCTGTGGGAGCCACAACACGCCCGCGCTCCTCCTGCTGTTTTTCAGTCTTAGTTTTTAAATAACGCCCTGTGTAACCACACTTTATCCGATCCCGGATAAGGCGCTGTTATGCCTGAAAAATAGAAAGGTTAACAATGAAATTCTTATCAATAAAACGCACGCCACTGGCATCATTGATGCTTGTAGTGCTGGTCAATCAGAATACTCAAGCGGCAGACTCCCATGACCAGACAAAGCATGATAGTTCCGTGATAATTGTCACCGCCCCAGTCAGCTCACCACTTGAGGTCATCACTTCCCCGAAAACACCACGCCAGCCCGTTCCGGCCAGCGATGGCTCTGACTATCTCAAAACAATCCCTGGATTCTCACAAATCCGTAATGGCGGCACGAATGGTGATCCGGTATTTCGTGGCATGTTTGGCTCCCGGCTCCGTATTCTGACCAATAATGGCGAAATGCTCGGTGCCTGCCCGTCAAGAATGGATGCTCCAACCTCCTATATTTCACCGGAAAACTTTGATGTTCTGACGCTGATAAAAGGACCACAAACCGTGTTATGGGGTGCAGGTAACTCTGCCGGGACACTACGTTTTGACCGCGAGCCCCCACACTTTGAAAAACCAGACATTAAGGGGACTGCCAGTGCTCTGATAGCCTCTCATCATCGCAGGGATACCAATCTCGACACCCACTTTGGCAATGAAAACGGCTATATCCGACTTACCGGCAATAAATCACGTTCTGATGATTATCGCGATGGTAATGGCCAGCAGGTTCCCTCAAAATGGGATAAATGGAATGGCGATCTGGCGACGGGCTGGACGCCTGGCGCAGATACACTGCTGGAATTAACTGCCGGTAAAGGCAACGGTGAAGCACGTTACGCCGGCCGTGGTATGGATGGCTCACAGTTCAAACGAGACAGCCTGGGTATACGTTTTGAGCAAGCCAATATCGGCGAAATTTTCGATAAGTTTGAAGCCAGTATCTATTACAACTACGCCAACCATATTATGGATAACCACTCGTTACGATCCCCCACCAGCATCATGTCTGCCAGTGAGAGTCACTGTAAGTGTAGTAAAGCGAAAGCGGCTCTGGCAAGCCAGTCTGCTGGCATCGAGATGCAGCTCGACAGGCGAACCCTGGGCGGGCGTATGATGGGCACCTGGCTATGGTCTGACTACGAACTGCGTAGTGGTATCGATTTACAGGAAAATACCCATCGCAGTAAAAGTTATCATAACTGGAAAAAGGATGCCCGCTTCCAGGATCAGGGTGTTTTCAGTGAGCTAACCTGGCATAACAGTGAGCAAAATAGGCTTATCAGTGGTGCCAGGCTTAACTATATGCAGGCGGATAACTATAGCCATCCCGGTTCTGCTGAACGCAGCGCAACCTTACCTGCGGGTTTTATACGCATTGAACATACTCCGTCGGATATACCCGTAATGTTTTATACCGGCCTCGGCTACACAGAGCGTTTTCCTGACTACTGGGAACTTTTCTCGCCAAGCTTTGGTCCCCGAGGAACAAAAGATATCTTCGATAATATCAGTAGTGAGAAAACGACTCAGCTTGACCTCGGCGCGCAATATCACGGTGAGCAAATGAGCGGTTGGATTTCAGCGTATTTAGGGCGTGTGAATGATTTTATCCTGTTCCGCTATTCTCCCTCTAATGCCTCTGTCAGTCAGGCGGATAATATTAACGCCACCATTATGGGTGCTGAAACCGGAGCCAGCTATCAGTTAACCGATAGCTGGAAGACCGACTTAAGCCTCGCCTACTCCAGAGGAAGAAACAACAGCGATAAGCAGCCGTTACCACAAATCCCTCCGCTGGAGACACGTTTTGCCCTGACCTGGGAAAAGGGAAACTGGAGCAGTACTGGCCTGTTAAGGGTTGTCAGTCACCAGAACCGTATTGCGCTTAATGAAGGTAACGTTGTAGGTAAGGATTTTAGTCACAGCGCGGGCTTCTCTGTGTTCTCCGCCAATGCCAGTTACCGGATTAATTCTGCTGTAAATATGAGCACAGGGGTGGATAACCTGTTTAATAAAACATACAGTGAGCACCTCAATCTTGCGGGCAATAGCAGCTTTGGCTATTCAGCGAAGACATCCGTCCATGAACCAGGACGAGCCTTCTGGGCAAAAGTCAGTGTGATATTTTAACCATGATTGTGGTGGCCTGGATGGGCCATGATTTTAAAGCATAAAAATGAGGAAACCCCTATGCTGCATAAACTTCGTACCCCAGAAGGTAAAAAATTTCTGATTTCCGTTGCTGCGGTCTTCTTAATTGTCTTATCGGTTATCTCAACCATCACCTTCGAAGGCGTGGTGGATCAATACAATTTACCGATGTCAGAATGGGAAACGTCTCTGTTCTTCATTCAGGGGCTGTGGACTTTCCTGTATACCATTATCTTTACCATCCTTATCTCTATCCCAATTGGTATCCTGATGCTCGGGTCTAAAGAGTCGAACGCTTAAAAATAACACGGGCCGCAATAAGCGGCCCGTTTATACCCGTTATACTTCATGTCGAAGTGATACAGATCAGAAATCGGTACGTGAGAAACCGGTCATTTCCTGTAATTCCATTTCACGGCCCAGGGCTGTCATTGGGTGCACAATAACCAAACCGCGAATGCTCTTCTTGAGTTTTCCCATGTCCGCCTGCTCTTTCTTGGTGATCGCACGACGGAAAGGCAGTGCCTGTAACTTCTGAGCTTCTTTACTCAGTTTCTGGTTACGCACAGCATGCAGACGCGCAATTTCAATTTCCAGCTTGGCCTTTTCTTTTTCCAGTTCAGCGTATTTCTCCGCTTCGTTCACCAGCGACATATCAGCCTGCTGATGACCAATTGCATCCAAACGATCGCTGAGACGTTTAATTTCTGCTTTTTCGGCTTCTTTCATTTTGTCTTACCATGAATAAAAAGATATCTACATACAGGATACACTATCCCAGTGGATAGCGTGAATTGCCATACTTTAAGTTGTCTGGGGAGGGACTACTTCTGGAAGGCTTTTTTTAAGCTGATCTTTGAAATCAGCTCAGTCAGAGAAAGGACCATCGTAGAACGAACGACTTGTAAATAACGCTGACGTTGCATTGCCCGCAGCGATGACTCGCTACTATCGATAAAATTTTCGGCTAACGGCAGAGCGGTGACACAATGTAGTTCACCGAAGGGGCCGAGAATTTCATCGTCGACAAAACTGTATTCACTACCATCATGATTCAGCTCTTCACGAAGCGCCATCAGCAATTCGCAATCTTCATACTCATGCCGGCCCAGAACACCCAGTCCATAAATAAGCTTTAATCGCACCGACAGTTCACCCAATGGGCCATCACCATCTAGCAGAGGTTCAACAGCATATTTCACTGCATAGTCATCTTTGCGAAAGACCTTAAGTACCAGAATATTCACCGCTTCTGTCAGTAATTCGACGGTAGCAATCAATAAACTGCGTACTGTTTTACCCGCATTAAGACGCTCAAGCACATGATTCTCAAAGGCCTGGGTTTCTTCCATCTTTGCCTGCGTCACTAAAATTAGAATAGGGAACAGCTGATGCTGCTCCCGTTACATCATCTATATCTATGCCTTAGCCTGATGTGCTTTGACGGCCTTGGCTACCACATCACTGTCAATACTCAGCCCGGAAAGCTCTGCCAGCGCGACTTGTACGCCTTTGCTTTCCAGCAGTTCTTGTAACTGTTGAGCTTGCGGATCTTGCTCACTTCGATAATGCAGAGCTGCCGCGATGCCCTCAATCAGATTCTGGTGCGGTAAATCATATTCCAGCGTACCCAGTAACGGTTTAATCAAACGATCACCGGCACTCAGTTTACGTAATGGCTGACGACCTACACGCTCCACATCATCTTTCAAATAGGGGTTTTCAAACCGACCCAGTATCTTATTAATATAGGCTGCATGTTTTGCTTCATCAAAACCATAGCGCTTGATCAGAACAGCACCACTTTCTTCCATGGCACCTTTCACCACCGCACGAATGTCTTCGTCCAGAATGGCGTCACGGATAGTCTGACGACCCGCCAACTGACCAAGGTAGGCGGTTATAGCATGCCCGGTGTTCAGCGTGAAGAGCTTACGCTCAACAAATGCCATAAGATTATCAGTCAGTTCCATACCTGCGATAACCGGGGGCTGCCCTTTAAATTGTGTTTTATCGACAATCCACTCACTGAAGGTCTCGACAGTCACTTCTAGCGGGTCATTAGTGGCTGACTCAGCGGGGGGAACAATACGGTCAACCGCGGAGTCAACAAAGCCGATATGCTGCTCAACCCATGCCCGGTCGTCAGAGGACAGGGCGAGTTTGACATGTTCTTTCAGCTGGCTGGTGCCACGTACCATATTCTCGCAAGCGATAATATTGAGGGGGGTTTCGTTACCCCGTACCCGACGTAGCATCAGACCTTGTGCCAGAGTTGGCGCAATGCGCTCCAGTACTACCGGTCCCACAGCGGTGGTGATTAAATCAACCTCAGCAATCAGTTCAACCACCTCTTCGCCAATACTGCTGACGGCATTCACGTTGGAGACGGTATCAATTTGCTGTTCTTCGCCGACGACATGCACCTGATAACTGTGACGAGCGTTGATAGCATCCAGCAAAACCGGGTTCACATCAGCAAACGTCAGCTGAAACCCTGCATCCGCAAGTAACTTCCCGATAAACCCGCGACCGATATTCCCTGCACCAAAATGTAATGCTTTCATTGCGTTACCTTTTCTTAATGTGAGCCAACCCTCCCTGTTTACAGGGAGGGTACAACAGGCCTTACTTTTTACCTGCTAACAGATTCAGAACTTCCTGCACATCAGTCGTATTCACCAGACGCTCAATGACTGATTCATCATCCAGAGCATTTGTCAGGCTGGTGATGACTTGAATATGTTCGTTATTACGCGCCGCGATACCAATAACCAGACGGGCAATATCATCCGGCTCTTCACCAAAATGAACGCCTTGTGGATACTGGCAGAAGACAACACCCGTTTTCAGCACACGGTCTTTCGCTTCGACCGTACCATGAGGCACCGCGATGCCTTCACCCAAATAAGTTGGAGTCAGTTTTTCACGTTCAAACATCGCATCGACATACTCAGGCTGAACGTATCCGCCTTTCACCAGTTGCTCACCTGCAAAACGAATCGCGTCTTCTTTGGAGCTGGCCTTTAAACCAAGGAAGACGTTTTCTGCACTCGGCTTAAACAGCTGATCTTCGCTAGCGATAAAGCTGTCTTCCAGACTCTCAATGACTTTCTCTTCGTTATTACTCAGATGCTGGGCTGCCACTAAACGCTCGGTCAGGTTGATATACAAACCACTGTCGAGGAAGTTCGTCAGCGAGATATGCTGAGCATGAGGAGCCTGACGCATAGCGCGTTCAGTTAAGTCACGGTGTGTGATAACCAGGTCAACATCATCCGGTAAACTGTTAATCGCACAGTTAGTCACTGAAATCGTTTTCAGGCCCGCATCACTGACTTTTTTACGCAACACACCAGCCCCCATCGCGCTGGAACCCATACCCGCATCACAGGCAACGATAATTTTACGTACATGGCTGAAGTCGTTAGGCGAGTCAGCGGCGACAACTGAAGCACCTTTAGACTGCGCTTTCATATCCTGCATACGACGTGCTGCCGCTTCTAAACTCTCTTCTTCTTCTTTCACTTTGCTGGTTTTCAGCAAGATAGCTGAAACAACAAAGGACACCAGCGTTGCTGCAACAATAGAGGCAATGTTAGCGAAATAAGCACCTTTTGGTGTCATCGCCAGTACCGCCAGAATAGAACCAGGGGAAGCAGGTGAAACCAGGCCACCATTAAACAGGGTCAGAGTGAAGACGCCTGTCATACCACCGAGGATTACCGCCAGCAGTAAACGTGGGTTCATCAGCACATAAGGGAAATAAATTTCGTGGATACCACCGAAGAATTCGATGATGGCTGCGCCGCCTGCGGATTGTCTTGCGTTACCACGACCAAAGAACATATACGCCAGCAGAACACCTAAACCAGGACCTGGGTTAGCTTCAATCAGGAAGAAGATAGACTTGCCCAGTTCATGCGACTGTTGAATACCCAGTGGCGAGAAAATACCGTGGTTAATCGCATTGTTCAGGAACAGGATTTTGGCTGGTTCAACAAAAATAGAGGCCAGCGGCAGCATATCATGGACAACCATGAAATTAACGCCAGCCGCCAGTACTTTAGACAGTACTTCAACCGCAGGACCAATACCGAGGAATGCCAGAATCGCCAGGATCATACCAATGATGCCGGCGGAGAAGTTGTTCACCAGCATTTCAAAGCCGGATTTAATTTTACCGTCAACCCAGCTATCGAAGTGCTTAATCGCCCAGCCACCTAAAGGACCGGCAATCATCGCCCCCAGGAACATCGGCATATCAGCACCGGCGATAACACCCATCGTCGTAATGGTACCCACTACCCCACCACGGTCACCACCAATCAGACGCCCCCCGGTGTAACCGATAAGCAGGGGCAGCAGATAAGTGATCATCGGGCCTACTAGCTTCGCCAGTTCTTCGTTTGGCCACCAGCCGGTAGGAATAAATAACGCAGTGATAATCCCCCAGGCGATAAACGCCCCAATGTTTGGCATTACCATATTGCTGAGGAAACGACCAAAGCTCTGCACTTTGATCTTGATATCAGATGACATATTCATACCCCTTAGTGGTGTTACGCGCTGAAAAGCAGCCCGAGGTTTATTGTTAACGTGCCGACAGCAGGTCAGCCAGATGCAGTAAATGACGCGAATCTGGCACCGAATTGCGCCGCTGTCCAGCCAGTCCCCGATATGTGATATATGTCACTAACATAACGGGGGGTAATGGGCAAACTTAGTGATCTACGTCACATAATAGACCTGTAAAAAAACAACAGAGGCACTCTATTGGTCATCAAATAAACACTTACGTGATACGCGTCACGTTTTACACCCTGACCTTTGTTATTGTTATGTGATCTTTATCACAATAAATCTGCATATTAATCAAACAAACAAATTAAACATCGCCCAGCTACCAGCAATAACGCACAGGGAAAAGATCAATTGAAAGTTTATTACAGCAAAAACGCAGGCCTCGTTTTCAGTGTAGTTGGTCTACAACTCAACGCAGCAGAAAACGTCTTATCCTTGTACAATTAATCTTATCTCCCTTTTTAAAATTTGAGTGATATGACGACAGCGCAAACACTTTTTAGCCACATACCCGCGACCAGCAGTCTGCTGTGCGATGCCGCTTTTCAGCCTCTTCTTGAAGAGTTTGGTCACAGCCGTGTTGTCGCAGTACTTCGCGTACTACAAGATGAAGCACGGGCGCAAATAAAGCGTGAGGATCAATTACCTGATTGGTGTGATAACTGGAGCCATAAAGTCCATGACACACTCACCACTCACAGCCACAGCACACTGCGACCTGTGTTTAATCTCACCGGTACGGTACTGCATACCAATCTCGGTCGGGCATTGCTGGCTGAAGAGGCGATTGCCGCCGTCAGTGAAGTGATGAGCTCAGCCGTCACGCTGGAATATTCTCTCGATGCGGCAGGACGTGGCCATCGTGACCAGACGGTTGCCGCGTTGTTATGTGAAATCACCGGCGCAGAAGCCGCTTGTGTCGTGAATAACAATGCCGCTGCGGTATTGCTGATGCTGGCCGCTGTTGCGGAAGGTAAAGAGGTCGTGGTCTCCCGCGGCGAGCTGGTTGAAATCGGCGGTGCCTTCCGAATTCCTGATGTGATGCGCCAGGCCGGTTGCCAGCTCCTTGAAGTCGGCACCACCAACCGTACCCATTTAGCCGACTATCGTCGTGCTATAAGCGACAATACAGCCCTGTTGATGAAGGTGCACACCAGCAACTATCATATCGAAGGTTTTACTCACGCAGTCAGTGAAGCAGAGTTGGTCACTCTGGCGAATGAGTCAAATATTCCGGTAGTGACGGACTTGGGAAGCGGTTCGCTGGTGGACTTAACACAATGGGGACTGCCTCCAGAAATGATGCCACAACAACTCATCGCCGACGGGGTGAGCCTGGTCAGTTTCTCTGGCGATAAGCTACTGGGTGGCCCACAGGCTGGAATTATTGTCGGCAAAAAAAGCTATATTGACCTTATTCAGCAACACCCTCTGAAACGTGCACTACGGGCGGATAAAATGACACTGGCGGCACTGGAAGCGACCTTACGACTTTATCAGCACCCGGAAACGCTGATTAAGCGCTTACCGACATTACGTTTACTCACCCGCACAGCAGAAAAAATAGCAGCCCAGGCATCACGGTTACAACCCCTGTTTGCTCATCGCTTTGGCACACAATTTACCGTCAGCGTTGATCTCTGCCTGTCACAAATCGGCAGTGGTTCTTTACCTGTCGACAGGCTGCCCAGTGCGGCACTGACCTTTCAGCCAAAAGATGGCCGCGGCTCTAGCCTGGTAGCACTCAGCCAGACCCTGCGTGAACTGGAATATCCGATTCTGGGCCGGATCACTGAGGGGCGCTTATGGCTCGACCTGCGCTGTCTGGAACATGAAGCCTTACTACTGGAGACCATTGCGCTGTGATTATTGCCACCGCCGGACACGTTGACCACGGTAAAACCACCTTGCTACAAGCCCTGACGGGAATCAATGCTGACCGTCTGCCGGAAGAGAAAAAGCGGGGCATGACTATCGATTTAGGTTACGCCTACTGGCCACAACCTGACGGGCGGATTATTGGGTTTATTGACGTTCCGGGACACGAAAAATTTCTCGCCAATATGCTGGCAGGTGTCGGAGGGATTGATCATGCCTTACTGGTGGTGGCTTGTGATGATGGCATCATGGCGCAAACCCGTGAGCATCTGGCGTTACTGCAACTGACCAGTCAACCATTGATAACCGTGGTACTCACCAAAGCGGATAAAGTCAGCGTTGAACGCATTGAAGAAGTCCGCGCAGAAGTCCACGCCCTGTTAGAGGGGCAAGAGACTACGCCATTGTTTGTCACTGCCGCCACAACAGAGAGCGGCATCCCAGCATTACGCCAGCATATCCAACAGTTAAGCGAACGGCCTCATCCTTACAGTCATCGCTTTCGTTTAGCCATTGACCGCGCCTTTACCGTGAAAGGAGCAGGACTGGTGGTGACTGGAACCGCATTAAGCGGTGAAGTCCGCGTCGGTGACAGCTTATGGCTGACGGGAGCGGACCTGCCGATGCGAGTGCGTGGATTGCACGCACAAAACCAGCTCACCTCTTATGCCCGCGCTGGACAACGCATCGCGCTGAATATCAGTGGTAGTGCGGAAAAAACCGATATCACTCGGGGTGACTGGCTGCTCAGTGAACCTCCTCGTCAGCAAATAGAGCGAGTCATTGTCGAATTACACTGCCTCACTCCACTTTCACAATGGCAGCCATTGCATATCCATCATGCCGCACGGCATATCACCGGCCGTATCTCACTGCTTGAAGGAACTCTTGCTGAGCTGGTACTGGATACCCCGCTTTGGCTTGCTGAAAATGACCGTCTGGTACTGAGAGACATCAGCGCCCGTACGACGCTTGGCGGTGCGCGAGCGCTACTACTGCACCCCCCACGACGAGGCAAAAGGCAACCGGCTTTTCTTGACTGGTTAACAACGCTCAGGGCAGCAGAAACCGATGAGCAAGTACTCAATGCTCAACTGACACGCGGAGCCGTGCTACTGGATGATTTTTCCTGGGCGCGTCAGCTTACCGCTTCAGGCTTACAACAGTTGACTGATAAAAAAGGCTATTTTCAGGCAGGTAATCAATTACTGAGCCAGGAAATGGCACACCGCTGGCAACAAAAACTACTGGATATCCTGGCCCGCTATCATCAGCAGCACGATGACCAGCCAGGACCCGGACGTGAACGCCTGCGACGCATGACGCTACCCTCAGAAGATGAAGGGCTGGTACTGGCACTCATTGAACAGCTTCGTGCCACAGAACAGATTATCAACCACCAGGGCTGGCTACACCTTCCCGGCTATGAACCGCAGTTTTCTGCAGAGCAGCAGGAACTGTGGAATAAAGTCGATCTTTTGCTGGGTGAACAGGCATGGTGGGTACGTGACCTGGCCAAAGCCACAGCTGTCGATGATAACGTCATGCGTCAGCTATTACGCTTTGCTGCCCAGCAAGGCGAGGTGATCGCTGTCGTGAAAGATCGTTATTATCGCCATGATCAGATCAAAAAGTTTGCCAGTCTGATCCGTGAACGCGATAAGATCCAAGGTGAAACCCGGGCCGCCGATTTTCGTGACAGTCTTGGAGTGGGCCGTAAACTGGCGATTCAGATCCTGGAATATTTCGACCAGGAAGGCTTTACCCGCCGTCTCGGTAATAAGCATGTATTGCGCGATAGCTCATTGTTTATGCCAAATTAGTATAACCGCTGAGGGTGGGTATAAACGGTTGCCCGGCCACTTCGGCTAAAACCGACCAGCGTCAGGTTACTCTGTCTGGCAATCTCGATGGCGAGCGTTGTGGTGGCTGAAACTGCAAACAGGATCTCCACTCCGCACATCACTGATTTCTGCACCATTTCATAACTGGCGCGGCTGGATACGAGCATCGCACCTTGCTGCCACTGTTGCTGAGCACGCACACCGAGCATTTTATCCAGTGCTACATGGCGACCGATATCCTCGCAACCGCCCAGAATTTCACCCTGGTTATCCAGCCATAATGCCACATGCGTACAACCCGTCAGGTCGCCCACTGGCTGATACTGGCGCATTTTACTCAGTGCCTGGTCAAGGCCTGCCAGAGAGAAACGCTGACTAAAGGGTAACTGAGGCAGAGGACGAGCAATATCATTGAGCTGTTCAACGCCGCAGATACCACATCCGGTACGCCCGGTCAGATTACGGCGACGCTCTTTTAGTCCCATAAAGCGCCGACTGGAGAGCTCGATCTGTACTTCGATGCCATGACAATGTGACACAACATCCATTCCGAGAATATCGCGCGGAGTATCAATAATTCCCTCAGAAAGAGAAAAACCAAGGGCGAATGTCTCGAGGTTTTTCGGTGATGCCATCATAACGACATGAGAAATGTCATTATATACCAATGCGATAGGAACTTCTTCGGCCACTTCATCCTGTACTTCATGCTGCAGGTTATTACGCTGCCAGCAGTCAATTTTTAAGTACCCTGTGCTCTTTTTCATATTTTCTTTTTGATAGGCATCAGTATTTTTCATTTTTTACCTTAAATCGAAAACAACCACAGTTTCAGTATGGTATTATCCGCTTTATTCATAAAAGATAGAAGGTCATTGTCTCTTTGCCAGTGGCATATTGTAGACGCCCTTCCTCAGTCTTAGAAAAATAAGTATCCCAGATCAATTTTATCGTCATTCAGACGGATTTTTACTAAAGGGGTTTCATTATCAACCCTGATGGGTTCTCCACTACCCTCATTTTTTAGTCATGTGAAATTGTCGTATAAGGAGCAATCTATGCAAGTCAGCAGAAGACAGTTCTTTAAGATCTGTGCTGGCGGTATGGCAGGAACAACGGCAGCAGCACTGGGCTTTGCCCCGGGTGCTGCACTTGCGGAAACGCGGCAGTACAAACTGCTGAGAACCCGTGAGACGCGTAATACCTGTACATACTGCTCTGTAGGATGTGGGTTATTAATGTATAGCCTTGGAGATGGCGCCAAAAATGCCAAATCCTCCATCTTTCATATCGAAGGCGACCCGGATCACCCAGTAAACCGCGGTGCATTATGTCCAAAAGGTGCAGGTCTGGTGGACTTTATCCACTCTGAAGGCCGCCTGAAATATCCTTCATATCGCGCCCCTGGCTCTAATGAATGGAAACAAATCAGTTGGGATGACGCTTTTGACCGCATCGCCAAACTGATGAAAGAAGACCGTGACGCCAACTTCATTGCCACCAATGAACAAGGGACTACCGTCAACCGCTGGTTAACCACCGGTATGCTTTGCGCTTCCGCTGCCAGCAACGAAACCGGCTATTTAAGCCAGAAATTTTCCCGCGCTCTCGGCATGCTTGCCGTAGATAACCAGGCGCGCGTCTGACACGGACCAACGGTAGCAAGTCTTGCTCCAACATTTGGTCGCGGTGCGATGACCAACCACTGGGTTGATATTAAAAATGCCAACCTGGTAGTCGTAATGGGTGGTAATGCGGCAGAAGCGCATCCAGTGGGATTCCGCTGGGCGATGGAAGCCAAAATCCATAACGGTGCCAAGTTAATCGTTATTGATCCCCGTTTTACACGAACAGCGGCGGTCGCTGATTTCTACACGCCTATTCGTTCCGGTACTGATATTGCTTTCCTATCAGGTGTCTTGTTGTATCTGATAAACAACAATAAATTTAACCGTGAATATGTTGAAGCTTATACCAACGCCAACCTGATTGTGCGTGAAGATTATGGCTTTGATGATGGTCTGTTCACCGGCTACGATGCAGAAAATCGCAAATACGATAAAACCACCTGGTTCTATGAACTGGACGAAGAAGGTTTCGCTAAACGCGATCTGACTCTCCAGCACCCTCGCTGTGTCTGGAATTTGCTGAAACAGCATATTTCCCGCTATACACCAGAGGTCGTGACGAATATTTGTGGTACGCCGAAGGAAGACTTCCTGCAAGTTTGTCAGTACCTTGCCGAAACCAGCGCTGGCGATAAAACAGCGTCGTTCCTCTACGCACTGGGCTGGACCCAGCACTCAGTGGGTGCGCAGAATATTCGTACCATGGCGATGATCCAGCTGTTACTCGGTAATATGGGTATGGCTGGTGGCGGTGTTAACGCCCTGCGTGGACACTCAAATATTCAGGGTCTGACTGACCTCGGTCTGCTATCTACTAGTCTTCCGGGTTATCTCAACCTGCCGAGTGAAAATCAGCCTGACTTAGCCAGTTATCTGGCAGCTAATACGCCAAAATCACTGCTAAAAGGCCAGGTAAATTACTGGAGTAATTACCCAAAATTCTTTGTTTCGTTGATGAAATCCTTCTACGGCGATAAAGCGACGAAAGAGAATGACTGGGGTTATCAGTTACTGCCGAAGTGGGACAAAGTTTACGACGTCCTGCAATACTTCGAGATGATGAAACAGGGTAAAGTGAATGGCTATATCTGCCAAGGCTTTAACCCAGTGGCGTCGTTTCCTAATAAAAACAAAGTGATCGCTTCACTTTCTAAACTTAAGTTCCTGGTTACGGTCGATCCGCTCAATACGGAAACGTCGAACTTCTGGCAGAACCACGGCGAGATCAATGATGTCGATCCTGCCACTATCCAGACTGAAGTATTCCGCTTACCTTCTGGTTGCTTTGCTGAAGAAAACGGCTCGATCGTTAACTCTTCGCGCTGGCTACAGTGGCACTGGAAAGGTGCTGATGCCCCAGGTAACGCTTTGAGTGATGGTGCCATTCTTTCCGGTATCTTCTCGCGTTTGCGTACCATGTATGCAAACGAAGGCGGTAGTGCTCCTGAACAAGTTCTCAGTATGTCATGGGACTACCTGATACCGGACGATCCTGAACCAGAACAAGTGGCGATGGAGAGTAATGGTCGGGCACTTGCCGACCTTATCGACCCGGCTACCGGTGCAATCCTGTTGAAAAAAGGCCAGCAACTCAGCTCATTTGCACAATTGCGTGATGACGGTACCACCGCCAGTGGCTGCTGGATATTTGCCGGCAGCTGGACGCAAGACGGCAACCAGATGGCCAGACGTGATAACGCAGACCCATCAGGTCTGGGGAATACGCTGGGCTGGGCCTGGGCATGGCCACTCAACCGCCGCATTCTGTATAACCGTGCCTCAGCTGACCCGGCGGGTGATCCGTGGGATGAAAAGCGTCGTTTGATCTCCTGGGATGGCACCAAGTGGGCAGGTATTGATGTACCTGACTACAGCAATGCTGCACCAGACACAGGTGTGGGGCCCTTTATCATGCAGCCAGAAGGTCTGGGGCGTCTGTTTGCTCTTGATAAAATGGCTGAAGGTCCCTTCCCTGAGCACTACGAACCCTTTGAAACACCGCTTGGCACCAATCCACTTCATCCGAATGTGGTATCTAACCCGGCTGCACGCGTATTCAAAGATGACCTGGCAGAGATGGGAACGCATGAAAAATTCCCGTACGTCGGCACCACTTATCGTCTGACAGAGCATTTCCATTACTGGACTAAACATGCGCTGTTAAATGCCATTGCCCAGCCACAGCAATTTATCGAAATCGGTGAAAAGCTGGCGAATAAACTGGGTATTGCCCACGGCGATATGGTGAAAGTGTCTTCTAACCGCGGCTTTATCAAAGCCAAAGCAGTGGTGACGAAACGTATACGCACTCTGGATGTGCATGGTCAGAAGGTCGATACCATTGGTATTCCGATTCACTGGGGTTATGAAGGTGTGGCCAAAAAAGGGTTCATTGCCAATACATTAACGCCATTTGTCGGTGATGCTAATACGCAAACGCCAGAGTTTAAGGCGTTTCTGGTTAATGTGGAAAAGGTGTAACGGAGACGAATTATGACTTATCAATCTCAGGACATCATCCGTCGTTCCGCGACCAACGGCTTCACACCCGCGCCTCAGGCGCGGGATTACCAGCATGAAGTTGCCAAGCTTATCGACGTGACAACCTGTATCGGCTGTAAAGCTTGTCAGGTCGCGTGCTCAGAATGGAATGATATCCGCGATAAAGTGGGAACTAACGTCGGGGTCTATGATAACCCGGCGGATTTAACCGCTAAGTCGTGGACGGTCATGCGTTTTTCTGAAGTCGAGCAGAATGACAAACTGGAATGGCTGATCCGTAAGGATGGCTGCATGCACTGTGCCGATCCGGGGTGTTTAAAAGCCTGTCCGTCAGAGGGTGCGATTATTCAATACGCGAACGGCATCGTCGATTTCCAGTCTGAGCAATGTATTGGCTGCGGCTACTGCATTGCTGGCTGTCCGTTTGACGTACCGCGTATGGATCCAGACGACAATCGGGTCTACAAATGCACGTTATGTGTTGACCGCGTGGTTGTCGGCCAGGAGCCTGCTTGTGTAAAAACCTGTCCAACCGGTGCCATTCATTTCGGTACCAAAGAGGATATGAAAGACTTGGCGGGTGAACGTGTGGCAGAGCTGAAAACGCGTGGCTATGACAATGCTGGTTTGTACGATCCGGCTGGCGTGGGAGGTACGCATGTCATGTATGTTCTGCATCATGCTGACAAACCGACGCTTTATCATGGTTTACCGAAAGACCCAGCTATTAGCCCGACCGTGGAATTCTGGAAAGGCATCTGGAAACCACTGGCCGCTGTCGGTTTTGCGGTCACTTTTGCCGCCAGTATCTTCCACTATGTAGGGGTTGGCCCAAACCGTGCCGAGAAAGAGGACGAAGAAGAAGCCGACAAACCTGATGCTAAGCAGCACCATGATGATGAGGTGCAAAAATGAAGAAAGAAGTGAAAATTCAGCGCTATAGTGCGCCCGAGCGTATTAACCACTGGGTAACCGCTTTCTGCTTTATTCTGGCAGCTGTGAGTGGGCTAGGTTTCTTTTTCCCTTCCTTCAACTGGCTGATGCATATTCTAGGAACACCGCAGCTAGCGCGTATTCTCCACCCGTTTGTCGGGGTGGTGATGTTCGCGTCATTTATCATTATGTTCTTCCGTTACTGGCACCATAACCTGATCAACAAAGAAGACATCGTATGGGCGAAAAATATCCATAAGATTGTCGTTAATGAGGAAGTGGGTGACACCGGGCGTTATAATTTTGGCCAGAAATGCGTATTCTGGGCAGCGATTATCTTCCTCGTGTTACTGCTGGTGAGTGGAGTCATCATCTGGCGTCCTTATTTTGCACCTTCATTCCCTATCCCTCTTATACGCGTTGCGTTATTAGTACATTCACTTGCTGCGGTAGCCTTAATCATGGTTATTATGGTGCATGTTTACGCCGCTTTGTGGGTAAAGGGAACCATCACTGCTATGGTAGAAGGATGGGTGACCTCAACCTGGGCCAAAAAACACCATCCGCGCTGGTATCGTGAATTGCGCCAGAAACAGGATAAATCATCTGAATGAGTATTCGCATAATCCCGCAAGACAGGCTGGAAAAACGCGAGAAACATGCGGTGGATGCTATCCCACCGCTGTTGTTTCCCAGACTGAAAAATCTCTATAATCGTCGCGCTGAACGCCTGCGCGAACTGGCGACCGATAATCCATTGGGTGACTATCTGCGTTTTGCCGCGCTGATAGCCCATGCCCAGGAAGTGGTGCTCTATGATCATCCACTGGAAATGGATCTGACGGCACTGATTGAGCAAGCAGCAAAGACCGGTAAACCGCCACTGGATCTGCATGTTCTGCCACGAACTCCACACTGGCAACATCTGCTACTGTCCTTGATTGCCGAACTGAAACCAGAAATGAGCGGCCCGGCACTCGCGGTGATTGAAAACCTCGAAAAAGCGTCTTCCATCGAACTGGAAGAGATGGCAACGGCCTTGCTTAAGGCCGAATTTTCTAAAGTCGGCAGTGACAAAGCTCCCTTCATCTGGGCCGCTCTGTCGCTTTACTGGGCACAAATGGCCAGCCTGATCCCCGGCAAGGCCACTGCGGAATATGGTGAACAACGCCAGTTCTGCCCGGTATGTCGCTCAATACCGGTTTCGAGCATGGTGCATATCGGTACCAACAACGCATTACGCTACTTGCACTGCAACCTGTGCGAGACTGAATGGCATGTCGTACGGATTAAATGCAGCAACTGCGAACAAACTCGTGACTTAAACTACTGGTCACTGGACAGTGAACAGTCAGCTATCAAAGCCGAAAGCTGCGGCGACTGTGGTACCTATCTGAAGATTTTCTATCAAGAAAAGGATACCAGCGTTGAAGCCGTGGCCGACGATTTAGCGTCATTAGTGCTGGATGCCCGTATGGAACAAGAAGGTTTTGCGCGTAGCAGCATTAACCCGTTTTTATTCCCCGGTAGCAACGAATAAAACCAATAAGCAGCACGGCATCTCTGGTGCTGCTCTTCCCCATTTTAATTGTTTTCTAAAATACCCTTTTCTTGCTCAGGTGTAGAATTCTCTCCGTCTTATGACGATATTATTGAGACACGACCTACCCCGGAAATCGTTCATTTTGTTATCACAGACAGCGCTTAACAACAAATGACAGATATATTTACAGCAAAGGGATCTTTATGAAAATACATACCGTTAATGACGACTATTATAATATAAAAAATTTCAGCAATGTATTCTCTGAAACAATAGCTCCAGAAACTATCGAATCATTAAAAACATCCGCATCCGAGGGTAACCTTCGTAGTATTGAGTTATTAAATAATATTGCTCTACGGTCTGATGTATCTGGCAGGCTGGCAGAAAAATATCTGTTCGATATGTTCTGTGGAACAATACCTACCGACAATAAAGCGAGTGTGGTGGAAAATATTCAGGACTCCGCCCTGATGCTATATCAGCTGTCAGTTAACAATATGATGAAAAATAATACTGACATGCACAAACTGCGTACCCCCTCAAAATTACTGTATATGGCTGGCACTGCCGCTGATACTGGCGAAAGATTATCTCTGTCACGTATTTTTTCTCAACAACATAGTGCACATTCTCAGCACGAACAAATCGACGATGTCGATCTCTGGAACCCTGCACGAATGCTATCTACCGACGAGGTAAATGCCGCTATCAAGGCTTATACCCGCCTCCATAATACACCTGAGATAAATTTTCCGATCGGGCTTATCCATCCAGATAGTCATGAAAATGTCCTGTCACAGCAAATTATTGATCAGTCCGGACACCATTCATTTCTCGAACAACCTGAGTTTTTCCCCGTTAATACCGGTGAACACTGGATAACATTCGGTCTGTATAAATATAATGATGCACAACCTCATGCTGTTATTTGTAATACTGGGAATACATTAAGTCCAGAGATTAAACAACATCTCATTGATACCTCGAACTTGGCTGGCGTAATAGACCCTGACAATATTGTATTTCTGGAAAAGAATATCCAGGATCATGTCCCCAATGGTTGTGGGTTACTGACCATAGAAGCTATAAAATTATTAATAGAAAATAATTTTCAATCGCCGAATGAGATACTGGAGGACTTCTTATCTTCATTTACGCAAATTTCAGTTGCAGAGCAGGAGCGTTATAACCTCGAGAATCGTTACCGTATCTATGCAGAAACCTATCTTAAGTAACCCACTTTCCCTGCTGAAAGCGGGAAGCAAAAGAGAAAAAAGACCAGATAAAGTGCTGTCACTTAATCAAATCGCTGATAAGAACATCTCCAGCATGCCATTTCTAAGCATACCAGTTTATTTTCATGCTGATTTTTAAAATAATTTAGAGTTAAACCCTATCTGTTTTTTTGCACAATCATTGGGACTATTCAGGAAACTCGGTATAATGCGCACCGCCTCCATGTAGCAATGAAGGCGCGGAAGATCGTCGCCTCCGGTGAGGCGGTTGGATTTCAAATCCAATGGGTGCCGCCAGCGGTGCCGGGCAGGTTCGACTCCTGTGATCTTCCGCCAATTT
>CANRKT010000053.1 GCA_947631255.1 uncultured Enterobacteriaceae bacterium
CGCTCGCCACCGTCGGGAACGGCTGTTTGACGCCAACGATATTCGTTTACTGATCCTCTATTTCCTTTCGCAAAATTCAGCGCATGGATATGAGCTAATTAAGTCAATTGAAGCTCTGGCGAAAGGTGAATATGTTCCGAGCCCGGGAATTATTTATCCGAATCTGACCCTACTCGAAGAGATGGGTTCTATCCAGGCGGCTGAACAGCAGACCGCGAAGAAAGCCTGGCAACTGACAGATGAAGGTAAAGCTTCACTCGAACAGCAGTCAGGTGAAGTCCGAACAATACTCAAACGGCTGGAGTCACTGGGCATACTGGGAGGCAACCGCCGTATTCCGGAAGTACAAAGAGCGATTCATAACTTTAAAATCGCCCTTAGCACCAAACTCGCTAACAGAGATATCCCGCAGGAAACGCTGTATAAAATTATCGACACCCTCGACCAGGCCGCGAAGGAGATTGAGCGTAGCTAGCCAGTAGCCAGCCGCTAGCGGTGTTGCCTGATATCAGAGGGGCTTAACATATTTTAATGTTAAGCCCCTATTTTTGTGTTGGTAATGACCATTATTTCTGATGAAGACTTATCATCACTATGGCAATAAAATCAGAGAATAGCTAAGCTCTGCCTTGTTTATTTATGGCTAAAATAAGGGCAACAACCGGACCCAATGGGCACAATTCGTCGTGCTCATCGGCTTGTCGCCGTGCGCTTTATTTTTAGGATGTCAACATGGTCTCAAGAGTATGTCGTTGCACCACTGCATTAATTTTTTCGCTTATCGTCAGCAAAACAACCTTTGCGTCGTCAGATGAAAGTAGCTGTCCCTGGGGGGCTCCTGGCTGTTTAATCGACAGCTTACCCGTGCTTGATGTCTCTAATGATACTCGCGATAACTTGCTGCGTTTGCTCAGCGAAAAAAACGCGCTGTCCTTACCAATCCAACCGATACCTGCCGATTTTACCCGCAGCCGTGATTTTTATTTCGGCCCCCATCTTGATGCCTGGTATAACTTTACGCCGCCAGCAGAGCAGAATGCCGTTCAACCCGCTATCGTTATGAGTCAAGAGGCACTCAGCCATTTGGGTTTAGCAGAGATGGAAGCCAACTATCGCGATGAGTATTCGCTTGAGAATCGCTTTGTCTCGATGACGGCGCAATCTGATGCGAATTTTCTTTCAGCCCTACTGGCAGATGGCAGCCTGACCCCGGAACAGCAACACGCGCTGGCGAAAGTTAGGCTCCTGATTAATGGCAGCAAAGATAGCCAGGAAAAAATTGACGTTCTCGATTTTCCTGCGGACTCAACGGCGGATCAATTCAAAGCCTATTTATCTGCGGCCAATGACTTCTATGGCGGTCACTATGCCCAGGCTGAGACACGCTGGTTGATGCTCCAGGAGAGCCAGCAGCCCTGGCTGGCTGAGGCGAGTAGCTACATGCTTATCCGCACCGCACTGAATAAAAGTAGCCAGAATGCAACGGGTGAATACGGTGATTTTGATGTCAGTAAAGTGGATCAGCAGGCCGCAAAGCAGGCACTGAAATGGGCCAATGATTATCTTCATCACTGGCCAGCAGGACAATATTCAGCCTCCACTACCGGTCTGTTACGGAGAATTAACTGGTATCTGCAAGATGGAGATACCCTGGCAAAACTTTATGAAACAGCATTCACCGAAGCCAAAGACGCCGACAGTCTAATCGCGCTGATTGCCGAAAATGACAATAAGTTGCAAAGCCGGGATATCAGCTGGAATGACGCATTTTATCTCTACTCTCCCGAAGCGCCGTTGATAACCTTTACCCAAGCGCTGCGTCTGATGCGTAATGCCGATTGCGGCGAGCAGCAACTCTGTGCTGATAAAACATATCTGGCTGAAATCAAACCTGTATTTGAACAGTCTGATTCGCTGAAATACTGGCACTATCTCAACCAGATGCTGGCTTATCAGAAAGAAGATTATGCGCAGGTGATCAATGACATTAAGCCCGTTAGCCATTTACCGGAAAATGACATTTTAGCCTTCAGCGAACAGGCGCTGTATGGCAATGCCCTGATGGCGCAACAAAAGTGGTCTCAGGCAAGGGATCACTGGTCACAGTTACTGGCAGCAACGCAGAATGTGGAACAGCAGCAGTATCTGCAAAGCCAGCTGGCAGCGACTCTGGTACAGGCAAATAACATTGCCGATATTTTTGCCACCAATAGTCCGATAACCAGCCTGCGCTACCGTTCAGCCGTCCTCAAAACACGGGCTGACGCTGAGCTGTTGCGCCAGCAAGTCGTCTCCGCTCCTAATAATGAAGAGCGGACTATCGCCCTGCATACCTTATTGATGCGTGATTTGATTGAGGCACGCTATGCCGACTGGCTGGCGGATAAAGCACTGGCTGACCATATTTCACAGCCAGTTATCAGTGACAAATTTGCGGATGTCTCCTTGAGCGTTTTTGACTGGGCTGGCGATCAGACCGAAAATGGCTACTTCTGTCCCTCGTTAACTGAAACTGTCAGTATCCTAAGCAAAAATAACCGTGACGGACATGCGTTAATTTGCCTGGGTGAATTTCTGCGTATTCGTGATGCCAGTATTTCGCTGTGGAAAGATACCCCGGGTAACATCGCGCTCGATACAGTCACCTTTGATGATAAGTTTATCGGTCAGCCCAGCCGCCAGAGTTATTACCAGCAGGTGATAGTCGATACTAAGAGTGAGCCAGAAGATAAGAGCTATGCGCTGTATCGGGCTATCATGTGTTATGCCCCTTCCGGTTATAACGACTGCGGAGGTGCTGACGTTGATCAGCACGAGCGTAAAGACTGGTTTACCCAATTGAAGTCACAGTATCCAGGAAGTCTATGGGCGCAAAAAATCAAATTCTACTGGTAGGGTTGCTGGCTGCCGTACTGTTCAGTTTTCCCGTTCAGGCCCGGGTCAACGCCGAACAACATCAGGCATTCTGGCTCTGGTCCGGTGTCAAACCCGGCCCGGAGTTACGCCAGGCTCAGGTGGTTTACCTGCATCAAGGTGAGCTGGTTACTCGCGGTGGACGGGTGATCCTTGAACGGGTCGGACTCCCCGTGAGTCGGCTAACCTTTCCCCGTATCTGGCTGACTGTACGTATAACCACCCTTGATATGCCGGTTGATGCCTGGCGGCGGATTATCTCGCTGCTAAACCGCTGGGAGGCTGCGGGAAATCACGTTGTCGGGTTGCAAATCGATTTTGACGCGGCAACCCACCGCTTGAATGATTATGCGGCATTTTTACGTGAACTCCGTCAGCAGCTCCCCGCGCGTTACGCGCTCGGCGTGACCGGTTTACTGGACTGGGCAAAAACGGGAGATATATCAACACTCAACACGTTACCCATTGATGAGATTGTGGTGCAAAGCTACCAGGGACGGCATACTGTCACCCATTATTCCGACTATTTGCCGGCGCTGAGCAAGCTGAAGATCCCTTTCTGTATTGGCCTGGTTCAGCATGGCGAATGGGATAACCAGCATGAAAAATCGCTGGCAAGCTCTCCCTGGTATCGTGGTAGCGTCGTTTTTATGCTTCGGAATAAACATAACGCACGGTGAACAATAAAAAAGGGATGCCACAAACGTTATTTTGAACGCGAGGGAACCTACTCTGAAGCAATAGAGCTTATTTTCAAGGAGTTATCTTAGCGAAGTGCTATAGCGAACCGATTAACCGTTCGCTATAGCACGGTCTCATCTATCCAGAGAAACTTTACGCTCTCAAAAGTTATTGTTGAGTTGAAGAAGGTAAAAATACTGCTACGCCATCATACTTCATGATGAGATAAAGCCGCTGTGCCAGTGCAAACAGTAATAATATTTGCCTGACACAGGGTGATGATCCTATTGATATGCTGTTACGGCTTGATCCTCTGCCAGATAAGTGGCTTAGTACTTAATACCTCCGTATCACGGCTGCATTGCAGCAAGATACCTTCGGTTTTGATAATTGCCCCTTCGCTATAGCTGTTATTGGCGTAAAGGCAGCACTGTAAGCAAGCTGCTGGCTGCGCGGCTCCTCGCTGCATCAGCATTTCCGGTGGTACGACAATACCGAGCTCTGAGTGGCTATTCGCCGTCGCCAGGAGCGGCAGGCTGAGCAGTATTGCGGCGACGTACAGGTGTTTTTTTAGCAGCATGGTTCTTTCCCTCTTTTTGGGTTCCATATTTCCCCCGCCCTGTATCTGGAGCCGTGATCCCCTTAAAGGCATGCCGGACAGGTGTGCTGCGGGCATGATGGATAAGGGAATGCAGTGTTTCAACCAGTGGTTGCATAAAGTCCTGATAGCGACAGTTCTTCTCGCTAATTTGCGTCAGCGTGGCTTCCCAGTGTGCAGTCATATCGGGGCGCGCAGCCTGTTCCGGTAGCGAGTGAATTAACGCCCGCCCTGCCGGAGTGGAATGAATCGCACGGCCTTTCTTTGCTAAAAAGACCCGCTTGAACAGCAATTCAATAATACCGGCTCGGGTTGCCTCGGTACCTAAACCATCGGTCGCACGCAGGACTTTCTTGAGATCCTTATCCTGCACAAAACGGGCAATACCTGTCATAGCAGACAGCAAGGTGGCATCGGTAAAATGGCGCGGTGGCTGCGTCTGTCTGTCCACCACCTCGCCTTGTTCACATAACAGTTCATCCCCTTTGGCGACAACCGGTAAGGGTGTACCGTCATTATCTTCATCACGTTCTTTACTGCCTAATAAAGTCCGCCAGCCTGCCTCAGCCAGAAAACGGGCTTTGGCAATGAATTTTCCTCCGGCAATCTCCAGCTCAATAGTGCATTTACGGAACTGGGCATCTCTGCAAAACTGCATCAGATATTGCCGGGCCACCAAGTTATAAACCCGGGCTTCATTTTCAGTTAGTGACACTTTACTACTACGGGCAGTCGGGATAATAGCGTGGTGGGCATCCACCTTTTTATCATCCCAGCAACGATTACGCTGATCGATATTGATATCGGGAAAAGGCTGAAAATCCCCCTGAATACCAATCGCGTTTAGTACTGCCTGACGTCCGGCAAAATGCTCTTCTGGTAGATACCGGCTGTCAGATCGCGGATAGGTGATAACTTTATGGGTTTCATAAAGTTTTTGACAAATATCGAGTACATTTTGGGCACTGAGGCCAAAACGTTTCGCCGCCTCTATTTGCAAACTGGAGAGTGAAAACGGCAACGGCGCAATCTCCGACTCGCGTTTATCCTGATATGCCGTGACGATAGCCGGCTGGCCGGTAATTCTGGCCACCACATGTTCTGCCAGTTTCCGATTCAGTAAGCGCCCGTCTTCATCCTGATGTGGCTCACAGGACTCACTGGGCTGCCACAGTGCGATAAAACGCTCATCCGCAGGGGTGACAATATGGGCTTTTACTTCAAAATAGTCCCGGGGAACAAAATTCTCGATCTCTTCGTCCCGACGGACCACCAGCCCCAGTACCGGGGTCTGAACCCGCCCCACCGACAGTACGCCCTGATAACCCGCATTACGCCCCAGAATAGTATAGGCGCGGGTCATATTAATCCCGTAAAGCCAGTCCGCCCGGGCACGGGCCAGCGCAGAGACACAAAGCGGGATAAACTCACTGTTGGCCCGCAGACGTGAAATCGCCCTCTCAACCGCCTGCGGATTAAGGTCGTTAATCAGACAGCGCAGAACCTGCTGACGCTTTTCAGGCGCTAACTGTAAATAGTCGAGGACTTCATCTACCAACAGCTGACCTTCACGGTCGGGGTCTCCGGCATGCACCACTTCAGCGGCCTGCGTTAGCAGGCTCTTAATCACATTGAGCTGTTTGGTCACCGAAGGACGGGGTTGTAGCTGCCATTTTTCCGGCACAATCGGTAAGTCCGCCAGATTCCAGCGGGCATAGCGCTCATTATAGGCATCCGGCTGAGCTTGTTCGAGCAGATGGCCAATACACCAAGTGACCACTTGGCCATTTCCACATTCAATAAAGCCATCACCTCGGCGATGAGGTTTTGGCAACACATCCGCAATGGCACGGGCCAGGCTCGGTTTTTCGGCAATAAACAACCGCATAAAATCAACGAACCTCAATCATCGGTTGGCCCGCTTGCTGCGGATAAAGTTCACCAATCACATTCAGTGAGATGCCGTGACGCTCGGCAATAGCCTGGACAGCAGATTGTGCATCATCGCTCACCGCCAATAGCAGGCCTCCCGAAGTCTGAGGATCGCAAAGTAAATCGCGCCACGCAGCAGGCATATCACCGACTAAATGACCATAACTGGCAAAGTTACGTCCGGTTCCGCCGGGAACGCAGCCCTGAGCAATATAGCTTTCAACTGCCGGTAATTTAGGCACTGCCTGATAGTTAATTATCGCCTGCAAATTCGCGCCCTGGCACATTTCGCTGAGATGACCCAATAACCCGAACCCGGTGACATCGGTCATGGCAGTCACGCCGGCAAGGTCGGAAAACTCAGCTCCGGCAAGATTAAGCTGGCACATCACCTCAGCGGCCAGGCCCTGATGTTCAGGGAGAAGCAGGGATTTTTTCTCAGCCGTCGTCAGTACGCCAATTCCCAGTGGTTTGGTCAGATAGAGTTTGCAGCCTGCTTGCGCTGAACTGTTTTTCTTCACTTTAGCTGTCGGAACAATACCGGTCACGGCGAGGCCAAAAATCGGCTCTGGGGTATCGATAGAGTGCCCACCCGCCAGCGAAATACCGGCCTGCTGACAGACAAAACGCCCACCTTCAATCACCTCTCTGGCAATCGTCGGGGCAAGGGTATTCACCGGCCAGCCAAGAATAGCGATAGCCATAATTGGTTTACCACCCATGGCATAAATATCACTGATAGCATTCGTGGCGGCAATACGGCCAAAATCAAAAGGAGAATCGACAATAGGCATGAAGAAATCGGTGGTACTGATAATGCAGGTGCCATTCCCGAGATCGTAAACCGCTGCATCATCACGCGTTTCATTGCCGACAAGCAGGTGAGGGTCAATAAATTTTGCCTGCTCACTATGAAGAATAGTCTCTAACACCTGTGGGGAAATTTTGCAGCCGCACCCCGCTCCGTGGCTATACTGCGTTAGGCGAATATTTTGCTCACTCATCAGTTGCTCCTGTCATTGATGAACACTCGTCCCGGCATGGTAGCGCTCAAAAGTGATTCTGATAAGTACAGTTATCTGGATTACGCCGCAGTTGCTCACAATCCAGACAAATTATGTTTAGAAATATCGAACAAACGGCGCTGTATCAGGGGGATTAATGGTCGTTGAGGCTTTGAGCTGCGGAGTACCGAGATAGAGGAAGCCGACCACTTTGTCTTGTTCACGACCACCCAAGGCTGCACGCACTGAGGCATCTTCAGTCCAGGGACCACTGCGCCAGATACCATTGAATCCTTGTGCCACGGCGGCCATTTGCATTGCCATGACAGCACAGCCTGCAGAAGCGATTTGTTCCCAAACCGGAACCTTATGCTGGTTATCACAGTGTGCAATCACCGCAATAATTTGCGGGGCACGTAACGGGCCGGTGCGGGCTTTCTCAAGCGCTTTCTCATCAAAGCCAGCGGCGGTAGCAGCAGCCACGAGAACCTGAGCAAAGCGCTCACGCCCTTCTCCTTCAATAATCACAAAACGCCATGGCTGCAAGGTGCCATGATCCGGTGCACGCATGCCTGCTCGGAGAATATTTTCCAGTACATCTCCTGATGGAGCGGGTTCAGCTAAACGCGACGCACTACGGCGATTAATAAGTAGTTCAAGAGCATCCATAACCTTTCCCCTTAAATGATTTTCATTCACAAAACTAACACAGGCACTATTTTTATTACAGTGCTATGCCGATTGACTACTGACTTTTCGTCACCTGATCTTTAGGATAGCCGTCACGCTCACCGTTTTAGCTGTCAATATTTCGACGTGCGGGCATCCCAGTGGAAGTTATGGAGAAAATATGCGCATTATTGGGCGATTCATTATGGGTATTTTTAAGTGGACATGGCGTCTGCTCAATTTTATCCGCGAATTAGTACTGAACATTTTTTTTATTTTGATAATCCTCGCCGGCGTCGGTATCTGGCTTCAGATGAAAGGTGACGTGACAGAACCTGCTCGTGGTGCCCTGTTGCTTGATATCAGTGGCGTGGTGGTAGATAAACCCTCGGTCAGTGACAAACTGGGCGTAATTGGCCGCCAGTTGCTGGGCTCCAATTCTAACCGGCTGCAAGAAAACTCACTGTTCGATATCGTTGACGCGATCCGCCAGGCAAAAGCTGACAGCAATATCACCGGCATCGTCCTGGATTTAAAAGATTTTGCCGGAGCAGATCAACCATCGATGCAATATATCGGTAAAGCACTGCGTGAGTTCCGCGATACCGGTAAACCGGTCTATGCCCGTGGTGATTATTACAATCAAAGTCAGTACTACCTTGCCAGTTATGCCAATAAAATTTGGTTGTCTCCACAAGGCGGTATTGATTTACGTGGCTTTGCTACCAACACCTTGTACTACAAAAGTCTGCTGGAAAAGTTAAAAGTCTCGACTTATGTCTTCCGTGTCGGCACCTATAAATCAGCGGTAGAACCTTACTTACGTGACGATATGTCTCCCGCCGCACGTGAGGCTGATAGTTTGTGGATTGGCGAACTGTGGCAGAACTTCATCACGACTATTGCTACTAACCGTCAGATAACCACTCAGCAAGCCTTCCCTGGTGCTCAGGCGATGCTGGATAATCTGAAAAAGCTGAACGGCGACACTGCTCAGTATGCGCTGGATAACAAACTGGTTGATGAGCTGGCGTCGAATGCACAAATTGATCAGGCGCTGATCAAACAGTTTGGCTGGAACAAAGAGAACAAAGACTTTAGCGCGACCAGTATTTACGACTACACCCTCAAACCAGCTTCATCTGAAGGCGGCGGTATCGCGGTTATTTTCGTGAACGGGGCGATTATGGATGGCCCGGAGACCGCCGGACAAGTTGGCGGTGACACCACCGCAGAACAAATCCGTGATGCTCGCCTGGACTCCACGGTGAAAGCCATCATCCTGCGGGTCAATAGTCCTGGCGGCAGTGTCAGTGCTTCTGAACTGATCCGCAGTGAGTTAATCGCCGCACGGGAAGCCGGGAAGCCCATTGTGGTTTCTATGGGTGGTATGGCAGCCTCTGGAGGATACTGGGTATCGACACCGGCGAACTATATTATCGCCAACCCAAGTACGCTGACTGGCTCGATTGGTATCTTCGGTGTGATTAATACCGTGCAAGATACTTTGGCCTCTGTGGGTGTTTACACTGATGGTGTGGCTACCTCACCACTGGCTGACCTTTCGGTCACCAAGGCGTTATCCCCTGAAGTACAGCAGATGATTCAGATATCAATCGAACATGGTTATCAACGTTTTATTGACATCGTCGCTCAAGCCCGCGGTATGAGTCTGGAACAAGTGGATGCTATTGCCCAGGGGCATGTCTGGACTGGTGAAAATGCCAAAGCTAAAGGTCTGGTGGATTCGTTAGGTGACTTTGATGATGCGGTGGCTAAAGCCGCTGAACTGGCAAATCTGAAACAATGGCATCTGAGCTTCTGGCAAGAAGATCCTACGCTGATTGATGTCATGTTTGACTCGGTGACCGGCTCGGTACGTGCCGCCTTACCGCAAGCATTACAAGCCTATTTGCCCGCACCGTTAGCTGATGCCGCCATGGCGGTAAAAGCGCAAAACGATCAGCTTGCTACCATGAACGATCCGCAAAACCGTTATGCATTCTGCCTGACTTGCGGTGAAGTGAAATAATCAGGCTTCCCTGCCCGGCCTGTCTGGGTCGGGCAAACGAGTCACGTGCTGCTCACTGAAGACCAGTGAGTGGCACGTATCCCCTCTTCTATATTTCAATCAATATATTGCTACTGCTTTTTTTTTCCTGCCGCGGCCTTATACTCTGGCATTTCTGATTTTCACACCGACTGAGCGATGTTTATGCAAAAGAAATCTATTTATGTTGCCTATACTGGCGGTACTATCGGCATGCAGCGCTCAACCTTGGGCTACATCCCGGTTTCCGGCCATCTTCAGCAACAACTCGCACAAATGCCGGAGTTCCATCGACCGGAAATGCCTGATTTCACCATTCATGAATATCAGCCGCTGATGGACTCTTCGGATATGACCCCGGCAGACTGGCAGCATATCGCTGACGATATCGCAGCTAACTACGATAACTATGATGGATTCGTGATCCTGCATGGCACTGACACCATGGCATTTACCGCGTCAGCGCTGTCCTTTATGCTGGAAAACTTAAGCAAACCGGTGATTGTTACAGGGTCACAAATACCGTTGGAGGAGTTGCGCTCAGACGGACAGATCAATCTGCTCAACTCGCTGTATATCGCCGCGAACTATCCGATAAATGAAGTCAGTCTGTTTTTTAACAACCGACTCTATCGGGGTAATCGTTCAACCAAAGCCCATGCTGATGGCTTTGATGCTTTTAATTCCCCGAATCTGCCACCGTTGCTGGAAGCAGGTATTCATATCCGCCGCCTGAATACACCGCCCGCTCCCAGAGGACTGGGGCCATTAATCGTTCACACGGTGGTTCCTCAGCCGATTGGTGTGGTGACCATTTATCCGGGGATGTCTGCTGATGTCGTCAGTAATTTTCTGCGCCAGCCTGTCAAAGCCTTAATCCTTCGGTCCTATGGCGTCGGTAATGCCCCACAGCAGGGGGCCTTTATCCATGAGCTCCGTGAAGCCTGTGCGCGCGGGATCATCGTAATTAATCTGACTCAATGTATGTCCGGCAAGGTGAATATGGGAGGCTACGCCACCGGTAATGCGCTGGCACAAGCCGGCGTTATCAGTGGTGTAGATATGACTGTCGAAGCCGCACTGACCAAATTGCACTATTTGCTCAGTCAGCAACAAGATGTCGCCACTATTCGTTCTGCTATGCTACAGAATCTACGCGGTGAGCTGACACCGGATGAATAAGGAGTTGTTATGTCACAGCAAGCGCTATTGTTAGTCGACTTACAGAATGATTTTTGTGCGGGTGGTGCGCTGGCGATAGCGGAAGGCTCTCAGACTGTGAGTATCGCCAATCAGCTGATCGCTCTTTTTCAGTCTCAGGGAAGCCAGATCATCGCGACACAGGACTGGCACCCGGCAGATCATGGCAGTTTTGCCAGTGTACAAAATACCGTGCCATTTCAGCAGGGAACACTCGCCGGACTGACGCAAACCTGGTGGCCGAACCATTGTATCCAGCACAGCCATGGTGCGGAATTTCATCCGCAACTGAACATTGCCGCAGTCTCTCACATTACGCAGAAAGGCTGTCAGCAGGAAATTGATAGTTACAGTGCTTTTTTTGATAATGGTCATCGTCATAACACAGGCCTGGACGAGTGGCTGCGTCAGCACCATGTCAGCCATCTAGTGATTATGGGCCTGGCGACAGATTATTGTGTGAAATACACCGTACTGGACGCTCTAACCCTCGGGTATCATGTGATTGTTATCACCGACGGTTGTCGCAGTGTTAATCTTCAGCCATCAGACAGTAAGCAGGCTTTAGAGGAGATGGCACAGGCGGGCGCCCGTTTAATGATCTCAGCGGAGTTTATCTCTGAGTCAACCGACTAGAAAAACATTCAGGGGACGGCAGGTTTGTCCCCTGTATCAGACCGTAGTCAGAGCTTAGTGCAATTTGACGGTGGCTATCTGCTCAGCCCCAATCCCCCACTCTGCTTTCAGCTGCTGCTTACTTTTCATTACCATCTGGCCTTCGGTATCAATCGTCATATGCTGCGCGTCGGTATTATGACGTGACTGCCAGAGCATCACTAGCTGTAGGCTATTTTCTTTCTGCTCTGGGGTGAGTGCCACACCATCAGGCCACTTTCCTAACTCTACAGCAGTTGCCAGACGCTGGTAGATTTCTGGCGTCATCGCCGCTAACATTTCATCCAGATCGTTCATTTTTTAACCCCACCCTAGAATAATTTGCTGAATCGATTCGTTAACCTTCAGTTTGCTTACCACTCTGCTCATCAGTGAAGCTAAGTGACGCAGAATTCACACAATAACGCTCTCCCGTCGGTTGCGGGCCGTCAGGAAATACATGTCCCAGATGTGCGTCACAGTCGCCACAGCGGATTTCAATGCGCTCCATACCATGAGAGTTGTCGCTGATATAACGGATAGCATCCGGGCTGACTGGCTGATAAAAACTCGGCCAGCCACAGCCCGAGTCATATTTGGTCTCTGAAAGAAACAATGGCGTCTGGCAAACCAGGCAGTGATACATTCCGTCCTGTTTGTTATGCAATAAGCGCCCAGTATAAGGTGGCTCTGTCCCGTGTTTTTGCGTGACATAATATTGCATTTCGGTGAAATTTTTCTTTTTGTAGTCAGGAGGTAACGCGTTCGACATAACTCAATCTCTATCTCTTGTGCGGGTAAATCAGTGTGTCTTATATACTATATTACAACAAAAAATTAACAACGCCATGCGCCTTTTTGCTCTACACTAGACAATGGTTTATTGGCTCGTTCAAAAACGGGACGAACATCGCAGTTTTGCGGAGTGTGTGTTTAAAATCATCACTCGTGCCCACATATCAAAGTCGTCGATTAGGGGTGTGAACGGAGAGAAGTCGTACAATCAGTGGTCGATATATTGATTTGTACCAATGATTGACACGATTCCGCTTGACGATGCGTAAGGTTTTTGTAATTTTACAGGTAACCTTTTATTCACGAATAAATAGCTGGTGGAATATATGACTATCAAAGTAGGTATCAACGGTTTTGGCCGTATCGGTCGCATTGTTTTCCGTGCTGCTCAAGAACGTTCTGACATCGAAATCGTTGGTATCAACGATCTGTTAGACGCAGAGTATATGGCTTATATGTTGAAGTATGACTCCACTCATGGCCGTTTCAACGGTACTGTGGAAGTTAAAGACGGCCATCTGGTTGTTAACGGAAAAACAATCCGTGTTACTTCAGAAAGAGATCCAGCAAACCTGAAGTGGAATGAAATCGGTGTTGATGTTGTTGCTGAAGCAACCGGTCTGTTCCTGACCGACGAAACTGCACGTAAGCACATCACTGCTGGCGCGAAAAAAGTTGTTATGACTGGCCCATCTAAAGATGACACCCCTATGTTTGTTAAAGGCGCTAACTTTGACAAATACCAGGGCCAGGACATTGTTTCTAATGCCTCTTGTACCACTAACTGCCTGGCTCCACTGGCTAAAGTTATCAACGATAACTTTGGTATCGTTGAAGCTCTGATGACCACTGTTCATGCAACTACCGCAACACAGAAAACTGTTGATGGCCCGTCTCATAAAGACTGGCGCGGTGGTCGTGGCGCAGCTCAGAACATCATCCCTTCATCTACCGGTGCTGCGAAAGCCGTAGGTAAAGTACTGCCAGAACTGAATGGCAAACTGACTGGTATGGCGTTCCGCGTTCCAACTCCTAACGTTTCTGTTGTTGACCTGACCGTTCGTCTGGAAAAAGCAGCAACTTACGAAGACATTAAGAATGCGATGAAAGCCGCTTCTGAAGGTCCAATGAAAGGTGTTCTGGGTTATACCGAAGATGAAGTGGTTTCTACTGACTTCAACGGTGAAACTTGCACTTCTGTGTTTGATGCCAAAGCCGGTATCGCACTGAACGATCACTTTGTGAAACTGGTTTCTTGGTACGATAACGAAACAGGTTACTCCCACAAAGTTCTGGACTTGGTTGCTCACATCTCTAAATAAGTTGAGATGAATCACTTTCCAGTAAGGGGCGACTAAGGTCGCCCTTTTTTTTGCTTTCAATAATGTGAGGCCAAACGAATGATCGCTAAAATATTTGCCCTGCCAGTTATTGTACAAATTACCCCCACCATTTCTGTCCGCCAGCAAGACCAGCTGGAAGTCATCGTCGTTGAACATGCACAAGTTCGTGCCGCGGTCGCACTGCAAGGGGCGCACCTGCTCTCCTGGCAGCCTGCAGGCGAAGAACAAGTGCTCTGGCTCAGTGATAATACCCCTTTTCATAAAGGCGTCGCATTGCGCGGTGGTGTGCCTGTCTGCTGGCCGTGGTTTGGCCCGGCTAAAGAGTCCTCATTACCCTCACACGGTTTTGCCCGTAATCTGCCCTGGGTTCTGAGTGCGCATAACGAAGATGCTGATGGAGTCGTACTGACGTTTGAATTAAAGAGCAACGCAGAAACACTGAAACTCTGGCCTCATGAATTTACGCTATATGCCCGTTTTAAACTGGCTAAAACCTGTGAAATAGAGCTGGAAGCACACGGTGATTTTGAAACTACTGCTGCCCTACACAGCTATTTTACTGTTGGTGATATTGATGAAATCAGTGTCAGTGGACTGGGCCAGGATTATCTGGATAAAGTCTTGGGCGGCCAGCAGGGACAATTAACTGACGGTGTGCAAACCTTCCCGGATCGTACCGACAGAGTGTATCTGAAACCAGAAGAATGCAGCGTGATCCATGACAGTCAGCTGAAACGTGCGATTCATGTTGTTCATCATCATCAGCAGGATGTCGTGGCATGGAACCCTGGCCCAGAGTTATCCGTATCAATGTCCGATTTACCAGATGACGGTTATAAAACCTTTGTTTGCGTCGAAACAGCCTGTGTTACGGCAAAGCAAACGGCTACACAGGGTAAACCCAGTCGCCTTGGACAAACCATCTGCGTGACGAAAAAAATCTAATCTCTCTGGATTGCGTTGCAGATAACTCTCGATGCAACGCAATCACTCTACAAGGGCATGTGTTCAACCCGGAGATCAGCATGATATAAGGTTAGTATCTTCACGGCAATTAAACATATCAATGTATAAAATTGTTGCATAACATCATATTCATTGATAGATTAACGATACTCATACAAGGATTGTGTGTTTCAACCACCAAAGGATTTAAAACATGTCAAAAACACTCTATTTTTAATCTTATCATCAGTTTACTGCTCAACTGATTTGATTTTATAGTAAATAATATTCGCGCACTAGATTTAATATAAAGACAGTCAATGATCAGACAATTATTGATAACAAGCTCCTGCTCCGAATAATTAAGTAAAGCTCTCCTTCGTATGGTTTTTTTAATACATGTTTACTGCTCAACTGATTTTATAGTAAATAATATTCGCGCACTAAATTTAATATAAAGACAGTCAATAATCAGAAAATTATTGATAACAAGCTCCTGCTCCGAATAATTAAGTAAGGCTCTCCTTCGTATGGTTTTTTTAATACATATGAATAGTTGGATGTGTCGATTGGAATGGCACAGGTATATAAATCGTTAAATTAAGGAAAATTCGATGATATTTTTAAATAGAGCACTACTCTCTACAGCAGCACTTACTTCATTAGTGAGTTTATCTGCTATAGCAGGCCCAAACCAACAAGATATTACCCTTACAGGTGCTATCAGTACCGTATCTTGTGAAGTCGTTCTGAATGGCGGTTCTTCAACGCTCAATGTCGGTACCTTCCCTTCAGACAGTTTTGTTACGGCCAGTACTCGAGTCGGTGAAACACCACTGCATATTTCATTAAATGGCTGCACCCCTGCATCTACAGCTAACCAAGGCGCACTGTATGTACAGGGTACTACTGCTAACGGCAGCCCAAGTATCTTTGTCAATAATGCAGCGAACACCGTTGGATTTATGCTCAGCTACGCAAATAACCAGACCGTCGTGAATAATCAGGCGATCCCACTTGATGTACAAGCAGGTAGCAATGTTTATCAACTAACTGCTGGTATGGGATCACTGAATACCTCCCCTGCTAACGGTATCTATACTGCGCCTATCGTGATTGCCTATATTTCTGACTAATTAAACAAGCAAGCGGGCTACGCCCGCTTTAATACCGTATTTAATTATTTATTAGGGCATTATCATGCGTTCTCTAAAAAAATACATTCTAATAGTCTTAGGAACAAGTGTTCTATACAGTGTTTCTGCTACTGCTGGGATCTCACTCGATGGTACGCGGATAATTTTCCGTGAAGAAAATGAAAAGATTGGCACAAATATTCAAGTGAGAAGTGCAGTCACTTCAGAAACGCCCTACTTAGTCAAAACGCAAATTACTCAAGATACCACCGGGCAAAACAATACCGTACCCTTTATTACCACCCCGGCCTTATTCCGTCTCGAGCCTGGTAATGCAAATCAAGTCCGTATTTTGTCAAAGCCTCATAATTTAGCCAAAGATAGAGAGTCTATTTTTTATTTTCGTGCCACTGCCGTGCCCGCCACTCATCTACCAGAACAAGATGATAACTATAAACTCGGCGGAGAATTACAGTTAGCCAGTGGCAATGTAATAAAACTCTTTTATCGCCCAAAAGGGTTATCTATTTCCTTTGATCAAGCCGCAGCTGAATTAGTCCTTTCTGCTACTCCACAGGGCATAAAAGTGTCTAACCCTACCCCTTATTATCTGACGCTGTCTTCCATTATGGTGCAGGGAAAAGCAGTAAATATCAGAACCACACCAGGACGCAATATGATTGCTCCTTTCTCTGACGTTGTGTTTCCCCACCAAGGCACCAGCGGTACTGTGCAATGGCAAATTATTAACGATTACGGCGGTATCGAGACTTCCCATGGAAAAATACAATAAATTACTGGCGGGTATTATACTCATTAATTGCACCATGGCTTTCGCTGAAGAGATCCCGCTTTCCAGTGCCGACACCACATTTACTGCCACCATTACAGAGGGTAGCTGTGACTGGTTATGGAATGAAACAGTATTGAACTTTCCTCCTGTCACCCTTGAACAGGTAAAACCAGAAACAACGCTAATAATAAAACCCTTGACTGTTTTTATTCAGTGTACTCAGCCACTCATGCCTCAGCTGAAGGTCACTGGTCATACTCCCTATGGAAATAATGAACAGTCTGTTTTTATTGATGGTACCAATTTGCACAATATTGGTTTTATGCTACAGCCTGATGATGGCAGCCAAAATATGCCTACCCTGAGCAGTTTTTATAGCAATGGTGTAGCCGGTAAGGCACTGGTTAATAATATTCCCTTCAGCCTTAGCTCTATTAATGATACCCATCAGGTTCAACAGATCATTTGGGTAGGTTTAGTCGGTATAGGGGCAGGTGCAACAACTTTTCCCGGTAAATTTTCGGCCTCACTGACCTTTACTGGCCTTATTCCCTAATCGAGGTGACCATGCAACCACTCTTATTTTGGGTTTTTCCCAAAAAAACCACCATTCTCTATTTTATGAATGGTTTATTCTTGAGTTGTCTGAGCTTACCATCATTCAGTGATCCACTGATCGTCAATTTCCAAGCTGTCTATTCTGCCGCAACGTGCAGTATTAAGGTCCCGTCATCCGTTAGCTTTAATCAGGGTGACTATGCAGCTGGTGTACCATCCACGGCTATTCAAGGGGATAATATTCAACAATCCTTTAATATCAGTTTTACGGAGTGTAGTACTTCAATACTTCCTGCAATACCCAAAATTACGGTTACTGGTAGTACTGTCACATTAAACGGGATGAAACTGTTTTCAGATAATACCGGTGCTGATGGCCAAGCGATCGGCTATGGCGTCAAATTATCCAGCCCGGGTAATGCCTTATTTAATAGTGCCAGTAACCTTGCGGAGAGTAATACTCTTTCGGCCACGCAGGGCACTTCGATTCCCGCATTAAATAACCAGCAGTTACTCATTAAGGCTGTTTTATCTTGTGGTGCCGATGACTGCAGTAATGTAACCCTTCGTCGTGGCGGCACCTTTACTGCCAATGTAATCTTTAGGTTAAGCTATGAATAAAATAACACTCTTTCCGCGTTTTATTTTATCTATCATTTTACCATTATACTGTATCGGTTTTATCACCCATGCTTTCGCACATTCAGCTGGAATAAAACTGCCACAAACTCGGGTGATTTTTAATAGTAAAGATAAAGGTGCACTGGCGACAATTCAAAACCAAGGTGATAACGTCTATTTAGTCAAAGCCAGCGTACTTAACGAGGTGAACACCAGCAGTAAAGCCGTACCCTTTGCGGTAACCCCCCCGTTATTTCGTTTAGAGCCTCATAATCAACAAACGGTCAGGATCGTCCGCCAAGGGAATGGATCACTACCTGCTGACAGAGAATCCGTTTTTTATTTAAGTTTTCTGGCGATCCCTTCAACTACCGAAACCAGCAATACCGATAATCGCGTTGCTATTGGCCTACAAACGGTGATTAAACTCTTTTATCGCCCAGAGCGGTTAGCCATGAGTTCAGAAAAGGCAGCAACAGAACTCACCTTTCAACAACAGGGAGAACTGCTGATTGTCAGTAATCCTACGCCCTACTACTTAACCTTAGGATCAGTAAGCGTCGCAGGCAAAACGCTGCCTTTCGGTGAAGCCGGACAAATGATCGCACCTTTTTCCCAGGCAACTTACCCCCATAGTGGGCATGCAACCGCCGCAACATGGACTGTGATTAATGATTATGGAGGGATTAGCGCCCCAAACCAAGCCACCATTTCAAAGCAAAAGGTTACCCCATGAGTCTTCAGCATACAGCGCGGTCAGGCCACAATTGGCGAGATTATTGTCTGTTTATCTTACTGGCCATGCTTATAACCACAATTGCGGAGGCAAGAGCGCAATCTCGTGAGGGGATCACGTTGCAATCAACTCGGGTTATCTACCCACAAGATAAGCAAAAAGGGATCACCTTTACGCTAAAAAATGATACGCAAATCCCCTATTTAATACAGTCCAAGGTAGTCAACTTGCTATCCAATGGTATAGCGACTGGCACTTCTCCCCACCAGTCTGTTGAAGCACCCTTTATTGCGTTACCGCCACTAAAACGATTAGATGCTGCCGAACAACTCACTCTGACGATTCGATTAACCAAAAATACCCTACCTGAGGATCGCGAGTCAGTTTTTGCCCTACAAATCAAGGCTATTCCGTCTTCGTCAGACAGCAGTACAACTCATACCTCCGGGCAGGTGAAGGTGATGCTGGCTTTACAAAATACCATGAAGTTGTTTTATCGGCCGCAACAGCTGAAGACCTATACACTTGACCAAATCGCAGATGGATTAAGTTTTGTGCGACAGGGGAATCAGCTCATAGTCAATAATTCGAGTCCCTACTATGTGACATTTAAATCCCTCGCGGTAGGTAACTCCGATATCGATGCTCAAGCGTTATTTCAGATGGTCGCCCCTTTTGCTCAACAAACCTATCCTCTGTCGTTGTCAGCCACGGGCGAGCTTCAATGGCAACTGGTGAATGACTATGGTCGCGCTTCGCAGAAGCATCGTCGCCCTTTAACACAATAAATTATGGATTTGTGATGATTATGGATAAACATCAAATCAACAATGAACGTCACATAAAAAGATTAGATGCCCGTTTTCGCTGGCATCCACTGGCTGTCTGCTTACTACTCAGTATTAAAACCGTCGGCGCCTCTGACTATTTCGATCCGGCATTTTTATCTGTCCTCGGCGAGTCCGAAACTGTCGACTTAAGCGCCTTTTCTCAGTCAGGCAGTGTCGCGCCAGGAGAATATACGGTTACCGTCTTTGTTAACCAACGTTCAGCGGGACAGCACACCCTTGAGTTTAAGAAAAATAGCGATGGCAAAATTGTGCCTCTGCTTACCCCGACATTTTTAGGTACATTAGGTGTTAATATTAACAACCTACCTGAGTTCAAAAATAGACCGTATGACAAAGAGCTAGATGACTTACCTGCGGTGATACCCCATGCGAAAACCACGTTTGAGCTCACACGCTTACGTCTCGATATTAGTATTCCTCAGGTCGCGATGACCCAACGCTATGGCAGTGACTATCATCCTGAATTATGGGACAACGGTGTGCCTGTAATAACAGCAAACTATAATCTAAGCATGGGACACTTAAGCAATAATGGGCGCTCTGGCAGTTCCAATAATACCAATCTGTTTGCTTCTACGCGGGTCGGCGCCAATGCGGGGCCGTGGCGGTTACGCAGCACCATCACGCACAGCTATTATGAGAACAGTGTCGGTTCATCACAAAACAAGACCCAGTTTTCCAACTCCACCTTATCCCGGGATGTGATCCCATGGCGTTCCACGCTTGCGTTGGGGGAGACTTATACAGAGAGTGATATCTTTGATGGTGTGCCTTTTAAAGGGGTAAAACTGACCTCCAATGAGCAGATGCTGCCGAGTCAGCTGCGAGGATTTGCCCCTGCAATCACCGGTATCGCTAACAGTAACGCCCGCGTTACCGTTCGTCAGAATGGCAATATCATTTATGAAACCTATGTAGCACAAGGTCCCTTTTCCATTAATGATATTCAACAAGCCGGGATGTCCGGTAATTATGATGTCACCATTACCGAAGCTGATGGTACTGAACGCCAATTTATTGTGCCCTACTCTTCTCTCCCCTTAATGTTGCGACCTGGTGGTTGGAAATATGAACTCAGTGGTGGGCAATATAATGGCAATTTAACCCATGGTTCGCGAGAGGCTCATTTTCTATTAACTAGCTTGATCTATGGGCTGCCACACAATATCACGCTGTTTGGCGGCAGCTTACTGTCTACTGATTATCAGGCATTCAGTATGGGCACCGGTGTCTCCTTAGGCGATGTTGGGGCAGTGTCTGCCGATATCACCCATTCAAAAGCCCACTTTAGTTCTGGCGAGAATAAAACGGGGGAATCGGTACGACTACGCTATTCAAAAAGTATGACCTCCACTGGCACCAGCGTTGACTTAACCGCTCTGCGTTACTCAACTCGGGATTACTTTAGTTTCAATGAATATAACAGCCAGGGCTACCAACTCGAGAATGGTGTCAGCCCATGGTTACTGCAACGGCGGCGTAGCAGCTTTCAGACCCAGTTACGACAGCAAATCAGTTCCTGGGGCTCACTTTATTTTCGGCTTACACGCGATGATTACTGGAACAGCGATCGTACCCTAACCGGGTTGTCTGCTGGCTACAGTACAACATTACGCGGCATCAGTTATGGTATTAACTACAATATTGATCGCATTAAAGATAAAAATAATGATTGGCCAGAAAACCGCCAGATAGCGGCCAATATCAGCATTCCGTTCTCCATTTTTAACCCTTCGACTAACTGGCAAGCCATGTATGCCACTGCCTCCACCACCCACGATAACACGGGGCGGACACAAAATAACCTTGGCTTAAGTGGCAGTCTGGCTGGAGGAGATATGAGCTACAGCCTGGCACAAAGTTTCGGTAATCAATCGGGTGTAAACAATACTAATGCTAACCTTTCCTGGCAGGGGAGCAAAGGCACCATTAGCGGAGGCTACAGCTACAGTAATAATCATAACGCATTAAATATGAATGCTGCTGGCGGCGTACTTATCCACAGTGACGGTATACTGTTTTCCCGCACCATGGGCGATGCTATGGCGCTGGTCAGTGCACCAAATGCCCCCAATGTTTCCGTTAATAATCGGGCGGGGATCACCAATGCTCACGGGTACGCTCTTGCCCCCTATCTTTCCGCTTATAACAAAAACAGCATTGGATTGGATCCCAGCACACTGCCGGATGATGTCGATGTGGCGCAGTCCAATGTCAATGTGTATCCCACCAAAGGGGCCGTGGTAAAAGCCGACTTTAAAACCCGCGTCGGCTATCAAGTCTTGATAACACTGAAACTCCATCAAGAGATTGTGCCATTTGGCGCCATCGCGTCACTACAGACCCAGCAACCCGAGGAGGAAACCAGCAGTATTGTGGGTGATGGCGGACAAGTCTATCTCACCGGCCTGCCCACCAGTGGGGTACTCGAGGTTAAATGGGGGCCACAAGCCCACCAACAGTGTCTGGCATCTTTTGATTTTAGCCAGTTAAATGTCACGCCTGAAATGGCTATCCGTCAAGAGACGGTTAACTGTCAGCTTTTGAATGATAGAAGCAAGTGAAAAGGATAAGAAATGTCATTTAACCGACGGATGAGCATATTTAAATATGCTGATACTAAGAAGAACTTATTAAAGAGCTCGCTCTTAGGGGTAGGTCTCTCTTTCCTGCTACCCCGACCCAGTTCTGCACGTGACACTACCGCTGTTGTCGGTAGTGTCATTATTATCGAAAATTATAGTGCACTGCAAATCACTGACAACAGCATTGAGGATAGTTCGGTAACCCTCAAGAACCAAAACCGCATAGCTCCTTTTATGGATGGGCTGGCACTCCCCTCCAGTAGTTCACAGTACTCCTGTCTCGACCCTGCATCGATTCGAGAAGTGGATGGCTGGAAAGGTATTGAGATCAGTTCTATCGGGATCATTGGCGGCGTAACAGGAAGCATCACTGGGGCTATTACAAACATTTTTTCCTTCCCAGATGATGCCGAGACCTTTGAAGATGCGCTCCGGACGACCTTCCAAGGCGGGATCCATTATAACGCTAGAGGATATACCACCCCTATCGGAGATACTAGCGCGGAAGCTGCAAATAATTTATGTGCAGGCGCCACCATGCCTTATGAGTTAAATTATTTCACAGCACCGAATACCAACACAATTGAAGGGTACTATATTGGTAATCGTTCAGGCGTTTTCGACGGTAATATCTGGATTTATGTTCCCATATCTATAGCACCTGGAACCTATCAGCTTGTTGATTTTGGCATTACACAAGGCTCATCAAGACTGTTGAGGTGGAATGGCTATCTACCTATCACTACTGCTGCTGATACGGTTACTGTTGTTCCTCCACCTTGTACTATATCTACCACGACAGAAATCGGATTTGATACTCATTCCGAGGCAGGTAAGACGGTTTCTGCTCCACTCACCTTTCAGTGCGATGATGTTCCTGACGGCACCCTGATGGACGCGCATATTATTGCTAATGCCGTGGGCACCACCGTTAATCCCAGCGAGCTCCCTCTCTCCTACAGTAGCAATAGTCAGTCCGGTGGCATAGTCCGTGGCTATATTGGTCCGAATGCAATGTCCAATAACTGTACTGATACTAATGAAAGTCTATTTTTTGATGGCCGTTTTGGCGCCAAGTTAGGCAGTTTACCAATGGTAATTCGGTACTTAACACACTGGTATGGCAATTATGTACCACAGGTAATGAGGTACCAGGAGTTGCTACGGGGAGTGTCATTCTTGATATTGGTTATAAATAATAAACACTGAGTATGTTGCTTTAAAAAGAAGTAACAAATATGACAGAAAAACACCGATAATTATTTTTTAGGGTGACAGGAATTCATTTATGTATAAATCAAATAAATATTTAACTCTACGTTCTTTTATTTTTATTACGACAGTGACCTTGGTGGCCGGAAGCTATATCCCTTCAGTTTCTGCTACCGACTATTCAGTCGTCGCTGGTTCACAAGTACTCTTAGCAACGGTGAATGCCCCGATAGGACTCACAAGTTCTAACATTGGTGGAAATCCTGCTGGACCAGCAAGTATGCTTGAATCTATACCACTATTGGGTGGGTTTAGTCGTACCAGAGGACAATGTCTTTCACTGAGCGATATTGTCCAAATTGACGGCTGGAATGGCATTTCAATCAATCCGGCAGGCATCATCGCCGGGTTTACTGGCACTATAAATGGGGCAGTGGCTACGGTACAAGGCACTACCAACACGACGACAGAAAGAACAACATATTCAGGCGGAATACAATTGGATGCAAGAGGATATCCTACTGCTCTGGGTGATGCACAACAAACATATATCAACAAGTTATGTGCTACTGTCCTGAATCCCCATACCAGAGTCACTTTATATGCACCTAATAATGAGAACGTGGGAAATAAGTTAGGGAATATAGATGGGTATATGTGGATATATGTATCGCAAGATACTCCTTTAGGCACTTATCCCTTAGATGGTATATTTATATCCCAAGGTCCTGGAACATCCAGTTATGCCTCCACGGACATCACCTTAGCCGGCGATACCCTTACCGTTATCCCTCCTCCTTGTACCATCAATACCGATACAGCGATTAGTTTTGATACTCACTCTGAGGCAGGTAAGAAAATTAGCGCCCCCATTAACTATCAGTGTAACGAACTGGAAAATACGACTGTATTGGAGGCTTATTTGGTTGCCAGCGCAGTCGGCAGTACGCTCTCCCCAACAGAGCTAGCACTTACCAATACAGTGGGAGGAGAGCCTGGCGGAGCTGTACGTGGTTATCTCGGCCAAGGTGCCGATAGTGGCAGTGCTAACTGTATTGATACCGCCAATAGCCTGCACTTTGACGGTACATTTACGTCTAAACTGGGTGCTGTGGCAAGTAGTTTGAATCAGCAAATACCACTGATCTGGCAACTTTGTGTACAAGGTAACGAAGTACCAGGCGTCGCCACCGGTAGTGTAATACTGGATATTGGCTATAAGTAACGAGATATTATTTATGCTATCATCTCAATCTTCGTTTTGAAGGAAAAATTGGGGCGATAAGCATAATGCTGGCATGCTGTTTGCTTGTCAGACCGATATATCATCGTTTTGATTAAAAGCGGATAAATGTAATGTATATATATTAAAAACTTAATGATAACTATACACTTCACAGACATTTCCTGTTCTTATATTACATAAGAAAACTGTAAAAATAATTGCGGGATGATATATTAATAAAATATTGCATACGGATTGTGTGATGATCTACTCTTTATAAAGTAATATTCATGTTAAAATATCACTTTAGTTTTCACTACAGATTAAAATCCTTGACTGTCATCAATAACCTCAGATACAGCGCTCATTATGGTCATGCTACTGATATCACTATCGCACAGCATCCATAATGGATATTGATACAACTTACTGTTTATTCAGCAATGTTATTATTCATATATATTAACACATCTGAATAATTACCTGACCAATTGGATGGCTCAGGTATCCATCTTTAAATTAAGGAAAAATTAGACCATGTTTTTATCTAAACCATTATTTTCTGCCACTGCCCTGGCTTCATTATTCAGCTTATCTGCTATTGCGGGTGCTAACCAACAAAATATTACCCTGACAGGAGCTATCAGTACCGTATCCTGTGAAGTCGTCCTTAACGGTGGCTCTTCAACTCTTAACGTCGGGACATTCCCTTCTGACAGTTTTGTGACCGCAGGTACTCAAGTGGGTGAAACCCCTTTATATATTTCTCTGAATGGCTGTGACGCTGCATCAACAACAAATCAAGGTGCCCTCTATGTACAAGGGATGGTGGCGAACGGTAGCAATAATATTTTCGTCAATCAAATGTCCAACAGCGTTGGGTTTATGCTCACAGATGCAGCGAACAAGGTTGTTATAAATAATCAGGCGATCCCTCTGGATGTCAAAACAGGCAATAATACCTATCGACTCACCACCGGAATGGGTTCAATGACCCCCTCACCGGCAAATGGTATTTATTCTGCCCCGATCGTCGTTGCCTATATTTCTGACTAGTTACGTGTGCTGAATGGAAAGTAGTGGAGGAATACATCCACTATTATAATCATGACCGTATCTGGCTGAAACTTAACGGTCTGAGTCCGGTTGAATATCGAACTCAGACCTCTCCAGCGTTCACCTGATACAAACTATCCAACTTTATGGGGTCCGGTAAGTGTCAAGGTAGTTGGCACCCCTGGTTAATTTAAGCCGCCTGTTTTTCCCGTTCCGGATTCAACGTTAC
>CANRKT010000054.1 GCA_947631255.1 uncultured Enterobacteriaceae bacterium
TCGATGGAGGCGCATTATAGGGAGTTATCTCAGCACTGCAACACTTAAATATCGTAAAAATGACTGACTGCTGCATTCCACAGCAAAACCCCGGTTTATACCTACTTACACACAAACTTATCCACATTCACTATAACAGTCGAAAATTCGCGAGCGTGACGCAAACGTTTTCGCTACAATGCTCGACGTTAAAAAGATGCCCCGGCCTGGGGCGTTAGCTGAGTTTTGGTCTGTTCTGCTACGGGAATTCGCTTACTAAAGCCAAAAACCTGATAAAAACCAGTATTCAGCTAACGCTCTTCTATATGCGAACCAAAGCTAAGGGATAAAACCATGCAACAACGCCGTCCTGTACGCCGTGCTTTGCTCAGTGTGTCTGACAAAACCGGTATCGTCGAATTCGCCCAGGCGCTCTCCCAACGTGGAGTCGTACTGCTATCAACCGGTGGTACAGCTCGTCTGCTGGCTGATGCAAACCTGCCGGTGACCGAAGTCTCTGACTATACCGGTTTCCCAGAGATGATGGATGGACGCGTCAAAACGCTACACCCGAAAGTACATGGTGGCATCCTGGGCCGTCGCGGTCAGGATGATGCCATTATGAATGAGCATGATATCTCTCCTATCGATATGGTTGTTGTTAACCTCTATCCTTTTGCCCAGACCGTGGCACGTGAAGGCTGTTCTTTAGAGGATGCGGTTGAAAACATTGATATCGGTGGTCCGACTATGGTGCGCTCTGCGGCCAAGAACCATAAAGATGTCGCCATTGTAGTAAAAAGCAGTGACTACCAGGCCATTATTGCTGAGCTGGATGCTAATGAAGGTTCTTTGACACTGGAGACTCGCTTTGATCTCGCGATTAAAGCTTTCGAGCATACCGCCGCTTACGACAGCATGATTGCCAACTACTTTGGCCGTCTGGTTCCAGCTTACCATGGTGAAACCAAAGAACCTGCGGGTCGTTTCCCACGTACGCTGAATCTGAACTTCATTAAGAAGCAAGATATGCGCTATGGCGAAAACAGCCACCAGCAAGCTGCCTTCTATATAGAAGAAGAAATTAAAGAAGCGTCTGTTGCCACTGCCACCCAGGTACAAGGCAAAGCCCTCTCTTATAACAATATCGCCGATACTGATGCTGCTCTGGAATGTGTGAAAGCTTTCCAGGAACCCGCCTGCGTTATCGTCAAACACGCTAACCCATGTGGCGTTGCTGTCAGCACGTCTATCCTTGAGGCCTATGACAGTGCCTATAAGACAGACCCAACCTCTGCCTTTGGCGGCATCATTGCCTTTAACCGCGAACTGGATGCCGAAACCGCTCAGGCGATCGTTTCCCGTCAGTTTGTCGAAGTTATCATTGCCCCTTCAGCCAGCGAAGAAGCCCTGAGTATCACCAGCAGTAAACAAAACGTTCGCGTGTTGATCTGCGGTCAGTGGCAAGCTCCTGTTGCCGGGCTGGACTTTAAACGTGTTAACGGTGGCCTGCTGGTTCAGGATCGTGACTTGGGTATGGTCACTGCTGCTGACTTACGTGTTGTTACTCAGCGTCAGCCAACTGAACAAGAACTGCGTGATGCGTTGTTCTGCTGGAAGGTAGCGAAGTTTGTGAAATCGAACGCCATTGTTTATGCGCGCGATAATATGACTATCGGTATAGGTGCAGGTCAAATGAGTCGCGTCTATTCCGCTAAAATCGCTGGCATTAAAGCAGCAGATGAAGGGCTGGAAGTTAAAGGTTCTGCCATGGCTTCTGATGCCTTCTTCCCATTCCGTGATGGTATTGATGCCGCAGCAGCTGTGGGTGTGAGTTGTGTTATCCAACCGGGTGGTTCTATTCGCGATGATGAAGTCATTGCTGCCGCGGATGAACATGGCATTGCGATGATTTTCACTGATATGCGCCATTTCCGCCATTAATTCTGGGAGTATTAACCTGATGAAAGTTTTAATTATTGGTAATGGCGGACGCGAGCACGCGCTAGCCTGGAAAGCATCTCAGTCGCCGCAAGTGAGTCAGGTGTTTGTCGCACCAGGCAATGCGGGAACGGCTCTGGAACCCGCCCTGAAAAACATCGCAATCGGCGTTCTGGATATTCCGGCTTTACTGAACTTCGCTCAGAGCGAAAATATTGACCTGACCATTGTGGGCCCGGAAGCGCCACTGGTAGAGGGTATCGTCGATACTTTCCGTGCCGCGGGTCTGAAAATTTTTGGCCCGACTCAAGGGGCTGCACAGCTGGAAGGCTCCAAAGCCTTTACCAAAGATTTCCTGGCGCGCCACAATATCCCGACGGCAGAATATCAGAACTTTACCGAAGTCGAGCCTGCCCTGGCTTACTTACGTGAAAAAGGCGCGCCTATTGTTATCAAGGCTGACGGTCTGGCCGCGGGTAAAGGCGTTATCGTCGCGATGACTCTGGCTGAAGCTGAGGAAGCGGTTAACGATATGCTGGCAGGTAATGCATTCGGTAATGCAGGTCACCGAATTGTGATTGAAGAGTTCCTCGACGGTGAAGAAGCCAGCTTCATTGTGATGGTTGACGGCGAACACGTTCTACCGATGGCCACCAGCCAGGATCATAAACGCGTAGGTGATGGTGATACTGGCCCAAATACCGGTGGCATGGGGGCTTATTCTCCTGCTCCAGTCGTCACTGATGAAGTCCATCAGCGCACTATGGATCGTATTATCTGGCCAACCGTTCGCGGTATGGCAGCAGAAGGCCATGTCTATACCGGCTTCCTGTACGCAGGCTTGATGATCGATAAAGAAGGTAACCCTAAGGTTATCGAATTTAACTGTCGCTTTGGTGATCCTGAAACTCAGCCAATCATGATGCGTTTACAGTCGGATCTGATTGAACTGTGCCTGGCCGGTTGTGATGGTACTCTTGATAGCAAAACGTCTCTCTGGGACGCACGTTCTGCACTGGGCGTGGTTATCGCTGCAGGGGGTTATCCCGCGGATTATCGTACCGGAGATGTCATTACTGGTTTGCCCGAAGCAGACTCCACTGAAGCGAAAGTGTTCCATGCCGGCACTCAGCTGAATGACGAGGATCAGGTTATCACTAATGGTGGCCGTGTTTTATGTTCAACCGCTCTGGGTGAAACCGTGGCGATTGCACAGGCACGCGCACTGGAACTGATGAAGGATATTCATTGGGATCGCAGCTTCCACCGCACAGATATTGGTTACCGTGCCATCGAGCGTGAAAACACCAAGTAACAGACTCTCGGGTGGCTGACCAAAGTCATCCTGTTCCCCATAAACGTCAGCGCTCAGGGCGTTTATGGGACTTCGTCATTTCATTTCCCACCCGACTCAAAAAATGAGGTCTGCAGGTCTTGTCAGAAATCGTCAGCTTTTGGCTGCCAGGTACAAAAATTCTCATTCGCCACCAGCAATAACTGTGAACCCTCTGGCGCTTCAAGCCAGGCGATACTGACTGGTGCTACTGAACTCCCCTGTCGGCGTTCAATAACCCGTATTGACTCGTTATCAAGTTTTACCGGCATGACTGCACCTTCGCAGGTTGTAACAGTCCCATTGCTATTCCAGCGTCCCTGATACAAAACAACATGTCCTATACGTAAGGCTTCACTGACTTCTTTAATCTGTTCGGCCCGATAGTGATATAGCGCAACCTGGTCTTCTGAGAGCTGCTGTTTCTGTCCGTCCACTTCACGCTGCATAAAACTCAGCTCACCATTACTGGCAAAACGCAGTTTTACCTGCTCAGGCTCTTTATCCGCAATATTCAATTCCATGGAAGTCAGCTGATCGTTATACCAACGATATTCTCCCAGAATAGTCGCTCCTTCATGCCATGGGCTGAGGACTGCAAGAATATGGGTATTATCATCGCTGCTGTCTTTGCGCCAGATACGGACAGCGCCCTGATCAGCAACATAACCGGAAGCGATAAAAGGAGGGAGTTTTTGTTGACTACTACAGGCACTAAGCAGCAGGACTCCAGCCAGCATAGCAATACGCTGCCAGCCAGACAAAAGGGGCGTAAACGCCCCTCTGTCAGAACGATTCACTGCCACGCGTTAACTTACTTAACTGCATCTTTCAGAGCTTTACCAGAAACAAATGCCGGCACATTAGCAGCAGCGATTGTAATTTCTTTGCCCGTCTGCGGGTTGCGGCCTGTACGCTCAGCGCGGTGATTCACTTTGAAGGTACCGAAACCAACTAGTTGTACAGCATCACCTGCTTTCAGAGACTCAGTAATTGCAGCCAGGGTGGATTCCAGCGCAGCTTTAGCCTGTGCTTTAGACAGGTCAGCTTTGTCAGCAATTACGTCTATCAGTTGAGTCTTGTTCATAAGTTATCCTTACAATGTGTTTATCGCTTGCTAAGCATCGAGTGCGATGAAAATGCCAAAAAGCACTGTCCTGCATACACGCACTGATAGTCACTTTTTTTCGCCCCACAAATGTAGACCAGACAGGGGGTTAATTGGAAGCCTTATAAGGGAGCAAATCGGTCTATATCTCATGTTTCGCTATCTTATTGATTAAATATTATACCAATATTACTGATAGCTGACTCACGAAGGTCTGCACGAAGGCCTTTTATCAGATCAAGATCCCGTTCTTCACAAGCAGCCAGAAGACGGAAAATCTCCCACTGAAGGTCCCATTCCTCAGCTACAGAAGGGTTTTCTTTGAGCTCTGCATCGGTCATTTCACGACCAGCTTGTGTCATCTCAAGCATCGCAACGGTGGTGATAGAGCTTTTACTGACTTCGATAGCATGCTCCAGGGTCTCACCTGAAAGCCGGGAGTGAATCAGTTCACTGAGTGCCACACAAGCATCAATCGCTGGATAGACTCCGTAGATATCATAATTATCAGCAACCGGGATCGCTTCTTCCAGCTTTTCAAGCTGGCTGTCGAAATTCATCTTGGCATCTTTTACCGTGAGCGTTTCCCAGATGAGATCAAGGATACGACGATAGACTTGTGGTTCACCAAACTCAGTTTGCTGGCAAAATACAGCATAGTTAGGATACATACGTTCACACAGGCAAGCCATAAAAGTGACATGCTGCCAACTTTCAAGCTTCTCCAGACGTAAATGAATAGGGTTCTGTAGCATGGGAAGGTCTCAGAGACGAATAATTAACGAAAGTTTACCTGAATCATCGGGTAATTGCTTGCGAGCGCTTAAAAGTCGGGCGTGAGGAGGCAATGCCATCTGCCCAACGAGTCGGCTCCGGCAGACGATAACCGGCCATACAACGTTGTACCCATAGCAGAGCACTATCGAGGCTAACACGATGGCCCGGAGCGATAAACAAAGGGTTGCAGCGTTTTTTACTGCGCCAGACCCAGCCAAGTTGTTCCCCTTTATCCATTAATGGTTGTCGGGAACCTGGCTCTTCAGGTAAATCCTGGTAGTGACCACAAAGCCGTTTTTTCGCGACACCTATGGTCGGAACATCCACCAGCACGCCAAAGTGGCTGGCGATGCCTAAGCGACGTGGATGTGAAATCCCCTGGCCATCAACCATCAGCAAATCAGGCTTCTGCGAGAGCATTCCCCAGGCAGCCTGTAATGCTGGTAATTCACGAAACGACAGAAAACCGGGGATATAGGGCATCACTGTCTTGATGCGGGCAATCTGATACTCCACGCACTCCAGAGAGGGATATTGAAGTAACACGATAGCAGCTCGTGTTACTTCACCTCCCTGCTCAAAACCCACATCCGCTCCCGCTATCAAAGCAGGAGGCGAACGGCCAAACTGGTCTTCACAGATAACCTGTGAAGCCAGAGAAAGCTGCTGGTCTTTGAGACTCGCTAAATCCATGCCTGTAGGCTTTTCGCTAACGATGATAAGGCGCAGATAAGCGGTGTACCGCTTCCACAAATGCACCGGCATTTTCTGGTGGCACATCCTGATGGATACCGTGTCCTAAATTAAAGATATGGCCTTCACCCTGGCCAAAGCCTGCCAGAATAGTCGATACCTCTTCTTCAATACGCGCAGGTGGTGCATACAGAATGGAAGGATCCATATTGCCCTGTAATGCCACTTTATGGCCGACACGGCGGCGTGCTTCCTCAATATCAATAGTCCAGTCCAGCCCCAGGGCATCGCATCCGGTTTCCACCATCGCTTCCAGCCATTGACCTCCCCCTTTAGTAAACAGGGTTACTGGCACACGGCGACCTTCGTTTTCACGTTGCAGGCCATCAACGATCTTGTGCATGTAATGCAGTGAGAACTGCTGATAGTCTCGCCCCGTCAGAACGCCACCCCAGGTATCAAAAATCATCAATGATTGTGCACCTGCACGAATTTGCGCATTCAGATAAAGCGTGGCGCTTTGAGCCAGCTTATCCAGCAGCAGATGCAGAGCCTTAGGCTCGGCATACATCATTTTCTTGATCCGAGTAAAGGCTTTGCTGCTACCGCCTTCCACCATATAGGTTGCTAAGGTCCACGGACTGCCTGAAAAACCAATCAGTGGTACTTCACCTTTCAGCGCAGTACGAATGGTCCGTACAGCATTCATCACATAGCCCAGTTCATCTTCAGGATCGGGGATCGGTAATTTTTCGACATCAGCCACACTGGTTATCGGGCGGCTAAAGCGCGGTCCTTCACCCGTCTCGAAATGTAATCCGAGCCCCATTGCATCAGGAATAGTCAGAATGTCAGAGAACAAGATGGCTGCATCCAGCGCATAGCGTCGTAATGGCTGCAGGGTCACTTCACAAGCCAGCTCGGCATTTTTGCATAGTGACATAAAATCACCAGCTTGGGCGCGGGTTGCCTTGTATTCTGGCAAATAACGGCCTGCCTGACGCATCATCCATACAGGGGTGATATCTACTGGTAAACGCTGTAGCGCACGCAAGTAACGATCATTTTTCAGTTCAGTCATTTTTGCATTTCCTTTGGCTGTCACTCTCTAGTCTAGCATTCATCCTCTGCGCGACACAAAGCAACGGTATCTTCAATCAGACGACGGGCAACAGTGCCTGGTGGCGGTAGTAACGGCAGCTCGTTATAGCGATACCAGCCAGCTTCGATTAATTCTTTGGGATCAATAATAATATCGCCGCTATCATAGTCGGCCATAAAGGCCATCATTAGCGATTGTGGGAAAGGCCAAGGCTGAGAGGTCACATAACGCAAATTTTTAATGCGAATACTGCTCTCTTCCATCACTTCACGAGCAACTGCTTGTTCCAGCGTTTCGCCCACTTCGACAAAACCGGCCAGAACGGTATAAATACCATTCCGATGGCGGTTATGCTGTGCCAGTAAAATACGGTCCTCACGGCGAATAGCGACGATAATGCAGGGGGAGATTTGTGGATAGTAACGTTCACGGCAATGCCCACAGAGCATCGCCCATTCACTTTTACTGGCATGCATTTCATGTCCACAATAACCACAAAATTTATGTGACCGATAAAATTCTGCTAGCTGGAGACCGCGACCGGCTAGCTGGAAGAGTCCTGCATCCCTATCAATAATTTGTCGTATCGATCCCATTTCCTGATGACGATTCTGGCGAACTAACCATACGGGTTCGCCATCCCACTCACCAATCTGCCGCCCAGTAACGCCGTCGAGCTGAAATGCTCCAGAAAAACCATGGGGTAACTCACCTTTTGGCAACCATATTTTCTGTTCATGACTGATTATCCACCAGCCATGATCTAAATTTGTAATAATACGTTCCATGAACTGATGTGCATCTCCGGTTTCACTGGTATAAACAAATTATTCAAAATGTTTTCGATAAGCTAGCGAAGTATCTTTTAACTCACGGAGTCAATCATGCTTAACCAGTTAGAAAATCTGACTGAGCGCGTTGGTGGTAGTAATGAGTTAGTCGACCATTGGCTACATGCTCGTAAGCACTTGTTAGTCGCTTATTACAACATGGTAGGGATCAAGCCTAACAAGGAATCGCACACCGCGCTCGACGAAAAGGCACTGGATACATTTTGCCAGGGTTTAGTGGACTATCTCTCGTCCGGACATTTCAACATTTATAACCGTATTATGAGCAAACTGGAAGATGGAACCTCCTCTTCAGAGCTCACTCAGATTTATTCAAAATTAGAACAAAATACCCAAAAAATAATGGTTCTTTATGATTCTCATTTGGAAAATGCTATTGAAGCTGATGACTGGTCAGAATTTCAACTGGCCTTATCGCAGGTTGGTGAGTTTCTGGAAACGCATTTTTCACTCGAAGATAAACTGATCACAGGGGTTATGGATAACAAACCGGTGGAAGCATAAGCCACACGCAAGGCAGTAAATATCTGTCTTGAGTTGTTTGTTATTAACGAGTAAGTTACCTCATACCTGCCGTAAGGCAGGTGTCATTCTTGTCGGAGTGCCGAGTGCGTCATGCACCGGCTGAGACCGTTAATTCGGGATCCGCGGAACCTGATCAGGTTAATACCTGCGAAGGGAACAAGAGTAATAATGTCTCGGGTGGCATCCATATTTTTTGATGGCTGCCCCTATCCATTACTCCTCCGTCCTCCTGACAAGCCAATCCGCTTAATACTGGAATGAGCTATGTCTGTATCAGAAAAAATCAGCTGCGGTGAACCGCACCCTGTTGAGCCCTTTGAAGGTTCTGCTTTCCCTGCCACCTCCCAGCGTCTTGGACTTTACCCTGTCGTGGATACAGTGGAATGGATTGAACGCCTGCTCAATGCTGGTGTCCGTACGATTCAACTACGTATCAAAGATAAGTATGACCTTGATGTCGAATCCCAGGTCGTCGCTGCTATTGCTTTGGGAAAACACTACAACGCACGTTTATTTATTAATGATTACTGGCGTCTGGCGATTAAGCATAACGCTTACGGTGTTCACCTTGGACAGGATGATTTAGATCACGCCGATCTTACCGCCATCCGTGCGGCCGGATTACGCCTGGGAGTTTCTACTCACGACAATATGGAAATGGATCGTGCACTCAGCGTGAAGCCTTCTTATATTGCACTCGGCCATGTTTTTCCCACTCAAACTAAACAGATGCCCTCTTCACCGCAAGGCCTTAGCAAACTGGCAGAACATGTTCAGACTCTGGGTCACTATTCTACCGTAGCCATTGGGGGGATAAGCCTGGAACGTGCCAGTGCGGTTCTGGCAACAGGAGTCGGCAGTATCGCAGTGGTGAGTGCGATTACTCAGGCGACAGACTGGTTTGAGGCCACACAGCAGTTATTACAGCTGGCAGGAGTCGGCGATGAATGATGCCGACTTTATGCGCTATAGCCGCCAGTTACTACTGGAAGATATCGCTCTTGAAGGTCAGCAGAAGTTGCTTGATTCCCGGGTGCTGATAGTGGGTTTAGGTGGTCTGGGATCGCCCGTAGCGCTATATCTGGCAGCTGCCGGTGTAGGCACTCTTGTTATTGCTGATGATGACCTGGTGCATATCAGCAATTTACAGCGGCAGATCCTGTTTACCGAAGAGCATATCGGGCAACTCAAGGTGACTGCGGCAGCACAACACCTTCAGCGGCTTAATCCCCATATCAATATCCTGTCACTGCACCAGCGTTTGCAGGGAGAGCAGCTGTATCAGCAGGTCCGTCAGGCTAATGTGGTGCTGGACTGTAGCGATAATATGACCACGCGACAAGCCGTCAATGCCGCTTGTGTGGCAAGCAATATTCCACTGATCACAGCCAGTGCAGTCGGTTTTAATGGTCAGCTTATGGTGTTAACACCTCCCTGGCAACAGGGCTGTTATCGCTGTGTCTGGCAAGATGAAGATGAACCTGAAGGAAACTGCCGTACTGCGGGTGTTCTTGGCCCGGTAGTGGGGGTAATGGGTACCTTACAGGCTCTGGAGGCGATTAAGTTATTAGCCGGTATCGCACCTGCCACCGGTACCCTGCATCTGTTTGATGCCAGACGACATAGCTGGAACACACTCCAGCTGCAAAAATCCACCAGCTGTTCAGTGTGCGGAGAATGACATCATGCAAATCCTGTTTAACGAAGAGCCGTTGCAGTGCCGAGAGGCCCTGATATTAACCGCATTACTGACGGAACTGGATAAGTTACAACCCGGCAGTGCTTTGGCGGTCAATCAGACCATCATCCCTCGTCCGCAGTGGGATCACTTCGTGTTACGTGATGGTGACTCTATCCTACTCTTTCAGGCCATTGCCGGAGGCTAAAATGCTACAGATTGCTGATAAAACGTTCACTTCTCGTCTGTTCACCGGCACCGGTAAGTTTTCCTCAAGTCAGGTAATGGCAGAAGCTATTCGCGCTTCAGGCTCACAACTGGTCACTATGGCAATGAAGCGTGTCGATCTTCGCCAACATAATGATGATATTTTACGCCCCCTTCAGGAAGCTGCTGTGCAGCTGCTACCTAATACGTCTGGAGCTAAAACTGCAGAAGAAGCTATTTTTGCGGCTCATCTGGCGCGTGAAGCACTCAGCACTCACTGGTTAAAACTGGAGATCCACCCGGATCCCCGTTATCTGCTGCCGGATCCGATAGAGACGCTGAAAGCCGCCGAGGTATTGGTGAAACAAGGCTTTGTCGTTCTGCCGTACTGCGGTGCCGATCCTGTACTGTGTAAGCGCCTGGAAGAGGTGGGCTGCGCAGCGGTGATGCCATTAGGTGCGCCGATCGGATCAAATCAGGGGCTACAGACCCGCGATTTTCTGGAAATTATTATTGAGCAGTCCGGCGTTCCAGTGGTCGTTGATGCCGGAATTGGCGCGCCAAGCCATGCCGCTGAAGCAATGGAAATGGGGGCAGCAGCAGTGCTGGTCAATACCGCTATTGCTGTAGCGCATAACCCAGTACAGATGGCTCGAGCTTTTCGACTCGCAGTTGAAGCGGGTTCATTTGCAGCGCAATCTGGGCTCGGTTCTCGCCACCAGCAAGCACAGGCTTCCAGCCCTCTGACCCAATTCCTGCATTCCAGTCCGGAGGACGTATCATGAGTCTCAGTTTTACTGATCGCTGGCAACAGCTGGACTGGGACGATATCACTCTACGGATTAACAGCAAAAATACCGCTGACGTTGAAAGGGCCATTCATGCCTCACAGCTGACACGGGATGATCTGATGGCCTTATTGTCCCCCGCTGCCAGTCACTATCTGGAACCCTTGGCGCAACGGGCACAACAGCTCACTCGCCAGCGTTTTGGTAATACTGTCAGTTTTTATATCCCACTTTATCTCTCGAATCTCTGCGCAAATGACTGCACCTATTGCGGTTTTTCTATGAGTAATAAAATCAAAAGGAAAACACTCAATGCCCGAGAGATAGAACAAGAGTGTGCGGCTATCCGCGCGCTGGGTTTTGAACACTTACTCTTAGTGACCGGTGAGCATCAGACCAAAGTCGGCATGGACTATTTTCGTCAGCATTTACCTGCCATTCGTCGTCAGTTCAGTTCCTTGTATATGGAAGTGCAGCCGCTGGATGAACATGAATATGCCGAACTCAGGCAACTAGGCTTAGATGGAGTTATGGTTTATCAGGAAACCTACCATCCTACGGTTTATGCCCAGCACCATTTGCGCGGTAATAAACAGGACTTTATCTGGCGCCTTGAAACACCCGATCGTTTAGGACGTGCAGGGATTGATAAAATTGGTCTTGGTGCACTGATTGGTTTATCTGACAGTTGGCGTACTGACTGCTATATGGTGGCGGAACATTTACTCTGGTTACAGAAAACCTATTGGAAAAGTCGCTATTCCATTTCGTTTCCCAGACTACGCCCCTGTACGGGTGGAGTGGAGCCCGCTTCAGTAATAAGTGACCAACAGCTGGTACAGGTGATTTGTGCTTTTCGTTTGCTGGCCCCTGATGTTGAGTTATCACTGTCTACACGCGAGTCGCCGTGGTTTCGTGATCATGTGGTGCCGCTGGCAATTAATAATGTCAGCGCATTCTCGAAAACGCAGCCGGGAGGCTATGCCGAAAATCGCCCGGAGCTGGAACAGTTTGCCACCCATGATGGACGGACACCGCAAGAAGTGGCCAGTGCTTTACATCATGCTGGGCTGCAACCGGTATGGAAAGACTGGGACAGTTTTCTGGGCAGGAATAACACGATGAATAATTAGCAATATTCCCTTCTGTATCCCATCTCAGGCCGAAAACCGACCTGACACCATACTGCTGGCAGTATCCCGGTGATCCAATGTATCAGGCGGCTGATTCTTAACGGTTTTAGATAAAAAAACACCCCATAAGCACAAGGCCTGTGGGGTGTTTTTGATTCGCTGTTATTTACCGCTCATAAGAGCGGTAAATGGCTGGCGATTAGTCGTTGTTACCGCCCAGGCCTGCATTAAGCAGTTCTGCCAGGCTAGCTGTCGCTTCTTCAGCACTAACCTGAGGTGCGACTGGAGCTTCTCCCGCTGCACGACGACGCATACGATCTTGATGATAAGCGTAACCAGTACCGGCTGGGATCAGACGACCCACGATTACGTTCTCTTTCAGACCGCGCAGTTCATCACGCTTACCTGCTACCGCAGCTTCAGTCAGAACACGCGTTGTTTCCTGGAACGAGGCCGCAGAGATGAAGGACTCGGTTGCCAGGGACGCTTTGGTGATACCCAGCAAGTCACGTGCAAATGTCACGTTGATCTTACCGTTCGCATCAATTTCGCGGTTAGCAATCTTGATACGAGAGTATTCAGCCTGCTCGCCTTCCAGGAAGTCGGAGCTGCCTGCGTTAACGATGGTTGCTTTACGCAGCATCTGACGCACGATAACTTCGATGTGTTTATCGTTTATCTTAACGCCTTGCAGACGGTAAACGTCCTGTACTTCGTTCGTGATGTAACGAGTCACCGCATGAACACCGCGCAGACGCAGGATGTCATGTGGAGATTCAGGACCATCAGAAACAACATCACCACGCTCAACACGTTCACCTTCGAACACGTTCAGCTGACGCCATTTCGGGATCATCTCTTCGTACGGATCGCTACCATCAATCGGAGTGATAACCAGACGACGTTTCCCTTTGGTTTCTTTACCGAAGGAAATGATACCGCTGATTTCAGCCAGGATTGCCGGCTCTTTCGGACGACGCGCTTCGAACAGATCCGCTACGCGTGGCAGACCACCGGTAATATCACGGGTACCGCCAGATTCTTGTGGCAGACGAGCAAGGGTATCACCTGCGCTAATCTGAATACCATCTTCCAGCTGAACAATGGTTTTACCTGGCAGGAAGTACTGAGCTGGCATATCTGTACCAGGGATCAGAATATCGCCACCTTTGGCATCAACAATTTTCAGCGCTGGACGCAAGTCTTTACCACCAGCGGTACGCTCTGCGGAGTCCAGAACAACCAGTGAAGACAGACCAGTCAATTCGTCAGTCTGACGAGTGATCGTCTGGCCATCAATCATGTCGGTGAAACGAATGAAACCGTTCACTTCCGTGACCACTGGCATGGTATGTGGATCCCAGTTAGCAACGGTTTCACCGGCGCCCACTTGCTCACCATCACCTTTGGCCATCACAGCACCGTAAGGCACTTTATAGCTTTCTTTAGTCCGACCAAATTCGTCGATCAGTTTCAGCTCAGTGTGACGGGAGGTAATAACCAGTTTACCGCTAGAGTTAATAACAGACTTCGCATTATGAAGTTTGATACTACCTTTGTTTCTAACCTGAATGCTGGATTCAGCAGCTGCACGAGATGCCGCACCACCGATGTGGAACGTACGCATCGTCAGCTGAGTACCTGGTTCACCGATGGACTGTGCCGCGATAACCCCGATAGCTTCACCCTTGTTGATGATATGACCACGAGCCAGGTCACGACCATAGCAGTGAGCACACACGCCGAAGTCGGTTTCACAACCTACAACAGAACGTACTTTCACGCTGTCAACAGAGTTCGCTTCCAACAGATCACACCAATGCTCATGCAGCAGCGTGTTACGTGGAACCAGAATGTCAGCAGTACCCGGCTTCAGAATATCTTCCGCTGTTACACGGCCCAGAACGCGATCACGCAGAGGTTCTTTAACATCACCCCCCTCGATAACCGGAGTCATGGTGATACCTTCCAGAGTGCCACAGTCATCTTCAGTAACGACCAAGTCCTGTGCAACGTCAACCAAACGACGTGTCAGATAACCGGAGTTAGCTGTTTTCAATGCGGTATCCGCAAGACCTTTACGCGCACCGTGTGTAGAGATGAAGTACTGGAGTACGTTCAGACCTTCACGGAAGTTCGCAGTAATTGGCGTTTCGATAATGGAGCCATCTGGTTTCGCCATCAGGCCACGCATCCCTGCCAGCTGACGAATCTGTGCTGCGGAACCACGCGCACCGGAGTCGGCCATCATGTAGATGCTGTTGAAAGAAACCTGCTGCTCTTCTTCACCCTGACGGTTAATCACAGTTTCTGTTTGCAGGTTATCCATCATCGCTTTAGAGACACGGTCATTCGCCGCAGCCCAGATATCGATAACTTTGTTGTAACGCTCACCCGCGGTTACCAGACCAGACTGGAACTGTTCCTGAATTTCAGCAACTTCGGCTTCTGCTTCAGAGATAATTTCAGTTTTCTTAGCCGGGATCACCATATCATCGATACCAACAGAAGCACCTGAACGCGCTGCATAAGCAAAGCCGGTGTACATCGTCTGGTCAGCAAAGATAACGGTCGATTTCAGACCCAAAATGCGGTAACACGTGTTAAGCATTTTGGAGATCGCTTTTTTACCCAACGCCTGGTTCACAAGAGAGTAAGGCAGGCCTTTAGGTACGATCATCCACAGAATGGCACGGCCAATTGTGGTGTCGACCAGGCTGCTGCTCTCGATGAACTCGCCTTGTTCATTTTTTTCATATTCAGTGATACGAACCTTAACGCGAGCATGAAGCTCGGCAACACCAGCACGGTAAATGCGCTCAGCCTCTTTCGGGCCAGTCAGCACCATGCCTTCGCCTTTAGCGTTAATTTTATCACGGGTCATGTAGTACAGACCCAAGACCACGTCCTGTGAAGGAACGATGATAGGCTCGCCGTTCGCTGGTGACAGGATGTTGTTGGTCGACATCATCAGTGCACGGGCTTCCAGCTGCGCTTCAAGCGTCAGTGGAACGTGAACTGCCATCTGGTCACCATCGAAGTCGGCGTTATACGCCGCACACACCAGTGGGTGCAGCTGGATAGCTTTACCTTCGATAAGAACAGGTTCAAATGCCTGAATACCTAAACGGTGCAGAGTTGGTGCACGGTTCAGCAGTACCGGGTGCTCACGAATAACTTCATCCAGGATATCCCAGACGACAGCTTCTTCGCGTTCAACCATTTTCTTGGCAGCTTTAATGGTAGTCGCAAGACCACGCAGTTCCAGCTTACCGTAGATAAACGGCTTGAACAGCTCCAGTGCCATTTTCTTTGGCAGACCGCACTGATGCAGACGCAGGTATGGACCTACGGTGATCACAGAACGACCAGAGTAGTCAACACGTTTACCCAACAGGTTCTGACGGAAACGACCCTGCTTACCTTTGATCATGTCGGCCAAAGATTTCAGAGGACGTTTGTTCGAACCAGTGATAGCACGACCACGACGACCGTTATCTAACAGGGCATCAACCGCTTCCTGCAACATACGTTTTTCGTTACGTACGATGATATCAGGTGCAGCCAAGTCCAGCAGGCGTTTCAAACGGTTGTTACGGTTGATCACGCGGCGATACAGATCGTTCAGATCTGAAGTCGCAAAACGACCACCATCCAGCGGTACCAATGGGCGCAAATCTGGTGGCAGAACCGGCAGTACGGTCAGGATCATCCACTCTGGTTTGTTACCAGACTGAACGAACGCTTCCAGCAGTTTGATACGCTTGGTCAGCTTTTTACGCTTGGTTTCTGAGTTGGTTTCATTCAGTTCTTCGCGCAGAGTTTCACACTCTTGCTCGAGATCCATGCCTTTCAGCAGGGCCTGAATAGCTTCCGCACCCATTTTCGCGTCAAATTCGTCACCGAACTCTTCCAGCGCATCCAGATACTGCTCTTCAGTCAGGATCTGACGACGCTCGAGGTTAGTCATACCGCCTTCGATAACAACATAAGATTCGAAGTACAGTACACGTTCGATATCACGCAGTGGCATATCCAGAAGCAAGCCAATACGAGATGGCAGAGACTTCAGGAACCAAATGTGTGCAGTTGGAGAAGCCAGCTCGATGTGACCCATACGCTCACGGCGTACTTTAGTTTGGGTGACTTCAACGCCACACTTCTCACAGATAACACCACGGTGTTTCAAGCGCTTGTACTTACCGCACAGGCACTCATAGTCTTTTACTGGCCCAAAAATACGAGCGCAGAACAGACCGTCACGTTCTGGTTTGAACGTACGATAGTTGATGGTTTCCGGCTTTTTAACTTCACCGAAAGACCATGAACGGATCATGTCTGGCGAAGCCAGAGCAATTTTGATCGCATCAAACTCTTCAGTTTTAGTCTGCGCTTTTAGAAACTTTAATAAGTCTTTCACGGATTTGCTCCCGTCGGAGTTAGCACTCTGTGATGCCCGACATCAGTCGGGCACCCTGGACCTTTTGAGCAACGATTACTCGTCTTCCAGCTCGATGTTGATACCCAGCGAACGGATCTCTTTCAACAGTACGTTGAAGGATTCCGGCATGCCTGGTTCCATCTGATGGTTACCATCCACGATGTTTTTATACATCTTGGTACGGCCATTTACGTCATCAGACTTAACGGTCAACATTTCCTGCAAGGTATACGCGGCGCCATAAGCTTCAAGCGCCCACACTTCCATCTCACCGAAGCGCTGACCACCGAACTGAGCCTTACCACCCAGCGGCTGCTGAGTAACCAGGCTATAAGAACCGGTAGAACGCGCGTGCATTTTGTCGTCGACCAAGTGGTTCAGTTTCAGCATGTACATGTAACCTACGGTTACCGGACGCTCAAATTGTTCACCAGTACGGCCATCAAACAGAGTAATCTGACCAGAGGTTGGCAAATCAGCCAAAGTCAGTAACTCTTTAATTTCGGACTCTTTTGCACCGTCGAATACTGGAGATGCGATTGGCATCCCTTTCTTCAAGTTCTCAGCCAGACGCAGAACTTCATCATCACTGAAGGTGTTCAGGTCAACTTTCTGGCGCACATCAGTACCCAGATCGTAAGCTTTCTGGATGAACTCACGCAGTTTTGCAACTTCACGGTGTTGCTTCAGCATGGTGTTGATTTTCTCACCAATACCTTTAGCAGCCATTCCGAGGTGGGTTTCCAGAATCTGACCGATGTTCATACGCGATGGTACGCCCAGCGGGTTCAGTACGATGTCTACCGGCGTACCGTTTTCATCGTAAGGCATATCTTCGATTGGGTTAATTTTCGAGATAACACCTTTGTTCCCGTGACGACCCGCCATTTTATCACCAGGCTGAATCTGACGTTTAACAGCCAGATACACTTTAACGATTTTCAGCACACCTGGTGCCAGGTCATCGCCCTGAGTGATTTTACGGCGTTTAGCTTCGAGTTTTTTCTCAAACTCGTGCTTCAGTTCGTCGTACTGCTCAGCCAGCTGCTCCAGCTGGTTTTGCTTGTCTTCGTCCGCCAGACCCAGTTCGAGCCAGCGATCGCGAGGCAGTTTATCTAGTTTATCAGCTTCAATACCGCCAGAAACCAGTACCGCATAAATACGGCTAAACAGGCCCGCTTCAAAAATTTGCAGTTCTTCAGACAAGTCTTTCTTCGCCTGTTTCAGCTGCATCTCTTCAATTTCTAACGCACGCTTATCTTTTTCCACACCATCGCGGGTAAAGACCTGTACGTCGATAATGGTACCGGAAACACCGTTCGGTACACGCAGAGAAGAGTCTTTAACATCAGAGGCTTTCTCACCAAAGATAGCACGCAGCAGTTTCTCTTCTGGCGTCAGCTGAGTTTCACCTTTAGGTGTCACTTTACCAACCAGAATGTCGCCGCCCGTCACTTCAGCACCGATGTAAACAATACCGGACTCATCCAGCTTAGAAAGCGCCGCTTCACCTACGTTCGGGATATCTGCGGTGATTTCTTCTGGCCCCAGTTTGGTGTCACGAGACACACAAGCCAGTTCCTGGATGTGAATAGTGGTGAAACGGTCTTCTTGAACAACACGCTCAGATACAAGGATGGAGTCTTCGAAGTTATAACCATTCCATGGCATGAATGCCACGCGCATGTTCTGGCCCAGAGCCAGTTCACCCAGGTCAGTTGACGGACCATCTGCCAGTACATCACCACGTTCAATTGGCTCACCCAGAGATACGCAAGGCATCTGGTTGATACAAGTGTTCTGGTTAGAACGGGTGTATTTGGTCAGGTTATAGATATCAATGCCTGCTTCGCCTGGATACATCTCGTCTTCGTTAACTTTAATAACGATACGAGAAGCATCAACGTACTGAACACTACCACCACGTTTAGCTACGGCAGTTACACCGGAGTCAACGGCAACAGCACGTTCCATACCAGTACCTACCAGCGGCTTATCAGCACGCAGAGTTGGTACGGCCTGACGTTGCATGTTTGCACCCATCAATGCACGGTTGGCGTCATCGTGTTCCAGGAACGGGATCAGGGATGCACCGACGGATACTACCTGTTGGGTAGATACGTCCATGTAGTCAACCTGGTCGTTACTGAACAGGCTTGACTCGCCTTTGCTACGGCAGGTGACCAGGTCATCAACGAAACGGCCTTCTTCGTCAAGGTTGGTGTTTGCCTGAGCAATAACGTAGTTGCCTTCTTCGATAGCAGACAAGTAATGAATTTCATCGGTAACAATACCGTCAACAACACGACGATATGGCGTTTCGAGGAAGCCATATTCGTTAGTCTGTGCATAAACAGACAGGGAGTTGATCAGACCAATGTTTGGACCTTCAGGCGTTTCGATTGGACACACACGACCGTAGTGAGTTGGGTGTACGTCACGAACTTCAAAGCCTGCACGCTCACGGGTCAGACCGCCCGGGCCCAGCGCAGAAATACGACGCTTGTGGGTGATCTCGGACAGTGGGTTGTTCTGGTCCATAAACTGAGACAGTTGGCTGGAACCAAAGAACTCTTTCACTGCGGCAGAGATAGGCTTAGCGTTGATCATATCTTGAGGCATCAGGGTGTCCAGATCGCCTAAAGACAGACGCTCTTTAACCGCACGCTCAACACGTACCAGGCCAACACGGAATTGGTTTTCCGCCATTTCGCCAACAGAACGGATACGACGGTTGCCGAGGTGGTCGATATCATCCACTTCGCCTTTACCGTTACGGATATCAATGAGTTTTTTCATGACGCCGATGATGTCGTCATTGCTCAGGATACCGGAACCTTCAATCTCATCACGTAGCAGAGAACGGTTGAACTTCATACGACCCACAGCAGACAGGTCATAACGGTCTTCAGAGAAGAACAGGTTCGCAAACAGAGTTTCTGCTGCTTCACGTGTTGGCGGCTCACCAGGACGCATCATGCGGTAGATCTCAACCAAGGCGCTCAGGCGATCGCTGGTTGGGTCAATGCGGACGGTCTCAGACATATATGGACCGTGGTCCAGATCGTTGGTGAACAGCGTTTCAATACGTTTGTGTCCTGCCTGACTCAGACGAGCCAGCAGATCCAAAGAGAGTTCCATGTTAGCCGGGCAAATCAATTCGCCGGTGGACTCATCAATGTAATCTTTCGCAGAAACTTTACCCGCAATGTATTCAACTGGAACTTCGATATGCTTGATATCGTCTTTTTCCAACTGGCGGATATGACGCGCAGTAATACGACGCGCTTTTTCAACATAGATTTTGCCGTTGGCTTCAATGTCGAAAGAGGCGGTTTCACCACGCAAACGCTCCGGAATAAGCTCCATTTGTAGCTTATTATCGCGGATTTCAAACGTGATTTTGTCAAAGAACAGGTCAAGGATCTGTTCAGTGGTGTAGTTCAGAGCGCGCAGAATAATGGTCGCAGGTAATTTACGGCGACGGTCGATACGCACAAAGAGGTTGTCTTTCGGGTCGAATTCGAAATCCAGCCATGAACCACGGTAAGGAATGATACGTGCGTTATACAGTACCTTTCCTGAAGAGTGCGTTTTACCTTTGTCACTGTCAAAGAACACGCCCGGGCTACGGTGTAACTGAGAAACGATAACACGCTCAGTTCCGTTAATAACGAAGGTCCCGTTGTCAGTCATGAGTGGAATTTCACCCATGTAGACTTCTTGTTCTTTGATGTCTTTAACGGTTCCTTCCGGCGCTTCGCGCTCGTAGATAACCAGACGCAGTTTGACACGCAGCGGAGCAGAATAGGTCACGCCACGGATCTGACACTCTTTAACATCAAAAACTGGTTCGCCAAGACGATAGCTGACGTACTGCAGTTCTGAGTTTCCACTGTAGCTCTGGATCGGGAATACGGAACGGAAAGCTGCTTCCAGACCATACTGCCCTTCAGGATCTTGCTCGATAAATTTTTGAAATGAATCAAGCTGGATAGAAAGGAGATAAGGAATGTCCAGTACTTGTGGACGCTTTCCAAAATCCTTACGAATACGTTTTTTTTCGGTATAGGAGTAAACCATTAGGGTTCCTCAGCTCGCTGACAAGTCGACCCATCTGCCCATCGAAAGGGACAAGTTATGCAACACTATTTTGTAGATCGGAAAGTGGAACACTTCCCGCAATGCCTGTTTCTATCACGCTTACATCATTTCATTGTGCTTCACCCCGGAACTCCCGGCGTAGAAAGTCACAGTATAGTAAGTCATCGATAGAAACTCACATTGTCAGGTTATCAATAGTCAAACAGCGTGAAACCCTATTAATACCCTACAGCGCAAAAAGGCTGGTGACTAAATAGTCACCAGCCATCAGCCTAATTTCTCAGGCTGCAACTAAAAGAGTTGGCTTATTTAACTTCAACTTCTGCGCCAGCTTCTTCCAGAGATTTTTTCAGTGCTTCTGCGTCATCTTTGCTGATGCCTTCTTTCAGGGCAGCAGGTGCAGATTCAACCAGATCTTTAGCTTCTTTCAGGCCCAGACCGGTTGCGCCACGTACTGCTTTGATAACAGCAACTTTGTTAGCGCCGATACCCTTCAGGATAACGTCGAACTCAGTTTTTTCTTCAGCAGCTTCAGCAGGACCCGCAGCTACAGCTACAGCAGCAGCAGCAGAAACACCGAATTTTTCTTCCATTGCAGAAACCAGTTCAACAACGTCCATTACAGACATAGCGGCAACGGCTTCTAAGATTTGATCTTTAGTGATAGACATAAAAATTGTTCCTGAAAATCAGAATTAGTTTATACGTAAGCGAACGCGAGAGAAAGTGAAGTGCAATTAAGCAGCTTCGGACTCTTTCTGATCGCGAACGGCAGCCAGAGTACGGACCAATTTGCCAGCAGCGGCTTCTTTCATGGTCGACATCAGACGTGCCAATGCTTCTTCGTAAGTCGGCAGAGTTGCCAGGCGATCGATTTGGGATGCCGGGATCAGCTCACCTTCAAAGGCAGCGGCTTTAACCTCAAATTTTGCATTCGCTTTCGCGAAATCTTTGAACAGACGAGCAGCAGCGCCCGGGTGTTCCATAGAGTATGCAATCAAGGTTGGACCAACGAACGCGTCTTTCAGGCACTCAAACTGAGTACCTTCAACAACACGGCGCAGCAAGGTGTTACGAACAACACGCATGTAAACGCCGGCTTCGCGACCTGCTTTACGCAGTTCGGTCATTTTGCCTACTGTTACGCCACGGGAATCCGCAACAACAGCAGACAGCGCGCCTTTGGCTACTTCGCTGACTTCAGCAACAATCGCTTGTTTGTCTTGAAGATTTAAAGCCATTAGCTTTTGCTCCTGGGTTTTAGCCGGGAAAAAATTCCCGGAACTCACTTCACGTTTAACCAAAATGGATAAACGCATCTACATACGGTGAGCAGAAACAAGCCAAAGACTATCTAAAAATATTCTTCAGGTTCTGTCACCGTCTACGCAGGAGATTAAGCTTTTTACAAAGCACCTGCGGTCTTGGACGGAGGCCTAGATAAGGCTAGGCTCCAACCACTGAAATAATTCTTGTGCCTCACGTTGTGAAGCAACGGGCGTAAGATAATAGACCATTCTTGCGCCCGCGTAAAGGCGATTATTAGTTCGCCGCTGCGTTCAGACCAGCTTGGTCAATCGCAACACCTGCACCCATAGTGGTGGACAGGCTAACTTTCTTGATGTACACGCCTTTAGCCTGTGAAGGTTTGCCTTTTTTCAGAGCAACCAGCAGAGCTTCCAGGTTTTCTTTCAATTTATCGGCATCAAAATCCACTTTACCGATGGTGCTGTGGATAATACCGTTTTTGTCGTTACGATAACGAACCTGACCTGCTTTAGCATTCTTAACTGCTTCAGCAACGTTAGGCGTTACAGTACCCACTTTCGGGTTTGGCATCAGACCACGTGGGCCCAGAACCTGGCCCAGCTGGCCAACAACGCGCATTGCATCAGGAGAAGCAATAACAACGTCAAAGTTCATTTCGCCTTTTTTGATCTGATCAGCCAGATCTTCCATACCTACCAGCTCTGCGCCAGCCGCTTTTGCAGCTTCAGCGTTAGGGCCCTGGGCAAATACAGCAACACGTACTGAACGGCCAGTACCGTGTGGCAGAACAGTTGCACCACGTACGTTCTGATCAGATTTACGAGCATCGATGCCGAGGTTCACAGCAACATCTACGCTTTCTACAAATTTAGCAGTCGCCAGCTCTTTCAGCAGGGCAACAGCTTCAGTGATATCGTATTGTTTAGTTGAAACAACTTTGTCACGGATAACACGCATGCGCTTGGTCAGTTTAGCCATTTCTTAATCCTCCACTGCCAGACCCATGGAATGAGCAGTACCTTCAATCGAACGAATCATCGCTTCGATATCAGAACCAGTCATGTCCACTGCTTTAGTTTCCGCGATTTCGCGAATCTGAGCACTGGTCACTTTACCTACTTTGTCTGTGTTCGGCTTACCAGAACCAGACTTAACGCCAGCAGCTTTCTTCAGCAGAACTGCAGCTGGTGGTGTTTTAGTAACGAAGGTAAATGAACGGTCAGCATAAACGGTAATAACAACCGGAATTGGCAGACCTTTTTCCACGGATTCAGTCTTGGCGTTAAACGCTTTACAGAATTCCATGATGTTAACACCCTGCTGACCCAGTGCTGGACCAACCGGTGGACTTGGGTTCGCCATACCAGCTGCAACTTGCAGCTTGACGTAGGCTTGGACTTTCTTAGCCATGTAAATTTCCTCTGGTGGGTTATAACGCCTTGCTAAAAAGGCTCCCCGTGGATATAAAACATTTCACGCGTACAATACGCGAAAAACAAAAGGCGCGAAATTGTATGTCAATTTCACGCCTTGTGCAACAATTAATCGTTGCTTAAATCAGCAAATAATTATGCCTTTTCGACTTGAGCAAAGTCCAGCTCTACTGGTGTAGCACGACCAAAGATCGATACAGAGACCTTCAAGCGACTTTTCTCGTAGTCAACTTCTTCTACGACACCATTAAAGTCGGCAAATGGACCGTCATTAACGCGTACCATTTCACCGGGTTCAAACAGTGTTTTCGGCCGTGGCTTATCACCCACTTGCTGCAGACGGTTCATGATGGCATCAACTTCTTTGTCGCTGATAGGCGCTGGACGGTCAGAAGTACCGCCAATGAAACCCATCACACGTGGCACGCTACGCACTAAATGCCAGCTTGCATCGTTCATCACCATTTGTACCAGCACATAACCCGGGAAGAACTTACGTTCACTCTTGCGGCGCTGACCGCCACGAATTTCCACCACTTCTTCGGTCGGTACCATCACCTCACCGAATAGCTCTTCCATGTTGTGCAATTTGATATGCTCGCGCAGCGATATCGCTACACGGCCTTCAAAACCGGAAAACGCCTGAACGACGTACCAGCGTTGCTTAGGAGCTTCAGACATTTCAGAACCTCAGGCCAGTAATAAAAGAGACCAAACGGACTAGAATACCATCCAGTCCCCACAAAATCAGTGACATAACTGCGGTAACTGCTGCCACGATCAGGGTGGTATGTAAGGTTTCCTGGCGAGTTGGCCAGACAACTTTACGCATTTCGGTTCTTGCTTCGCGGGCAAAGGTCACAGTTGCTTTGCCTTTCGCTGTCAGCAGGGCAATACCACCTGCAACTGCAATCACAACCACTACCACCAGAGCCCGCAGAGGCAGACTCACATCGCGATACATATAGTTACCCACGATCGCGGCAATCAGCAAAATGGCGACTATCAGCCATTTCATGACATCAAGACCGCGTCCGCTATCTTGCGCTTCGGTATTCGCACTCATAAACCAACCTGTCACAGTAAATCAGACAAATATTTTTACCCCGCGTAAGCGAGGCAAACCAAACCGAACGGCTCTTTGCTGCAATTCGGTATATAACATCTTCTCCAGAGCCTGTCTCAGCAATGATTATAAATAAAAATCACTGATGAGCCAGGTTCTGTTTCGAGAACGTACAAAAAGGGCATCAAATGATGCCCTTTTATTGCACGGTACGTCAAATATTATAAGCGATTAGCTGATAACTTTAGCAACAACGCCCGCGCCTACAGTACGGCCGCCTTCACGGATTGCGAAACGCAGACCGTCA
>CANRKT010000055.1 GCA_947631255.1 uncultured Enterobacteriaceae bacterium
AAGAGCAGTGAGTTGCTTGCTTACGCTTGCTAACTCGAGGTGGCGTATATTACGCTTTCCTCTTTCAAAGTCAAGCGCTTATTTTCGCTTTCCTTCGACTGACTCGGTGGTTAGTAACCGTTGTTCCGTGTCAGTGGATGCGCATTATAGGGAATTCTTTGAGGCTGACAACCCCTATTTTAAAATTTCTAATCAACCGCACACTTTTCCAGCAAAAAAGCAAAAGCAGTCTTAATTCAGAACAAATAACAAACAAAATGGGTCCAACAGGACCCATTAGACTTTCAATTATGATTACTGAACCGCAACAATACGGTCGTCTTTGACTTCCAGTTTGATTGTTTTTCCTGGGATCAGCTCTCCGGAAAGAATTTGCTGAGCCAGTGGGTTCTCTATTTGCTGCTGAATTGCTCGTTTTAATGGTCGAGCACCATAAACCGGGTCAAAACCATTCTCGCTTAATAATGTCAGGGCATCCTCGGTTATCGTCACATCGTAGCCATGTTCTTCCAGTCGTTTGTATAAACGCTGCAACTGAATCTGGGCAATAGAAGCAATATGTTTGCTAGCTAATGGATGGAAGACCACAACCTCATCAATACGGTTGATAAACTCTGGACGGAAGTTCTGGCTGACAACATTCAATACCATATCCTTCATACTGCCGTAGTCCAGAGCACCGAAACGCTCCTGAATCAGATCCGAACCGAGGTTTGAGGTCATAATCACCACGGTATTACGGAAATCTACCGTCCGCCCCTGACCATCAGTTAAGCGCCCATCATCGAGAACCTGCAACAAGATATTGAAAACATCCGGATGGGCTTTCTCTATTTCATCCAGCAGGATGACAGAATAAGGTCGACGGCGAACCGCTTCCGTTAAATAACCACCTTCTTCGTATCCCACATAGCCCGGAGGCGCACCCACCAGTCTTGAAACACTGTGTTTTTCCATAAACTCTGACATATCGATACGTACCATGGCATCGTCACTGTCGAACATAAAGTTTGCCAGCGTTTTGCAGAGTTCTGTTTTACCGACCCCGGTAGGTCCAAGGAACAGGAATGAACCTATTGGTCGATTCGGATCGGCTAATCCAGCACGACTACGACGGATGGCATTGGATACCGCTTCAACCGCTTCATTCTGACCAATCACCCGCTGATGCAGTTGCTGTTCCATACGCAACAGTTTATCACGCTCACCTTCCAGCATACGCGCAACAGGGATCCCGGTCGCGCGAGCCAGTACTTCGGCAATTTCTGCATCTGTTACACGGTTTCGCAACAGACGCATAATTTTACCTTCATTCTGCGTCGCAGCAGCGAGCTGTTTTTCAAGCTCAGGTATTTCGCCGTATTGCAGTTCAGACATTCGCGCTAAATCCCCCACCCGGCGCGCTTGCTCAATCGCTATTTTGGCCTGCTCTAGCTCCGTTTTAATGGTTTGCGTGCCAGATAAAGACGCTTTTTCTGCTTTCCACTCTTCTTCAAGCACCGAATATTCGCGCTCTTTTTGCTCCAGCTCTTCATTTAACATACTGAGGCGCTTCAGGCTGGCTTCATCGGACTCTTTTTTCAGTGCCTGTTGTTCAAGCTTGAGCTGAATAATACGCCTGTCAAGACGGTCGAGCTCTTCAGGTTTAGAGTCTATCTGCATCCGGATACTAGAAGCGGCTTCATCAATCAAGTCGATAGCTTTGTCTGGTAACTGGCGATCCGCAACATAACGATGCGATAAGGTCGCCGCTGCCACAATCGCCGGATCGGTAATCTGCACATGGTGATGCAGTTCATAGCGTTCTTTCAGACCACGCAAGATAGCGATGGTGTCTTCAACAGAAGGCTCCTCAACCAGCACTTTCTGAAAACGACGCTCAAGCGCGGCATCTTTCTCTATATACTGACGATACTCATCAAGCGTTGTCGCCCCGACACAGTGCAGTTCACCACGGGCTAATGCTGGTTTCAGCATATTACCGGCATCCATCGCGCCGTCAGCTTTACCCGCACCGACCATGGTATGCAGTTCGTCAATAAACAGGATGACGTTACCTTCCTGCTTAGACAGGTCGTTCAGAACCCCTTTCAGACGTTCTTCAAACTCACCACGATATTTAGCACCAGCCACCAGCGCTCCCATATCAAGCGCCAGAACTCGACGACCTTTCAGACCTTCGGGTACTTCACCATTGATAATACGTTGCGCCAGCCCTTCAACAATGGCGGTTTTACCCACACCGGGTTCACCGATCAGCACGGGGTTATTTTTAGTACGACGCTGTAATACCTGAATCGTACGGCGGATCTCTTCATCACGGCCAATCACCGGATCAAGCTTCCCTTGTTCCGCGCGCTCAGTTAAATCAACAGTATATTTCTGCAATGCCTGACGACTGTCTTCGGCATTCTGGTCATTCACGCTTTCACCTCCACGCATCTGTTCTATTGCTGCTGTCACATTCGCAAGTGTCGCACCGGCGGATTTGAGCAGATCAGTCAGAGTGCCACGGGACTCGAGAACAGCGAGAACAAAGAGCTCTGACGAAATAAAGTTATCGTTTCTTTTTTGTGCCAGTTTGTCACAAAGATTCAGGACTCGAACCAAGTCTTGTGAAGGCTGCACATCGCCACCGGTTCCTTCAACCTGAGGTAAACGACTTAAAGCCTGTTCGATTGCAGTACGAAACTGCCCTGCATTAACCCCCACAGAGGTCAGCAATGGTTGCACCGATCCACCTTCCTGCTTGAGCAAGGCGCTCATCAGGTGAAGAGGTTCGATAAATTGATTGTCATTCCCCAGTGCGAGAGACTGGGCATCGGATAAGGCAAGCTGGAATTTATTAGTAAGGCGGTCCAGACGCATAATTCCTCCTATAGATAGGTCAAATTTGCTACTGGAGAATAGATGAGGCCATACCGCAATTATTCAAGGCTTATAGCCTATAAAATATAAGGGGTATGGCGCTCATGGAAATCAGAGAGGCTATTTAAGCCAGATAAAACTAGCCATACGCCCTGTTGTTCCCTCACGTCGATATGAGAAGAAATCATCTGATTCGGTCCAAGTACAACGATCGCCGCCATATACTCGGACCACCCCGATATTCTCCAGGCGCTGACGAGCAAGCTGGTAAATATCAGCATAGTATTTTTCACCAGAAGCGCGAAAAGAACTGGCCGCTTTTTTATCTTCGGCAATAAAAGCCTCACGCACTTCAGGCCCTACTTCAAAAGCAGCCGGCCCGATAGCAGGGCCGAGCCAGGCAATAATATTGGCAGGCAAATCATGAAAACAGGCAACCGTTTCTTCGAGCACTCCCGCACATAAGCCACGCCAGCCAGCATGAGCCGCCGCGACTTCTGTTCCTGCCGTATTACAAAATAAAACCGGCAGGCAATCGGCCGTCATAACGGCACACACTTTACCTCGGGTATTGCTGTAACAGGCATCAGCCCGTTTACTCAAATAAGGTTCATCTTCAAGCTTTAAAACCGTTTTTCCATGAACTTGTTCAAGCCAGGTTGGCTGAGCAGGCAGCCCGGACATGGCATAAAATAAGCGACGATTTTCTGCCACATGTTCAGGATCATCCCCACAGTGAGCTCCCAGGTTAAGTGAATCATACGGAGATAAACTCACTCCTCCTCTGCGAGTGGAGCTACAAGCGGCCACGCCTTGTGGAAGTGGCCAGTGCGGGATAATCAAGTTTGTCATAGCCAGTCCAGTCGGTCTTTGAAGGCTTCAGTGTCTTCACGCATGGCTTCAATCAAATCCACCATGTCTTGAGGAATAGGTGCATTCCACTCCATCAGAATACCACTGATAGGATGATAAAGACGTAGCATGGTTGCATGCAAAGCCTGCCGGTCAAACTTACGTAATTCCTGAATAAACGCTTCAGAAGCGCCTTTTGGCGGGCGCGGGCGTCCACCGTATAACTGGTCACCCACCAATGGATGATCAATATAGGCCATATGCACACGTATTTGGTGAGTACGGCCCGTTTCAAGACGCAGACGCAGGCGAGTATGAATACGGAAATGCTCCATAATCCGGTAATGCGTTAATGCAGGCTTACCCATTGGGTGCACGGCCATATGAGTACGTTTAGTCGGATGACGACTGATAGGCTGCTCGACAGAACCACCACCGGTCATATGACCAATCGCGACCGCTTCATATTCACGCGTGATTTCACGCAGCTGCAATGACTCAACTAAACGCGTCTGTGCAGGTACTGTTTTAGCAACCACCATTAAACCGGTCGTGTCTTTATCCAGACGATGAACAATACCGGCGCGCGGTACATCGACAATGGCCGGATAATGATGCAGTAAGGCATTGAGTATCGTACCATCCGGATTACCGGCACCTGGATGCACCACTAAACCACGGGGTTTGTTGATAACCAGAATGTCTTCATCTTCATAGACGATATTGAGTGGGATATCTTGCGGTTCCCAGCGAACATCTTCTTCTATTTCAGCATCGATGGTAACGCTTTCACCACCCAATACTTTCTCTTTTGGCTTGTCGATAATGACGCCATTTACAGTGACTCTTTTGTCAAGGACCCACTCTTTTATACGAGAGCGTGAATAATCAGGGAACATTTCGGCCAAAGCTTGATCTAAGCGTTGACCCAGTTGCGAATCTAATACTGTTGCGGTGAGTTGTACTAGTTGTGCCATAGACAGCTTCTTTCGTTAACCTTGGGTTTTACGGCCAATGCCGTTTAGTATAATGTGCTATTGTAGCTGGTCTTTATCGGGAGCTGAAACATTGTCCCTCCCGGAAATAACATCACTTAGGAAAGTCAAACGTCATGACGCGCATAAAATATCTAGTGGCAGCTGCCACGTTGAGCCTGGCTTTGGCTGGTTGCTCCAGTACCAAGGACGAGGTTCCTGATAGCCAGCCTGCTGAAATCTATGCGACGGCCCAGCAAAAGTTGCAGGACGGTAACTTTAAAGCAGCGATAACGCAACTGGAAGCGCTAGACAACCGTTATCCGTTCGGACCGTATTCTCAGCAAGTGCAGCTAGATCTTATCTACGCTTACTATAAAAATGCCGATCTCGGTTTAGCACAAGCGGCTATCATGCGCTTTATTCGCCTCAATCCAACCCATCAGAACATCGACTATGTGCTTTACATGCGAGGTCTGACGGATATGGCATTGGACGATAGTGCGCTGCAAGGGTTCTTTGGTGTGGATCGTTCCGACAGGGACCCACAACATGCACACGCTGCCTTTAATGACTTTTCTATACTGGTACGCGATTACCCTAACAGCCAGTATGCACCCGATGCGGCAAAACGCATGCTATTCCTGAAAGATCGCCTGGCGAAATTTGAGCTGGCTGTCGCACAATTCTACACCAAACGTGGTGCATGGGTGGCTGTTGTTAACCGGGCCGACGGCATGCTGCGTGATTATCCTGATACCCAGGCAACACGCGAAGCACTACCATTGATGGAAAATGCTTACCGCCAGATGCAGCTGATAAACGAAGCCGACAAAGTCGCAAAAATCATCGCCACAAATAGCAGCCAGACATAACGCCTGTTTCTTGCTAAAAAGACCTAAAAACGGTACCCGGCAGTCTGTCAAAAATGACTGCCGGGTACCCTTAACTACTTGTCGCCTACTTTAACATAGTCTTCAACAAATAGTCCTGAATGAAATTAAGGGTTATTTGGGTTAGCGATGCTTAAACTGTATTATCTGTTCATTATTACAGCAACAATTTTCATTTCAGCGCCAATAAAACCTATCGACTATGACCTGTATTTACGCGAACTACAAGCTCGCAGCAGAAAGATTATGTCCTGTCTCACAAAGCAATTCCCTTGACAAAAAACGACAAAAAAAGTTGATTTAGATCACATTCTTTGACATTAGAGCAGGTATGCTAAAGTTACCAAGACGGGAAAAATAAGGGGTCACTTTATATGACGATGAATATTACCAGTAAGCAAATGGAAACTACTCCGGCGATTCTGCAGCACATCAAAGAACGTTTCGCTAAACTGGATAAATGGCAAACACATCTTATTAACCCGCATATCGTGCTGTCTAAAGAGCCAAAGGGCTTTGTTGCCGACGCAACGATTAATACTCCAAACGGTCAACTGGTAGCCAGTGCACACAATGAAGACATGTATACCGCAATAAATGAGTTGATTAACAAACTTGAGCGACAACTTAATAAATTACAACACAAGGGTGAAGCCCGTCGTGCATCAAGTTCAGTAAAAGATGCTTCCTTAGCGGAAGCTGAAGCCGAGGCTGAAGAAGAATAAAGCTGGCTTTCTCATAAGTTACTACGATAAACGCGCCGCTGGCGCGTTTTTTGCTTTCTTTAGTTGACAGCATGAAAACATTGCAGGTAGTTTAACTACATAACTTCACTGGAAATGTCACAATGAAACTTGACCTGTTTTTCTTCGCATTCTTTTTTACGTTTCCCTGACCAGGAGGCGTTCCGTCGTATGAAAAAGAATACAAAGACGAACAGACAAGCCTCCCACTTGGGAGGCTTTTTTTATGGATATCAAAAAGGTAGCGTTATGACCGAAATAAATCCGTTGCTCAACCTGCGCACAAAAATCAGCGCACTGGACGAAAAGTTGTTGGCTCTGCTGGCTGAACGCCGTTCGCTTGCTGTTGAAGTGGGTCGGGCAAAACTGGACTCTCATCGTCCAGTCAGGGATATAGACAGGGAACGAGACCTGCTGGAACATCTGATTACTTTAGGCAAAACGCACCAGCTCGACGCTCACTACATCACCCGTTTATATCAGCTGATCATTGAAGACTCTGTTCTTACCCAACAAGCGTTGCTCCAACAACATCTCAATAAAACCAATCCACAGTCTGCACGCATTGCTTTTCTTGGGCCAAAAGGTTCTTACTCTCATCTGGCTGCTCGTCAGTATGCTGCGCGTCACTTTGAGCAATTTATCGAAAGTGGTTGTGCTAAATTCCAGGATATCTTTGAGCAAGTCGAAACCGGTCAGGCGGATTTAGCTGTCGTTCCTATCGAAAATACCAGCTCAGGCTCTATCAACGATATTTATGATCTGCTGCAAAATACGCATTTGTCGATTGTCGGTGAAATGACCATCCCTATCGATCACTGTGTACTGGTGTCGACCCCCACTGAACTTGAAAATATTCATACTGTCTACAGCCATCCCCAGCCTTTCCAGCAATGCAGCCAGTTCATTAACCGTTACCCACACTGGAAAATCGAATACTGTGAAAGTACTTCTGCGGCAATGGAAAAAGTCGCGCAAAGTCACTCACCACATGTTGCCGCGCTGGGAAATGAAGCTGGCGGCGCACTCTATGGTCTTCAGGTACTGGAGCGTAATCTGGCAAACCAGACGCAGAATATTACTCGCTTTATCGTCCTTGCGCGTAAAGCAGTCGATGTTTCCAGCCAGGTCCCCGCCAAAACGACGTTGTTGATGGCGACCGGCCAGCAAGCTGGTGCGCTAGTTGAAGCACTGTTAGTGCTCCGTAATCACAATCTGATTATGAGTAAACTGGAATCTCGCCCTATCTATGGCAATCCCTGGGAAGAGATGTTTTATCTGGATATTCAAGCTAACCTGAAAGATGAAGCGATTCAGAATGCCTTGCGAGAACTGGGTCCGATTACACGCTCCCTTAAAGTGCTTGGCAGCTATCCGAGTGAAAACGTGATCCCGGTTAACCCGACTTAATATTACGTGGGGAGTATCAGACTCCCCACGTAATTAAGAAAGGGACAGGCCTGGTGTTAAGTGGTTTCGCGGAAATCACTTTTCGCCAGTCCTGCAACCTGGGTCTGTAAAGTAAAAAGAGCCCCGGACAGTGGACGTAATGCTAATTCATCGGCATCCATATGTTTACGAGTGGTCGTTATAAACAGCGTTTTCATATCGCTACCACCAAAACACACCATCGTCGGGCAGCGTACCGGTAACCGATGCTCTTCAGTCACCTCCCCTTCAGGAGAAAGGCGAACTATACGGTAACCATCATAGAGCGCTGTCCAGTAATGACCTTCGACATCCATCGCTGCACCATCAGGAATACCTTCACCCGCAATAAAGCGCTTGAAAACACTGCGCTGACCTGGCTCTCCCTGCTCATCAAGGGGCGTACGATAAATCACAGCATTTGGCGTGTCAGAGCTGTACATCCATTTTCTATCCTGACTAAACGCCAGGCCATTGGCACCTTGAATATTATGCTGAATAACATGCGGGGTAAGATTATTATCCACCCGGCATAATAACGCGCCATTATAATCGCCCGGCCCCCAGAAAGTGCCGGCATAGAAACGTCCGTCCCTGTCTGTTCCGCCATCATTAAAACGTGCCAGAGCGGGATTACTGGGGTTATCGCACACTTTCTGAGTGAGCTGACCGCTTTCAGTGGTCAGATAGATACCACTACGCATAGCGACAATAAACCCTCCCCGCTCGCGCAGGGCAAAGCATCCAACCTCTTCAGGAAACGAGATAATTGAGTGCCGTTTCTCCGCCAGGTGATAACGATGAATTTCATTTTGCAGAATATCCGTCCAGTACAGCGCACCTTGCTCAGCACTCCAGGTCGGACACTCGGGTAACTGACCGATATAGTCGAACAAAGGGTTTAATTCAGCCATAAGCACATCCTTTCTAAAAAAAAGCCAGCAGGATATCTGCTGGCTAAATAATAGATGCTTTGCCGTTACTGACGGCTATCATTAGCCTGACGTAATAATACGCGGCTTTCATTCTGGAAACGTTTTGCGTAATCACCAAACCAGTCAGCAACATGGGTAAAGTTATCGATGAAAGGCTGTTTATTATCTTCTTCCAGTAACTTGATGGCTTCGCCAAAACGCTGATAGTAACGCTTAATCAATGCCACGTTATTATCGGAAGACATAATAATATCCGCATACAGCTGGGGATCTTGAGCAAACAGACGTCCAATCATCGCCAGTTCAAGTCGATAGATTGGTGATGACAATGCCAGTAACTGCTCCAGTTGTACATTTTCTTTTGACAGATGGAACCCATAAGCAAAAGTAGCAAAGTGGCGTAATGCCTGTATAAAGGCCATATTCTCATCGTGCTCTACGGCACTGGAACCATGCAGCAGTGCTCCCCAAACCTGAATTTGTTCTAAAAACCATTGATAGGCTTCAGGCTGTCGACCATCACAATAAACCACCACCTGTTTAGCCAGACTACCACAATCCGGGCCAAACATCGGGTGCAGACCCAATACGGGTCCAGGATGTGCCGCCAGCATGGCCTCAAGCGGACCACTTTTGACTGAGGCTAAATCCACCAGTACACAATCTTCAGGCAGAGGAGGCAGGCGGGCAATCGTCTGTTCAGTAATATGAATAGGTACGCTGATAATTACCATTCCGGCATCATTCAAGATTTCCGGCGCACGATCCCAGTCATCTTTTTCCAGAATACGAACCTGATACCCGGACAGGCTGAGCATTTTTTCAAATAACCCCCCCATTTGTCCGCCGCCCCCCACAATGACCACAGGACGTAATTCAGGGCGCAGAGTTTTAAAGCCTTTATCATTCTCGCTAGAATAGGACTCACGCATCACACGGCGCAGAACATCTTCAATCAAGTCAGGCGGCACGCCGAGTGCCTCTGCCTCTTTACGACGTGAAGCCAGCATCGAGGCTTCACGTTCTGGAACATAGATAGGTAAACCATGGCGACTTTTGACCTCGCCGACTTCTGCTACCAGATGCAGGCGTCTGGCCAGTAAATCCAGTAACGCTTTATCCACCTCATCAATTTGATCGCGCAGTGCGGTCAACTCCATCACCATAGTAAAACCTCTTAATCCTTGCGTGACGCCAGTACCTTACTCATATCATTGTGAATTTCACGTAGCAGACTGTCGGTTGTTTCCCAGTCAATACAGGCATCGGTCACAGAAACACCGTATTTCATTGCGCTACGTGGTTGTTCTGATGATTGGTTACCTTCAAAGATATTACTCTCAATCATCAGGCCAATAATCGAACGGTTACCATCTTTAATCTGAGCAGTCGCTGATTCAGCTACGCCTGACTGACGACGGAAGTCTTTGTTTGAATTGCCATGGCTGCAATCTATCATTAAGGCCGGGCGGAGTCCTGCCTTTTGCATTTCATTTTCACACTGAGCGACATCTTCCGGGCTGTAGTTTGGTGCTTTACCGCCGCGCAGAATCACATGGCCATCTGGGTTACCTTTTGTTTGTAACAAACAGACCTGCCCTGCCTGGTTAATTCCGACAAAGCGGTGTGGCATCGCTGCTGCACGCATCGCGTTAATTGCGGTTCCCAGACTACCGTCGGTACCATTTTTAAAACCGACAGGCATTGACAGACCGGAAGCCATTTCACGGTGCGTCTGCGACTCGGTAGTACGCGCGCCTATTGCTGACCAGCTAAACAGGTCGCCCAGGTATTGCGGGCTATTCGGATCCAGTGCTTCGGTGGCTAATGGTAATCCTAAGTCAACCAGCTCAACCAACAGCTGACGGGCAATTTTCAGGCCCGCTTCAACATCAAAGGAACCGTCCATATGTGGATCGTTAATCAGCCCTTTCCAGCCAACTGTGGTCCGTGGCTTCTCAAAGTAAACGCGCATCACGAGGTATAAGCTGTCACTGACTTCCTCAGCAAGCACTTTAAAACGACGAGCATAATCAATCGCAGCTTCAGGTGAGTGAATTGAGCAAGGTCCACAAACCACCAGCAAACGCGGATCGCGGCCCGCGATAATGTCAGAAATAGTCTGTCGGGACTGCTCAATCTGCGCTTCCTGTTCCGCCGACAGAGGAAACTCAGCTTTTAGCTGTCCAGGAGTGATCAGTATTTGTTCGTCAGAAATATGAACATTATTCAGCGCGTCTTGTTGCATGATAGTCGTCCTTTATTAAGCTCATTTGCGATTTATTTCTCAGTGAGAATGTGTACACCTTACCACCACCAGTAAAGAATGCAATCCATTAATCGTAAATTATTCGTTACACCGATGGTTTTAAGCCCATCAAATGGGGGTTTGTTGCAATAATACGTAAAGTTATCGTTACATAAATAAATGAAGAGGGATGTCGTTAGCCTACTCCATTAGGTAACGATAGCGCCAGAGAAAGCCAATAGCATAAGAAGAACTATTCTATGAAAAATTCTGGTATGAATTTCAGGCAGGCTGAAGACTAAAATGTATGCTGAAAGAATTATGGGTAGGAACAATATTTCTAACGGATATAAAGATAAAAAAAAGGGGCTAGCACATGGCTAACCCCTTTTTTCATTTCACGCTTTGGATGCAGCGTGAGACTGGTCTTATGCGCCCAGACGCTCTTTAATACGCGCAGACCTACCAGTACGCTCACGCAGGTAGTACAGTTTAGCTTGACGAACAGCACCACGACGCTTAACAGTAATGGTATCGATTACTGGGGAGTGAGTCTGGAATACACGCTCAACACCTTCGCCGTTGGAAATTTTACGAACAGTGAATGCAGAGTGCAGGCCGCGGTTACGAATAGCGATAACCACGCCCTCGAATGCCTGCAGACGTTTTTTAGCACCTTCAACGACCCATACCTTAACTTCCACGGAATCACCCGGACGGAATGATGGTACGTTCTGTTTCATCTGCTCTTGTTCAATTTGCTTAATAATGTTGCTCATAATTTAATCTCTTATCCTGGGTAAACTGATGTATTGGGTGGTATCAACCATACCCATCATGTTTATGTTGCTTTAGCATGTTCCCTTTGGAACTCTGCCAGCAACCTTACTTGCTCTTCAGTCAGAGCCAGGTTTTCTAGAAGTTCAGGTCTTCTGAGCCAGGTGCGACCCAGCGACTGTTTCAGGCGCCAACGGCGAATCTCTGCATGATTTCCTGACAATAATACTGCCGGGACTTCCATGCCATCTAACACTTCAGGACGGGTATAGTGTGGACAATCCAGCAACCCATCAGCAAACGAATCTTCGCTGGCTGATGCCGCATGCCCCAGTACTCCAGGTATAAACCGGGAAACTGAGTCAATCAGCGTCATTGCGGGTAACTCCCCACCACTGAGAACGTAATCTCCAATTGACCATTCTTCGTCAATTTCGGATTGAATAACGCGCTCATCAACCCCTTCGTAACGACCACAAACCAGAATTAACTTCTCATTGGTAGCCAGTTCACTCACGCCTGCTTGATCAAGCTTGCGTCCCTGAGGTGAAAGGTAGATCACCTTGACCCCTTCTCCTGCCGCTGATTTGGCTGCATGAATGGCTTCCCGTAAAGGATTTACCATCATCAGCATTCCCGGTCCCCCACCATATGGACGATCGTCCACGGTGTGATGTCGGTCGTATGTGAAGTCACGAGGACTCCAGAACTGAACGCTGAGCAAGCCTTTTTTTACAGCCCGACCAGTTACCCCGTAATCAGTAATTGCACAAAACATTTCAGGAAACAGGCTAACAACACCAATAAACACAAGCCAATCCCCATTATTCGAACGATTACCGTTATATTTCGGAGGTCTAAAAACCAGGATCCCAATCTACTTCAATAGTCTGAGTAGCGAGATCGACTTTCTTGATAACCTGCCCATCGAGGAACGGAACCAGCCGCTCCTTGATACCGAACGCATCCTTCAGGTTTGCCTTAATGACCATGACGTCATTCGAGCCGGTTTCCATCATGTCGATGACTTTACCGAGCTGATATCCTTCAGTAGTAACCACCTGGCAACCCATAAGGTCTTTCCAGTAATAGTCACCCTCTTCCAGATTTGGCAATTGCGAGGAATCAACGACAATTTCACAATTGGTCAGAAGATTCGCTGCGTCTCTGTCATCAACACCATTCAGTTTGATGATCAGATCCTGATTGTGGGTCTTCCAGCTTTCCAGCTGAACAAGCTGCCACTGACCACCACGCTGGATAAACCAAGGCTGGTAATCAAAGATACTTTCGGCGTCTTCGGTGGAAGAAAACACTCTGAGCCAACCTCGAATGCCATAAGAGGAGCCCATTTTCCCCAATACAATTGGATTAACAGGAACCTTTGGAGCGAGTTGATTGCTCATCATGACCACCGTGACAGATTAAGCTGCTTTCTTAGCGTCTTTGATCAGCGCAGAAACGCGATCAGAAACGGTTGCGCCCTGGCCAACCCAGTGAGCGATACGATCCAGGTCCAGGCGAACGCCTTCTTCTTTTTCATTTGCGATTGGGTTAAAGAAGCCCACGCGCTCAATGAAGCGACCGTTACGTGCATTACGGCTGTCAGTAACAACAACCTGGTAGAATGGACGCTTTTTTGCGCCGTGACGTGCTAAACGAATAGTAACCATAACATCCTCTATAGTGAATAAAACACCGGGCCCGTCGAGAGACGAACCCGGTGTTATATTAAAGCCCGAAAATTTTACTCGTTTCGGCGCAAAAAGCAATCTAAAACAGCTTAACGACCTGGAAATCCTGGTGGCATCATTCCTTTCATGCTGCGCATCATTTTGGCCATTCCGCCTTTCTTCATCTTTTTCATCATGCGTTGCATATCGTCAAACTGCTTCAGCAGACGGTTAACATCCTGCACCTGCATGCCGGAACCCTGCGCGATACGGCGCTTACGGGAACCTTTAATCATATCCGGCTGCGCACGTTCTTTCAGCGTCATCGAGTTAATAATCGCTTCCATACGCACCAGAACTTTATCATCCATCTGGGATTTGACGTTATCCGGTAGCTGCCCGACGCCCGGTAGCTTGCTCATCATACTCGCCATACCGCCCATGTTTTTCATTTGCTTGAGTTGATCAAGGAAGTCGTTCAGGTCGAAACCATCACCTTTCTTCATCTTGCTGGCGAGTTTTTCCGCCTGCGCTCGGTCAACTTTACTTTCGATATCTTCGATCAGGGAAAGAACATCGCCCATTCCCAGAATACGGGAAGCGATCCTGTCCGGATGGAAAGGCTCCAGCGCGTCAGTCTTTTCACCCACACCAAGGAATTTCACTGGTTTCTCGGTGATATGACGAATCGAGAGCGCCGCACCACCACGTGCATCACCGTCGACTTTCGTCAGTATCACACCGGTCAGCGGCAGGGCTTCGTTAAAGGCTTTTGCGGTATTCGCCGCATCCTGACCAGTCATGGCGTCGACAACAAACAACGTTTCTACCGGATTAATCGCAGCATGGACGTGTTTAATTTCGTCCATCATCGCTTCATCTACGTGCAAGCGACCGGCGGTATCCACCAACAGCACGTCATAAAACTTAAGCTTTGCTTCTTTCAGCGCAGCATTGACGATATCAACAGGTTTTTGTTGCACGTCGGACGGGAAGAAATCCACTTCCACTTGCTGAGCCAGAGTTTCAAGCTGTTTGATAGCCGCAGGACGATAGACGTCAGCAGAAACCACCAGCACTTTTTTCTTCTGCTTCTCACGCAGGAATTTACCCAACTTCGCGACACTGGTGGTTTTACCCGCACCTTGCAGGCCTGCCATGAGTATCACTGCAGGTGGCTGAGCCGCCAGATTAAGACTGGCGTTCTCTTCGCCCATCGCTGAAACCAGTTCAGCGCGGACGATTTTGACGAATTCTTGCCCTGGGGTCAGGCTTTTATTAACTTCGTGACCAACCGCTTTTTCTTTGACACGGTTGATAAAGTCACGCACAACCGGTAAGGCAACATCAGCCTCCAGAAGTGCCATACGCACTTCGCGCAGCGTTTCTTTAACGTTCTCTTCGGTAAGTCGCCCACGGCCGCTTATATTGCGTAAAGTGCGCGACAGACGGTCTGTTAAATTATCAAACATTGTATTTTGCCTAATATAATCACTAAGGCCGTATCTCACGACACAAACCAGAATTTTGATGGATTATAACATGAAGTGCCTCTGGTGCTATCCAACGGTTGGAGCGGACGACAGGTAACGTTATACTGATTTTTTTCTTATCTGGCTAATATGAACAACATCCTATGCCTGTTTTCGCCATTCTTGCCCTTGTTACTTACTCTTTCAGCCTTGCGCTGATCATTCCCGGCCAGCTCAGGAAGAACAGTGGCTGGCGGCGTTTTGCCATTTTATCAGCCGTCATTGCGCTGATAAGCCACAGTCTTGCGCTGGAATCCCGTATTTTCACTCCAGATGGAGGTCAAAACCTTAGCCTGTTGAACATTGGTTCGCTGGTCAGCTTGATGATCTGTACCGTTATGACCATCGTCGCTTCCCGTGACAGGGGCTGGTTATTATTGCCGATTGTCTATGCTTTCGCTTTAATTAATCTCGCATTTGCTACATTTATGCCCAATGAATTCATCACGCATCTTGAGGCAACGCCAGGCGTAATGATACATATTGGCCTGTCCTTATTTGCCTATGCGACGCTTATCATTGCGGCACTTTACGCTTCACAATTAGCCTGGATTGACTACCAGCTAAAAAATAAACGCCTGGTTTTTAATGGTGAAATGCCACCTTTAATGGTGATTGAGCGAAAAATGTTTCATATCACCCAGGTTGGTGTCGTTCTGCTCACCTTGACGCTCTGCACCGGTTTATTCTTTATGAAAAACCTATTCAGCATCGAAAATGTTGATAAAGCGGCGCTGTCCATTATTGCCTGGTTTGCCTACGTTATTTTACTCTGGGGACACTACCATCAAGGCTGGCGTGGTCGCCGCGTAGTGGTGTTTAACGTGACAGGTGCCATTATTCTGACACTGGCCTATTTTGGTAGCCGGGTACTGCAAGAGTTTATTTTCTAACGCGTCATTGTTTTAAGGATATCGCTTTGGAACATATTTCAACCACCACGCTGATTGTTACACTTATCATCATGGTGCTGGTATCAGCCTTCTTTTCAGGCTCAGAAACTGGGATGATGACGCTTAACCGTTATCGTCTTCGTCACAAAGCAAAACAAGGAAACCGCGCGGCACTGCGTGTAGAACAACTCCTCCGAAAACCTGATCGTTTGATAAGCCTGGTACTGATTGGTAATAACCTGGTCAATATTATGGCCTCTGCTATCGCCACCATTGTCGGTATGCGCCTCTATGGTAATTTGGGTGTGGCAATTGCCACCGGTATACTGACCTTTGTCATTCTGGTGTTTGCTGAAGTCTTACCCAAAACCATTGCCGCGCTTTATCCGGAAAAAGTGGCCTATCCGTTTAGCGTATTATTAAAACCACTGCAGATTTTGATGATGCCGCTGGTCTGGCTGCTGAACATCATCACTCGCGCATTGATGCGTCTGATAGGCATCCGAATTGATAATGCAATGCCCACTTCACTGAACAAAGATGAACTCCGAACTCTGGTGAACGAGTCCCGCTCTCAGATGTCGCGTCGTCATCAGGATATGCTACTGTCGGTACTGGACTTAGAAAAAATCAATGTCGATGACATCATGATCCCGCGTAATGAAATCGTCGGGATCGACATTAACGATGAATGGAAAGCCATAGCACGCCAGCTTACCCACTCCCCCCATGGGCGGATCGTGCTTTACCGTGAGTCCTTAGATGATGCCATAGGCATGTTGCGGCTGCGTGAAGCCTATCGGCTCATGACAGAAAAAAATGAGTTCAACAAAGAAACTATGTTGCGAGCCGCCGATGAGATTTATTTTATCCCGGAAGGAACTCCACTGAGTACGCAGCTCGTGAAGTTTCAGCGGAATAAAAAGAAAGTCGGCCTGGTCGTCAATGAATACGGTGATATTCAAGGCCTGGTGACGGTTGAAGATATTCTGGAAGAGATTGTCGGTGACTTTACCACTTCTATGTCGCCTACTCTGGCCGAAGAAGTCCATCCACAAAAAGATGGTTCGGTCATTATCGAAGGGACTGCGAGTGTGCGAGAGCTTAACAAAGCCTTTAGCTGGACATTACCCGAAGAAGAAGCGCGTACCGTCAACGGTATGCTGCTGGAGGCCATCGAAGATATTCCGGCCGTTGGCACCCAGGTTCATCTCTCTCAGTACCTGATTGAGATCCTCGATGTGCAGGATAATATGATTAAACAAGTGCGTATCATCCCCGTCAGCTCGCTCTCCCCCGCTCACTCATCCGCGGCACAAAAAAGCCAGCCTTAATCTGGCTGGCTTGATAATACCGGCACTGGCATGATGCCGTGCTCACTGCCCTGGTTTAAGCTTTCGCTTTAGCGACAGAGACCATTGCAGCACGCAGAGTACGACCATTCAGGATATAGCCCTTTTGCATTACCATCAGGACATTATTCGCTGCAACATCGTCAGACTCAACCATAGCGATAGCCTGGTGTATATCTGGATTAAACGGAACGTTAGTTTCGCCAACCACTTCAACACCAAATTTGCGTATCACATCAATCATCGATTTCTGTGTCAACTCGACACCTTCAATCATCGGCGCGATATCCGCATTGCTTTTATCCGCGACTTCAAGAGCACGATCGAGATTGTCGATAACCGGCAGTAGCTCGTTAACAAATTTATCGAGCGCAAATTTATGTGCTTTTTCGATATCTAACTCAGTACGGCGACGCAGATTTTCCATTTCAGCTTTAGTGCGCAGCACGCTATCACGCTCGCGCTGCTCAACTTCCGCCAGTTGAGCTTGCAAAGTCGCAATCTGGTCGTCTTGTTGATCCGCTGTATTGGCACCGTTAACGGCTTCAATATCATCGTGATGTTCTGTTACCATTTCGTCTGAAACTTGCTCATCTGGTATTTTCTGTTCTTTACTACTCATGAAATTCTCCGCGTGTTTAGCATTAATCTCGCTGGTTCGCTTATTATGGGGATCTGTTTCAGGGTTTCAAGGGAACCTGACATATTGTCGCAGTAACATCGGTGATTAAGGACAAGATGGATAATGAACAAACATTTCAACTGTATCGGTATTGTCGGGCATCCGAGACATCCTACAGCCCTGACAACGCATGAAATGCTGTATCGCTGGCTACACAGTGAAGGCTATGAAGTTATTGTAGAACAACAAATAGCTCATGACCTAAATCTTACTCAGGTGAAAACCGGTACTCTGGCAGAGATTGGCCAGCAGGCTGACTTAGCCGTTGTGGTCGGTGGTGACGGTAATATGCTTGGCGCAGCACGCGTACTGGCGCGCTACGATATTAAAGTAATTGGCATCAATCGCGGTAATTTAGGCTTTTTGACCGATCTCGACCCTGATAACGCTCATCAGCAACTGTCTGCTGTGCTGGAAGGACATTACTTCACCGAACAACGTTTTTTACTGGAAGCGCAGGTCTATCATCATGATACCCCGACGCGTCTGAGCACCGCCATCAATGAGGTGATACTGCACCCCGGTAAAATTGCCCATATGATTGAGTTCGAGGTGTATATCGATGAGGTGTTTGCCTTCTCTCAGCGTTCAGACGGACTGATTATCTCCACGCCAACCGGTTCCACAGCCTATTCGCTTTCGGCCGGTGGCCCTATTCTCACGCCCTCACTGGATGCCATTACCCTGGTGCCTATGTTTCCACATACTTTGTCGGCACGTCCGCTGGTGATCAACAGCAACAGTACTATTCGTCTGCGCTTCTCGCATATGCGCAGCGATCTGGAAATTAGCTGTGACAGTCAGATCTCCCTGCCAATACAGGATGGCGAAAGTGTACTAATCAGACGCTGTGACTATCACCTGAACTTAATACACCCTAAAGATTACAATTATTTCAATACCTTAAGCTCAAAACTGGGTTGGTCAAAAAAATTATTTTAAAAATCAGCATTGCCACTTTACTGTATATAAAACCAGTTTATACTGTATGCAAACACAGTTACGGTTTTTCATACAGAGGTGGCTATGCTGACACAACTCACTATCAGTAACTTTGCAATCGTTCGCGAACTTGAAATTGATTTTCAGCAGGGAATGACGGCCATTACCGGGGAAACCGGGGCCGGTAAATCTATTGCAATTGATGCCTTAGGGTTGTGTCTCGGTAGCCGCACTGAAGCGGATATGGTACGCCGGGGTGCACAACGCGCTGACTTATGCGCGCGCTTCTCATTAAAAGATACACCAGCGGCGCTACGCTGGCTTGAAGAGAACCAACTGGAAGAAGGTAATGAATGTCTGCTACGCCGCGTAGTGGGTCATGACGGCCGCTCTCGTGGCTTTATTAACGGCACCGCTGTCCCCGTCTCCCAGTTACGCGAACTGGGTCAGCTACTCATCCAGATCCACGGTCAGCATGCCCATCAGCTTCTGCTTAAATCAGAACATCAGAAAAGCTTGTTAGATGGTTACGCCTGTGAACAGGGTATTATGCAGCAAATGCGCGAATGTTATCGCGAGTGGCATCAGAGCTGCCGTCTGCTGGCCCAGCATCAGCAGCAGGCTCAGGAGCGCGCTTCCAGAGTTGAGCTATTAAACTATCAGCTTAAAGAGCTCAACGAATTTGCCCCGCTTGCCGGTGAATTTGAAGTTATCGACGAAGAGTATAAACGCCTGGCGAACAGCGGCCAGCTTCTCTCCACCAGCCAGCACGCCCTGAATATTCTCGGTGAAGCCGAAGAGATCAATCTGCAAAGTCAGCTTTATACCGTACGCCAGTTAATGACTGACCTGATAAGCATGGACAACAAACTCAGCAGTGTTCTGACGTTACTGGAAGAAGCGGAAATTCAGATTTCCGAAGCCTTTGACGAGCTACAACACTACTGTGAACGACTGGACTTAGATCCGAATCGTCTCTATGAGCTGGAACAGCGTATTTCGCGACAGATTTCACTGGCACGTAAGCATCATGTCACCCCGGAAGAGTTACCTGTTTTCTACCAAAAATTGCTGGACGAACAACAGCAGCTGGAAGCACAGTCAGACTCTCAGGATGCTTTACAGCAAGCCGTTGCTCATCACCATCAGCAAGCCCTCACTGTGGCACGCACCCTGCACCTCAGCCGGGTTAAATATGCTGAAGAGCTATCAGCGCTTATCACCAGCAGTATGCACACCCTCTCAATGCCACACGGTGTTCTGGTGATTGAAGTCGAGTTTAACGAAAGCGTGCTCACCGAGACAGGGGCCGACAAAATCGACTTCCGCGTCAGTACTAACCCTGGTCAGCCAGTACAAGCGCTGGCGAAAGTGGTCTCGGGTGGCGAACTATCACGTATCGCCCTGGCTATTCAGGTCATCACTGCCCGTAAAATGGAAACGCCGGCCCTGATTTTTGACGAAGTGGATGTAGGTATCAGTGGTCCGACCGCTGCCGTGGTCGGTCAATTACTGCGACAACTGGGTGAGTCTACTCAGGTGATGTGTGTGACGCACTTGCCTCAAGTGGCAGGTTGCGGCCACCATCACTTCTTTGTCAGCAAAGAAACTGACGGCGAAATGACAGAAACACATATGCAACCTCTGGACAAACGTGCCAGACTGCAAGAACTGGCTCGCCTGTTAGGGGGAAGCGAAGTCACGCGTAATACTCTTGCCAATGCAAAAGAACTGCTGGCAGCCTGATATCACTGGCATGCCGTGAGCAGAGGTTAACGAGTTGAAAAGAATAGCATTTAATATTTCCCCTGTAATATCAGATGCTTTTTAACTAACTTTTTTCTACTCTTGCGGTCTGAGTTGAACGCCTTATAGGTTTAAAACTGATTAAAGGTCTATTATCATCGGCATAAAATGAATGTGCCACGTACGACTCGGGCCAGAAAAGGGATCAAATTACTATGCGTTGTAAAATGCTGACTGTAGCAGCAGCGGCTCTTCTGATGTTGACCGCAGGTTGTTCCACTCTGGAACGAGTGGTCTATCGCCCGGATATCAACCAGGGTAACTATCTGACACCCACTGATGTCGCCAAAATTCATACGGGTATGACACAGCAGCAAGTCGCTTATACTCTGGGTACACCGTTGATGAACGATCCGTTTGGTACCAATACTTGGTTCTATGTTTTCCGTCAGCAGCCTGGTCATGAAAAACCCACTCAGCAGACTCTGATCATGACTTTTGACAGCAATGGCGTTCTGACAGACCTGGTTAACAGACCGAAACTGACTAACGAATAATTACCCTTACCGGGTATGAAAAAAGGGGGAGGAAATCTGTGTTTCTCACCCCTTTTTTTCATTATTTTTTGGCCGAACGCTCGGCGCGTTGTCGCCGCAATTCTTTCGGATCAACAAGTAAAGGACGATAAATTTCGACTCTGTCCCCCTCATGTACTTCATCGGTAAGTTTTACTGAGCGACTATAAATACCGACTTTATTCTTATTCAGATCAATATCGGTACGCAGTGTCAGCAGACCAGAAGCGATAATCGCCTGTTCAACCGTACTCCCTTCCGGCAAAGATACCTGACGCAAGTACTGCTTTTCGGGTAGCGCGTAAGCGACATCAACCCGAATTTCACGCGACACGGTAAACCTCTTTTGCGCGCATAGTAAATGCCTGCACCATATTACCCGCCAGCTCTTTAAATACCCGGCCAAATGCCAGCTCAATCAGTTTATTGGTAAACTCAAAATCAAGCTGAAATTCGATGCGACAAGCGTCATCACCAATTGGCGTAAATTTCCAGCCTCCCATCAGTTTTCGAAACGGGCCATCCACCAGTTGCATAATAATGCTCTGGTTACTGACCAGAATATTACGCGTGGTAAAAGTCTTGCTTATTCCCGCCTTGGAAACATCGACAGCGGCCATCATTTGACTGGCGGACTCGTCCAATATCCGGCTTCCTGAACAACCAGGTAAAAACTGCGGATAAGATTTCACATCATTTACTAACTGGTACATTTGCTCGGCACTGTATGGCACCAACGCTGTACGGCTAATTTGAGGCATAACAATTCCCGGAAGTCATAAATCCGGAAAATAATAACATTTATCAGCAGGCAAAGAAAAACTCTCTGCCGCCATGCTAAGATAAGCCCTTACTCCTCGTGCATGGCCCGGGGATGTCTTTGAACTCCTGGATGACTTATACTGAGCAGCACTATGACGAAGAAAAAAGCACACAAACCAGGCTCAGCCACCATTGCACAAAATAAACGTGCCCGTCACGAATATTTTATTGAAGATGAATTTGAAGCGGGTCTTTCGCTGCAAGGCTGGGAAGTTAAATCATTGCGCGCCGGAAAAGCGAATATCTCCGATAGCTATGTCATTTTTAAAAATGGCGAGGCCTACCTGTTCGGCGCGACCTTTACTCCATTGACAGTGGCTTCAACCCACGTGGTCTGCGATCCTACGCGGACGCGTAAGCTGCTGCTGAATAAAAGAGAACTGGATAATATATTCGGTAGCGTCAGCCGCGACGGCTTTACCGTGGTTGCCCTCTCTCTGTACTGGAAAAATGCCTGGTGCAAAATTAAAATTGGCCTGGCAAAAGGTAAGAAACTGCACGACAAGCGTACTGACCTGAAAGATCGTGAATGGGCGATGGATAAAGCCCGCATTATGAAACACGCCGGACGCTAATCACTCAGCCCGCCTTCACTGGCGGGCCTGCTTTTCCTGGATACTCCATCAATGAATGGGGTTAATAGTGACTTTCGTGGGTTAAACACCACCATAATGCACAGTATTTAAACACTCTAACCATCCCCGATAACAAGAAGTGATTCAATAACCTGCACGCGAGTAATTCTCTGCACGGCGCTAGTCAGCCGGGTAATAAATCTGTTATACTCGCCTTACACATTGGGGCTGATTCTGGATTCGACGGGATTTGCGAAACTCAAGGTGCATGCCGAGGGGCGGTTTGCCTCGTAAAAAGCCGCAAAAAATAGTCGCAAACGACGAAAACTACGCTTTAGCAGCTTAATACCCTGCTTTGAAGCCTCCTCTCCCTAGCTTCCGCTCTTAAGACGGGGATCAAGAGGAGTCAAACCCAAAAGAGATCGCATGGAAGTCCTGCCTGGGGCTAAAGTGCTAAAACTAATCAGGCTAGTTTGGTAGTGGCGTGTCAGCCCGCAGCTGCCAGGCGAATGTAAAGACTTGACTAAGCATGTAGTGCCGACAGTGTAGTAATTTCGGACGGGGGTTCAAATCCCCCCAGCTCCACCAAATTCTCCATCGGTGATCACCAGAGTCATCCGATGAAGTCCTAAGAACCCGCATGGTGCAAGCCTTGCGGGTTTTTTTGTGCCTGCAATTTGTCCTGGGAAGTCTGAAACGAACTAATTAAATCCGAACCTTTTAGGCCCATTGATAGGCCCAACGAAAAGCTCTATTGTTTTTGTTGGGCCTAAACGCACAGAGACTCCTCATGGCAAGACAAACCAAGCCGTTAACCGATACGGAAATCAAAGCCGCCAAACCTAAAGATGCCGATTACCAGCTGTATGATGGTGACGGGCTGACCCTGTTAATTAAATCCAGCGGAAGTAAGCTCTGGCAGTTCCGTTACTACCGACCTCTGACAAAGCTGCGCACTAAACAAAGTTTTGGTGCCTACCCTGCCGTATCTCTTTCAGATGCACGTAAACTTAGAGCAGAATCCCGAGCGTTACTGGCAAAAGAGATTGATCCTCAGGAACATCAAAAAGAACAGGTGAGAAGTTCTCATGAGGCAAAAACTAATACATTTTTGCTGGTTGCAGAGCGTTGGTGGAACGTCAAAAAAGCCAGCGTCACAGAGGACTATGCACATGACATTTGGCGCTCACTTGAAAGAGATGTTTTCCCCACGATTGGGAAGGTAAATATCACGGATATTAAAGCCCATACATTAGTTCAGACAATTCAACCAGTTCAGGCCAGAGGCGCGTTAGAAACAGTTCGTCGCCTTTGCCAACGAATAAATGAAGTCATGATTTATGCCCAGAATACGGGCCTTATTGATGCAGTTCCCAGTATCAATATTGGCAAGGCCTTTGAGAAACCTCAGAAAAAGAACATGCCTAGCATCCGTCCAGATCAGTTATCACAAGTGATGCAGACAATGAGAAATGCCAACATTATTTTGCCTACTCGATGTTTGTTCATGTGGCAACTTCTGACTATCTCACGCCCTTCTGAAGCAGCGGAAGCTCGATGGGATGAAATCAACTTTGATGCTAAAGAATGGAAAATTCCAGCAGCTCGAATGAAAATGAACCTGTCCACTCCCCTTAAAATGAGACAGCTATAATTAGATTTTCTGCCTTTACATTTGCAGAGGTCAAAATGAAAAAAG
>CANRKT010000056.1 GCA_947631255.1 uncultured Enterobacteriaceae bacterium
TATACAAACCCGACTGGGGATCAGAGCATCGATAAAAGGTCATCATATTATGGATAAAAATAAAGACCGTAATTTTGAACCCTTTATAGAGGTAAACTGGCTGCATAATACCCGTGACTTCGGTGTCCGTATGGATGATGATCGCATCGCCCAGGCCGGCACTCGCAATATTGGAGAAGTGAAGGTAGGTATTGACGCTAGGCTTAATCCGAAAATCAATTTATGGGGAAATATTGGCTCTCAGATAGGCCATAAGGGATATAACAATACCAATGTGATGCTCGGTGTTAAATATAACTTCTAAGTCATACAGGTGTATATTCTGCACATTACTGACTCATAACAAGATAAGTTAGCACACCTCGTACCCATAGAAACTTTACCTGGTATTTAACCACCGGATAAATCTATGGGTACACCATCCCTCAGTTTTAAACAACGATTAAGGGATTTCCCGGTTAGTCAACACACTCACTCGGGAGTAAAATCTGTGTGTCAATCACACTGATACGCTCCCGCAACGTCAGATTTTTGTGCGATAACATATCGCAGCCGACATTGACGATATTAACAAAGTATGGCGTGGTTGTTTTTTCAATGGCAACAACCGTGTTGGCTGGATGCCCTGCAAATACCCCAGCGGAAAATGACAGCAACAGACCAGATATCGCTATATACCTTAACATTTTCATAATTTATATCTTACTCAATAAACGAGTTTTCTGAATACCACGTAATTATAGCCAGGCATCACGCGTTATTAATAGTCAGTTTATTTGTCAGAAAGAATCAAATTTACTGCATTTACTGGCAAGTTTAGATTATATTAGGGGAGTTAACTGACAATAAGCAACCTTTCCGAAATATATACTGAGAACCGGTAACCATATTATCCGTTGATTTACTTTTGTCATAAAAATAAGCCGGACAGTATCCGGCTTGTCATGGCTAGAGTTTATAACCAAGCGTGATCTGGGTACGCTTATCAGTACGATTAGGTGCTGATGCGGGAGGCTCAGAGTTCCATGTCACGTAGTAACCGAGTTTCAGGCCAAAATTCTCATTGATGGCAACATCAACTGATGTTTCAGTATTCACAGTACTGTCTTCAGAACCAAAGAACGAGACGGCCTGAGTAAATTTAGCGTTATCTGTGAACTGCCAGTTATAGATAGCGGATGCATAGCCTAAAGCCTGCGTTTTATTGCCACCGTCAACATATTCATCATAACGCACACCAGGACCGGCTTCCAGACGTAGGAAGTGTACGGGTCCTGCCAGTATCTGACGACCATAACCTGCGGTAAAAATATCCCGGGCATGATAGCCGTTATAACGATCGCTCAACCAGCTGACCTGGCCAAAAACATAGTTACTGTCAGACAGATTATAACGACCACGACCACCGACAGAGTATTTTTCGGAGGAACGTGCGTTGTTAGAGGACGTGTTGCTGGCACTAGCCCACAGTGACCATGCAGTCACCTGCTGGTACCAGGTCATATTGGTATTGGCAGTCAACGTCGAACTTTTGGTGTTTCCTGACTGAGCAAGATAGCCAGCGTTAAGGTTACCGCCAAAGTCGGTTTTGGCTGTAGCGGGGTCATCCATGACAGTGAACACCGAATCATCTGCCCAAACAGAATGACTGATAAACGATCCTCCAGCCAGGAGGAGTGCAACCGGTACTGTCTTTAAAAGCTTCATTTATTAATCCGTACAACACAAAAAAAAGATAACCGCAAGGATTCAGCCTGTTTCACAAGAGCCATAGTGTATGACGCCAAGAAGACGGTGAATTATAAAAAAGCCCTGTAAACTTAGCAATGAGATCTTAATAACATTTTTTTGCCAGACATAAATTAAAAACCCTTTATTTTCATAGTGATAAATAAAGGCACCGCCCCCAATAACATCATAAAGCGTAAGGGTTAGATCACTTTCATCGGTCCAAAAACCTGCTCCAAACAGGCACATAAAAAACAGGGTTTTATCCCTTGCTTATGCCAGAATGAACAACGTTTGATGTGAAAAGGCAATAATCGCGAGAAATCTCATAGCGATAAAAACTTGGTAACTGTGCGTGATGTCGCGGTTAGTCACCATTAAGCGCGATAATCTATTGATAATCCGGTCACCCGCAGAGGAATTCAATATGTGGCAAACTATTCGTCGTTTGTTAAGCGAGCAGCTAGGTGAAGCCGACATTTCGGCACCGACGCAAATTCGGGGGGGCCAGAGTCACCAGGCATGGCATCTGCACTACGGTAAACACGAGATTTTTGTCAAAAGTGATAATCATGAGATGTTACCGTTATTTATTGCGGAAGCCGATCAACTGGCGTTATTAGCACGCACTAATACCGTCAGAGTACCTACTGTTTGGGCAACAGGATCAGAACGGGATAACAGTTTTCTGTTACTGGAGTACCTCCCGGCCAAGCCTTTAGATTTGCACAATGCTTATTTACTTGGACAACATCTGGCACGACTGCATCAATGGAGCGATCAGCCACAATTTGGTCTGGACTTCGATAATGCGCTATCCACGACATTACAACCCAATCTCTGGCAGAGGCGCTGGTCAACTTTTTTTGCTGAACAACGTATTGGCTGGCAACTCGAACTCGCAGCAGAAAAAGGTATGGTGTTCGGCGATATCGATTCCATCGTCGATACTGTGCAACAGGCTCTGGCTAGCCACCAACCACAACCGTCTCTGTTACATGGTGATTTATGGGCGGATAATTGCGCGCAGGGACCCGACGGTCCCTTTATCTATGATCCCGCCTGCTACTGGGGAGATCGCGAGTGTGATTTAGCAATGTTACCCTTACATCAAGAGCAACCGCCGCATATTTATGATGGATACCAGTCCGTATCACCGCTAGCCCCTGGATTTATTGAACGACAGCCAATTTACCAACTTTATACCCTGCTCAATCGGGCTGTCGTGTTTGGCAGGGAACATATTCCGGTTGCACATAATGCACTGGAACAAGTGTTGTCCCGTTAACCGCTAAATAAAGCCCAGTAGTCGGAAAAATAAATACCCGGCAACCAATACAATGATCGGCAGGATATACAACGGGAAAAACTGAACCAGCAGAGTATGATGTGGGACATTAATTTTGGCATTCAGTTGCTGTTTGCTCAGTCCCTCTTCTCCTTTGGCTTGTTCGATAATCAACTGATCCTGAACTCTTTCTCGTACAAATTTTACCTGACGTGACATTCTGGCACCTGAGTCTTTCAGTGCCAGACCAATAAAAATCAGAGCAAAAACAATCCAGAAAGTCATGTTTGTCTGTTGAACAAAATCAACCTGAGGCGAATTATCCCAGAACAGATTCAAGAAAGGCGTATTGAAACGCACCATCTCGATCATCACATGGATAAAGTCCAGCATCACTGCATTGATACCGACCTGCTTTTCGCTGTACACATACATAAATTTCAACACAGAAATAAAAGTAGATAGCAACGCCGGGATAAAAATCACCCAGCCGGCGATGCGTTTGAGTAAAGCGATACGTCCAGCTTGTTGATACGTCATGAACTCCCCTTATTTAAGACGTAACATGTCGGGTAAAGTCTACCCTGTATACTCTCTTTTCGCCCAGGCTTTACAGGTTAAATTCGCAAAAGAGCCATTGTCCTGTATTGTCTGGGGTCTGAAGTTAACAAACCCGTGAATAATATGGACTAAGGGAGGTCTCTAATGGCAAGTACACACCAGATCCATGCGGCAATTTTTGATATGGATGGTCTGTTAATTGATTCTGAACCCCTCTGGGAACAGGCTGAACACGAAATCATCGCCTCTTTAGGGGTGGATACCTCCAGGCACCACGAACTTCCCGAAACCCTCGGGCTACGCATCGATATCGTCGTGGACTTGTGGTTTAGTTTGATACCGTGGACCGGCTCCTCCTGTGCAGAGGTGACTGCCCGTGTGATTAAACGTGTTGTTGAACTGGTCGAGCAACAACGCCCACTGAAACCCGGCGTAAGAGAGGCTCTGATACTGTGCAAAGCCCAGGGACTGAAAATTGGTCTGGCCTCCGCATCACCACTCCCTATGCTGGAAAAAGTTTTGGAAATCTTCGATCTGCGCGATCACTTCGATACACTCGCCTCGGCAGAACATCTTCCCTACAGCAAGCCACATCCTCAGGTCTATCTGAATGCGGCTGCCCAGCTCAATATTTCCCCTGTTAATTGTGTCGCACTGGAAGACTCTGTGACCGGTATGATTGCCAGTAAAGCTGCACGTATGCGCTCTATTGTCGTGCCGATTACTGAAAGCCTTTCGGACCCACGCTGGGGCCTGGCAGAGGTTAAAATTAGCTCTCTGGAACAGCTTACCGCCAGGGATTTGACGGGCTAATACTGTGGATGGTGAAAGTCCCTCCCCGTTTAAGATTAAATGTTACAGCGTCACCTCTTTCGCATACTGTATAAAAACCCTATACTGTGAAAATCGACAGTTCTTATTCGGGTTGTATTATGACGGCGGAAGGCCATCTTCTTTTTTCTATTTCGCTTGCAGTATTTGCTAAAAATGCGGAATTAACGCCAGTCCTCGCTAATGGGGACTGGTGGCATATTATTCCATCCGCCATTCTGACTTGCCTGTTACCTGATATAGACCATCCTAAATCGTTCCTCGGCCAGCGGATAAAATGGGTTTCTAAACCGGTTGCACGCATGTTCGGGCATCGCGGGTTTACCCACAGTTTGCTGGCAGTGTTTATTGGTCTGGCACTGTTCTCGCTGAAAGTACCGAATGACTGGGTTATCCCGGCGGATGCACTTCAGGGCATGGTTCTCGGCTATATCAGTCATATCATCGCTGATATGCTTACACCGGCAGGTGTCCCTTTACTCTGGCCCTGCCGCTGGCGTTTTCGTTTTCCCGTTATCAGGCCGCAAAAGGGTAACCAGCTAGAGCGAGTACTCTGTATGGCATTATTCGGTTTTGCCATCTGGATGCCGCATACCTTGCCGGAAAACCATGTTATACGCTGGTCTTCACAAATGATTAACTCATTACAAACGACCTTCAACAGTCTGCTATATTACCGACCTGAACAATAAACTGGCAGATTGATTGCTTTTGGGGATAATCAATTGCTTTTGATTATATGAGCCTCTATCGCCTTCTGATAATATATCCAGCATGATATTTTGTCGTACCCATCCTGAATAATGCAAGTTACCTGTAAATCCTGTCGATGATCACAGATAAACACTGTGATTTGACAGGGTTACGGCACTAACGCCCGGGTAACTTGAAGCATGACGGATAAATTCTGAATACGGCAAGTCGCCTTCAAGCTGCTTGAGTCATTCAGGATAATAATAATTAAGGAGATATGGAATGAATTTTCCACTGATAGCGAACATTGTGGTGTTCGTAGTATTGCTATTGCTGCTTGCGCAAACGCGTAAAAAACAGTGGAGTCTGGCAAAAAAAGTTCTCGCTGGCTTGGTGCTTGGGGTACTGCTTGGTCTAGGTTTACATACCGTTTACGGTGCAGACAGCCCGATTCTAAAAGAATCTATTCAATGGTTTAATATTGTCGGTAACGGTTATGTTCAGTTACTGCAAATGATCATTATGCCATTAGTCTTCGCTTCTATTTTGAGCGCGGTGGCAAAGCTACATAATGCTTCATCCCTGGGTAAAATCAGTTTCCTGACCATCGGAACACTGCTTTTTACGACCATGATAGCCGCTCTGGTTGGGGTGCTGGTGACCAATATGTTTGGTCTGACAGCTGAAGGACTGGTTCAAGGTACTGCCGAGAACGCGCGTCTGGCAGCGATTGAGTCAAGTTATATTACGAAAGTATCCGATCTGACCGTGCCGCAGTTGATTCTGTCATTTGTCCCTAAAAACCCGTTTGCCGACCTGACTGGCGCTAACCCTACCTCGATTATCAGTGTCGTCATTTTTGCAACCTTCCTGGGTATTGCAGCACTTCGTCTGTTAAAAGACGATGCGCCAAAAGGTGAACGTGCCCTGATGGCGATTGAAGTGATTCAAAGCTGGGTAATGAAACTGGTTCGTCTGGTCATGCAGCTGACACCTTATGGAGTGATGGCGTTAATGACCAAAGTGGTCGCAAGCTCTAATATCGATGACATTATTAAGCTCGGTAGCTTTGTAGTGGCGTCTTATATTGGACTGGGAATTATGTTTGTGGTTCATGGCGTCCTGCTGGCTTTCACCGGTGTAAGCCCGCTGAAGTTCTTCCGTAAAGCCGGTCCGGCACTGGCATTTGCCTTTACTAGTCGTTCCAGTGCGGCCAGTATCCCGTTAAACGTTGAAACACAGACTCGCCGGCTGGGTATTCCAGAGTCGATTGCCAGTTTCTCCGCTTCTTTTGGTGCGACTATTGGCCAGAACGGCTGTGCCGGTTTGTATCCTGCCATGCTGGCAGTCATGGTTGCTCCGACGGTCGGTATCAACCCGCTTGATCCTCTGTGGATTGCGACGCTGGTTGGTATTGTTACGATAAGCTCTGCCGGTGTTGCCGGTGTCGGCGGCGGTGCGACCTTTGCAGCACTGATTGTCTTACCTGCAATGGGTCTGCCTGTCACGCTGGTTGCACTGCTTATTTCAGTTGAACCATTAATTGATATGGGAAGAACCGCGCTTAACGTGAACGGTTCAATGACCGCTGGTACTATTACCAGCCAGTTGATGAAACAGACTGATAAGTCGGTTCTGAACAGCGATGATGATGCCGAACTTATTCAGCGTTAGCAGATATCCGATGCGCTAATCTGATGAGTCAAAAAATGGCATGATTTTTTCCTGCCTCTGCCCAGTGAGCATACTGCTCACTGGGCGTTTTATTGAGATAATCGTAATAATCCCTCAGTCAGTAGGCTATCCATTGTCTTATTATCGATATAACCAAGGCTATTAATATAGGGGGTTATCGTTGATATATTTTATTCTCAACGTCGATAGATGATCGAGAACTCATCTGTTTCAGTGATATGAGCGGGTATTAATTTTATAACTTCGGGTATTTTTAAAAAATTATCGATATCTTTTTTCAGGGATTTTTTATCAATCATCTGGCTATGAATTTTTTTATCTATTCGCGAAGCGATTCTCTGAGCCTGTACTGATTTAAACACCCCCAATTTCTTGATGATTTTTTTCTTGCCCATTTTACTCAACTCATCTTGGATCTTGGGAATTAATGTTTTGACGCTCTGAAGATAAAGACTATCACCTGATAACCTCTGTCCATTTGTCATTAACATTTCTTCCTCAGCAGAATTATTAATTATCCACGACACATCCTTGTCTGTATTTGTTTCTTCTACGAATACCATATCCTGCATTTGTTCCTGAGAGTCATCAATAACACTGTCACGGCAGTCGTACCAGATATCATCCTCTTCATGACTATCATGCCAAATATTATCGTCATCTAGACAGTCATACCAAATATTATCACTCGAGTTCAAGATTGAATTATAGTTCATTCTTGGAACAGCAAGAATAATTTCGTCATTGATTTTATAACTCACTTCAGAATGGTTTTCGTCAATAACGAACTTATTCCTACAACCCGGTGCAGCTAAGGTTCTCAGCTGTATAAAGGTCTCTCGAATATCCTGTTCAGACATCTGCAAAGCGTCATGATGATAAAGCCTGTGGATGCAGTTAAGCGCCTCTTTCTGATGGGTCGAAAAGAAAAAATACTTGATCTTCTCCCACAGACTTATCTCCGGTGAAGATGATTTTTCTTTTATTTCATGCAGTCTATGATGACTAATATGTGCTGTAAGCAACCCACTTCCGACATTGAACGACATAACACTTTCCTTTATACATAATATTTCAGCAATCGATGAAGGCAAACGTGAATTAAAGTAAGCCCAGTTACATCCTAAAATGATTACGCGGAAATTACTTGTTAAAATCGCTATTAGTCTCTGTTGTTTTTTTAATATTCATACCGGACAGACTTGCCTCTGAAAAGTATCACTCACATCCAATGAATATCGAAATTGTTAAGGTAAAAATATCGTCACCTAAAATCATAATGAATAGTCTACTATTTTATGATATCCAACCTGGTTCTGACTTAATCTAATACCCCTTTCATATTATTGAATTAGTTTTCTCTGAAGCATATTCGTTCCTCACCTTCAGAAACGAAAACCACTGAAATTCGCCTGCGCAGCCAGAGGAATGAAATAGAGAAATAATCTTTTAATGCACAACGTCGAGCGGTCGCCAGGTAGAAGCTGCTACCCGTAGATTTAAGAATAGCCAGAATGATTTTGTCGTAGCGAATACCATTCATGACATAGTCCCATGCCCAAGACAGGATTTTGCGACCGGAAGAGAACTATCACGACCCGGTATCACTTAAACATGATGATACAGGGATAGCCGTTCACTATTCAGTCCATAACTTTATGATAGCTCATCAAAAAGGTAGGCATGCTTGAGCATTTTTCAGATATCAGTATTCTGACGAATCTGATTCGCCCAGCGCTTAGCAGACTCTGGCTGATTAAACAGTGGCGACTGCTTGAAAACATCCCCCTGCAACACAAAAGCCACGTAGTGTCCCCCTAACTGATACACATCGTTATACTCTTCCACGCGTCGGGCATGGACCGGAGGGGTGGGTTCAACACGCGGCTTGTAGCTAATAATGGGGCGGGTGCTTGCTTGACGCAGTGGTTTCATAAGTGACAATCGTTCAATGAGTTTAAGAGACAATAATACTATATACCAAATCGTTTACGTTGCTCCAAGCCTTGCCTTGAGAACGTCAATTCATTTGAACAGGACGCGGTTAGCGCCATATTATCCCCGATGCTGGCTGAATGAGAACAAAAAACAGCCATCTCAAAGATGGCCGAGGGACAGGCGTAGCGGGATTATTTCTTCGCTTATGGTTCGGTGTCATATTCCGTACAAGTTTGATAACCCGAATTCATCACGTGCCCGGTATCGTTCAAAGCAACGAAATAGGTATCGATTTTGCCATTACTCTCACCGAGGATATAGGTCTGGCACGTTCCTTTAGCATGAATCATCGAGACTTCATCATAGGAAGATTTTCCTGCCAGCTGCATCACTTGATCGCGACTCATTCCCTTTTTAACATCTTTGACCATCGGCTCAGTGACCACATTTTTGTGGCGATCGTCGGCTGTACAACCTGCCAGCAGGCTGAGAAGTGCAGCGCTGCCGATCAACGCTGCAAATTTCTTGTTCATTATGAGCCCTTAATCTGTTGGTCTTTTGCCTCTATGTCACTTATAAGCTTGGAATAGATATCATTTTTTTTCAACTATTTGGCTCTTTGGCCTCTAAATTATGTCTGTGGGATGACATTTTCACCCAAAATAGCAAAAAAACACCGGGTGAATACCGCACCTACCGCTTGCGACTTGTCGTTTCAATAGCAAACAGGTAATTTTATTGTTCAAGGGGTTATACTTGCACATCGCAGGTAGTCCGTAACCGGAGGTATCAATGAGTCTGCAGCAGGTAATCATTCAGGCATTAGGTGTGAAGCCAGAAATAGACAGCGCCCAGGAAATTCGTCTGAGCGTGAATTTCTTAAAATCGTATCTGGCAACCTATCCGTTTATCAAATCACTGGTGCTGGGTATCAGTGGTGGCCAGGATTCAACGCTCACCGGTAAATTATGCCAGATGGCCATCAGCGAACTGCGCGCAGAAACCGGCGATAATCGTTATCAGTTTATTGCAGTACGTCTGCCTTTCGGTATCCAGGTTGACGAGCAAGACTGTCAGGATGCTATCCAGTTTATCCAGCCTGACCGCGTGTTAACCGTCAATATCAAAGCTGCGGTACTGGCCAGTGAACAAGCCTTACGTGATGCGGGTATTGAAGTCAGTGATTTTGTGCTTGGTAATGAAAAAGCACGCGAACGTATGAAAGTGCAATATAGCATTGCCAGCATGACACAAGGTGTGGTGGCCGGGACTGACCATGCCGCAGAAGCTCTCACTGGTTTCTATACTAAATATGGTGATGGTGGTACCGACATCAATCCGCTGTTCCGTCTCAATAAACGTCAGGGAAAAATACTCCTGAAAGCCCTGAATTGTCCGGAACATCTGTATTTAAAAACCCCAACCGCTGATCTTGAAGATAACCGCCCTGCGCTGCCAGATGAGGCTGCTCTCGGTGTTACCTATCAACAAATCGATGATTATCTCGAAGGTAAAATCCTGGATGAAGCAACGCAAAAAATCATTGAGAACTGGTACTTGAAAACGGAACATAAACGCCGTTTACCGATCACTGTCTTTGATGATTTTTGGAAAAAATAGCCACTCCAGCTCAGGGCTGTCAGCACTGCCCTGAGCATGCTAAATGACTGTCTTGTTTTATCAGAGAATTTTATGAGTCCATCCTCTCGGGCGACGGCTATTGGTCTGGTTGCCATCATCCTGTGGAGCACCTCAGTTGGTCTGTTACGCAGTATCAGTGAATATTTTGGAGCCACCGGTGGTGCGGCACTGATTTATACCGTCAGCGCAATGGCTTTGTGTCTGTCCCAGGGCTTACCTAAAATCAGAGAACTACCACGGCAATATTTATTTTACGCCGGTATTTTATTTGTCAGTTATGAAATCTGCTTTGCGCTGGCTATCGGTCTGGCAGAAACACGCTCTCAGTCACTTGAACTCGGTTTAATCAATTATCTCTGGCCCTGTCTGACCATTGTATTGTCCTTGTTTGTCAATGGTCAGCGCAGCAGTTTCTGGTTATGGCCAGGCATGGTGCTAACTCTGGGCGGTGTATTTCTGGTCATGCAAGAGAGCGGTGGCGGTTCACTCGCCTCAATGTGGCACAATATTGAAATCAATCCACTCCCTTATGGACTGGCGTTTACTGCTGCGATAACCTGGGCTCTGTACTGCAATCTGACACGCCGTTTTAGTGAGGGTAAGAGTGGCGTGAACCTGTTTTTTTGCGCTACTGCCGTTGTTCTGTGGGTAAAGTATGCCCTCACCAGTCAGCCGGCTATCAGCTTTTCGCTTGCTCCCACATTACAACTGCTGTTTATGGGAGTCTCTACTGCGGTGGCTTATTCGGTATGGAATCGTGGGATACAGGCGGGAAATATGACGTTACTGGCAACCGCATCCTACTTCACGCCAGTAAGCTCAGCTCTGCTGGCCAGTTTGTGGCTTGGTTTGCGTCCAGGCTTCCCATTCTGGCAAGGCGTTATCATGGTGGTCGCGGGCTCCTTAATATGCTGGCTGGCAACACGGCGTTACCCATAACAGGATCTGTTTCTTTTCCCGGGGATCGTTACGCGGTATAAAAAAACCGCCAGCGCTGTCCACTGCATCAATCGGCATTATGGACAGCGCTGACGGTCTCAAATTTTATCAGCTACTACTGATTGCCCGCCATTTTACTCTGGCGCTCAGAACGTTCAGTAAGACGTCTCTCAAATTTGTCATTAAACTGCTTTTTTTGTTCCGGGGTCAGAACGTTGTAGACCTTATTCTGGTGTTCCAGATGCGATAACATACGTACTTTGTAGTTTTCAGCCATTTTATCGACCTGTGCCTGTGCTTTCGCTTTATCGAAGCTATCACTGGCGACTAAGTCATGCATTCCGCGTTTATCTTGCTGCCATGTCCCTTTCATCTGGCCATGTTTTTCTTGCATAATGGTGCGAATTTGTTGTTTTTGCGCATCAGTGAGATCCAGACCTTTAAACATGTTGCCATGAACAGCATCACGCCCACCTTTATGATGCTTATGCTTAGCTGGTGTATCCATTTTGGCATTATCTGCTGGCGTAGTTTCTGCCGCATGAACCAGATTAACTGCGCCTAACGCCAGAGTAGATGCCACAAAGAGAGCTGTAATTTTTTTCATAGTCTTATCCTTCTTTCTTCATTTACCTGTACGGCACCTGCCGCTTATCGAGTTCTATTCTATCCGGTAGAGAGTCAATGGAATGATGGAACAGGTAAATCATTGAAAGCAGAAAATGAAATGTGCGCGGATTGTGAAGAGAATAAGGATTAACAGGCGATTAATTGCAACAAAACACCGATAGGTGCGAGTACAGGTAGCAAACAACCTCTATCTTAACTTATCCAGAGGTTGTTTTTGTACAATTATCAGACTCAAATTTTCGCAAGCATTAAGCCAGCGCGTAATCCTGGCGCCACATTAGGATTAGGAAATAGCACGTACTCTGTCTCCTTTTGAACGATGCTTTGGTGAATACCGTCTTCCGCCAGACAGGTGCCGCGCGTAAAGGGGGTAAAATTCCGCGTATCATCAGACATATGCAGAATGAAGTTATCTGAAGTCCGGGTGATTTGCTGAGTGACACGATAATATAGCGGTGGCTGGTGCGTTTGAGTGGCGGTGACCCCGGCTAATAAAGCGTACAGTGCCTCTTGGGTGGTGGCGAATGTCTCCAGTGCATTTTCACCAAAACGCCTTGCCTTCCCCAATTCCAGGGTACAGCTGCTGGCATTAAAATGTTCACAGGAAAAATGGCTGAAAGTCCCCGCCGGCTTTTGGTGAAAGACTAATGCTTCAAGCCCTGCGTCACCTAACCACTCCAGAAACTCTGGATCATAGGGCATCTCCCGGAAAGGTAGCACACCAAAACGCGGATGGTATGATTCACGAATAGCCGTATGCATATCCAGATGCCAGCGACGGGGCTCATGGCCTTCATTCCAGAAACGCGTCACTGCCTGTTCAAGCAGCTGTGCTCGCTGAGTCTCCGGACTATCAGGAAATGCCTGCCAGCGGCCGCCGAACATCCGATTAAGGTCACTGTGAAGATAGCGTTTTTGTTCGGTTAATGCCGCCGGATGGCCTAATACCACCATCAGACGCCATGCAACCGACACTTTTCCTGCCAGCAGATCATCCACCCAGGGCATTAATAGCTCTACTGGTGCCGTTTCATTCCCGTGAATACCCACCGATAATAGCAAGGCCTGATCTGTCTTTTGGCATGGCGTAAAGGTCAGAATTCCTTCATCCCACCACTGCCATGACCCGTATTTATTACTCCCGCTAGTCACGGATGGCATACCACCCGCTAGCGTCTGGGTTAAAAAATATCCCATATGACTCCCTGTTATTGCTGGAAAGGATAAACCGCACCGAGATCCAGTAATTGCGTCAGTTCGTCCAGGGCATCACGCCCTTCACGCAATAACAGTGGATCCGCGAGATCAGCCAGTGTCAGCCTGTCACGATACCAGCGCTCAACCCAGGCATTAAGCGCGTTAAACAAACGGTCATTCATCATTACGGCCGGATTCACTGCCGCTAATTCGGCGTCACTGAGCACGACCCGTAAACGCAGGCAAGCCGGACCACCACCATTCGCCATACTCTCTTGTAAAGAGAAAACCTGTAACTTTTGAATCGGGTTATCGGCTCCACAGAGCTGGTTCAGATAGCGCCAGACACCAGGGTGCTGACGGGACTCTTCAGGCAGTACCAGCGTCATACTGCCGTTATCCTGGCTGAGTAGCTGGCTATTAAACAGGTAAGTATTGACTGCATCAGCCACTGAAACCTGCTCGGCGGGCACTTCTATCGGCATAAACCCCGGCAGCCTTTCACGTAGTTGAGCGTAGAGGGCTTCCTGATGTAAAAAAGCGTGCTGGTGACAAAACAGGACATTGCGATTAGTGACTGCAATAACGTCGTTATGAAAAACCCCCTGGTCAATCACCCGCGGATTTTGTTGAACAAACAGGGCCTGTTCTGGCCTCACCTGATTTAGTCGCGCCACCGCCTGGCTCGCTTCCAGCGTTTGCCTGGCCGGATAGCGTTGTGGCCCTTGCTGCGGCCGGGCATCTTCCCTGCCATAAACAAACAACTGCAGTCCGGTGTCACCGTACTCTGTCGACAGACGATTATGGTTAGCCGCACCTTCGTCACCAAACAGGGCGACCTGAGGGAGTGCGTTATGTACCGCGAAATGCGCTTGGTCACGAAAAATCGCGCTTAACAGTCGCTCAGTCGTCGGCGCTTCGCAGGCCCGATGAAATTTATTATTCAGATTAGCAACGGTCAGATGTACTTTGCCATCCAGGGTATCTGCTGACGGGGCTACCGTGGCGGCATTAGCAACCCACATAGCGGAGGCTGAGCTGGCGGCAGACAATAACTGTGGCGCCTGTTTTGCAACCTTCTCCACCACTTGAGCATCCGTACCACTAAAACCTATCTGGCGCAGCAGTGCCACATTCGGACGCTCCTGGGGAGGGATCACCCCCTGAGGATAACCCGCATCGCTCAGCGCTTTCATTTTTGCCAGCCCTTGCTGGGCAGCAAGCCTTGGGTTAGATACCTGATTTTTATGCTGGGTCGAAGCTTCATTACCAAAAGAGAGACCAGCATAATGATGAGTCAGCCCAACCAGCCCGTCAAAGTTGGCTTCACGCGCTTTTTTCATACGGGCTCCTCGACGCTAAAATCGAGCCCTGGTCCAAGAATCGCAGGCAGAGTAAAATGCGGGCTTTCAAGGCTTGCCATCGGCCAGGCGCAATAGTCGGCGGCATACCAGGCACTGGCGCGATGATTACCTGAAGCGCCAGTACCACCAAAAGGTGCGGTACTGGCTGCACCGGTGAGGGGTTTATTCCAGTTAACAATCCCGGCACGGGCTTCCAGCAGTAATTGTTCAAACTTTTCTCGCTCTGGTGAAATCAGACCACAGGCCAGACCATAACGAGTGGCGTTTGCCAGGCGAATAGCCTCATCAAAATCTCTATAGCGATAAACCGTCAGCAGTGGCCCAAACACCTCTTCATCAAAAACAGGGACCACGTCAGTTAATTCAACAAGCCCTGGTGACAATAATGAGCTGCCTGCCCTCACCAGTTTCGGTTCAAGTAATGCCTTTCCACCACGGGCTAAATGTGCCTGCCAGGCGACCAGCACCTGCTCTGCGGCAAAGGGGGTAATCAAGCCGCCCATAAAGGGTTGTGGGCTGGCATTCCACTCTCCGGGCTGTATCCGCGCCGCCACTTCCACCAGTCGACGAATAAATGCATCACCCTGTGCCCCCTCTTTCACCAGCAGACGCCGGGCACAGGTACAGCGCTGTCCGGCGGTGATAAAAGCCGACTGGATGGCAACATGTACAGCACCATCCAAATCAGCAGGGTTATCAACAATTAACGGGTTATTACCGCCCATTTCCAGCGCGAGAATTTTCTCCGGATGCCCGGCAAACTGACGATGCAGCTGATAACCGGTAGAAGCGCTGCCGGTAAATAACAGACCATCCAATTCTGCTTGCTGGGCCAGAATGCGTCCGGTAGCCGCCCCCCCTTGCAGTAAGTTAAGCACCCCGTCAGGGATCCCGGCCTGCTGCCATAACGTCATTACCTCTTCACCAATCAGTGGAGTTAATTCGCTCGGTTTAAAAATTATCGTATTCCCAGCCAGTAAACCTGGGACAATATGCCCGTTAGGCAAATGTCCGGGAAAGTTATAGGGACCAAAAACAGCCAGCACGCCATGGGGGCGATGGCGTAAGGTCGCGGCGCCATCAGCCATGGGCGTATGCGTTTCACCAGTGCGGCTATGGTAGGATTTAATTGAGATAGCCACTTTGTTGATCATGGCGGTAATTTCGGTTGCCGCTTCCCAGCGTGGTTTACTGGTCTCTGCCGCAATAATCTCTGTCAGCCGTTCTTTGTGCGTTTCCAGCAACGTCGCAAAGCGTTCAATGATAGCCTGGCGCTCACTCAATCCCCGCTTTGCCCAGCCTGAAAAAGCACCACGAGCAGCACGGCAAGCCTGTACAACCTGCTCTTCATCCGCAGCCATACCTTGCCACAGCACTTCACCTGAAACCGGATTTTGCTTGAGTAATATTTCACCTTGTCCATTCACCCAGATGCCATTGATAAAATTGCTCATGCTACTTTCTCCTCCGGGTGCAGGCGCACCACGCGTATCTTGCCGCCATGTTCACATTTCAATGCGTCGGCAGTGGCTGCATCCACTGTCAGAACCTCAGCATTCGGATCAGCATGTACTAACATTGTGCGGAACTGGTGATAGTTTTCATTGGCCACCAGACACAGTGGCAGTTTCGTCTCAACGGGCTGGCCAATCACAAGGGTCTGAAGCTGGCTTTTGCGGATAGCCCGTACCCGGTCAAGATCACACTCCAGGGTCGGCCCACCATCAAAAATATCGATATAGTCGCGATAACGAAAACCCTCCGACTCCAGCACGCTGCGCGCTGGCGCGGTATGGGGATGAACCTGACCGATAACCGCACGTGCTTCAGGAGAGAGAAAATCGGTATAGATCGGATGCTTTGGCATGAGCTCGGCAATAAAGGCTTTTTTACCGGTTCCGCACAAATAGTCTGCCTGAGAAAACGCCATAGAGAAGAACCGATTGCCCAGACTTTCCCAGAACGGTGAGTAGCCTTTCTCGTCGATAACACCGCGCATTTCAGCCACCACTTTATGGTTAAATCGCTCACGAAATGCCGCCATAAACAGAAAGCGCGATTTAGACAACAGATAACCGTTTCCTTCTTTACGCCATTCAGGAGCCAGAAACAGGGAGCAGAGCTCGCTGCTGCCTGTATGATCATTGCTCAGAAAGAGAGTCGGCAACGCATTATAGATATTCAGCTCTTTCGAGGCATGAACCTGGGTCCCAACCCGATAGTTATACCAGGGATCATTCAGACCCACGGCGACTTCAATGGCGCAAATCCCGACTATCTGACCGCTCACTGATTCTTCCAGAACAAAAACATAACCTTGCTCAGCCAGCGGCAGAGTGCCTTCCCAGGTTTTGACTGATCGTTCAATCCGTGATGCCAGAGTCGCTTCATCAGCGGGCAAGGAGGTCAGCCCGCCCCCGGTATTTTCAACCAGCGCGAGCAATGCCGCGAGATCATGATATTCAATCGGACGAATCACCATCATGACAGGCCCTCCCCGAGGAAACGTTCACAAGCTTGCTCAAATCGGGCAAGTCCTTGCTGGAGTTCTGCTTCACTGATAATCAGTGAGGGTGCAAAACGAATAACACTGGCACCTGCAATCAATACCATCGCGCCTTCTTCAGCAGCGAGCAGCAGTAATTGCTTCGCTTTACCTTGATATTCTTCGCGTAATACACAGCCGATTAATAATCCCAGGCCCCGAATTTCACTAAACAGTGAGTAGCGCTGGTTTATTTGCTCTAAACGGTCAACCAGCCAGTCGTGGCGTTGTTTCACGCCATTCAGCACCTCATCGGTGTTGACCAGTTCCAGAACCCGATTACTGACCGCACTCGCCAGTGGGTTACCCCCATAGGTGGTGCCGTGTGTGCCTGGCGTCATCACTCTAGCAAACTGTTCCCGCGCCAGCAGCGCACCAACAGGGAAACCGCCCCCCAATGCCTTCGCGCTGGACAGTAAGTCAGGGGTAACGCCGTAGTGCATATAGGCATACAACTTACCGGTACGGCCAACGCCTGTTTGTACTTCATCAAAAATCAGCACGGCCTGATGCTTATCACAGAGTTCACGCAGTCCTTGAAGGAATTCAGCCCGAGCAGGCACGACACCGCCTTCGCCTTGTACTGGCTCAACAATCACGGCACAGGTATTATCGTTAATCAATGCGGCTGCCGATGCTAAATCATTATAAATTGCATGGCTGATGCTGGGTGGTAAGGGGGCAAAATCTTGTGAATAGCTGGGTTGCCCACCCGCCGTCACGGTAAACAAAGTCCGACCATGAAAGGCATTTTTGAATGCCACAATACCGCTTTTATCCGGACCAAAATGGTCATGGGCATATTTACGGGCAACTTTCAGTGCGGCCTCGTTAGCTTCTGCACCGGAGTTACAAAAGAAGACCTTATCGGCAAAGGTCGCGTCCACCAACTGACGCGCCAGTCTTAATGCTGGCTCATTGGTATAACCATTTCCGGTATGCCAGAATTGACTCGCTTGCTGCTCAAGGGCATCTCGTAATGCTGGATGCGCATGGCCCAGTGCATTTACCGCAATACCTCCGGCAAAGTCGATGTACTCTTTACCTTGCTGATCCCATAGTTTTGAACCTTCTCCACGTACCGGAATAAACGCTGCGGGCGCGTAGACAGGCATCATCAACGAATCAAAATCCTGACGAGTAATGGGCTGCGACATAATGACCTCACCAAGTAAACAAAGGGTTTAATTTGTGTTAACGAAATGTACTCTCTTGCTACTAATGTAGATTGCAGGATCTGTGCCGACCAGTGGTAAAAATGCATAAAATGAGTATCAGGAAGAAAAATCAATGAGTTACAAAACTTACTTATGCACACAAAGTGAATAGGTAGTGCATAATTTTACATCAAAGGTTGACTGGCAGTGCAATAAAAAGAAATTTTATGCATATGGAAAATATAATTCTGAATTTGTGATCGACTTCGGGATTTATCGACATGCGAGTGCCTCTTTAAGGTGAAATCGCTAAATTCTGGCGAAAAAGATGCACAATAAAGGCGATGCCATCAACGATGAATGTCATATTTTGCTGACTCACAAACACATTTTTGAGCACAAGCCAGCGGTTAACTGTCAGCATATTGCTAAGATTTCTGTTACTATCAGGTAACACTTATACGGATAACTTGGCGACTATCATGAAATTTTTCTCTTTTAATATCAATGGCCTGCGCGCACGTCCGCATCAGCTTCAGGCTATCGTCGAACAACATCAGCCTGATGTTATTGGTCTGCAGGAAACCAAAGTTCATGACGATATGTTCCCTCTTGAAGAGGTCGCAAAACTGGGTTACCACGTGTTTTATCACGGACAGAAAGGCCACTACGGTGTCGCTATGCTGACCAAGCAAGAGCCGCTTTCAGTAACACGTGGTTTTCCAGGTGATGCAGAAGATGCACAACGCAGAATTATTATGGCGGAGATCCCGACGCCACTGGGTCCCCTGACCGTGATTAATGGCTATTTCCCTCAAGGGGAAAGCCGCCAGCACGAAACCAAGTTTCCGGCAAAAGCCAAATTTTATCTCGACTTGCAAGACTACCTGCAAACGCGTCTGAGCCCGGAAAATCCTGTTTTGATCATGGGCGATATGAATATCAGTGCCACCGATCTGGATATTGGCATTGGTGAAGCAAGCCGTAAACGCTGGCTGAAAACCGGCAAATGCTCTTTCTTACCTGAAGAACGTGAATGGATGCAGCGTTTACTTGACTGGGGGCTGGTCGATACTTTCCGCCATGCAAATCCCGATGTACAGGATCAGTTCTCATGGTTCGATTATCGTTCTAAAGGCTTCGATGATAACCGCGGTCTGCGCATAGACTTGCTGTTAGCCAGCCAGCCTCTGGCTTCACGCTGTACGGCAACGGGTATTGATTATCAAATCCGTAGTATGGAAAAACCGTCCGATCATGCTCCGGTGTGGGCAGAGTTTAGTCTGTAATATTCTTATCAGGCCTGAGGAGAACGACAATATGTGGATTATCGGTAGCAAAAGGCACCAGCATGGTACGTAGCCTGATACTGGTATTATTTGTCGTTCTGTTTGTGGTGATTTATACCTCTTTGCCACCAGGCACGTTAAGTCTGGCGAACCTGCAGCATTACCAAGGACAGCTCAAACTGTGGCAGGCGGATAATCCCCTGACCACTGTTGCGCTATTTTTCTTAGTTTATTTTCTTATTTCAGCGCTTTCTATTCCAGGCACCCGGATCCTTTCGCTGTTAGGCGGAGCACTATTTGGTTTACTGGAAGGTACTCTGCTGGTCGTCACTGCCGCCACCAGTGGCGCGGTTATCGCCATGCTACTCAGCCGTTATCTGCTGCGGGATTGGGTGCAAAGACGATTTAGTACGATGATGGATAAAGTGAATAGCGGTATGGCTCGTAACGGTTCATATTATTTATTTGCCGTCAGACTGGTGCCTATCCTGCCCTTCTCAGTGATTAATCTGTTGATGGGGCTCACGCCTTTTCCCATTATACGTTTTGCACTGATCACCCTGGTCGGTCTGTTACCCTCTATCGTGTTATATATCAGTACGGGTCGCCAGCTGAGTCAGATTCGAAGTATACAAGATGTTCTCTCGCCCAGCATTTTACTGCTGTTTGCGCTGTTAGGTGCACTGCCGTTACTTTCTCGCTGGATCCTGAAGTCACTCAATAGATAACACGCACTGCCGTCAACATCTGGCTCATCTGGATAATGCGTTTCTTTCGCTGGAAGCCAGGCAGCAGCAGACACCTTAATTATCCCTCTGCGTCACTCACTCTGCTAAGAGCAATGCCTTGTTTACTGATGATACGCTGATATTCTGGGGCCAGCGCATCATCAGTAATGATGCGTGAAAAAGGGATTTCCGGGGACAGTGGATAAGGATGTACCTGCCCAAACTTTGACGAGTCAGTGAGGGCAATTTTCTCCCCCTCTTTTTCCATCACGGCATTAATCACATCACTGCGCAGCATATTTCTGCCAGTAAAACCGGTTTGCTCATGCCAGCCATCGATACCAATAAACGCTTTATGGAAATGAATATGCTGCAATGAAAAACGGGTGAGCGGCCCCACCACCGACGCACTTTCTTTCTGGTATAGCCCTCCCAGCACAATCACTTCGCAGGCGCTGTCTTTTAACAAATGAGCGATATAGTGACTGACCGTGATAATTGTCAGCCCACTACGATCAGCCAGTGCACGTGCCAGCAGCGCACAAGTGCTTCCTCCCTCAATAAAGACGGATTCCCCCTCATTGACTGAAGAGGCTGCACAGGCAGCAATAACTTGTTTTAGTTGATAACGGGTCTGCATACGCGCACCTACATCATCACTGTCCAGCGCGACGGCTGAACCATGGGTACGGCGCAGATAGCTCTCTTTTTCAAGCAAGTTCAAATCTTGCCTGATAGTCACTTCAGAGACACCCGTCAGCTGGGAAAGCTCACTGACGCTGATATTACCGCGCAGGTTTACAACTTGAATAATTTGCTGATGACGGGGATTCATAACATTCGGTATCCAGAGCAAGGCATGCCAGTTTAGCAAAAAAAACCGACATGCCTATTTTTGAGCTCACTATTTTTTCTGTTCTACGGTATCAATACCCAAGCTGAGGCGACCCGTATTATTGAGTTCACTTTCGCTAAAGCGGTTGCTCCATTGCGTCTCGTAGTCTTCACGCGGGAAATCGTCCGGTGAACGTCCTTCACGGAAAGCACTGGCTACTTTATGTGCGTAGGCTAAGTTCTTATCACACAGCGGTGCTGCCGGGATATACATCACGTTGCCCCAGCCTTGCTGGTCCTGAACGGGAGCGACAGAATGAATCACATCGCAGTGCCACCAGACAGAATCCCCGGCTTCAATTGCCGGAATACTGCTTAATCCCTGAATAAGGTGAGGATGCCACTTCTCAGAAATCGGCAGCACTTTACCGGGTTCGACACCACAGAGTTCATCTTCGGGAACATCATCTAACAGTGGGCGCAGTAAGATATAGGCCATCGCTTCAGGTACCGGCACAACATGTAACAGCCCCTGCCCCACCTGCATATCTGACAACGCAGTCCAGCCCTGAAACGTGCGGAAAGCCGAACATTTGGTGGTGTTTTCGGCATAATATTCATTCACCTCTGGTCGCCATGCTGCATCCCAGGGATCGTAACTATCGAATTGATTATTAAATATTTTATGGAAAACTTTCTGATAGGCGGGCAGCAACCAGCGCTCCAGTGCACCAGAATCGGTATGCGCCCCCAGACCTTTTGACGTGGTGCCAGGCAAACGTCGGCGAATACGGTCAGGATAGTTGATACTGACATCCGGATTAAACCATTGAATACCACCCGATTCGAAAGTCCATAACCGATTCAGAAAGGATTGCACCGACGCCATACGAAAACTCTGACGCGCTTCCATTTGCGCATGCGACCAGTAAATGGGATAGATCTCCGGGCGCGACGCATCCAGACTGCCAAAGAAGTTATCTCCCGGTCCTTTATAGACAGCATCAAAATCATTGTTATCGAGGTAATCCAACAGGGACTGATCCCACGCCAGCGCCTGCTCGCGCGGGAAGGTTTGTCTGACGACAACGCAACCCCGTCGTTTAATATGATCCACCGTTTCACGGCTAATATTACCCTCTGCAATATCTCGCCACTTCACCACCGGCCATGCGGTGCCATCACGCGCTTCATCCGCCTTTGCCGCAGCGATTTCAGTTTCAATTTTTTGGCAGACCTGCTGAAAGAGACCTTCCACGTCCCCTATCTGCTCACGTAATGTCCGTTTCAGTTCACGGATACTGTTTTTGTAGTCTTCGGGAAGACGGGGCGGGATAACGTTGTTTTCCATTGTAGGCTCCAAATAAAAATTGAACTTTCAGAGTTTCGATTGAAATTAAATCACCCTTCATTCGAAAGATACAAAGAGAATAACAACTTTGCAACATGATGAATTTGATATAACTCACAAAATGCTCTTCTCAGTGCTATCACTGAGCTATTCTTAGCGGCAGTTTGAGCACCATCACCTCTCTTTTTCTGGAAAAATATTGCATGACCAAAGTATTAGATGTTGTTGCGGCGATTATTGAGCAGAACGGAAAACTCTTACTGGCCCGTCGTCCGGACAGCGGCGATCAGCCGGGTTACTGGGAGTTTCCCGGTGGCAAGCTCGAAACCCATGAAACCCAACCCCAAGCACTGGCCCGGGAATTACAAGAAGAGCTGGGAATTGCTGCCGAGATTGGGCGTTATGTCGCCAGCCATCAGTGCCAGGTGGCGGACAGAATGATTATCTTACACGCCTGGCATGTGACAACCTTCACGGGTATTCCGATGCCGCTGTGTCACAGCGAACTGCGCTGGTGTTCGCTGATACAGGCGCAGAATTACGCCGACAGTCAGACCCTGGCCCCGGCCGATATCCCTTTACTGACCGCATTTATCAATCATCTATCACCCGATCAGCAGACGGATACCGCTACTGAATAAAATCATTTTTTATAAAGACAAAACTCTTCCTGCGTGATAAAACATATCTGTGATATATCTTACGGCGCAAAAGAGAAAATAATGACAACGCAAAATAACAAACAGAAACTCGCAAAACGCGTAAAAAACGAGCTTAAATTCCGTGAATTAACGGTAAAAAACAAACAAAAAATAGCAGGATGCTTCTACCGTATTATTCTGGCAGGTGAACAACTGACGGGATTTTCCTCACAAGGTTTTGATGATCATGTGAAGGTCTTTTTTCCCGCGGGTAACGAGAAATGTGTCCTGCCTGAAATCACCCGCGAAGGTATTGTCTGGCCTGACGGCCCACGTCCGGCAGCGCGCGACTACACTCCCCTGTCGTTTGATGCCGCACTTAATGAACTCACCATAGACTTTTTTATTCATGAAGCCGGCATTGCAAGCCAGTGGGCTGAATCAGCTAAGCCCGGCGACACGCTGATGATTGGTGGCCCAAGAGGCTCACTGGTTGTCCCGGTAGATTACGCCTGGCAGCTTTATGTTTGTGACGAAAGTGGGCTACCCGCTGTTCGTCGTCGGTTACTTTCATTGCCGAAAGATATTTCGGTGCAGGTGCTGGTGAACTGTAGCCAGCCGCAAACTCAGGAGTATCTGAGTGAGTTCAGTCATGCTCATATTGAATGGCTAAGTCGTGAATCTATCGCTGAAAAACTGCAGTCACTTTCCGTTCCGGCAACAGACTATTATTTCTGGATAACCGGTGAAGGTGAGGAAGTGAAACAGTTAAGCGATGACCTGCTGGCTACCCACAGTCTAGACGCGGATTATCTGCGTGCTGTGGCCTACTGGCATAAAAAATAGGAGGTTTTTAATGCGATTACATCATCATAGCTCTACCTGTCATGACAGACATGAACGACATTCTGGCGGCCACGGTCGTCATGTGCATGGCAAAGGGGAAGGTCACGCTCGCCACCGTCGGGAACGGCTGTTTGACGCCAACGATATTCGTTTACTGATCCTCTATTTCCTTTCGCAAAATT
>CANRKT010000057.1 GCA_947631255.1 uncultured Enterobacteriaceae bacterium
GGATCGGATTTTCATATTTTCCGGCTTCTCTTTCCTGAAAAGGATCTTTTGACATTGCGGTTCCTCCGTTGTCATCTCGAGCCTAGCACGCATCGCGCTAGCTCCAGCAAAATGGATCAAGCAATGGGTGCCGGTTTATTTTGGGCCAGATCATGTTTATCTGGCCCAAAATAAACCGCTCATCCCCTACATCTGTCCTGTTTCACACATTACGCTGAAATCATAAGACTAACGTATTGCTATTATTCGCTTTAAAGCGATGTTTCTGATTGTGAACCTTAGTCGTACCCGTCATCTTTGCTATGAGTAACAACGTTTTTAATGCAAATCTGGCGCACATAACGAGTAAAACAAGAGATAACCATCAATCTGTTAGATGAACAAGCACATGATACAGAATTATCTGTCGGTTATATCGATGATAAACCAGCCAGGCAATGACCCGCTAATTTATTTGTGGAAGAGAAAATGAAAGGATGGGGAATACGGTAAATGGGGTGTGCTAAACACACCCCTTAACCTGTTATGCGTCGAAAGGATCGCGCAGAATCATGGTTTCAGTCCGATCCGGGCCGGTTGAGATAATATCAATCGGTACACCTGTCAGCTCTTCAATACGCTTAATGTAGTCCAGAGCTGCTTGTGGCAAGCCACTGCGCTCTTGTACTCCAAAGGTGGTTTCAGACCAGCCTGGCATCGTTTCGTAAATCGGCTCGATACCTTCCCAGTCATCCGCTGCCATCGGAGTGGTGGTGACTTCGCGGCCATCAGGCATGCGATACGCCACACAGATTTTAACTTCTTTCAGACCATCTAGTACATCCAACTTGGTCAGGCAGAAGCCAGACAGGGAGTTGATTTGTACTGCACGGCGAACGGCAACAGCGTCAAGCCAGCCGGTACGACGACGACGACCAGTGGTAGCACCAAACTCGTTGCCCTGCTTGCACAAGAACTCACCGATATCATCAAACAACTCAGTCGGGAAAGGACCTGCACCCACACGGGTAGAGTAAGCTTTAATGATACCCAGGACGTAATCCACATAACGTGGACCGATACCAGAACCTGTCGCAACGCCACCTGCGGTGGTGTTAGAAGAGGTCACATACGGATAGGTACCGTGATCGATATCCAGCAACGTACCTTGGGCCCCTTCAAACATAATGAAGTCGCCACGTTGACGTGCCTGGTCTAACAAATCAGAAACATCAACCACCATACTGGTCAGGATGTCGGCAACCGCCATGACATCGTCCAGTACTTTCTGGTAGTCAACCGCTTCTACTTTGTAATAATTCACTAACTGGAAGTTATGGTATTCCAGAACGTCTTTCAGTTTATCAGCAAAGGTTGCTTTATCGAACAGGTCACCCACGCGCAGACCACGGCGAGCAACTTTGTCTTCATAAGCAGGACCAATACCACGGCCAGTAGTGCCGATAGCTTTAGCACCACGCGCTTTCTCACGTGCCACGTCTAGTGCAACGTGATAGTCGAGGATCAGCGGGCAAGCTTCAGATAGCAGCAGACGCTCTCGTACCGGAATACCACGGTCTTCAAGCTGTGTCATCTCTTTCATCAGTGCAGCAGGCGACAGAACCACACCGTTACCGATGATGCTGGTCACGTTATCGCGAAGAATACCTGATGGAATAAGATGGAGAACGGTTTTTTCACCGTCAATTACAAGAGTATGGCCTGCGTTGTGTCCACCCTGGTAGCGCACAACATATTTAGCCCGTTCGGTCAGGAGATCGACGATCTTCCCTTTGCCTTCGTCACCCCATTGGGTGCCCAGTACGACGACGTTGTTACCCATTTTTCAAAATCACCGTTTGCTTAAAAATGGATTCTATCATCGGTTTCCAAGATGATCAGCCACTTTAGTGCACTAATTAGTATTCTTATGAATGATTTTTAGTCAACCCGCGCTATGACTCAACATATAGTAGATAACGACCCCGGCAACCACAAGACCACCCCCAAAACGACGCAGCATAGATTCAGGTAATTGTGTAAAAGAGAGGATCATACGCCGCCACAGCTTGGGACACAGCATCGGTCCCAGCCCTTCAAGCACTAAAACTAACGCCAGTGCCAACCAAATTGTCGAATTCATAGAAGGTTATTTCCTGCATCGAGTAGGAGACAGAGTGGCTCCATCGCTCTTTGCGTATCAGGTGCCGTGTTATTCTGGCGCTGATAGTACCCCTTCTTGCCTTAATCACGATATTTTTATCATTTTCATTTATTACAAAGATGTCTGTAGCTGCCTGAAGCTAAACAGTCTGAGCCCGGTTGCAGGCCGAGCTCAGACGAGGGTAGGGTATTAAAAAGGAGTTCCCATCCGAATTACATCAGATGGGTGCTTCTATCATTACGATCAACGACTATTGCAGATAATAAGAATTCCTTCACTGATATCAGCTCTGCTCATCCTTTCCCTTTAGACAGGGTCGGCAACAATCTTCAGCGTATCGCCGATTAATGAGGAGATACTTCGTGCAAGGTTAAAAAAATTTTATCTATATCGAAAAAATATCGCCATTTTTCAGCAGGTGTATACAGTGAAATTTTGTATCGCTCATTATTCTTCCCTATATAGATATCTGGAATATTTGTTCCCCTGCAAGCAAATCTCAAACAATGTGACTCCCGGTAATCGTACATAACGTCGATAAGGCTATCATCAGCATCAGTATTTTCTTGACATCCTCCCCGCCCTAAAGGACGGGGATCCCTACAGCGTTCAGACCGGAGCCTGACTCACCTCGGTGGTTTCCTGCTTCAACGGGCGGCCTGACTGCACCATCCCTCCACTGGCTAACACGGCATGCCCTGCCGCTAAAATGTTACGAGCGCCATTTACATCGGCATTCGCGGTATATCCACACTCCAGACACTCAAATTTACTTTGCGTCGTCCGGTTTGCTTTCTCTGTATGACCGCAGCAGGCGCACCGCTGGCTGCTATACGCCGGAGGCACGGCAAGTACCTGACCACCGCGCCAGAACTGCTTGTACTCCAGCTGACGACGCATTTCATACCAGCCCTGATCCAGTATCGAGCGATTCAAGCCTGATTTGGCTCTGACGCTTCGTCCGTGCTGCTCTGCCGTACCTTTTGCCGATTTTGACATATTACTGACCTTCAAGTCCTCAATGACTATCATCGCGTGGTTTTTGCTGATTTCACTGGTGACTTTGTGAAGGTAGTCGCGCCGGATATTGGCAATGTGCGAGTGAAGACGCTGGATTTTTCGCTTCTGTTTCTGCCTGTTTGCGCTGAACTTTTCTTTACGGCTTAATTGTCGCTGGAGAACTGCCAGCTTGCGGCGGCTTGCTTTAAAACTATTGACGGGCTGATATACCGTGCCATCTGAAAGCGTGGCAAGTTTTGTGATGCCAGCATCCATTCCGACCATCGATTTTGCGTTATGCACGGGATATGCCACTTCGTATTCCGTTTGGATACTGACGTACCAATTGCCGCATGACTGGCTGACCGTGACGTTTTTCACTTCGCCGATGACTTCACGGCTGTTGCGATAGCGTATCCACCCTAACTTAGGCAACGATATTCGGCTGTTGGGCTGATCGAGCTTCACGCCTTGCGGGTAGCGAAAAGCATCGTTTTGACCCCGTTTTTTGAAGCGCGGGAATGCTGCGCGCTTCTGAAAGAAGTTTTTGTAGCCGCGTTCCAGATCTTTCAGTGACTGCTGCAACGGCTGCGAGGGTGATTCTTTCAGCCATTGCGTTTCAGGCTCTGCCTTCCAACCGATTAGCCATGAAGTCATTTTTGTATAGGGAATATACTTATTTCCCGCCTCATGGTTCTCATTCTGAAGTGCCAGCGCACGGTTAAAAATGAAGCGACAAGCCCCAGCAAAGCGCCGCATATCACGCTCCTGCTGATCATTTGGTCTTAACTGAAATTTAAAGGCTTGAAGTCATTTCATGACCATAATTATACTTTGGTCTATGACAAAAGAAACTGATATTCGATGCGGAAGACACTGCGTTTTCCTGATGCACGTTCACTTGGTATTCGTCACCAAATATCGACGAAAGATATTTGATCTTGATGCCATCGAAAAGCTACGCAGCTATTTTGCCAGCGTATGTGCTGATTTTGATGTTGAACGGGTTGACATGGACGGAGAATGCGATCACGTGCATTTGCTGATCAATTATCCGCCAAAGCTGGCAATATCAAATCTGGTCAACAGTCTTAAAGGTGTATCCAGCAGGCTGCTTCGCCGTGACCGGCCAGATATCGCCTTACGCTATTACTACAAAGGCGTTCTGTGGACACCGAGTTATTTTGCAAGTAGTTGCGGTGGTGCGCCGATTTCGATCATTCGGCAATACATCGAGCAACAGCAAACACCAGGTTAGTCGGAAAACCGCGCCTTATATCCCCGCCCTGAAGGACGGGGCTTTACGGCGCACTAGGTAAAATTTTTGGTGGTGCTTCAGTACCCGAAATAGGGTAACCATGCCAGCCACCAACATTATCTGGTTGGAACTCATAAAGTTTTCCATCTGTAATACCATAACGCTGCTTGCCTCCCTGTATCGAATTATTTAATACTTCTTGAGCTTTGGTATCACTTAAATCCATTGGTGTTCCCCATCCACCAAGAGCATGCTTAGGGCTTGGTACATATTGGTTATCTTCTGCCAGATAAGCCAAATCATCCCTACCCGGCCCATCAGGTATCGGGGTAATTGTAGCCTTTATACTGGTATCCGTCACACCTGCTGTATTGCGAAGAGTGGTATCCGCTAGCTGAGTGTTCCCGGTATGTGCAGGCGCAGACTTATCCTGCAGTGAACTCAGATAGTCGCCCGTTACGGTAGGGCTCCCGGCGCGACTCAGGGCAGTAATAGGATCCCGTTCGTCAGCCGTTATTCTGTCAGCAGCATCTTTAAGCGTTATCGCCGTAACACCCGTGATGCTCGCTTTGATGCCGATATCCAGCAACTACCCGGCGACTTTTGTCTGTTGAGGCGTGGCGAGGGTTAATTTGTCCACCACTACAATGGCACTTATTTTGTTGATGGAGAACCTTAGAGTACTGAGCCTACCGAAAGGACAAAACCGTAAGTTTCTGTTCAAATGCTCCGCTGGTCCATCTCGACGTTCACATCGGCACCTCCTCTGCTCTCCCTTAGTCGGATAAGCGCAGCCTGTTGCCAGACTGCGCTTATCCGACATACGGAAGGAAATGTTATCTATCGTGATTCATGGGACGATCGTTGTTGTGCCGGACAACTAAGGGCATCAGAGGAGGCAAATACCTTCTTTGACACTAACGAGGAGAGAAAATGGTGGTGCCCAGTGACTCATTCAATATGATGATTACTTGTAGTGACGCGCAATAAATGCTCCTATTTCTTTACTTGTTAATTGCTTTGATGTTATTTCTGATGCAAAATGACATCAATATGTGAATCTCGTGAGGTGATGTTATGAGAACTACAGTCACAATTGATGATATGTTGTATGCACAGGCACTGGAAATGGCCGATCCCGGTATGGATAAGGCTGATATTTTCCGGGAAGCGGTGAAAACGTTTATTCGGGTGCAGGCAGCAAAAAGGCTGGCTTCGCTCGGCGGTTCATCGCCTGAAATGCAGATAGTCCCTCGCCGCCGCGAGGAGCCATCCGCATAATGACTATTTTGGTTGATACGTCCGTCTGGGTTGACCATTTCAAAAACAGGAATGACGGGTTGATCCAGTTGCTGTGCAGGGATCTGGTTCTGACTCATCCGATGATTCTTGCAGAGATAGCTTGTGGTACACCTCCGGCTCCAAGACTGAGAACCCTTGGTGATCTGGGGCTGTTACCACGGAGTCATCAAGCCACTATCATTGAAGTGATGGCATTCATTGAAAATGAAAAACTGTACGGCCTCGGATGTGGTCTGGTCGATATTACATTGCTGGCATCAACCCTGATAACACCGGGGGCAAGGCTTTGGACACTGGATAAGCGACTTGAGAAGTTGGCTAAACGCCTTAATGTGGGTTATCAGCCGATTCATTAACATAATTTAAACGGCACTGTTGCAAAGATAGTGATGATGAAAGCTTTGGTGTTATTGAAAGACGAAAGACTTTAAATTTCAAAAATGCTGCTCACCAGACGCCCCCTCGCCCAGCTGATGATGTCTCGTTGAAAATGCCGACCTTTAAATACGTTCATAAGTAATGTTACTGGTTAAAATGGATGCAAAGCCTATCAGCGAAGCTGATATTTGCAACAGTACCTTCCAGTTATTGAGTGCCCACAATAACAAAGCTAACAAGAATGTCTAATTTATCATTGAAATTAGGGGCAGCTCTTTAGTAGGGGTAATGACCGGGTAGCTGCGATAACTGCCAACTTTCAGGCAACCACGTCGATCGGCAACCTTGTTTCCATATCAAGTTCAAATATCCCGTAGGGATTTACATGAGCGTAAATCAGCGGTGTCAGTGCCCTGATAAGAAAAAATCATCAAACATGGCATATCTCTCATCAATATATATGCTTGATAAAAGAGTATACAAAACATACAGAAAAAGATATTAGTATTAATTTGGATATGTGCAACATTTTTTTGAAGATTATTCTTTTTGTATAAACAAAAAAAGAAGGCTAGAACTGAAAAGAATACAGGAGAAAAACAAAATGATGACACCTCCAAATCGTCTGTTCACCACCACAGTCAACTGGCAGCGCCCATCAAGGTGAACATATTAGTAAAATCCCAGCCAAATTGCTGGGATTATCATTTCTATTTAATAGAGTAGTTATAATGTTCTGGTAACTGATAATTTTCAGGAATATCAGGCCAACCATCGGTCTTGATTAATAACGTAGCATCCTCTGCTATTGCATCAAAAAAACTGGATAAACTCATTGCATGGATTCTTATTTCAAAAAGAATGGCTTTCATTGCTATTTCATCTGCATTTTTTTTTGCTTCAGAGAGAAGGTTAACTTTATCTTCTAACAGTGATAATTGCTTGCCTAACTTGTATTCTAATGAATGCCGATAGTCAATAGCCATATCGTCAATCTCTACTGATTTTGTAGACTTCTGATGCAGAATACTCAGGAAGTTTTCTTTCATTTCATCTAAGAATATACGATTTTTCATTTTGGTAACTTCCTGCCTTCCATCAAGGCTTTATCTGTTTTTGCTCGATTCAGTGGACCATCGAGATTCATAACAGCTTTGATATTCCTATTTTTATCAAAAACTTCAATATGATTCTTGTGTAGACCATCCAAGTAATATTTATCTCCTTTAATAATATAGTCGCCAGTATCACTTTTAGCCTGATATATGCTTTGTCCATCGTAGATCTGATTGGTCTTCTGCGAATTATCTTTCATCTGGCTACCAAATCCTTGTTGCCCGAAGAACTCCCCCATATTACCCACAGCACCCTTATTCGGCTGATAACCTCCTGCCAGATAAGCCAAATCATCCCTACCCGGCCCATCAGATATCGGGGTAATTGTAGCCTTTATTCCGCTATCCGTCACACCTGCTGTATTCCCGGTATGGGTGACTCCTGGGACTGGGATCTGATGATTACTGGTATGGTTTGGTGTCTGGGGAGCTAACGGCAGATTACGAATATATTCTTATCAGCCTGAAACTAAAAAGTCTGAGTCCAGTTGAAGTCCGAACTCAGACGAGATTAGTGTATTAAAAATCAGTTACAATGCAAATCATATCAGGTGAGTGCTTCCATCATTAACAAAAGCAATATCCTAATTCAGCTTTTCTAGCTCCTGTTACGATCAACGGCTATTACGGATAATCAGTATTCCTTCACTGATATCAGCACTGATCATCCTTTCTATCTATACCCGTCATACTTCAAGTTGCCTGGGTACTGCTTTCGCAAATCTTGCCGAATCACAGAGTCCATCTATGCTCATCGCCAAGATTGACTCAGCGCCTACAAGCAACTCGAATTATTTAGGGTATATACCTAATCGAAATAATTCTGTTGGGAATAGTGGTTGTATAATTATTTCATTAATAAAACTGATTTCTGTAATATATGGCGTTTCCTGTCTGCATTAAAATATCTTCTCCGCATGAGTCTGTTTTGTGCATCGTGTCGCCGGTTACCGTGATGAACACCGCAAACACCCTCCGGGTTTCCGACTATTCTTTTCATTTGGCAGCGCAATGGTTAGGCATTGCCTTGTGTTCCGGTAACTCTAAAGCACGCGTACCTTGCCGCTCGTGACAGATTCAGCCCTTCATGATACTGGTTTTATCTCACTACTACGGCGTCTGCTGACTTCTGCCCCCCATCCCAACATCTCACGATGCAGTAGCTCTTTGGCAGAGTGACAGACCTCCCGAGGCCATTCGCGTGACCTTCCTGCATATGTCTACAGGCTTACGTCACAGCGTTCCGTGTCAGTATTGGGCGTTGACGATACCTGCCGCCTCACCCCGCTGTGCCGCCTGTACCACTTCCTGTTCATCAGACCCGCATTTTGCTTTCAGCTTCCTTCAGATTCCACCTCGCGGTGAAGAGCCTTGCCGTTCAGCTAACACTTCCCCCTACCGGGCGTGTAGAGGACTTTCACCTCCAAATCACCCTTTGACCGCCACAGTCAAGGCGCACTAAGGTAAAATCCCGGTCAGTAGACCGGGATTGATATATTATTTAAGTAGATAATTGTAATGTTCGGGTACTTTATAATCCTCTGGTATACTAGGCCAATCAGAATACTTTAATAAAGCATCAGCATCTTCTTTAAATGCATCAAAAAAACTTGACAAATTCATTGAATATACTCTGATATAAACCAGTGCAGCTTGTACTGTGACCTTATCATCATTTAACCTAGCTTTTTTCAGAAGTTCTTTAGCATTTCCAAGCAACTCGAGTCCATGATGAAATGAAAGGCATTGTTGGGCTTTGTAGTCAACAAATAGTTCATCTTCATTGATCGGTTTTTTAGGCATAACCTTCGATAACTGAAGATAGATATCTTTTAATTCATCAAAATTAATTTCTTTAATCATTTAGGTAATTTTCGTCCTTCAGCAGCAGCTACTTTTGTTTTATTTGGATTAATCGAGCCATCCAGATTCAGAACAGATCTAAAATCACCTTTACTATCAAATACCTCAAGGTGATTTTTATGTCTTGCATCAAGATAATATTGATCTCCTTTACGGATTTCACCATTGAGATTACCGGTGGCTTTATAAACTGATTGTCCTTGATAAACCTTACTGGTTTTCTGCGAGTTATCTTTTGCCAAAATACCGAAACCCGACTGTTTGAAGAACTCCCCCATATTACCCACAGCACCCTTATTCGGCTGATAACCTCCTGCCAGATAAGCCAAATCATCCACACTAGGCCCATCAGGGATCGCTGTTATTGTAGCCTTTATTCCGCTATCCGTCACACCTGCTGTATTCCCGGTATGGGTGACTCCCTGGCCTGAAATCTGATGATTACCGGTATGGTTTGGTGCCTGGGGAGCTAACGGCAGATTACCTCCAGTATTACGCAAGGTCGTATCCGCTAGCTGAGTGTTACCGGTATGTGCAGGCGCATATTTATCTTGCAGTGAACTCAGGTAATCGCCCGTAATGGCAGGGTTCCTGGTGCGACTCAGGGCAGTAATCGGATCCCGTTCGTCGGTGGTTACTCTGTCAGCAACATCCTTAAGCGTCATCGCCGTAATTCCCGTGATGCTGGCTTTGATACCGATATCCAGCAACTGTTCGGCGACTTTCGTCTGTTGAGGCGTGCCGAGGGTTAATCTGTCTACCAGCGCTTTACCGGAGAAAGGATTTTCCAGGGGGGGCATTGTCATAAACTGAGCGCTTTTCAGGGTCTGCTGACTGGCCAGTCTGGCTGCTTCAGAAGGTTCAGGAACCACTTTGGGTGCCCTATACCCTGCCATACGATCGGTGGTGCCAGCGGGGGGCAGGGCTATATCGACTCCCGTTTTGGCTACTGACTCAGCCTTGCTGGCGGCTTTAACAACGGTCTTCTCGATGGCGACCGCGCCACTTTTTAACAGCCCGGCACCACCCATTCCCAGTCCGCCGATATCAGTTGTCAGTTTGCCGCCCTCAACACCGGCATTAAACGCACCACTGATACTGCCCTTTTGATACTCCGCTTCCATGCGATCGATACTGTCTGTCCAGGACTGTTTAACTGCTGAGGCCAGGTTACCCAAGATATTTCCACTTTCAGCCAGGGCTTTCAGCGCGCTATAAGCTTCCGCCGGGTGACTGGCCGTTTTCACAATCCCGTCCACCGTTTCATACAGCCCGGCCGGCACACCGGCAACCATTCCTGCTGCAAAGCTGGTTCCCTGAGTCAGGTCGGTGATTGCCCATTTCGCCTCTTTACCAATTTTGCACAGAGCGGTATGACATTCAGCCAGCTCTTTACTTTTCTGAGCCTGCTGTTCATGACTCAGGAAGTTATGGCTGGCAAGAGTGGATAAGGAAAAATTATCACTCTTTTGGGCTGGGGGATTAGCCGCAGGTTTTGCTGCTGGGGCCGGTACTTTAGCTGCAGGCTTTGCCGCAGGTGCCGCAGCTGTTGCAGCAGGCTTCGCTACTGATGCGGAGGTTTTAGCATCAATTTTTTTAATTTCGAGAGCGATTTTATCAATATGTTTTCGAATATCATTAACTTTTAAATTAATATCATCTAAGTTCTTTATTGCATTTTCTCTCTGGATTAATTTAGTTCTAAAATCGACCCAGTCCTGCCACTGATAATGATCCTGGGCGATAGCACTATAAAGTATATTCCCTTCTGAAATTCGGTCTTTAACGGCATGACATCTCTCCCTGATTGCATTATAAGCCCATTTTTTAATAAAATATTTTTCCTTTTCATTAGCTATGGAAACCTTTCCCGCTGCTTCTTTCTTCGCCGCACCTTGATCCGCCAGTGCCTTAGTTAATAATGACTGTACTTGAGTTAGTTATTTTTGCAGATCCTTTTTATTATTAGAAAGAGATGAAATTGATACATTTAAACGTTCTGCATTTTTATTTAATGTAGTTAAACCCTTGTTGAGTTCGCTTTGATCAATCAGTATTTTTTGAGGTAGTCTCGGAGTATCCATCGCTCTGTTTTGTATAGCGGATACATGATGACGGAAGTCAGTAACGGGTACAGGTGTAGTATCTACATAATGCATTATACACTGCTGACCTAGAGCTGATGGTTGATCGAGACTGGGGCGACAAGTTACTCCCATATTGTCACTTACCCGGGTAAATCCAGGTGGAAATCCATTATTCATATTTTATCCCTAAGTCACTAAATCCTATCTTATTAAATATATGGTATTGTATATCTCATACAACACACTGAAATATTCATTTTTACCTGGTATCCTGCACGACAATAACAAGTTCCCCGGACAAAGATATTTTATTAATCCCAAGGATTATTTGTTGTATTTTTCGCTGCTAATTCTATTCTGTATTTAACTTCTGACGATCATTAAATATATTGAGAATGGATAATATCTATTATGAGTAATACACCATAAAATAAATAACAATTCTGTTATTATTTTATTCGTCTAACGAACGCTGAAATATATTTATCCACTTATCTGACGAAAAAAAAGAGCCGGTTTCCCGGCTCTCAGCGTTTATTTAATGGCGAGTTACTGACCGTTAGATTTTTCCGGTGACTTCATATGACGGAAGAAATCATCGTCCGGGCTCATAACCATAACGTCTTGATTAGACTTAAAGCTATTTTCATAGGCACGCAGGCTGCGGACTAAAGAATAGAAGTCCGGATCCTGGCTGAAGGTTTCAGCAAACAACTTAGCCACTTCAGCATCACCCTCACCGCGTGTGATACGTCCTTCACGCTCGGCTTCTGCCAGAGTACGCGTCACTTCATAGTCAGCTGTTGCGCGCAGTTTTTCAGCTTCTTCCTGACCTTGTGAACGGTGGCGACGTGCAACCGCTTCACGCTCAGCGCGCATACGATTGTAGATAGCCTCAGACACTTCAGCTGGTAGGTTGATCTGCTTGATACGCACATCGACAACTTCAATACCCAATGCCGCCATACTGTTCGGGTTAACTACCGGAATCTTACCGTTAGTTTCTTTCATTACACGAGCAGCAGCAGAGGCAATGGCATCATCAGCAGCAGGGGTGGCAACTTCGTCGTCGGTACCCGCAGAACCTGAGTTCAGTGCGTCACGAACGTCCAGCGTCAGACGACCGCGGGAATCGGTAACGATATCTTTAACATCCAGACGACCAATTTCAGAACGCAGACGGTCACTGAACTTACGTTTTAGCAGCACTTCAGCCTGAGAAACATCACCGCCACCCGTAGCAAGGTAGTAACGACTAAAGTCGCTGATACGCCATTTGATGTAGGAGTCAACAATCAGGTCTTTTTTCTCTTTGGTGACAAAGCGATCGGCCTGGTTGTCCATAGTCTGGATACGCGCATCAAGCGTTTTAACCGACTCGATGAATGGGATCTTAAAGTGCAGACCCGGCTCGAATACCAGTGGTTTATTTTCGTCATCACGGACAACTTTACCAAAACGTAAAGTAATACCGCGCTCGCCTTCATGTACCACGAATACCGAAGTAAAGAGTACGAACAGCACGATGATAATCAGTGCAATTATAGACTTACGCATCGTTATTCACTCCCTACGCGCTGTGCATTGGCGCGACGCTGATCCATAATGTCGCCGTTCCTGGTTTGCGAAGTCGTGCTGGCACGCGTGCTAGTACTCGATGTGGATGCTGGCGGCAGACGTAAAAGATCCTCTGTCGCACTATTACCGGTGTTCGCAGCAGGTGCCTGAGCGCCTCCCTTCAACATCTGGTCAAGTGGCAGAACCATCAGACTGTTGCCTTTATCGTTAACCAGTACCTTACGCGTATTGCTCAGCACTTTTTCCATGGCTTCGATATACAGACGCTCACGGGTAATTGCCGGGGCAGCTTTATACTCTGGCAACAGTTTTGCGAATCGAGCAACTTCACCCTGCGCTTCCAGAACGGTCTGTGCTTTATAAGCACGCGCTTCTTCCAGAATACGCTGAGCTTTACCGTTAGCACGTGGCTGAACTTCGTTGGTATAAGCTTCTGCTTCACGGATGTACTGCTGCTCATTTTCACGAGCGGCAATCGCATCATCGAATGCAGCTTTAACTTCTTCAGGTGGACGCGCGGCCTGGAAGTTCACGTCCAGTAAGGTGATACCCATGTTGTACGGACGCACCGTCTCTTCAAGTTCACGCTGAGTATCGTTACGAATGATCGTACGTCCCTCAGTCAGGATCTTGTCCATGGTGTATTTACCGATAACGCCACGTAATGCGCTATCCGTTGCCTGACGCAAGCTATCATCCGCACTGGTCACGCTATACAGATAATGCTCAGGATCAGTGATGCGATACTGTACGTTCATTTCGACACGGACCACGTTTTCGTCAGATGTCAGCATGACACCCGACGCCGCCAGTTCACGTACAGCTTCAACGTTGACAGGTCTTACGCTATCAATAAAGGTCGGTTTCCAGTTCAAACCGGGTTCAACCAAATGGCTGAATTTACCAAAGCGGGTCACAACACCACGTTCGGCTTCTTTGATAGTATAAAAACCGGTTGCAGCCCATAGGATAACGATAGCAACAACAGCAATCCCGAGAAGACGTCCACTCACTGGCTTATTAGGTCCCTGCGATGAACCGTCACCGGAACCCCCGCTTTTCCCACCTTTACCAAATCCATTGAGTTTACTACTCAGTTTGCGGAAGATATCATCCAAATCAGGTGGTCCTTTATCGCGACCTCCTTTGTTTCCCCCAGAGTCGCCGCCAGGCTTGCTGCTTCCCCACGGGTCGCGGTCCTGTCCGTTATTACCGGGCTGATTCCACGCCATGTTTATGCTCCATAATTGTTATGCGGTGATATCCCCTCAATGGGGAAATAGTCTTCAGGATAAGGGTAACCCGACGACATTGACTACTTAACGATATAGTCTACTAATGTCGGTTCTTGTTTACAGAGACGATTCCAGTCCACGACAGGCAGACGAATATCCAGCCCAACGAAACCATCCTCTTCTGTCCACTCTTTTTCTATTCCCTGAAGCTGATATAAACGACTCCGAAGTCGCCCGGCCTGAGGAGGTAAACGCAACGCATGCTGCGCAATTTCACCAGACAGACGTTCTGTCAAAGCCTGAAAAAGCAGTGGGACACCGACCCCGGTCTGAGCTGAAAGCCAGACCCGAATAGGCAAATTCTCATCATTACGATCGATGCGCGGCACAAAATCTTCCAGTGCATCAATTTTATTCATGACCAACAGCGTTGGGATCTCATTCGCTTCAATTTCTTCCAGTACGGTATCAACTGCTGCAATGTTTTCCTGAAGCCGAAAATCGGCCGCATCGATCACGTGTAACAACAACGTTGCCTGACGTGTCTCCTGCAGGGTGGCCTTAAACGCTGCTACCAAGTCATGCGGTAGATGGCGAATAAAACCGACAGTATCTGCCAGCACGGTTTCACCTACATCTGCAACGTCAATTCGACGCAGCGTAGGGTCAAGAGTAGCAAATAGCTGATCCGCAGCATACACATCAGCCGCGGTAATTCGGTTAAAGAGGGTAGATTTACCAGCGTTGGTATAACCTACCAGAGAGACTGTCGGCACATCAGCCTTTGCACGAGAACGCCTTCCCTGCTCGCGTTGTTTTTCAACTCGTTCTAGCCGCGAGAGAATAAGCGTAATACGGTTACTCAGTAAGCGACGGTCAGTCTCCAGCTGAGTTTCACCCGGACCACGCAGGCCAATCCCGCCTTTCTGACGTTCAAGGTGAGTCCAGCCTCGTACTAAACGCGTTGCCAGATGGCGTAACTGAGCCAGTTCAACCTGCAACTTACCTTCATGGGTACGTGCACGCTGGGCAAAAATATCTAAAATTAATCCTGTACGATCGATGACTCGACATTCACAGAGTGCTTCAAGGTTGCGCTCCTGAGCGGGAGACAACGCATGATCAAATAGCACCACCGATGCTCCCGTGGCTTTAACTGCTTCAGCAATCTCAATTGCCTTACCTTCACCAACAAAATACTTTGGGTGTGGAGCTTTGCGGGTACCCGTCACAACTTGAAGTGCTTCAACTCCGGCAGAAGAGACCAGGGATTCAAACTCAACCAGGTCTTCCATGTCTTTGTCTTGCGTAAAATAGATGTGTACCAGTACCGCCTGCTCACCAGCATCGTAACGGTCAAACAAACGTATAACCTCTCAAAAATAGCAGTGGGGAACGCAGCAAAACTGGTCCCCCTGTCTGGAAACAACACGCAATACTATTCAGCGTCGTCACTGCCTTGTTGCGTTGCAGAACCTGACTGCGAACCTGCACCCTGATTGTAATTAGCAGAGGTCCCTGTTCCCGGATTATTACTATGATGTGAAACCGGACGAGACGGTACCACAGTAGAAATAGCGTGCTTATAGACCATCTGGCTGACTGTGTTTTTCAACAGAATTACGAATTGATCAAAAGATTCAATTTGTCCCTGTAACTTAATACCATTCACCAAATAAATAGAAACCGGAACACGTTCCCGACGCAACGCGTTCAAGAACGGATCTTGTAAAGATTGCCCTTTTGCCATTCTATCTTTTCCTTATATGTTTGTTGTTTGTCACTCAAGAGCAATTTGCTCAGAAAAACTGCGTAAAACTCGCACACGTCGACATATCAATTGTACACTGTCATTCATGCTTCGCACTAACAACCTGTAATACGTTGCGATAGGCCTGTTCAGGGAGGTCGCTATCCAGCTCATGCACCCCTTCCCAGCCACGCAACCACGTTAGCTGGCGTTTTGCCAATTGTCGCGTTGCACAAATTCCTTTATAGACCATCTCGTCGTGCGAAATTTCGCCGTTCAAATAAGACCACATCTGTCGATAGCCGACACAACGAATCGAAGGCATCTCTGGATGTAAATCCCCGCGGGCAAAAAGAGCCCGTACTTCTGCTTCGAAATCTGAAGCCAACATCTGATGAAAACGCAGTTCAATCCGTTGATGGAGCAGTTCACGCCTGGCAGGTGCGATAGCAAACTGGTGCACCTGATACGGCAAAGCCTCTCCCGAGGTTTGCGTCAGCTCAGTTAAAGTTTTACCCGAAATGAAAAAAACTTCCAGTGCTCGGGAAAGTCTTTGTGGATCATTTGGATGAATCCTGGCTGCTGCGACGGGATCAATGGACTTAAGTCGCTCATGTAACGACTCCCATCCATGCTCTGCTGCCTGCTGCTCTATTTCTGCTCTTACCTCAGGGGACGCTGATGGCAGAGGCGATAATCCTTCTAATAATGCCTTAAAATAAAGCATCGTCCCACCCACCAGTAGTGGGATCCTCCCTGCCGCAGTAATCTCTGCCATTTCCGCCAGAGCATCACGCCGAAAGTCGGCAGCAGAATAGGATTCAGTGGGGTCAAGAATATCCAGTAACCGATGAGGGGCCAGAGCCTGCTCTTCTGCTGTTGGTTTGGCTGTCCCGATATCCATTCCTCGATAGATGAGGGCGGAATCAACACTGATCAACTCTACAGGCAATGTTTTACGCAAATTAATTGCCAGTGCCGTTTTACCTGAGGCCGTCGGCCCCATCAAAAATATTGCCTGTGGCAGGCTTTTATTCAGTTCAGTCATGTTTCAGGGCGTTCATCGCCAATTGTAAGTCAACCGGTTGCAACAAACCGCCGGGGGGAGACTTCACCAGATTCGGACAAAGTCGTTCAACCTCCGCCAGTAAGGTAATTGCCTGAGACTGACTCCATTGCTCGTATTCACTGGCCAGATGGCGTGCAATATAGGTAGCAAGGTGGTCAGGCGTCACCGCTGACTGTTGTGTTAAGTATCTTGTCAGTTCATGAATCAAGATTTGTAAATTTTGTTTACGCAAAGGTAAAGGTACAGCGCGAATGGTTATCTGCTGAGCGTCGATATCCAGTTCAATACCCATACTCAGCAAAATAGGTTGATATTTGACCAGGATATCATGTTCTTCACAGGTCACTTTTATGCGCAATGGTATCAGTAATGGCTGTGCGCGTAAGCTTTCACCGGCAGGTAATAGCTGAGCTTGTTTAAGCCAGCGTTCAGCCACGCCCAGTGACAATAAAGCCAGCTCTCCACTGCGTTCCAGCAATGCGATATCAGGTGGCAGAACCGTCAGTACGCGACCAAAACTGTTCAGATGCCCATCAAGTGCTACGGGTTCTTCAGCCCTGACAGGTGATGGAACTGCGGCTGTATCAGGGGTAGCAAGTAACTGCTGGTATAACGCGCCCTGCTGCTTCTGATACCCTGGAACAGCATGAGGCCAAAGTGGCGGTGCAGAACTGCGTCCAGCCCCCGCAGTGGATGATGCACTGCGGGGTTCTGACATTAAGGAGTCACGCGTTACCGGCGGAGTAGCGAATTGATTACGTCCGGCTGCCTGACGATTTTCTAGCGGGCGGACGGGACTGACCGTTGGGACACCTTCGACAGAAAGCTGCTCCGTCTCTTGTTGCTGTTGCAGTACGCTCAATACACCCTGATAGATAAAATCATGTACTAAACGTGACTGGTGGAAACGAACCTCATGCTTCGCCGGGTGTACGTTAACATCAACCTGATGGGGATCCACTTCCAGATAAAGCACAAAGGCCGGTTGCTGATCCACGCCCAACTGTTCCTCATAAGCCTGGCGAATGGCATGGTTAATCAAACGATCGCGCATCATTCGGCCATTAACATAGCAATACTGAATCTCTGCTAATGCACTGGTCGATGCCGCCGGCTCCATCACCCAGCCTCGCATGGCTAAATCACCATGCTGCCATTCAATCGCCAGCGCATGCTCAAGAAAGGCATTACCGCAAATCGCTCCCAGCCGACGCTCACGCCCGGCACCCTCCTGGACCGCGCGATACTGGCGCACCATTTTACCGTTGTGACTGAGGTTAATCGTGACATCAAAGCGGGCAAGAGCAATACGCCTGACAATCTCATCAATATGGGTAAATTCAGTTTTTTCCGTACGCATAAATTTTCGTCGCGCCGGCGTATTATAAAACAGATCTAACACTTCCAGTGTAGTACCCACCGGATGAGCCGCCGGTTTTACCGTAACATCCTGATCGCGGCCCTCGGCATAGGCTTGCCAGGCTTCGCTCTGTTCCGCGGTACGTGAAGTCAGAATCAAGCGTGATACTGAACTAATACTGGCTAAGGCTTCGCCACGAAACCCCAGGCTAATAATCGCTTCTAAATCATCCAGAGAAGCAATTTTACTGGTCGCATGTCGTGCCAAAGCTAATGCCAATTCTTCTTGTTTAATACCGCAACCATTGTCACGAATACGAATGAGCTTTGCGCCACCGCGCTCGATATCGATATCGATACGTGTCGCACCAGCATCAATACTATTTTCCACTAACTCTTTCACGACCGACGCCGGACGTTCAACCACTTCGCCTGCGGCTATCTGGTTCGCCAGTTGCGGTGGCAATACCTGAATTGGCATAACCTCTCCTTTAGTTCGTCGTTATCACGCCACTTATTGTCTCGAGACTGCCCCGACTTGTCCGCCAGGTACAGCCTGCAAAGGATTATCGATAAAGTAGGCGCGCAGCCCTTCGTAAATCGCCTGAGCGATTTGTTGCTGGTAACTGGCATTGTTCAGCCGTTTCTCTTCTGCGGTATTACTGATAAATCCGGTTTCAATCAGTAATGACGGAATATCGGGCGAGCGTAATACTCCAAGGCTTGCATGCTCAGGACGACGTTTATGCAAGGAGCCGACCTGCTGCATTTTCGATAACACGTGCACCGCGACGTCATAGCCCACACGCTGGGAATGACCAAATTGTAGGTCAAGAACGGCCTGGCTCAGGTAAGGGTCAGCCTGCGTATTGGCGAGCACATCACCCGCGCCACCTAATAACTCCGACTGTTTCTCATGTTGTTCCAGCCAGCCGGCCATTTCACTGTCTGCCCGACGGTTAGACAATACCCATACCGATGCTCCACTGGCTTCACGATTAGGGGCGGCATCGGCATGAATGGACACCAGCAAATTAGCATTTTGCTTACGTGCCACCTCGGAACGTCCCATCACGGAAATAAAATAGTCCCCATTGCGAGTCATTACCCCTTCAAACATCGGGTCCGCATTCAGCAGTGCTTTTAATTTATTCGCAATCGAGAGCGTAATATTTTTTTCCCGGCTTCCTCCGGGACCTATCGCACCAGGATCCTGGCCACCATGTCCGGCATCAATAGCAATAACGACAGGACCAGAGGTTCTGTCACGCGGCTGGGCGACAGGCGCTGGAGCGGTTTGCGTACTTGTCGCCCCGATCACTTTCTGTGGGCTAAACGGGTTACGCGCAGGTTCGGTACTGCGTGGGGTGGCAACCGGAGCGGCAGGAACCACTGCTGGAGATACTGCTGGAGACGCTGGCGCTGGCACATCCGCATCGATAATGAAAACCACCCATTCATTGGCGCCTTGTTTCTGTTTCTTCACTCGCGCTTTACCGGCTTTAGTGAGATCCACAATCAGGCGTATAGTCTGGCCGTCTTTAGGCTGCCCGGAGCGGATACTTTTCACCAGATTAACCCCACTGAATGTCAGTGGTAGCCCTTGGATCACTCCGGTTTGTTTAATATCCAGCACCACATTTTTCTTACCTTCTTGTGAAAAGGTATATTCTGGTTCACCGAAAAAACTGAAGGTAATGCGCGCCTGATTATCCCCATTGGAAACCTGAATATCAGATAAGGTTGCCGCGACTCCCGGTAAGGCACACATCAATAACAGAGCCGCTATTAATCCACTTTTAACACGAGAGATCATCCAGTTATCCTTGCTATTTAGCGAGACGGGCAAGCAATTGCTCACCCAAAGCAGAAACAGCGTTAATCAATGCTTCACGTCCCTGAGGCTGATAGCTGAGATGCAGTTCTATATCTGGCTCAGGCAGCACCCCGGCACCTTGCTGTGGCCATTCCACCAGGCAGATAGCGTCATTGGCAAAGTAGTCACGAATGCCCATAAACTCTAACTCTTCAGCATCAGCCAAACGGTAGAGATCAAAATGATATACCTGTACGTTATCCAGTTGATAAGGTTCAACCAGCGTATAGGTAGGACTTTTAACATTCCCTTTGTGGCCCAAAGCCTGTAAAAAACCCCGACTAAAAGTGGTTTTTCCAGCACCCAAATCACCATAAAGATAGATAACCGTTGTGCCTTCACAGGCGGTAGCCAGGCGTGCGCCCAGCGTTAATGTTGACGCTTCATCAGGTAATTCAATAACTCGATTTATCATGGCTTCAGGTATTCAAGTCTGGGTTAATAAATGGATAAAGTGTTGAAAAAAGGTCACTGACCACTATCGTACCGGCGCCTTTTAACGCCACCATACTGTGGACTCACTGGCGCGCAGCAAGCAGGCGATCACGCTCAATTTGTGCAACGCTACACTGAAGGAGCCTTGCCACTTCACCGGAATGATGGATGATGATACGATTTTGACGCTTCTCAGGACTGATTGCCAGAAGGTTATGCATCAGCATCCCATAACATCGCTTTAACGCTCTTTTTAACCCTTTGTGACTGCTCCCCGGCCAGATAAATAATCGTTAACGACAGCGACCCTAAAGGCCAGGGAATACTTTAGCTTACCCATAAAAATGCACCTTACTCAGTTGAATATCCCGCTTTTGGGGTACCCTTCAATTGGGCGAGGGTTTACGGGGCATTTGCTGAATGTGGTATACTTTTTGAGTACTTTTTTAGATGATGGCCTGTCATGTCACACCCCATAGATTACAATCAGTTAGCTCAATTAATTAAACAATGGGGCTTCGAGTTGGGCTTCCAGCAAGTCGGTATTACCGATACCGACCTCTCTGCCAGCGAACCAAAACTACAGGCCTGGCTGGATAAACAATACCATGGCGAAATGGACTGGATGGCCCGCCATGGCATGATGCGCGCGCGCGCGCATGAATTGCAACCGGGTACGCTCAGAGTCATCAGTGTACGCATGAATTATCTGCCAACCCACGCAGCATTTGCCTCCACGCTTAAAAACCCTCAGTTAGGCTACGTCAGTCGTTATGCTTTGGGGCGTGATTACCATAAAGTGTTGCGTCAACGACTCAAAAAGCTCGGCGAAAAAATTCAGAACCAATGCTCCACGCTGAATTTTAGACCCTTTGTTGACTCCGCACCGATACTGGAACGTCCATTAGCTGAAAAATCCGGGCTAGGCTGGACAGGTAAACACTCACTGCTCTTAAGCCGTGAGGCAGGTTCGTTTTTTTTTCTCGGTGAATTATTGGTTGATATTCCACTGCCCATTGACAGCCCAGTGAAGGAAGAGTGTGGTCGCTGTGTTGCCTGCATAAAAATTTGTCCCACCGGCGCTATCGTTGAACCTTATACCGTCGATGCCAGACGGTGTATCTCTTATTTGACCATTGAACTTGAAGGGGCAATTCCAGAAGAGTTTCGTCCTCTGATTGGTAACCGCATCTATGGTTGTGACGATTGCCAGTTGATCTGTCCGTGGAATCGTTTTTCACAGCTCAGTGAAGAAGATGATTTTAGTCCGCGACAGGCTCTGCATTCTCCACCACTAACCGAACTCTTTGCCTGGACTGAACCGCATTTCTTACGTATCACAGAAGGCTCCGCTATTCGTCGCATTGGGCATTTACGTTGGTTAAGAAATATTGCTGTTGCACTGGGTAACGCTCCCTGGAATGAAGCGAATTTAAATGCGCTCAAGCAACGACAAGGCGAGCATCCATTGCTGGATGAACATATTGAATGGGCAATTAATCAGCAGTTGCAGCGACGTACAGAACAAAACGTCGAGGTACAATTGCCGCAGAAACAGCGTCTGGTGAGAGTGATTGAGAAAGGATTACCGCGCGATGCCTGACATGTCCACAGCATGTGAATAAAATTCAAAGGTTCCAGTTAATAAACTGAAATAAAAAATTCGAAAATACTGACTCTATAACTTAAATTTCAATTAAAACAATTAAAATCAATGAGTTATTTTTATTGTGTGAAAATTGTTGGTTTTGTGGCGAAAGTTAAAATCTGCTGACTGCCTGTGGATAAATCTGTGTGAAGAAAAAATAACAACCGAAATCCAGCCAGTTAGCGTTACCATTCTGGTAAGCCAATGCTGAACCGAATTATTATTTATTGGAAAAATATTGGAGCGGGAAACGAGACTCGAACTCGCGACCCCGACCTTGGCAAGGTCGTGCTCTACCAACTGAGCTA
>CANRKT010000058.1 GCA_947631255.1 uncultured Enterobacteriaceae bacterium
GCGAAGGTGGCGGAATTGGTAGACGCGCTAGCTTCAGGTGTTAGTGTTCTTACGGACGTGAGGGTTCAAGTCCCTCTCTTCGCACCAACTTGCTTAACCTCGTCCTTTCCAGTTCCTTCCTCTTGGCTCTGTTTATCATCTTTCTCATTTTTTCTAATTCAGATTCATCATAATGAGCAGCAATCCACTGGCGAAGACCACACAGGATGGCAATAAGACAAAATGACGTAACCTTTTGTGATACAACATCATTGCCGTCATCAATAAACCAGCAACAATTAGCAATCTCCACTGTTCAAAACTCAGTTCCAGCAAGCCCAGGAGCGACACAGCCAGCGCTGCAACCATAATACTCCACCCACCTTCAAGTCGTCTTTGTAGCATCATCACAGGCATTCCCAGTTACGATAATGATAACCACTATCATATGACAACGTTTCTCATTTGTCAGCGGAAAATACCTGATAAATACCCGCTATCGCTGATATTTAATGATTAAGTAATGACATGAAAATTATACGGTAATTAATTTTGCCGAAATGGCTGAATGTACTCAGCCAGTAAGTTTATTACCTTAATTAGTATTGGTATTACTTCATTACAAGAAGATAGTATTGCACAGGCGATATTGCTAGCTGTGCAAGCTTTATATAAAGCTAAAAACCATGGCTGAAATAAAATATTTCCCACAGCAGAATTTGATCTGCAATAATCTAATGAATTATTCTTTGGTATTATCATTCTCTACCCCTCACAAAATGCGTACTCCCTGTCTGAAGCCAGATTGCGAGCGTCCCCCTGAAGCGAACTGTTCTTTTTTGAAAAAATTATTACCTTGACTTGACACTGGCCCTTATACACAACCATTTATTTCCTGTTCATCTAAAAAAACCGCATAAATATTGATCTCAGATACTTATTCCTTAGCCCTCATATATGCTAATAATAAAGCAAATAAAAAAGCTGCCGTTGATACTTTTAGGGTTCGTTATGCAAACTGAAGCCTCTCATCATCATGAAATAACCCGTTTATGCATCCAGTGCGCTATTTTTTTACTTCAGCATGGGGCCGAAAGTGCACTGGTTGAAGAACTGGCTATTCGTCTGGGCAAAGCCTTAGGCATGGATAGTATTGAAATATCTATCTCGGCAAACTCTATCGTTCTCAGCGCTATCAAAAATAATCACTGCATCACCACCACGCGTAAAAATAACGATCACGGTATAAATATGCATATGGTGACAAAAGTTCAGCATATTGTGATTATGGCTGAGCATAAACTGCTGGATCATAAGGATGTGTTAAAAAAATTCTCACATCTGAAACCACTGCGGTATCCGCGCTGGTTAATGGTTCTCATCGTCGGATTGTCTTGCGCCAGTTTTTGTAAATTAAATGCCGGAGGATGGGATGGCGCTTTAGTGACCTTTATTGCCAGCTCAGTAGCAATGTATTTCCGTCTGCTACTCACCCAGCGACGACTTCACCCACAAATTACGTTTGCCATCACCGCTTTCATCGCCACCAGCGTTTCTGGTTTATTAATCGGTAAAGGCATGTTTACCAATACCTCAACCATTGCCATCGCCTCAAGTGTGCTGCTGCTGGTTCCAGGCTTTCCTCTGATCAATGCTGTTGCGGATATGTTTAAAGGCCACGTCAATACCGGCTTGGCGCGCTGGGCCATGGCCAGCTTGCTGACACTGGCTACCTGTATAGGGATTGTCACTGCACTCTCTTTATGGGGGCTTAACGGATGGCAATAATCACATTTATCCTTGCACTAGCTCAGGATATGTTGCTGGCTGCAATACCTGCCTTAGGCTTTGCCATGGTATTTAATGTCCCTGCCAGAGCGCTCCCCTATTGCGCCTTACTGGGAGCAATAGGCCATGGTTCTCGTATGATTTTGCTCTCGCTGGGTCTGAGCATTGAAACAGGAACCTTTCTGTCCGCTATTCTGGTGGGCATCATTGGTATCCAATGGTCTCGCTGGTATCTTGCTCATCCGAAAATATTTACCGTCGCGGCAGTCATCCCGATGTTTCCGGGGATATATGCATATACCTCTATGATTTCTATTGTTAAACTCAGTCAGTCTGGCTATAGCGAGCCCTTATTTATCCAGGCTGTGATGAATTTTCTCAAAGCCTCCTATATTGTCGGCGCATTATCTATCGGTTTATCGCTTCCCGCATTATGGCTCTATCGTAAAAGACCACGCGTATAACTTATCGCCGCTGTTACGCAAAATAATGCCATGTTGAATATCCAGTATGGCATTATCGCTTAAAAAATTTGCTATTTAACTGGCCACTATTTACAGTCATAACAATGAAAACGACTTTATCCGCGACAGATGCATTGCAATTAGAAAATCAACTTTGCTTTGCTGTTTATTCCACTAATTTAGCCATTAATAAACGCTATCGTCAGTGGCTGGCGCCATTGAAGCTCACGTACCCGCAATATTTGGTCATGTTAGTTCTGTGGCAACAAGATGATGTCACGCTATCACAAATTGGTGAACAGCTATTCCTGGACTCAGCGACACTGACCCCGCTGCTTAAGCGGCTCGAAAGTGCCGGATGGTTATTACGACATCGTTCACGAGACGATGAGCGCCAAGTGGTCATCACGCTGACACCTGAAGGACAGCAACTGAAAGAAAAAGCCAAAAACATTCCCGAATCACTCAGACAAACATTGAGCTGTAATGCCAATGATATTGTGGTTCTCAAAATACAGCTTGAGCAACTGCGTCAACAGCTAAATAATCATAACAAGGGTTAATAGTGAACTGGCTATACCCTTGGTTTCCGCTGTCATGAATGCCGCTCTGTATTCCAGACCTACACAATTTCCCCCTCAACAAGGATCACTGACCAGTGAACTTAATGGGTCCTGTTTGTACTCCAGAAAAAACTTCTGTAGATTAATAATAAATTTTTTCACTATTGCAATGTTTGCCAGAGAGTCTATGCTGACTCACAGCTTTGTTACTGCATAAATAATTTCAAACCAGTAACTTTATGTACAGTCGTGCCGTAAACAAACTCAAACCTCAAAAAAAAATAATATAAATAGCGCGCAATAATATAGCGCGCTATTTATCATCATTCTATCAGTAGGGGGAAAGTCTGTGAACCAGGCATCTTCTGTTGAATACTAATCACAGTTTCATCCACATAATAGCCAGCTCATTAAAGTGGAAGAATGCTCCATCAAAAAATGCTTATATCAGACCATCCTAAAATATTGAAAGTTGCTTATAGATGTAAACCAGGCTTGTACAGTATCCAGGCAGCCTGGCGTATGACGGGTATATACTGAACTCAGGAACTTGCTGTCATAGCAACCAAAACAGGGATAGAAAAATGAATAACCCATACTGGCTTACCTGCAGTACTTCTCTCATATTTTTATTAATATCAACGAAATGTATTGCTCTCAGCTGGCAAGACAAGCTAATCAATTTATCCGAAGCACAAATCCATCATAACATCGTAGCAGGGACACAAAGCGGCGGGCTCTCTCTTTCCTCTTTGAGCACTCTGCTTGAGGGGGGAAACACCGCTCTCAGTGCCAATACGATGGAAAATGCAGCTGGTGTGATTGAATATTGCACGAAAAACAAACTCTCCTCGATGGCAAATGCCGAGAAAATAAAGAGTAAATTAGTCCATAAGCTGGGACTTATTCATCCTCATAACAATATCGCGAAGAAGGACTATATCCAAGGGTTATCAGGATTACTCAACACCCATAATGGTCAACAGCTGGATATGAATGATTTGAGCCATTCTGAACTCGCCGCAGAAGTCAAAACGAAAGCCTGTGATCTGGTGCTCAAACAAGGTATGGATTATTTATCCCTTTAATGACTGAGCCACTTTACAGTCGAAATCAAGCAACTCCTCTGCGGTTCCTAAGGTGAGTGCCATGAGCTGTACCCGAGTTGCCAGCAAAATAGCCTCACCATTATCCGCTACGATACGCGCTAAACCATAATTGTCCATAGAGTCTCCCTCAGCTTGCAGATACTGCGAAAGGACGATAAAGGGATCCGCCGTCGCTGTGGCTTTAATCGCGAGATAGCGCCGTCCCGACAGGAGGGTATTCAACCCCTTCCACTGATAACCGATATTTCCTGTTTGTTGCAAAATGGCCTGGTAGACTTCTGGTTTCAGGCAAGCCAGATGGAGATGTAGCTGATTTTGGGTACGTCCATAGCGGGAATTAACAGCCAGAGCCAGATAGCGTTCTGGGATCGGAAATGCCGCTTGTTGTTGTAAGAAATAACGCGTATCCCAGCCATGCTGGAAATAGTTTTCTATTTTGCTATTCAGCAGTTCAGCACTTTCAATACCCGTGATTTTATCAGTCGGGATCAAAAGGGTATGTAACGGACCATTAGCATCATTAAAAACCGTGTAACGCTGTGCCAGATTAACTTGCAGACAAGAAACCGGTGAACCCGAACTGTGTTGTTCAGGTACACAACGCTCACTCACTATCTGCCATAACTGCTGACTATTATAATGTAACCATGCCAGATACAGTGCGGGTAGCAGAAGTACAAGCGCACTGATGACAGCCAGTATTAATCGCGTTTTTTTAGCCATGACTATGAAGATTGTTGAGACGATGGGATTTTGCTACGCGCCATTATTACCTGACATTCCGAACTTATCGGGTTAAACAGCAACGAACGGCGGCTCCGTTCGCTGCTGATTTAATACCACAATGGAAATTTAGCTGTGACTCTGGATCTTCTTGATAATATTTGTTGTTGAACAACCATCTTCAAAGTTCAGAACCATCACTTCGCCACCGTTTTCCCACACTTCCTGGCTTCCGGCAATCTGGTCGGGTTTATAATCTCCGCCCTTTACCAGTCTGTCAGGCAGGATCTTACCGATTAAGCGTTGTGGTGTGTCTTCGTCAAATAGTACCACCCAGTCAACCGCTTCCAGCGCCGCCAGCACCACCATGCGCTGATCTTGAGGATTCACTGGACGGGTTTCACCTTTCAGACGTCGGGTGGAAGCATCACTGTTGACCGCGACAATCAGTCGGTCACCCAGTTTACGGGCGTTAGCCAGATAAGAGACATGACCAGCATGAAGAATATCAAACACGCCATTCGTCATAACGACACGCTCACCACGTTTACGCGCGGCTTCAACAGCAACGTTAAGTTCGGCTTCGGTCATAACACCAAACCCGGTTTCTGAACGCCCACGTACCGCATTTTCCAGTTCAACAGGAGAAACAGTCGAGGTACCCAGTTTACCCACCACGACACCCGCAGCGGCGTTAGCAAAATAGCACGCTTCTTCCAGCGAATGGCCGGAAGCCAGTGTGGCAGCCAAAACACCAATCACGGTATCGCCAGCGCCAGTCACGTCGTAAACTTCTTGAGCCTGAGTAGCTAAGTTGAAAGGTTCTCTGCCTGGACGCAGTAAAGTCATACCTTGTTCCGAGCGGGTTATCAGTAAAGCCGATAATGAAAACTCGGCAATCAGCGCCATACCGCGCGTCACTAATTCCTCTTCACTATGACATTTACCCACCACAGCCTCGAACTCAACCAGGTTTGGCGTCAGTAACGTTGCCCCGCGATAGCGCTCAAAGTCGGCTCCTTTCGGATCGATAAGTACCGGAACATTGGCTTCACGCGCCAGGCAAATAATCTGCTGAACACTTTCCAGCGCACCTTTGGCATAGTCAGAGAGCACCAAAGCACCAATATGCGGTAGCGCCTGGCGAATACGATCATGCATAGGTGAAGGATCGATACCCGAGAATCCCTCTTCAAAATCCAGACGAATAAGCTGCTGATTACGGGAGAGTACCCGTAGTTTGGTAATCGTAGGGTGAGTAGGTACAGAAACAAAATCACACTTTACATTCACATCAGCCAGCGTCTGACTGAGTGCACGAGCAGCATCATCGATACCGGTAAACCCGACTAAACGAGAAGTGGCGCCTAACGAGGCAATATTCATTGCAACGTTTGCCGCTCCTCCCGGGCGCTCTTCGATAGTATCAACTTTAACCACCGGCACCGGGGCTTCCGGTGAAATGCGGCTGGTTGGGCCGTACCAGTAGCGATCAAGCATCACATCACCAACGACCATGACACCAGCACGACTATATTCCGGCAGTGTTACTTTCATTTCTGACTCTCCAGCGCGGGATAAAATTTTGCGTGAGATAATAACATATTTAGCCCTTTGCGCACGTTTGTGACTCACCAAGCCAGGCCTGCCAGCTACGGTTTACCTGTTCACGTTCTTCAACAAATACGTTCAATGCCACATGGCCCGGCAGCGTTTGCAGCGCCAGATGATGAAGTTCATCACGTAAGGTGACGTAGGCATGTGTGAGTGCTTTGGATTCTTCTTCACTGATAATATTATCCTGTGCCATTAGCGCCAGAATGCGTACATTATCAGGCCAGCGCGTCAAGTCAGGACTCGTCGACGCATAGCGTAGTACCAGATACTGGGTGATAAACTCAATATCCGTAATACCGCCTTCATCCGCTTTGATATCAAAACGTTCGCGTTTTTTATTCCCCAGGTGTGCACGCATTTTTTCACGCATTTCTCGCACTTCCGTTTGCAGTACTGTCCCCTCTCTCGGCCGGCACAGCACTTCATGGCGAATAGCGGCAAACTGTTGGTTTAGTACCGGATCACCATACACCACTCGCGCCCGTACCAGCGCCTGATGCTCCCACGTCCATGCTTCATTTTTCTGATAATCCGCAAACGCATCGACAGTGGTCACCAGCATGCCAGCCGCTCCCGACGGGCGTAAGCGGGCATCAACTTCGTATAAAATACCTGACGCGGTACGGGTACTGAATAAGTGCAAAATACGCTGTGCCAGACGCAAATAGAACTGGCGACCATCAATTTCGCGCTCGCCATCGGTGGTATCATTCGCCGGGCAACTGTGTAAAAAGACCAGATCAAGATCAGAGCTGTAGCCCAGCTCCAGCCCCCCCAACTTGCCATAGCCGACGACCGCAAATCCGCGACTGTTTTGTCCCAGTAAATGACGTGGCTGCCCATAACGCGCCACCATTTGCACCCAGGCGAGCTGTACAACAGCATCAATAATCGCTTCTGCCAGCCAGGTTAAATGATCACTGACTTTCATCACGGGTAAAGTTCCGGTGATATCGGCCGCGGCAACACGTAATAACTGCACCTGTTTAAACTGCCGTAATGCTTCCAGTTGCTGCTCTTCATCATCGTGAACACGCAGTAAATACTGACGCAATTCATCCCGATAAGCATCAGTCGCCGTCGGCTGATACAGCGTATTAGGATCCAGTAGCTCATCCAGTAATAACGGATATTTGGCGAGCTGCTCAGCAATCATTGGCGAGGCAATACAGAGCGCCACCAGCTGTTTGAGCGCACTGGGATATTCCGCTAATAGCTCCAGATAGGTAGTACGTGTAACGATACTCAGCAAAATCGGGATCATGCGGGAAAGGGCCAGAGCGGCGCTCTCATGCTGGCAAGACTCACGCAATAAACGTGGCATCAGTTGGTCCAGAACTAACCGGCCACGGGAGCCAATGGTACGCTTGTTGGTATCTTCACGAAAATCAGCGAGATATCTGATAACCTGGCCACGCACCTCGGGTGTCAGATGGTTGAGCACAGGGGTTGTTTCATCGCTATACAGTGCATCCAGCCACAGCTCACGCCAGGCTTCAGATGCGCTATCTTCCCCGGCTTCGGGCTCATCATCACCAATCAGCTCATTAAAGACCTGACGAACATTATGCATATGCCGCTGTAGCGTTTGTTCCAGCTCATGCCAGTCGGACATCTGCATCCCCCAGGCCAGACGAGCACGGTTTAGCTCATCACCGGGTAAGATCTGCGTCTGCTCATCATTAATGCTCTGTAGCAAGTTTTCCAGCCGACGGAGATAGAGATAGGCTGCACGTAATCTGGCGACATCATCAGCAGGTAATAAATTGAGTTGTTCAATTGCCTCAAGGGTCGGTAGCAGCGACCGCAACTGTAATAAGGGTTCACGTCCCCCACGGATCAGCTGGAAGACCTGAACAATAAACTCTGTTTCACGGATCCCTCCCGCGCCCAGTTTAATATTGTCCGTCAGTCCGCGCCGTCGGACTTCACGGGCTATCATCCCTTTCATATTACGCAGAGACTGAATCACGCTGAAATCGATATAGCGACGAAAGACAAAAGGACGCAGCATTTTACGCAGCTCATGGCCCCAGATACCGTCGTTATTCCCCATCACACGGGCTTTGACCATTGCATAGCGTTCCCAGTCGCGCCCTTGCTCCTGGTAGTAATCCTCCAGGGCCGCAAAACTCATCACTAAAGGACCACTGTCACCAAACGGCCGCAAACGCATATCCACGCGATAAACAAAACCCTCTGCGGTGGGCTGATCCAGCACTTTAATCAACCGCTGGCCAAGACGCGTAAAGAACTGGGCATTATCCAGCTCACGACGCCCCCCCATAGTCGAACCATTTTCTGGCCAGGCAAAGATAAGGTCGATATCCGAAGAGAAATTGAGTTCACCGCCCCCCAGTTTCCCCATTCCCAGAATCAACAGTGGCTGAGCGACCCCCTCAGCATTCACAGGCGTGCCCCATTCCCGGCAACAGGCGTTATACAGCCAGTCACGAGCGGCAATAATTAAGGTTTCCGCCAGTATGCTCAATTGTTTGAGAGTCTCGAGGGTATCGACCTGCTCCAGTGCCTGGGACCAGGCTATTCGCACCATGATCCGACGACGAAACTGACGTAAAGCACGCATCAGTGCGGCTTCATCCGACACCGCTTGTAAAGCCACTTGCAACCAGCTGGCATAGTGCTGCCATTCCTCAGCCTGAGGAGCGTTTTGCTGTAGTTCGTCGAGCCAGGCTGGATATACCACCATACTGTCGCTAACAAAATCACTGACAGAAAGCACAGCCCGCGCCTCATCGGTGAGTTTCTGGGCATCAATATCTTCAGGCAAATGTGATAACACCATCTGCAAATGGTGCTGTAACAACGGAGTAAGCGGCATCATGGTGGTATTCCTTGCCTGTCAGTTATTTTCCGCTATGCAACCAGAAAGGTGCCTGCGAAATCGCTTCGTTACGATAGTGTTCAATCTCAACGATTTGATGCATCACGATTGCATCAAACAGTCCCTGCCAGTTTTCCAGCCAAGGAGCGGCTTGTTCGGCAGGGTAGATCCCAGCCAGCAGACGTGCTGCATCTAACTCACGCACCAGACGAGTCAGTTTATCGGCATAGGCATCGCCTAATGGACGCTGGAAAATCGCTTTTAATTCCGCGGCATGACGTGAAAGATGACCATCAGCAAAACGCTTCAAAGAGCCATCAAGCTTAATACGCCCTTTTTCATCAACAAAATCACGCCACTGGGACTCAAGCAGCCAGCGGGTTAACCTCAGCTTGGTGATACTGGCTTGAGCACTAAACAGGACAGACTCGCCCTTGTCATGTTCTGCAAGGCTGACTTCAAAACTGAGCAACAAATCGCGTAATTGTGAGCTGGCTTTGCGTGGAATAATGCCGCCGAATAACGCCAGAATATGGCGGACATTGCCTGCCGCTAGCATGATATGTTGCTTGGCTGCACGATCACCGCGTAACCAGAGCTCTTCATGATAGAGCCAGCTTTCCAGCGACTGGCTCAGAGCAGCTTTAAGGCTTTGCTCTATGGTGGTTTTAGGCGCCAGAGATAACAGCGCTAGCGGTTTAATTGAACGCTCAGCCGCACCTTGCGCAAGATGGTAGCCACGCGCGGCCTTGCTCAAGCTTCCCATCCGTAAACCCGGTTCGTTCACTAATTGTTCTGCCAGGATAAGCAACGCGCTGGCTTCGCCTTCCAGCAGCTCCAGCTCTAACTCGCAAATAGGCTCTTGTAAATCCCCCGCGACAACATCACCCTGATCGAGAGCCAGTTCAATACGACTTGTTCCTTGCTGAACAATCCAGGTCTGACGATTGAAGTTAGTGCTGAATAACGGATTAAGCTGCTGCTGAAGCTCTGCAACATCCACACCTTGCGGCCAAATATCTGTGGGTAGCAACGCCAGGTCGAGTATCGGTTCACTTAATGGCACATTATATTCAGGGCGCTGATGTAAACCTCCCGTCACCTGACCTGAGGTTTTCATAGTCATTTCATAGTGTTCGCCATTGCCACGAATACGCAGCCCCATATTATGACGACGCAGAAAATTATCTGGCGTTTCATAATAGATATTCACAAGCCTACGTGCCTCATGCTGTTCTTGCGACAGGGCACTCAATTTTTCACTCAATGAGTTAATCACTGGTGGATTGACGATAAATTTTAGTTCGATTTCCTGAGCCATATCTTCTTTACTTTGCGGTGAAACGCACTGCAACGCAGTACGCTTGGGAGTTAACATAAGATATGCAGATAGTACGACAAAAAAAGCTGTAAGGTCGCGTATTTACCCGGAAGAAATTGCAATCATGGGCTAAATCTATACTCTGAATAATTCGAGTTGCTTATAGTCGTCGAATTCAGATAGACGATCGCATAGATAAATCCTGTGATTTGGTGGGTTCGCCCCAGATAATACCCAGATAGCTTGAAGTATGACGGAGATACCTGGATGATTCTCATTCCGGTTAATAGATTGCACCGTCAAACTGTTGCCACTACCATCCCTCTTACAACTTATGAAAAAATGTCGATATAATGCTTAATTTACGCCTAATTTGCCTCACTTTGCTGTCTCTTAGTGTTTCCGTCACCGCTAATGCCGACGAAAAACGTTATGTTTCTGATGAACTGAATACTTGGGTACGAAGTGGCCCGAATGATAGCTATCGCTTGGTCGGTACCATTAATGCCGGGGAAGAAGTCACCTTACTGAAACGTAATGAAGAGACCAAATATGGTCAAATACGAGAAAGTAATGGGCGCACCGCCTGGATCCCGTTAGCGCAATTGAGTAATACACCGAGCCTCCGCACCCGAGTGCCTGAATTAGAGAGTCAGCTCAAAACGCTGACTGACAAACTGACCAATATTGATACCACATGGAATCAGCGTACCGCAGAGATGCAGAAAAAAGTTGCGCAAAGTGATGACGTTATCAACGGTCTTAAAGAAGAAAATCAACAACTTAAAAACCAGCTGATTGTCGCCCAGAAAAAAGTCAATGCTGCCAATGTTCAGCTCGACGATAAGCAACGTGCCATTATTTTACAGTGGTTTATCTACGGGGGTGGCGTTGCTGGCTTCGGTCTGCTGGTCGGATTACTGCTGCCAAAAATGCTGCCACGACGTAAGAAAAACGACCGCTGGATGAACTGATTAGCATTGTACCCAAAACAATTTGAGTTGCCTGTAGCGCAACGCGTTGAGCGTCGATAAGCACAGACAAACTATGTGATTCCGCGTGCCGGACGTCGTAGACAAGGCTCAGACAACTTAAAGTATGAGGGTACAGGCATTGATTCACCTCGTATCTATATTTAGTATTGAAGTTAACAAAAAGTTACTGGAGAGTTGCAGGTGAAAGTTTATTTGGTCGGTGGAGCTGTACGAGACAAATTGCTCAACCTGTCGGTTAAAGATAAAGACTGGCTGGTAGTCGGTGCGACACCTCAGCAAATGCTGGACGCTGGCTATCAGCAAGTGGGTAAAGATTTCCCTGTCTTTTTGCATCCGAAGTCACAGGAAGAATATGCACTTGCCCGCACTGAACGTAAGTCAGGTCAAGGCTATACCGGTTTCACTTGCTATGCCGCCCCTGATGTTACACTGGAACAAGATTTACTGCGTCGCGACCTGACCATCAACGCTATCGTTGAGGATGAGCACGGCACGCTTACTGATCCTTATGGTGGTCTGGACGATCTGAAAGATCGTATCCTGCGTCATGTCTCACCGGCTTTTAACGAAGATCCATTGCGTGTGCTGCGCGTGGCGCGTTTTGCCGCTCGCTTTGCGCACCTAAACTTCCGTATCGCTCCTGAAACCCTCACGTTAATGAGCGAGATAGCCGCCGACGGCTCTCTGGCATATTTAACCCCGGAACGAGTATGGAAAGAGACCGAAAAAGCACTTGGCTGCCGTAATCCACAAATTTACTTTGCTGTGTTACGTGAATGCGGCGCGCTGAAAGTACTGTTTCCAGAAATAGATGCGTTATACGGTGTTCCGGCTCCTGCCAAATGGCATCCGGAAATTGATACCGGCATCCATACCCTGATGACACTGACAATGGCGGCTCAGCTTAGCCCGGAGATTGATGTCCGTTTTGCGACCCTGTGTCATGATCTGGGTAAAGCGTTAACTCCTCCCGAAAAATGGCCCAGCCACCATGGCCATGGTCCGGCAGGTGTGAAGCTGGTTGAACAGCTGTGTAACAGATTACGTGTTCCGACAGAAATCCGGGATCTGGCAAAGCTGGTTGCAGAGTTCCATGACTTGATCCATACCTTCCCCATTCTACAGCCGAAAACAGTGATTAAACTGTTTGATAAAATCGATGCCTGGCGCAAGCCTTGGAGAGTGGAGCAAATCGCCCTGACCAGCGAAGCAGATGCCCGTGGACGCACGGGATTTGAAGCCAATGACTATCCGCAGGGACGCCAGCTCCGTGCGGCATGGGAAGTCGCTCAGCGGGTCACGAATAAAGAAGTGATTAATGCCGGCTTTCAGGGTCCCAAAATCCGTGAGGAGCTGACAAAACGCAGAACTCAAGCAGTGGCACTCTGGAAACAAGAAAATGGTCTGACAACACCATCTGATATCTGATATTCATTATTCAGTTCGTCAGGCCAATCGCCTGACGAATTTGACGCGAAAAAAATAACGCCGCCCTCTACACGATAATATATTATATTTTCAATTTCACCCTGACTGCTCTTACGCCCTCTCCAGGTAATATATCTTATATAAAACGCTTCATTTCAAATAATAGTGTTGTGCTCATTTCATAACTGCTTTGAAATAAAAGCTTATTCGTTTTTATCAGCGAATAATCCCAGCAGTTTCAGGGAATATATTCTCGACCGCACTACGGAGGGCAGCATGCAGAAATTAATTTTCTTTATCATTATCTTTGCACTCTCAATAGAATGTCGCTTTCAGGAACCGATTATCGCGACGATGTCACAGGAAAAAACACAAGTCACTCTTCCTGATACAATCAATATTGACGCTTATACATTACATAAAATCAATACCATAACACAGGATATATCAAATAATAAGACGCTGAGTCAGAATGAAAAAATATCACTAATTTCAGCTAAATTCCTCGGCGCACCTTACCAGAAAAATATGCTCAACGGCTCAGGTACCACGCCCGAGACTCTAATAGTAGATTTCAGAGGATTAGACTGCATTACTTATCTAGATTATGTTCTTGCGTTACACATGTCTCATTCAGAAAATGATTTTCTTCAAAATATTGTCAAAGTCCGTTATATCAACGGTGATATTCATTTCTATAGCAGAAGACATTTTTTCACTGACTGGGCTAATCGTGAAGACAGAATCGCTGAGGACATCACAACACAACTAAGTACTAAAGCGCTAAAAACCGTTAAATTACTTAATCAAAAAACTAAAACCCAAAAATACCTTTCCGACATTCCTGTTGTTTCTCGTAGCATAGCCTATATTCCCAGTTCAGCAATTGACCATACGTTAATAAGCACATTACAATCAGGAGATCTAATTGGTATTTATACGCCACTGCCCGGGCTAGATGTTTCTCATGTTGGTTTTGTTATTATCACTGAACAAGGCCCTGTATTTCGTCACGCATCCTCCACCAAATATAATCAGAGCGTAGTAGACAGCCCTTTAATGCCTTATTTACTCTCATCCCCAGGAATTATTGTATTAAGAATGAAATCATCAGCTTTGTAATGTTTTTATTATTCTTGAAATAATATCGCTATTCTTCAATCCGAACAGTAGAAAGACAATCCTGCCCTGCGCAGGATTAGTCTCTATACGTCCCAGGAAGGGAGTCAGTAGGCATCAGAGCAAGGAAACATCAGCCAGCGATAAAAATATTTAGCGATGCGTCATAGGGCGCTGTCCACGCTCAATGATCACCCCAACATTTGCGGCCTGCGCAACTGCTCCTGGTTTGCTGACCTTGATACGAACCCAGGGAGAGTGAAATTTTGCCAGCAGAATTTGCGCCAGCTCTTCAGCAACACGTTCAACTAAGGCAAAACGCCCATCACGCACATGAGCTATCACGGTTTCGCTAACATCAGCATAGCTTAAACAGTCCTCAACCTTATCGCTAGCCGCTGCGGGACGGTTGTCCCAGGCCATTTCTATATCGAATACCAGTTTCTGCTGAATCTCTTGTTCCCAGTCGTAAACACCGATAGTGGTAATCACTGTAAGTTGTTCTATAAACACAATATCCATTATCTATGCCTTGTTTTTAGTTGTGCCGGATACCACTTCCGACGAAATATGCGTATTATCCACAGATGCAGAGAAGACTTCGACACTTTCAAAATGGAACAGCATTATGAGTGCAATCGCGCCGGGTATGATCCTCATCGCGTATCTCTGCGGCTCAATATCAAGCGCCATTCTGGTCTGCCGTATTGCCGGTCTCCCTGACCCACGCGAGAGCGGTTCTGGCAATCCTGGGGCTACCAATGTTTTACGCATTGGAGGTAAAGGCGCGGCCGTAGCGGTACTAATTTTTGATGTTCTAAAAGGCATGCTTCCCGTCTGGGCAGCTTACGCTTTAGGTATTCCGCCCTTCTGGCTGGGCCTGGTCGCTATCGCCGCCTGTATGGGACACATTTGGCCAGTGTTCTTTAAATTCCGCGGTGGTAAAGGTGTTGCGACCGCTTTTGGTGCCATCGCGCCTATCGGCTGGGACTTAACAGGTGTCATGGCGGTGACCTGGGTACTCAGCGTCCTGCTCAGCGGCTATTCTTCCCTGGGAGCAATTATCAGCGCTCTGATTGCACCGTTTTATGTCTGGTGGTTTAAACCACAGTTTACTTTTCCTGTTGCCATGCTTTCCTGCCTGATTCTGCTGCGTCATCACGATAATATTCAGCGACTGTTTCGGGGTCAGGAAAATAAGATTTGGCCAAGACTAAAACGTAAAAAAAAATCACAGCAAGAAGAAGTAGATAAAGAATAACAGGCAGTTATTGAACCACTGAGCGGGGAGAAATAACCGTCCCTCAGCGGTTCGATATGCCGTAAATCAGGCTGGTGGCAGCTCAGCCAGCGGCCAGCGTGGTCTAACGGTCACACTCAGTTCACCTGCCGTTCCCGCCTTCAGACGGATCATCCCAGCGTAAGCAATCATCGCTCCGTTATCGGTGCAAAATTCCGGGCGAGCATAAAAGACTTCCCCACGACGTTTTGCCATCATCTCTTTCAGTTTGGCGCGCAGAGTTCGGTTGGCACTCACCCCACCGGCGATAACTAAACGACTAAATCCCGTTTGATCGAGGGCACGCTTGCATTTAATCGCCAGAGTATCAACAACGGCATCTTCAAATGCACGGGCGATATCGGCCCGAGTTTGAGGATCTGCGTCATTTTCACGGATCGTGTTCGCGGCAAAAGTTTTTAAGCCTGAGAAACTGAAATCAAGACCCGGTCTGTCCGTCATCGGTCGAGGGAAAGTGAATCGACCAGGAATACCCTGTGCTGCCATTTTTGACAGCAAAGGCCCACCTGGATAGTCCAGTCCCAGCAATTTAGCTGTTTTATCAAAAGCTTCACCTGCCGCATCATCGACAGACTCGCCTAGCAGTTCATAGTGACCAATACCCGTGACGCTAATCAGCTGTGTATGACCGCCAGACACCAGTAGTGCTACAAAAGGAAAATCCGGTGGTGCTTCTTCCAGCATTGGCGCGAGCAGATGACCTTCCATATGGTGTACAGGAACCGCAGGGACATCCCAGGCAAAAGCCAGAGAACGCCCTATTGTCGCGCCAACCAGCAGTGCCCCCACCAGACCAGGACCTGCCGTATAGGCGACAGCATCAATGTCACTGGCACCTAATCCTGCCTCTTTTAACGCCGCCTGGATAAGCGGTACCGTTTTACGGACATGATCGCGTGAAGCCAGCTCTGGCACCACACCACCGTAATCAGCATGCAGTTTTACCTGGCTATACAGCTGATTAGACAGCAACCCTATTTCATCGTCATAAATCGCGATACCTGTTTCATCACAGGACGTTTCAATACCTAATACACGCATGGCAATTACCTCGTTGACCCGTCGCGAAGTTTAAGCTGACAGCTACACTTTGTAAAACGTTGCTGCCTATCGCTTTGTATATCGTGTATACTCTCGCCCCTGGAAGATATCGGCCTTAAAAGGCGGGTTTATCGCGTTCGGTGCTTTACAATGCGGCAAGAGTTGCAGTAAAATTCCGCACCATTTTGAATTAGCTGGCACGTAGGCCAGCAGCAAACCGAATTATTAAAGGTGAGAGTTACATGCCGGTAATTAAAGTACGTGAAAACGAGCCGTTCGACGTAGCACTGCGTCGCTTCAAACGTTCTTGTGAAAAAGCAGGTATTCTGGCGGAAGTTCGTCGTCGTGAGTTCTATGAAAAACCAACGACTGAGCGTAAACGCGCTAAAGCTTCAGCTGTGAAACGTCACGCTAAGAAATTAGCTCGTGAAAACGCACGCCGCACTCGTCTGTACTAATATTATGAGGATTTAATCCTCATTTCAGATTGAGTAGTAGTTATCAAGGCCGTGCTTCCGTAAGGAATGCGCGGCTTATTCTCGTTTATGAATACTGACATATCCTTGAGCTTTCAGAGCATTATCTGAGAGATGACGGATATAGCACATGGGGCTTATGGCTGGACGAATTCCGCGTGTTTTTATAAATGACCTGATTGCGCGCACAGACATCATTGATTTAATTGATGTTCGTGTGAAGCTAAAGAAGCAAGGTAAAAACTATCATGCGTGTTGCCCATTCCATAACGAAAAAACCCCCTCTTTCACTGTAAACGGTGAAAAACAGTTTTATCACTGCTTCGGTTGTGGTGCCCACGGTAATGCTCTCGATTTCTTGATGAACTACGACAAACTCGATTTTGTCGAAAGTGTTGAAGAACTCGCGACCATGCATAACCTTGAGATCCCTTACGAGGCGGGCAGTGGTCCCAGTCAGATTGAGCGTCATCAGCGACAAACCTTGTATCAATTGATGACCGGTTTGAATGCGTTTTATCAGCAATCGTTAAAAATGCAACAGGCTGATAAGGCCCGACAGTATCTTTCAGCGCGCGGATTAAGCGCTGAGGTTATCGCCCGTTTTGCTATCGGTTATGCGCCGGCAGGCTGGGATAACGCCCTCAAACGTTTCGGAGGCGATACTGAAAACCGTCAGTCACTAACGGATGCGGGTATGCTGGTCACTAACGATCAGGGCCGTTGCTATGACAGGTTTCGCGAACGCGTCATGTTCCCGATACGTGACAAACGCGGCAGAGTTATTGGTTTTGGTGGGCGTGTACTGGGTGATGCTCAGCCCAAATACCTGAACTCCCCAGAAACTGAAATTTTTCATAAGGGCCGCCAGTTATATGGTCTCTATGAAGCCCAGCAAATTCAGCAGGAACCTGCTCGATTGCTTGTTGTCGAAGGCTATATGGATGTGGTGGCTCTGGCGCAATATGGTATTTCTTATGCCGTTGCTTCGCTAGGCACAGCCACAACGGCTGACCATATCCAGCTACTCTTCAGAGCCACTGACAACGTTATCTGTTGCTATGACGGCGACAGAGCCGGACGTGATGCAGCATGGCGGGCACTGGAAACCGCATTACCCTTTATGACCGACGGTCGTCAGTTACGTTTTATGTTCCTGCCCGACGGTGAAGATCCAGATACTCTGGTGCGTAAGGAAGGTAAAGAAGCTTTTGAGGCTCGAATAGAGCAAGCCCAACCGCTCTCTACCTTTTTATTTAACAGCCTGTTACCTCAGGTTGATTTGAGTACTCCGGACGGTACTGCGCGTTTGAGTACGCTAGCATTACCCTTGATAAGACAAGTTCCCGGTGAAACATTGCGCATCTATCTGCGCCAGGAACTCGGCAATAAACTCGGTATCTTAGACGATAACCAGCTTGAAAAATTGTTGCCTAAAAATGCAGAAAGCACTTTTTCTCGTCCCGTTCCACAGCTAAAACGCACAACCATGCGTATACTTATAGGGTTATTAATACAGAATCCTGAGTTAGCTCAACAGGTACCATCGCTAAATGGACTCGCTTCTCAGAAGCTTCCTGGTTTGGAGCTTTTTATTGAATTGGTCAATACCTGTCTGGCGCAGCCTGGAGTGACAACTGGACAAATTATTGAGCAGTATCGGGGTAAAAATGAAGCAGCAACCCTTGAAAAACTCTCAACTTGGGACGATATAGCAGATAGGGACATTGCAGAGCAAACATTTACCGATGCACTGAATCATATGTTTGACTCAGTGCTAGAGTTAAGACTCTCAGAATTAATCGCACGCTCTCGTACCGGCAGACTCACTCCGTCAGAGCGTGAAGAAGTACGCGTGATAACAGAATCACGCGGCAGAAAATAAAATTAGCGGCCTTGCTGCCGAATATCGTTCGGGTTAAACCCGAATGCCACACAGATGGGCTGTGGCAATAAAATAAACAAGCCCTCGTAACGCTATTGTTGGTAGTCATCTCTACCAACACAACCCCTAATACTGAAGTGTGGATACCGTCTTATGGAGCAAAACCCGCAGTCACAGCTTAAGCTTCTTGTCCAACGTGGTAAGGAGCAAGGCTATCTGACCTATGCCGAGGTCAATGACCATCTGCCGGAAGATATCGTTGACTCAGATCAGATCGAAGATATCATCCAAATGATCAACGACATGGGCATTCAGGTAATGGAAGAAGCCCCTGATGCCGATGACTTGTTGCTTGCTGAAAATTCGAACAGCACCGATGAAGACGCGGAAGAAGCCGCAGCACAAGTGCTGTCAAGCGTAGAGTCTGAAATTGGACGCACTACGGATCCTGTCCGTATGTATATGCGTGAGATGGGTACCGTTGAGCTGTTAACCCGTGAGGGTGAAATCGATATCGCTAAGCGTATTGAGGATGGCATTAACCAAGTACAGTGCTCCGTAGCTGAATATCCTGAAGCCATTACTTATTTGCTTGAGCAGTACGATCGCGTTGAAGCAGAAGAAGCGCGTCTTTCCGACCTGATTACTGGTTTTGTTGACCCTAACGCTGAAGAAGATTTAGCGCCAACAGCCACTCATGTCGGCTCTGAATTGTCCCAGGAAGAAAGGGACGAGAACGAAGACGAAGACGAAGACGAAGACGATAGTTCCGATGACGATAACAGCATCGATCCTGAATTAGCTCGCGAGAAATTCGGTGACCTACGTCGTCAGTATGAACTGGCTCGTGACACCATCAAGGCTAAAGGTCGTAGCCATGCTGATGCCGCGGCAGAGATCCTCCAGTTATCCGAAGTGTTCAAACAGTTCCGTTTAGTACCGAAGCAGTTTGATTACCTGGTTAACAGCATGCGTGTCATGATGGATCGCGTTCGTACTCAAGAACGTCTGATCATGAAGATGTGTGTTGAACAGTGCAAAATGCCGAAGAAAAACTTCATTACACTGTTCAGCGGCAATGAAACCAGCGAAACCTGGTTCAATGCAGCCATCGCTATGAATAAACCATGGTCAGAGAAACTGCACGACGTTTCTGAAGATGTATTGCGTAGCCTGCAAAAGCTGCAAAATATTGAAGAAGAAACAGGTCTGACTATTGAGCAGGTTAAAGATATCAACCGTCGTATGTCTATCGGGGAAGCGAAAGCTCGCCGTGCGAAGAAAGAGATGGTTGAAGCCAACTTACGTCTGGTTATTTCTATCGCCAAGAAATACACCAACCGTGGTCTGCAATTCCTTGACTTGATTCAGGAAGGTAACATCGGTCTGATGAAAGCGGTTGATAAATTTGAATACCGTCGTGGTTACAAGTTCTCAACCTATGCAACCTGGTGGATCCGTCAGGCGATCACCCGTTCTATCGCGGACCAGGCACGTACTATCCGTATCCCGGTACATATGATTGAGACTATCAACAAACTCAACCGTATTTCCCGTCAGATGCTGCAAGAAATGGGCCGTGAACCAACACCGGAAGAACTGGCTGAGCGTATGCTGATGCCAGAAGACAAGATCCGTAAAGTGCTGAAAATTGCCAAAGAGCCTATCTCCATGGAAACACCCATTGGTGACGATGAAGATTCGCATCTGGGTGATTTTATCGAGGATACGACCCTTGAGCTGCCACTGGATTCTGCTACTTCTGAAAGCCTGCGTTCTGCTACCCATGACGTTCTGGCTGGCCTGACCGCACGTGAAGCGAAGGTTCTGCGTATGCGTTTTGGTATCGATATGAACACTGACCATACTCTGGAAGAAGTTGGTAAGCAGTTCGACGTTACCCGCGAACGTATTCGTCAGATTGAAGCGAAAGCTCTGCGTAAACTGCGTCACCCAAGCCGCTCAGAAGTACTGCGTAGCTTCCTGGACGATTAATTTGCCCAGTCACTGTTAAGTGATTTGGCAACAATCAGGCCTGACCCGGCATCCACCGGCTCAGGCCTTTTTATTTTATCACGCACCAGACTCTCATCTCCCTCGCGCGACCAAAGAGGTTTCAAGCTCCTGATAAGCCGCGACTAGCTGGTCAAGCGTCGCCCGATTCAATCCGCTGGGATTCGGTAATACCCATACCTCTGTTTCCCCAATCAGTATCGACTGTTTACCCCACTTAGCTCCTCGCTGATTAAATGCCTGCTCAAATGCCTGCTTACCCAGAATGGCGAGCACACCAGGCTGGTAGTCCAGTATCTTCTGTGCCAGCTCCTGCCCCCCTGCACGTAACTCTGCCAGCCTGACCTCACTGGCCTGTACCGTAGGCCGCTCCACCAGCATAGTAATGCCACAACGGGTATCGAGAAGCTGCTGCTCTTCTTTCGGCAACAGTAAACGCTGAGTAAAACCAGCCTGATAAATCACTTTCCAGAACCGATTTCCCGGGTGAGCAAAATGAAACCCGGTATGTGCCGACGACTTACCCGGATTAATACCACAGAACACCACCCGCAGCTCAGGTGCCAAAATATCGTTGATCATGACTCTTTCCTTAAACCCCTTCCACTTAAAGTATAAGATTCTGATTCTACTTTGTTTATAAAACCAGCAGATGAACACGAAGCACTGGATCGATGCTATCAGTTACATTATAATCCTGCCCCACGGCCCCTTAGCTCAGTTGGTTAGAGCACGCGACTCATAATCGCTTGGTCGCCCGTTCAAGTCGGGCAGGGGCCACCAAA
>CANRKT010000059.1 GCA_947631255.1 uncultured Enterobacteriaceae bacterium
TGGGGGTATGTTATATTTTAAATACAAACATAAAATATAAATAATAATTAGTTATGAGTTAATCATCATTCCTGCAGGACTTCCAGCAACGTCTATTCTAGTCTGCCCCCATAATATTCTGATTATTAAATAATTTTCTTTTTTCTGACGTCAAGTTATCTCTATTGAAATCTAGTGTAAGTTCGGGGTATAACCTGGGGCGCTTCTGGTTCGATGTAATATATGCTCCCAAAATAAATAAAAATGTTCGCGATAAACTTTCTGCACCAACATGCAATACTTTGAAACTAAAAGAGAAAAGTTACAAGCTATCTGACGGCGGTGGCTTATATCTCGAAGTCTCTCCGACAAGCTCTAAATACCGGTGTATAAAGTATCGCCACTCTTCTGACAGAAAAGAAGGCCGCCTTTCTTTTGACGTATATCCCGATTTGAGTCTGGCTGCTGAGTTAACCATGCTGACCTTTTTTCGCTCAAGCGAACTTCGCTTTACCCGCCAGAATCAGTTCAATCTCGATTAAGATCAATGAGTAATCCCCCATAATTAACGAAGGTAATAAGTAGGATCAGTCCGTTGAGTCGGGGGTTCTTGTTTTCCTTTACGCCACTCCCTGACCTAATATTGAAATATAATGTTACTTATTCACGAAGAAATAGCATCTTTTGTTAAAACCATGTTAGGATGATTTCGGTTGTAATCAAAAGAAAAAAAGGGAAACAAGAATGAAAAAAGTGCTAATAGCCGTGGTTATTGGTTTGACTTTGGCTGGGTGTGTCTCCTCTGGGAATCAATCTTTGAAGAAAGAAACAGAGACGAGTGTCAAGTCTAAAATAACCGAAGGCGTTACCACAAAATCGGAAGTAAGAACAATGTTTGGCTCGCCTGCTAAAACATCATTTACCGATGGCGGGAAGGAAATTTGGACTTACGAATTAGCGGATGTATCCGCTGATGCGGTCAGTTATATTCCTGTGGTTAACTGGTTCGGATCTTCAGCTTCAGGTACAAAGAAAGAGCTAGTCGTTATGTTTGACGGTGATAAAGTTCAGAAATACTCGATGTCAGAATCAGCCATGTCAACAAAGACGGGTTTATTCAAGTAAGAACATTATCCTGAACAGCCCACAGGTGTGGGCTTTTTGCATTGCCTTGCACAATCCCTCTATTAATATGTCAGAAAAGGTTACTTATGGGGATAGGAAAGTCTGTCTGAACACAAAATAGAAATACTGTATGGGACAACGGTTAAATTTATATTTCCCTGTGGCCAGTTTAGTGATGCTTTATTAAAAAAAGCGTTAGATATTGATGATGTGGCCATGCATTCAATCGCTGGAACTAGAAAACACGTCGCAATTTACTGACGTGCACTACTACAGTTCTCGCGCGTTAAAACTCAGCCTGAATATCAGGATCAAGGCCCTCTTTTTGAATGTTTTTCACCTATCGCTGACAGATGTTTGCGATATTGCAGCGGTGACTTCCCAATACCCTTTTTAAAGGCCGTGATAAAATAGGTTGTTTCAGCATAACCAACCTGTCGGGCAATTTCATTTATGGGCAGAGAGGTACGCAGCAACAGTTCACAGGCTTTGCGTAGTCGATAAGTCGTGATGTATTCAGTGATTTTTTCCCCTGTCTCGCTATGAAAACGTCGTGAAACATAGCTTTTAGACTTTTGTAAATCTGCCGCAATATTGTCCAAACTAATTTTATTCATAAAGTGTTCTTCAACCCACATCATCACCTGTTCAGATAACCGATATTCGTCTTCGGATACTCTGACTTCAGCAGTCGGTAACATAGTAAAAAGAGAAACCAATAAACTGACTACATTTTCTCGGTCTAACTCATGCCTTTCTCCAAGCTGGTTATAGTGGTTAAACAATGTGTCTAACCAAGCATGTAAGTTTTCCATTTCCACTACCAGCGCCTGTCCATCACGAACAGTGAGTTGTTGAAGCAGGTGATAATGGCGAGGAAAAGAGGTGAGCAGGGGCAATATAACATTGTGATCGACATGAATAATGGTGCGACGATAAACGCTGGCCGCTTGCTCTTCCACCATGATTTTATGCAGCGTAAAGGGAGGGAAAAAAAATAGTCTGCCCGGGCGCAGGGTGTAATGGCGATGATTCGTCATTACCACACCATATCCCGCTTCAATATATAAGATTTCAAGGCATTGATGCCAATGATGGTAACGAATGGCATTAGCATTCAGGCGACTAAAAGAAACAATTCTGTCTTTAAGCGCAATTAACTCGAGTTTATCTGGTACATCGGCAGTAATCATAGTGCAATATTTTTAAATTTTTTGAGGGGCAAACCTATTAATAAAACATTTTTTTAAATTTTCAAGAACAACGTATTGAAACCATATTGTATCTGTGATGATGGTAACATTTTAACCTCCTCCCCCTCTTTATCCTCTGTGTATCGACTCAAACCACTTTTCGGCTGGGATCTTTGCTCCTGAAGCCGAAAAAATAACGGGTGAATGTAAGAGGTAACACTATGGATAGCGGAAATATAAAGTTAAATAATTTGTCTACACGACAAGACGTTATTCAGTATTTATCGACATTGCTAAAGCCATTAGATGCCCATTTTTCACCCAGTGAAGCAGGTTTTCATTTGGGAGAGACTTGTGCCCATTACGGAGCAGAGATTGCGCGTATGGAAGGGCTTTCACGTGCCCTTTGGGGCGTCTTCCCTCTCATGGTGAATGGAGAGGATCTGGGAATAAGTACCCGTTATATTGAAGCAATCAAACGCGGAACGGATCCTGCCTCTTCCCAGTATTGGGGAACCGCAGGACCTTACGATCAACGTCTGGTAGAAATGGCCGTTTATGGGCTGGGGCTGGCTCTGCTGCAAGATAGATTGACGGAGAAGTTCACTTCACAAGAGTTATCTCATCTGTTTGACTGGCTTAACCAAATATCCTCCTCGGTAATGCCAGACAGTAACTGGAATTATTTCGCCATCATGGTACAACTGGGCTTTAAGCGTGCCGGTTTGCCTTGGGATAAACAGGCTATTGAGTCTCGTTTTAACCTGATGGAAGCCTATTATCTTGGGGGAGGATGGTATTCCGACGGGCCAGGCCGCCCGCGTGACTACTATATTTCCATGGCATTCCATTTTTATGGCTTGATCTATACCACGTTGAATCACCATGATGATCCCGAGCGCGCCGAAGAACTTCGCCAGAGAGCCTGCCTTTTTGCTCAGGATTTTGTTTATATGTCCGCGCCAGATGGGGCCTCTATTCCTTTTGGCCGCAGTCTGACTTACCGATTTGCTACGGTTGCATTCTGGAGTGCTGTCGCTTTCTCTCAGCTTGATGTGCTCACCCCTGGGCAGGTGAAAGGCATTATTCTACGTAACCTTCGCTGGTGGAAAAGTAAGCCATTTATCGATAGGGATGGCATTATGTCCCTCGGTTATACCTACCCTAATCTGGCCTTCTGTGAAGACTATAATTCTCCTGGCTCCCCCTACTGGGCATTAAAAACCTTTCTGATTGTGGCAATTTCTGAGGATGATATCTTCTGGACCTGCTCTGAAGAGGGGCTTCCGTTGCTCCAGGAACAGCACGAGATCCCTCAGGCATCACAGTTGGTTATTCATCCTCAAAATAGCGATCACGTTTATTTACTGACATCGGGTCAGCTGGAGTTGAATAACTACGTCAATACCGAGTCGAAATACACCAAGTTTGCCTATTCATCACTTTTTGGATTCACTTTTGAACGCGGGCGTTATGGCATCAAACATGCAGCCTGTGATTCGATGTTATTGCTGTGTGAAGAAGATGATTACTGGCGCGGTCGACGGAATTGTGAAGAGGTACGCGTCGATTCGGATATGATTGGGTCGCGATGGTCGCCCTGGAAAGATGTGCACATTGAGACCTGGCTGGTCGCCTGCGGCGAATGGCACCTACGCGTCCACCGTATTGACAGCGCTCGGCAACTCAAAACGGTAGAAGGCGGATTTGCCGTAAGTTATGAGCATATGGCAACCAGTCCGGCGGAACAACGGGAAAGTTTAGTCTACGCTCGCAACGGCAGCAGCGTGATCCGTGATTTATCGCCCTTCAATACCCGAGCATCTGGCCATGTGGTAACGCCTCCCAATAGCAGCATTATGTTTGCTGAATGTGCCGTAATCCCCACCCTAACGGGATTAATTTCTCCGGGGATAAACTGGCTTATTAGTGCGGTAGCGGCCAGTGGCGAAAGACAGCGAATATTTAGTCCAGCACCACAACTGGTGCTACGTGAAAATCAGCTATTCATTCACTATTTGAACAAGAGTAAAGCTGTGCCTATTAATATCTAAACCTAAACTTAATTAAAAAATATAAATAACCATTGGGGTTGTTATGAAAAATATAACATCTGAAAATCGTTCCGAGTATTATAAAATAAGCACGTTTATTTTTATGTATTTCTTTACCTGGTCAGCCAGCATTGGATTGTTGGCGATATGGTTAGGACAGAAAACACAACTTAGCGGAGCTGTAATTGGAACTGTTTTTGCAGTGAACGGTGTTTTCTCCGTTATTCTAAAGCCTATTTATGGCTATATATTAGATAAGACTGGAATGAGTAAACATCTACTCTATTTTGTCGTTATTATGTCGGCATTAATGGCACCGTTTTTTATTTATGTCTATCAGCCATTACTACTCTCTAATACTTTATTGGGCATTATTATTGGCGCTATTTATTTAAGCTTTGCCTGGTATGCTGGCGTCGCTGCCTGTGAGTCTTACACCGATCGCTATAGCCGTCTGAACGGTATGGAGTTTGGTCAAATCAGAATGTGGGGATCTCTGGGCTGGGCTGTTGCTTCCTCATTCTCAGGTATTCTCTTTAATTTATCCCCATCTTATAACTTTATTTTAGGCAGCGTTATCTCGGTACTTATGCTTTTTGTACTGTTGAGCTTGAAAGTGAATTCAGGGGCGGTCAATGCCAGTGAAGTCATTTCTAAAGAGAAAATTGTTCTGGCAGATGTCTATGCCTTAATAAAAGGCCGAAAATTCTGGGCATTCTGTCTGTACATCGCCGGCGTCGCCTGGATGATGTTTATCGCAGAACAGCAATTTTCTCGCTACTTTGTGACCTTTTTTGATGATGTCCATCAGGGGAATGCGGTTTTTGGCTATCTCGGCACAGTACAGTCGGGGATGGAATTTCTCATGTATATGATTATTCCGGCCTTTGTTAACTATATTGGTGCCAAAAAAGGACTCTTAATTGTTGGGCTGGTGGTCGGGGCTCGGCTTATCATCTCTGGTTTTTGCGACTCACACCTACTTATTTCGATACTAAAACCGCTATATGGCTTAGAAATTTGTTTGCTATTGGTCTCCGTATTCAAATATATCGCTGAACATTTTGATAAGCGCGTCAATGCGACCATGTACTTACTGGGATATCAGGCCATGCTGTATGTCGGGAACGTGGTTATCTCTGCGCCTGCAGGCCAACTGTATGACAAAATTGGTTTTGAAAATACCTACATTATCATGGGATGTATTGCGCTGATATTTACGGCCATTTCCTCCATAACACTCTCAGCCTGCCGAACTAGTCGTACTCAGACGAATACACCGTTAAATACACCTAAAGTTGAAAAAATTAATCTCTAGCTTTATGAGACCAGATGCAAGGAGTCAATATATGCTACGCCAAATCGTGAAAGAACCATTGCATAGCCAGTATGCTATTAGCGAAGATCATCTCGCGTTTCAACAGCAGCTACAAAGTGCCCGGGAACAAGTGTTGGGGTTGATTAGCCGTAATTTGTCTGACTTCGGAGAAAAATTCCCGGCAGAAACCTGTGTCGATGGCTATTACCCACTAACAGAAAACGTGGAGTGGACCACCAGTTTTTGGACCGGTCAGCTATGGCTGGCTTGGGAGATGAGTGGTGAAGCGAAGTTTCGCGCCCTGGCTGAAAAAAATGTCCGCTCCTTTGGCTTACGTATCGCCGCACGGGAAGATACCAACACCCACGATCTCGGTTTTCTTTATACGCTTTCCTGCGTAGCGGACTGGCGTCTAACGGGGAATAAAGAAGCGAGAGGATTTGCACTGTTGGCCGCCGAGGCACTGCTTGAGCGGTTTCATGAAAAGGCTAAAATTATTCAAGCATGGGGAGATTTATCCGATCCTGAACAAGCAGGAAGAATGATAATCGACTGTAATATGAATCTTCCTCTACTGTATTGGGCGAGTGAACAAACCGGAGACGGTCGTTTTGCCGCAGCAGCTTATCAACATGCTATTCAGGCTGCCCGCTATTTGGTTCGTGATGATGCTTCGACCTATCACACCTACTATATGGATATTCAAACCGGAGAACCACGCTTCGGTAGCACGCAGCAGGGCTACGCGGATGATTCCTGCTGGTCTCGCGGTCAGGCCTGGGGAATATACGGATTTACGCTAAGCTTCCTGTATACTGGAAATAAAGAGTTTCTCGAACTGTCCAAGCGTTTAGCAAACTATTTTCTGAATCGATTACCCGAAGACAACGTTTGTCACTGGGATCTCGCTCTTCTGGGAACAGACGCCCTACGTGATTCTTCCGCTGCTGCCATTGCGGTATGTGGTCTGCTGGAGCTTTGTAAGCACCTGCCAATCGTCGATCCTGATCGAGCAGACTATTTAGCCGCCGTCCGCGCTATTATGTCATCACTCAGCCAGAACTATTTATCGAAAATCGAAGAATCAGGTAATGGGCTACTCAAACACTCGGTTTATCATTTAGCAAGTAATAAGGGGGTCGATCAGGCTGCCAGCTGGGGAGACTATTTTTACGTTGAAGCCTTAGTTCGCTTGACGCAAAGCTGGAAACTGTATTGGTAAATAGCTAGCGATATAAGAGACCTCAAGAAATGTAATAATGGCAATACATCACTATAAATATATTGTGAGACTGGTGCTGATCGCCAGTCTTTTTCAGGTACTGCTTCCGTAGCAGATTATTATTTTTAATCTCTCTCTGGCGACAAATGTTATTGATTAAGGACTGTTTATGAAAGCTGCACTGCTTATCGCGGATGGTTTTGAAGATGCCGAAGCAATCATTGTGTACGATATTTTAAAAAGAATGAATATAGATATTGATATTATTTCGTGTTCAATGAGCACTTCTCTTAACGGATATTTTTCATTATCTATTGTAGCTGATAAAATAATTGGTGATGTTATAGATTCACATTATGATGCTGTCATCGTTCCCGGAGGTCCTGCATCAACGTTATCGCTGTCTAAAAATAAATGTGTTATTGATTTTTTGAAAAAACATGACTTATCAGGATCCTGGATCTGTGCACTCTGCTCTGCTCCCGCCAGAGTGTTGGGCGCTAATGGTCTTCTTAAAAATAGAAAATATACCTGTTCAGGTGAACTCTGGCGTGACTGCCAGGACGGCCATTATATGGGAGAAAACGTTGTTATTGATGGGAATTTGATCACCGGGAAAGGGCTTGGTGTATCATTTGACTTTGCTTTTACAGTTGCTGAAAAAATACGTAGTGATCATGATTCAGTTTCCTGCCAGGCTCATCACATTTATTACCCGCTGAGTCGTATAAATGAATGACAAAATAGAACTGCTTCGGCCACCCCTCCAGGGAGGGATTAATGATAAAAAGAACCTCTTGTACAACCCTAACCTGGGATAGTGCGGAGCCTCTCATCAAAGTGAGCGATATGAGAAAAAATAAACGCCGAGACAACCTATCAAGAATTTGAATGGTTAGCGTCAAGATGGAAGAACAAGAAACTTAAAAAGAACTCAGCACACGGCCAGTGGGTTACCGATAATTAATTAAGAATACAGGTCTGTTTAAAGCCATCTTAATCTCCTGGCATAACGTCCCCCTGTCTATATTTTATTTTCAGGGCAGAAAATATTATCGAAATATACATTCCCCGACAATCAACAGCACTTAGCTCCGCCCTTTCCACCATATCTTGCATCCTGCCGGTCGCGGAAAAACTCTTCATAGGTCATCGGTGTCTGTTCGGGGTGTGTGAGGCGTATATGCTCCACATAATTATCATAATCCGGTACACCGACCATCATTTTTGCTGCATGGCCGAGGTATCTTCCTGCTTTAGAGAGCGTATCAAACATCGTTTTATCCTTTTCAGTAAACCCGACCTGCATTTATCAGGTCGGGTGACATATTACATCAATGTGTGCGTTTTGTTGAACCAGTCAGATAGGCTGCGTCTTTCGGCATTGGTTCGTACGGCGTTTCTTTTGAGGTAGGCTTGTCTGCCTTTAAGGCTGCCAGGGCTGTTTTGATAGAGAAGATAGCCAGCACCACCACAACAACCATAAAGAAGATAGTCAAACCGGCATCCAGACGGTTGTTGAACACCAGCTGGGCAAGTTGTGACTCGGTATATTGTGGTGGGATATTACCACTATCAATCATCTCCTGGAATTTGTTAGCAATCGCCAGAAAACCGAGTTTGGTATCCGGGCTGAATGATTTCTGCCAGCCTGCGACCAGAGTACAAATTAACAGCCAGGCGGTCGGTACCAGAGCCACCCATGCATAACGCTGACGTTTCATTTTGAAAAGGACGACAGCACAGAGCATCAGCGCCATGCCGGCCAGCATTTGGTTAGCAATACCGAACAGCGGCCATAGCGTGTTGATCCCCCCCAGAGGGTCGACCACCCCTTGGTGCAGAAAATATCCCCAAGCCAGTACACAAAGCGCAGTGGCTAACAGGTTCGCAGGCAGCGAGTCGGTACGTTTCAGTCCTGGGCTGACAACACCCAGCAAGTCTTGCAGCATAAAGCGTGCAGCACGGGTTCCGGCATCCACCGCTGTCAGGATAAACAGGGCTTCAAACAGAATTGCAAAGTGATACCAGAAGGCCACATCCATCAGGCCACCCAGTGCACCGTGGAGGATATAAGCCATACCTACTGCCAGCGTGGGTGCGCCACCAGCACGGGAAACAATGGATTGCTCACCCACTTCGTTAGCGATTTGATGCAGTAAGTCAGGCGTGACGACAAAGCCCCAGGAACTGACCACTTGTGCAGCAGAGGCCACCACATCGACGGTACCAGCAGGTGCCAGCACAGCCATCGGGCTGTTCATCGCAAAATAGACACCCGGATCGATGATACAGGCGGATACCAGTGCCATAATGGCGACAAAGGACTCCATCAACATACCGCCATAGCCAATAAAACAGGCCTGGTCTTCATTCGCCAACATTTTAGGTGTGGTACCCGATGAAATCAGGGCATGAAAGCCTGAAACTGCACCACAGGCGATGGTAATAAACAGGAACGGGAATAAATCGCCCGACCATACCGGACCGCTGCCATCAATAAACTTAGTCAGCGCAGGCATATTCAGCATCGGACGCATAATCAGAATGCCGATGGCCAGTCCAACGATGGTACCAATTTTCAGGAAGGTTGACAGGTAGTCACGTGGCGCTAACAGCAGCCATACTGGCAGTACCGAAGCGACAAAACCATAACCCACCAGCATCCAGGTCAACTGAACACCGGTATAGTCAAACCACGGAGCCCAGGTTTCACTTTCAGCAACCCAGCCACCAGAAATGATGGCAAACACCAGCAGCACAAGGCCAATAAACGAAACCTCCCCAATACGGCCTGGGCGCAGATAGCGAATATAAATCCCCATAAATAGCGCCAGCGGGATTGTGAACACCACGGTATAGGTGCCCCAAGGACTATGGGTCAGAGCTTTCACCACAATCATTGCCAGCACTGCAAGGATGATAACCATGATCATAAAGGTCGCAATTAGCGCAAGAACCCCGGCAGTAGGCCCCATCTCTTCACGCACCAGTTCACCCAGCGAGCGGCCATCCCGACGAGTAGAGACGAACAGAACCATAAAATCTTGCACAGCACCGGCGAGAACCACACCCGCTAACAGCCAAATCATTCCCGGCAGATACCCCATCTGAGCCGCTAATACCGGCCCCACCAAAGGTCCCGCACCAGCAATCGCCGCGAAGTGGTGGCCAAAGAGGACTTTTTTATCTGTAGGGACATAATCGAGTCCGTCATTATGTTTAATCGCAGGCGTCATCCGCGTGGGATCGACCTGTAAGACATTTTTTGCGATATATCTCCCATAAAAACGGTAGGCGATAAGATAAACACATACTGAAGCCACGACAATCCACAGGGCATTGATCTGTTCGCCCCGATTTAGTGCGATATAGCCCAGGGCGAACGCTCCGATAATGGAGAGTAACGCCCATACCAGATACTTTCCTGAATTATTATTCATAGTTATACCCATGTCAGTAATTAGGGGATGTTACGTTTTGTATCCATTATGCATCTTACATTTAATAATCTTGACACAAATACAAACACAAACAATAACCGGACATTTATTCCATATTGTTAACGTGATCACTTTAGGCTGGGGACACAGAGAGTGTATAGAAGAAGAAATTGTGCACAAAACCAGTGTGTTATACTGGTAGGATGAGGGGAAAGCTATCGCCAGCAGTGCTAACTCAATACAAAAAACCAAATAATAAACATAAAATCAATAAGTTACCAGCCTACCCAGCAGGCCAGCAACTCAGAAATAGTCCTCTTACACTCCGAGGAATTTAAAAGCTTTTGCCTCTTTATACTGCCCGTTAGCGTTTCCAGCATACACATGGGACTGGTTCGGTCCCAGATCCAGCTTCATGACTTTGCCGGTTTTCTCAGAAAAATCGAGTGTCTTCAGATCGGTCCAGAAGACGTTAGGCGTCAGCGCAGACTCAAAAAAGTAAATCCGGTTTTTCTGGTCTGCCACAGTGCGCCAGCGTGTGGAGGAAATATTCGGCTGCTCCGGTGTTGAAATACCATAAGGCACCGATACATTACGGATCACGCTGAAGGTACTGGCAATCGCTTCGACCAGATTTTCTGATTTAGGAATAGCGTTAACGTAGAAGGCTGCACGGGCAAAACGGTCGGCAGCATTGTTACTTCCTGGCAGCATCACGGTACCGCCTATCTGTTTCCAGTACTCATCAATCACCAGCTGCTTCTCAAACGTCGGCGAATTGGTCATCACCTGATAACTACGGCTATGGTGGATCACCTGCTTGCCGTCGATATACTCAATGATGGCACTATCGCCACTCGCATCCGACAGTGAGAGGTGTAAGGTAGCCAGCCGCTCTTCTCCCGGCACATTATCGGTGACAATGCTGAACGGCTCTTTACTCAGTACATCCACCGTTTCTTGTACAGTGGCGAAGTTATCCAGCACATATTGCGCCCAGGCCGCGATCGTCAGACCCGGTTTTTTAGCATCATCTTCAGGATAGGACGACTCGACCAGCCACAGAACATTGGCTACCAGCCCGGCTTCATTCATGCCATCGGTGGTGGAGATATCATAGCCAGAGGCGATAACACTGCCGTATTTGGATTTCCAGGTTACCGAGTTTTTACCGGCTTCTCCGCTTCGTTCCATACCACGCGGGAATACCCAGAGATTGGTACCCACATCAACTTTCCAGTCCATCGAACGGGCGGTGATCACTTGTTCATTCGCACCGAGATATACCAGTCGTGTACAAGCCTCAACTGTTGGCATCAGCATTCCGGCACACAGAAGCGCGACACTACAAGTAGAGAGAAATGAATTTTTTTTTAATATCATAGCTCTTATCTCATTTTTATTTTTGCGGGTTTAATTTCATCTCGTATATTAATCTAAAAAAATACTGGATGGAGAAATTCGGTAATATTAATCAAGGCATAACTCATCATAGTTCAATATTTAACATCCCTTCTGATGAATGAGTAGCCTGCTCCCCGTCGTAAGCAGCAAGGAACCCCACTTCATAGAGTCGAAGCTAAGCCGTTTGATGCGATTCAGGGCTTACAGACTCTCAGGGGCTGGCACCGTCAGACCAGCGGCTTTGATATTTTTTGCAGCGTTAATATCATGGTCATGCTAAACGCCACATTCAGGACAGACCCTGTACCGAATATTTAAAACGCCCGTTTAGATAATGTGTAACTGCAACCTTTTAACGAAGGGAAAAATGGATTGATGGCGACTACTGATAAATCTTTCAACGCCCGGAAAGGTGTACTCTCTGTAGATACCTATGCCTATAAGCGGGGACGATTATCGATATAGTGCAGCTGTTTCAGGTGACGCAACAGTACTCTGCCCTCTGGCATAAATTCAGTACCATAACGCACCAGACCGATACTTTTTAGTTCTGCATCAATAGCATACCGCAATTCACCCGGCTGTGTTTGCTCCAGCATTATTACCTCGATACTCTTTAGCCGGGGTTCATATTTCAGTAACACAGATGACAGCGAACCCATCAACTGATGCGCCGTACCCGGCATTCCCTGCAAGATTTGGCTCATATCCGGTAAGCCATAATCTGGCAGATGTGCCAGGGTGCCGGCACGGCAGCTGAGAATACGTTGCATATTGTCCAGCACCGACAGAATAACCTGGCTTTCTTCGCTAACCTGCTGGAGATCCAGTCCACCGTTAAAGTTGCCGTAAAGGGTATCGTAGAGAGAGGGACGCGGCATATTATTTATCCTTTACCGGTATCAGCATCAGTCGATTATCGCCAGCTTCGATGATGCGAGCTGTATCCGGCTCCAGTTCATCTCGCGAGAGTACCACTCGCCAGCGATTATTCGTCTGGTCTGGTGATATAAACATCGCCGCCACTGCTACATACTTCGCGTTTTCTTCCATCGGCATATTGACCATTACCGCTGCCCCCGGCTGCAGGGTAACATCCTGCTGTGCGACCCAGTCGTCCTTAAGCACCTGACTGTCATCGGCAAAAAGTGAGGGATAATCAGTACCATCAAAGGTTCTACGGTCTTTTAGCTGATAGATGCGCACCACTGTGGATAGTGCTTCTCCACGGGCATTATTATTCACCGCCTCGCGGGTACGGATATCAAGATGCAGAGTTTTTACCTGTTTATAAAAAATAGACTGGGTCACCGCTACGGTGCCGTCAGTAACTTTCTGCGTCAATCCACAGCCGCTTAGCATCATCACAGCGCAGAGTGCCAGCAGCAGAGTCGTTATTTTACCAGCGATAATCGCCATCTTCGTCAGTCTCCCTTCGATCAATATTTTCCTGAACGCGCTCATAGCGCCCTAGTTCGATGGTTATCGTTTCATGTTGTGTTGTCGTTTTTGCGTTGAGTCGGCGCATAACTGCCGTCCGTCCCAGTTGTGCCCCTTTCCAGCCAGGTTTACTGTTCAGAGTGGCCTCAGGTAGCAGATGTCTGTCCACGCATAATTGCAGGCGCACATCCAGCCGCGCGCCAAGATAGACATTCAACAACGCCATCAGGTCAGTATGCAGATAACCGCCAGGTAACCAGCCCCTAACCTCTTCAGGGTAAGCACTTTTCAGTCTCAGCAGCACCTGGCCGTTAACATCTGTAGCCCAGGAACCCATCACGGGACGATGTTTCAGCGTCACGGGCTGACGCACACTCATGGTCAGCGTTTTTTTCAGTGCAATGCGACGTTTATCATGGTGCCAGATTTGCGCCTGCGTCTCTGGTGCCAGCAGGCGAACCAGGGAGGTGAGCCCCTGTGCTGTCCGACCCGGCAGTAGCATCACGGGTAACAGCGCTAAAAAGCGAGATACCGGGGTCGCGATATTCTCAGTACAACCTTCAATACCCAGCCCAATCAGGCCCAACAGATACTGAGAGGTTTTGTCCTTCCCCCCCTCCTCAAAGGTGGCCGGATAGGAGTACTTTCGCCAGATACGGTAATACTGGGTGATCAGGCGATGATTGAAAATATCAAGGAAATACGCCGTTGCTTCATACCCTTCGCGCCGCTGGGTGATATCGTCGATATACTGTGTCGGTAGCGGCGATTCCACGCCATAGAGCCCCATAAAGGTCACTCTGATGGTCGGTGGCAGGTGCGCTTGTTCCGGTAATTCCATACCGTTGATTTCGGAGGCCGGAAAGCCCATTCCCGGATGCGGACGAAAACGTACCGGCTCCTGACGAACCTGCCAGTCACTGCCGATAAAGGGGGCGTCTGGCTGGCTTTTTTCCAGCAGCTGACAGAAGCGGTAAAAGTGAATATACGGCAGCCGGTCACCCAGCTGGGCTATCAGTCGGGCAGGCTCGGACAGTGATTCTCTTTCCAACGGATGCATTTTCCTTCTGGCTGAACAATCAGCGTGAGCTGATTAAACTGGTTCATATCGGTATAGAGAGCAAAGAAGCGGTTTAGCAGTTCGCCGAACAGATGGATGTCTCCCTCACCAGTAAAACCGTTACTGTCGAGCGTCACTTCAATATCGAGACCACGCAGTAAGAAACCCTTCTCAAAACGCTGAATTCGATGGTGTTCCACTCGCTGTATGGCTTCCAGGCGACGATTATTGAGCTCATCATCCTGCCAGTTATACAGCGCCAGCGTGCCACGCAGCACTTCTGCACTACTCATCATATTGAGAAAACCTGCTCCCAAGTGACTCAATACCCGCCAGTGGAATCGGTCCTCTGCCGGTGGATAAACGGGTAGCGTGGGTCTACACAGATTTCTGACACTAAGAGGGGTCTGCACCATCTGCTCACAACTGTCGAGTAATGTACTCTGCAATGCACGCCCCGGCAGCTGACCATTAGTGCCTGTAATACGCAGTGACACTGTTTCTCGCTCAAGGTGGCGCTCATCTTCCCACTGATGCCCGCCCAGTATCAGCCAGGTATCGTGCAGGCCCGTCACCCCACGTTTAACACGCGTGTGGTAATAGCGCGGTGGAGCCTGCCGGCGCATCATGCCGCCTTTATGCCGAAAACTACTGAACGGGACATATTCTGCATCATGCGTACAACTCGACCCCATCACCGTATCAACAGAATAAATCTCGGTATGTCCGTCCTGTAGTCGTCTCGGGCGTAACAGATATTCACTTTCCAGCCCCGTGAGGGTAAGCGGATCCGCCTCAAGAGTGAATAAATTGACGACCGGCACACAGTGCAGGCGCATTGCATCAGAGGTGACGGGTAAATCCGACGGCCACTGCTGATTGAAGACAACCTCAATATCAAAATAAGCAATCCCGGCTGGCGGGGTGATTCCGCCAAGACCATTGAGGTGAACAAACATAAATTTTTCACGGAAAGTAAAATACTCCAGCAGTAACTGGTAGCCGCCAAAGGCGGTTTCACCCGAGGGCCACAGGCTATCATCCTCACTGAAGCCCCCGGGTGAAAAGTAGCCATCCAGTACCCTACGATCTGCCAGGCCTGGCAGGCGTAGATACATTGCTGCCTGACCTCGAGTCAGCATCAAGTGCAACTGGCTACTGACCGGGGCTTCTGCTGCCAGATACAGGCTTAAACGACCCAAGTCAGCCTGCGACCAGTCGGCCTGCTCACTACAGGCAAAGCGGATGGTCAGTCGGGAGCGGCCGTCTGGCTCAGTACTCATGGTGAGACGAGACAGACTCAGTGGATTAAGCATCAAATCCCGCGTGGTACGGTAGCGGCAGATACTCTTTTTCAGCCCGACAGGCTGGGAACTGACTTCAAGCCCGGCAGGTACCCGCTCGGCCATCTTCATCGACGGTAATTCCGGCGTAAAAGCGACGACAGACAACGACGGAATAGTCCGCAAATAGTGCGGCCAGAGCATACTAACCAGCCCTTCTGTCAGCTCAGGCAAGTCATCATCAATTTTTTCGCGTAGCCGTCCCATGGAAAAGGCAAAACCTTCAAACAAACGTTCTACATAAGGGTCAGGCATTCCGGCTTTATCAAGATCAAGCAGAGCAGCTCGATCAGGATGAGTCTGGGCAAACTCTTTCGCTGCTTCGCGCAAATAGCGCATTTCCGCATCGTAATAACGTAGGGTTAAATCGTCCATGTTATTGTCTTTTTCTAATGAATTTTAGTTGCATAAAACAGCGGCTCGGGCCGGGTCAAGGCTTACCAACCCTGCCAGAAGATGTTCCATTTCTGGCTGTAGGCGGGCTTTATCACTTTCACTGCGTCCGGCTTTCATGCGCAATAATTTCAGATGCCGCGCCCGCACTTCAAATAACAGCCCCGGCTCCCACTGTGCAAGGGTCACTCCTTCTGCCTGTGAACCCAGTTCAGAGAACAGATAGGTGGCCAGCTCATTTTTGCCATATTGCTCTGCAATACGTGCTTTGAGTAAACGTAGCAGCCATTTCTGACGATGAGTAACCACACCCGGGCGACGCTGTAACCAGTTCAGCGCGGCTTCCACCCCGTCGCTATCGGCAAGGGAAACGGCTTCTGGCTCCAGTTGCAAAATGTCACTATCAGCGCTGTTATTTGAAGTGCTGGTCATCTCACTGTTCCAGTTAACAGAATTATCCATCACATGCTGCTGTATCCAGTTCAGGGTCACTTCATCGGCAAACGGGGTTCCATCATTAAAGGCCAGTGTTTCGAGTCCCTGTAAACGGGTCAGTAATCCCTTCATATCTGCAGCAATAATATCCGCCAGCACATTCTTACCCTGTTTCACCAGACCCTGGTGGGCATACCACTGTAAGTCCAGCCACAGATGATTGGCTCCACGGGAGAACAGGCTATCTGCCTGTTCCAGGATCTCACTCCAGTTCTGCTGGAGATACAAACGTTTAAGTAACGCCCGCTGATCCGCTTTAGGTGGTTCAATACGCGTACACCCATCGCTCGCCATAACCGGCAGTTCCTGAAGTGTGTCATGGCGCAGACCTTTCATCAGATGATGTGCCGCCAGCCAGCCATCAGGTTGTTCCCGCAGAAAAGCCGCCAGCATGCGCCCCTGAGTCAGAAGATCCTGTCCGGAGGTGATATGACTCAGTTCCGGGGTAGGCTGTGGAGTAGCGGAATACACAGGGGTTTTTTCACTGGCATTTTGCGGAACGACTGCATCTACGCCACCGGCTCTCATCAGTCGGGAGCTAAGCGCACTGTACAAACCGCCCAGATTGGGTCGAGTCTCTTCCGGCTGCTGTTCGGCCTGCAGTGCCATCAGTAACAGAGCACCAACGGTACGCAACGCCTGCTCTCTCACCACTTCCGGATACAGTGACAGGCTGTCGACCATACGTGAACCCGCTAACCATTCGAGTGCGGCTTTGCGGCTACGCGCTCGCTGGGGATGAAGCTCAGTACCAAAACGTCCCAGCAGTCCGGCCAGCAGTTCCAGTCCGTCAGCCAGACCACTCTCACCATCGCGATGGAGTTTGGCCCAGCAGTAGTAGGTCGCCACGCGGATATCTTTTGCCCTGGTGGTCAACAGCTTTTCTGCCAGGTTACAGATCAGGTCAGTATCGGCCCCGGAGAGTTTATTGACCTCTTCGCGCATCAGCTGGAAATCATCCTCATAGCCAGGATCGTCCCCGACCGCTGCCCCTCCCGGTAGTGGGAGTAACCAGTTATCCCATAATGCAACCCGTTCCTGGGCTTGTTGTAACGCTGTGCCTTGTTCTGTTTTACAGCTACTCAGTAAAGCCTGAAGTGATGGCATCAGTACACCTCCTGTACATCATCATGAAAATCTGTTGCCGAATTCAGGGTCGAGGCATCAACACTGAAGATAGTTTCTGGCAGATGGAAGTTACGCAGCTTAAGCAATGCCAGCGGACCTTCTCCGGCTTCGGTGCGTAGCGTGTAATTGAGGTTGCGTCCATCCTGTGCTTTCCAGCGCAGGGCATAGCTACTCCCGACCCCGGGATAAGCACTGACAGAGGCTTTATCTAGCAAGCGTATCCATCCCCATGCTCCTGAGATATCCGCATACTGACGGGTACCGGCCTGGGTACTGCGCCAGCTTAAGCTGGCACCGGCCGCTTCAGTATCCGCAGGCCAGGTAAAGCGTTTCCATGCGGGCATTTGATTGACATAATTCAGTTTCTGGCTGTCAATAACGAGATCAGTCTGGATCACCCCACTTTCCGTTCCCGAACGCAGTTCGAAATGCATTCCGGCATTGTTTTGCATAAAAGCAACGTCAGAGAGCTGGCTCAGCGTATTCATCGCCTTCAAGAATTCTGGATTAAAGGTCAGTCCCTGAGCATTAATGCTGTCTGGCACCCAGCGGTTCCCCTCCCGGTGAAGCACACCTTTGAGTCTGGTTTGCAGAAACTGAGTGATCCGACCTGAATCGGTATTCAGGTATTTTGCCAGCAAGGGCAAAGAGCTATCACTACGGGTATTACTGAAGGGATAACGCCCGCCAAAGGCACTGTTCCAGTCTCTCACCACCGCCTGTTGCCACTGGGTATTCAGGCTATCTGCAGCGGGTTCCAGTACTTGCTGCCAGGCCTGTTCCATCGGCTGAACAAATACCGTCCATCCAAAACGGCTCCACTCCTGACCCAACCCCGCTGCTATCAGGCTGCCATAATCACGCGTATCCGTCAGATCCAGGGCTTTACCCTGAAAAACAGTCTGCGCCAGAGCCTGCGTCATGGCATGGGGATCGACTGCGTTAATAATCTGCTGTAGGCGTAAACGAACCTGGGTCACTCGGGTGAGATAACTTTGCAGGTTCTGAGTCTGCCCCCCAAGGGGGTTTTTATCCATCAGCGCCAGTACCGGCTCAAAGGTCGCATCCAGAGGCGCCTGGACACCCGCACGCTGATCAATAGCGTCTTTCGGTTCTCTGCCCGGCACGTTTTTCGCTGACTTCACCAAGGGGTCTGGTATCTTATCGCCAGTCTGGCCAGTACGCCCCTGCAGGTTTAGTGTATTCATCAGTGCTATCAGTGGTGACTGACGCACATCGGCCATCAGGGTCAGTTGCTCAATGGTGCCAGATAATGTGCTTGCCTGGTTCCAACGCAGGCTGTTGAGGAAGGCCAGCCACGCATTGCCAAAATCAGCAAAATAACGCTCAGTCAGCCGCTGCTGCAACGCCTCGGGGGAATCGGCCTGCTGTGGTTTTTGCTGGCTGTCGGTCAGTACCCAGTCCAGTTCATCACGGCGTTCTTTGACCACTTTTACAATCGCAGATTGTACTGTTTGCTCCCAGGCTTGGCGGGTGAACATCCCCGGCACTGCTTCATTGGTGGTAAACAGACGAGAAAAGTCAGTATCACCGGTCATATCTTCCAGAGACATATCTGCGTACTGGCTGGCGACCTCAGCCAGCATTTTTTGATACTGAGTGGACTCACTGTTACGCATTCTCATCAAACGAATCAGCAAGGCACGTACCTGCCTGACCAGCGTTTCATTTTCTGCCAGCCGCCATTGTGGGTCAGCAGCCAGATCGGCGGCATAAAATGACAGTAGTGATGGTGCCATACCCTGCCAGAGGGCATCGGTTACACCCGGGCGTTGCCGCCAGTGACGGGACAACGTCTCACTGAACCAAGCGGCATTCATACGGTCAGGACGCGCCAGCATCAGGTACAGCTTGAGCTGGTCATAGATGGCTTTTGCGCGCTGTTCATGTAATGGATTGTCTGGCAATAATGCGATAAACGCCCCCAACTGTGCGGCCAGGTGGTTGGCGGCGGCATCGCGTAACAGCGGCTGGACGCTGTTACGATAGCGAGGTAACAGTGCTGCTAGGAGTTCATTATTGTGGCTCATGCCAGCGCGATAATACCAGGGGACGCCCTGCTCTGAGCGATATTTCAGGCGAGCCAGCGTGTTCTGTAATGCCGCCAGCGCCTGTAACCGCGCCGCCAAGGGTTGTTTTTGCTCTGACGCCTGGAGCGCTTGCTGTTGCACCTTGACTATCATCTGGCGATTACTGATAAAGGCCCCCCCCATCCAGCCGCCCCACAACACCATTGACAATGCCAGTATGGACGGCACTCTTCGACGCCAGCGGGCACCGGGTTTATGCGGGCGAAGACCTCGCGGTAGTTCGCTAACCGAGTCTGGTAGCACATCCCAGCGTTTGTCCATGCCCCAGTGGTGCTGCACCCGACTATCTGTGACGATAGAAGGCTGGCTGAAGACAACGCCCGCCAAGGGCAGCGGGCGATAAGGGTTAAGCAGCATTGACAGCGGTTCTGCCAGACTTTGTGGTTCGCAAATCAGCTGGTCTGCCAGTGATAACAGAAAATGACGCTGTGAGTCATGGCTAATTTGCTGAATACCCTGCGAAATTAATCGCTGTGCAAATGTAGCTAACCGCTCTGGCAGTGTTTCCGGTGCGCAGCCAGCTGGTAATAAGCAGCCGGTTGCCTGGGTCATTCTGCTCCCCACCGCTCCGGCACGCAGATGTAACGACCAGACATACAGCGGTAACACCCAGCCCAGCGCCTCATTACGCGCACAGATCCCATGAGCAAAAGTATCCATCATACTGTCAGAAGGTACTGCTAACGGCGGTGATAATTCTGCTGCAGGCAACCGGTCAAATGCCGATGTCACCCACACCATACCATCGACGGGGCAATGTCGCAGTTTACACAATGCAGTTAACCATTGCTTATTGGCCGGGCTGTTCAAGTCACCGCCCCATAACAGCAATGTTCCCCGATCCTCCTGCCAGTATTGCAAGGTCAGCCCTGGTGTCAGTTGTTCTACCTCACCAACCGTACCGGTAATCAGCAGAATACGTACCTTACGAGACCAACTACGACCATAAAGATGGTGCATGGCGTGGCGGATTTCAGTGACA
>CANRKT010000060.1 GCA_947631255.1 uncultured Enterobacteriaceae bacterium
TGAAAATGGCTTGTCATTATGCAGTTCCAAAGCCATAACGGAGTTGAACGGTAAACCTGTCGGGCTGGCACCAATCTTTGCTTGCACGACATCAGGCCCTACATCTTCCAGAGCCAATGCCAGGGTGCTTACTTTAGAGATAGACTCGAGAGCAAAACGATACTGGCTATCCCCGGCATGATAGATTTTGCCATCACGGGTGACCACAACGACTGCCGCTAGTTCTGCAGGTACTTGAGCCAAATAAGGAATGTAGTCTGCATTTTTACCTCCCTGTAATGTCGAGTATGTACTGAATCTACAACCTGCTGAATACGTTGCGGATGAATATCTATCACTAGAAACTCCTGTTAAGCGTAAATAGTCTCTTGAATAAGAATAGACGCTATTAATCATTCAGCACTGTACTGCTCCGGGTATAGTCAAGTCATTAAAGAGGCTTTGGCCGCGGATCTTCATGACCCTAATAATTATTATCAGTTAGCATGGCTGGGGACAGAAGTGAAGAGCCTGGCCCGGGCGTTGCTAAAACCCTGCTCAGTTGGCCTTATTCCCGCCAGACTTCGCTTCCCGGGTATTGATTTATATTATTTCCTATAAAACAGGCCACTGTGCTGTGAAGACATCATCACTACGCTACAATATATACTTAAGCCCGAATAGAGATGGAAGTGTAATGAAAAAAATAGCTATCGTAACAATGCTCGGTACTTTTCTGGTTTCAGGTTGTGCCGTCCAGAATGATGAAACAAGTGTAAGTAAATTTGGATTAGCTTATAAAAGCAATATCCAGCGTAAACTTGATAATCAGTACTATACAGAAGCTGAAGCGTCCCTGGCTCGTGGCAGAATATCTGGTGCGGAAAAGATAGTAAAAACAGATGCGACCAACTTCTGTATTACTCAGGGTAAAAAAATGCACATTGTCGATTTGACGACCGAAGGCGTAGGCTTGCACGGTGTTGCCCGCCTGACATTCAAATGTGAAGCTTAAGAAATGATGATGAGACTGTCATCTACTTTAGCATTTTTACTCCTGACAGGATGCTCTGCTACACCCTTGACAGGTATCAGTGCCGACGTCAAAGAGATAGATGAAACTGAAGCTAAATCTTGTACGTTTGTGCAGTCTTTTATCGTAAAAACTGAAAACCCACTGGATAGAAAACCAGAGGATGATATTAGAAATATTGCGATGAATCGTACTGACGTGCTGGGAGGTAATGCATTTTTAGTTAAAAATGAGGCCTTCCTTCCTTCACCATTGACTGTCGGCACCGTGATAGAACTGACTGGCGATGCTTATAAATGTCCGTCAGCACAAGAGTAAGCCTAAGTTTGCGCGCCTGAGAAAAATGTATTTTAAAGGGGGGTGTCTGTACTGCCCCCCATATTAAATTGTCATTCGCGGTGATCCTGCGCTTAAGATTTAAACCCAGCCGGTAATAACATTCCCAGAAACCAGCCTGAGGTGATTCTGCAAGAATGGCCTGAATGGCATGATTTTCGAGACTGACTTCAGCAAACCATTTTTTCAGCCGGGATTTTTCATCCTCAAGCTCTTTTAATCGTAGTACAGAAGAGGAGGTTAAGGTAATAAGCTGTCGGAAGAAGGGATTAACACTGTTAAAAACAAGGGGCAGAAAACTGAACGCACAAAAGGCATTCAGCTTCCCAACTGTCAAGACGCTGTCTGATAACTCACAGACAGTTTTTATTTAGCGATAATGAAACGCTCGTCATTTTCAATAAAGGTTTTAGCAGCAACCGGGGTCTCTGCAGCAATAGAACCAAAGTTCAGCTGTGCACGCAGTTTCCAGCTCGCAGGAACATTCCATTGTGCCTGAACATCCGCATCAACCAGTGGGTTATAGTGCTGTAAGTTAACACCAAGACCTTTTTCAGCCAGTGCCAGCCATACAGCATACTGAGCGATACCAGTACTGTGCTCTGACCATACTGGGAAGTTGTCTGCATAAGAAGGGAATGACTCTTGCAGTCCTTTCACCACATCCTGATCTTCAAAAAACAGCACTGAACCAGCCGCTGCGGCAAAACCATCCATTTTATCTGAAGTCGGTTGGAATTTATCCGCTGGTACCAGTTTTCTCAGCTGCTCACGAGTGAGTTCCCAGAATTTTTCATGCTCTTTCCCCAGCAGAATAAGCGCACGTGAACTCTGAGAGTTAAAGGCAGAAGGTGCCTGGCGAATGGCCTCTTTGATGATTTCAATTACGGCATCGTCACTGACCGGGAGCGTTTTTCCAAGGTTATAAAAAGTTCTGCGTTTTTCCGCAAGAGAGGCAAAAGTACCTGACATATCAGCTCCTGATTTTTCGTAGATATAGGGGGGTATATTAAAAAACATGTGCTTTTTTATTTTAGATCGAAATCAAAACCAGTATAGATTTTTCAGTCAGTAACGATTTACCCATTATGGCGATCTTGTCCATAAACAGCTGACTTCTGTAAACCACATGCCATTTACAGCAAATATTCTCTTCGCTCTTATAGACTAGAATAGAAGTGTGAAGTCGACGACATATGGTTCTCTATCGCGAAATTATTCGCATGTACAGGAGTTTTATTGATGAAAAGAATACTCATAGCGCTGACCCTTTCTTGTTCAGCCCTTTCTGCTTATGCCGCTGAACCGCTAACGGTCAGTAGTCTGGCGACTGACAAAGCGACAGCTGAAGCCTTTAAAACAATGGTGGGTAGCCAAAAATTACCGCAATGGGTCACTCAGGGAGGCACTACGAGCCAAAATCAGGATGTCGTTATTGATGGAAAAAAATATATTGTACTAAACAGCTGCAAACCCCATGACTGTGCGGCAGAGAATATAGCAGTGCTGTACTCTCCGGAATCAAAAACCCTGGCTGGAGTATTTTCGACGCAGGACGAACAGTCAGTACATCAAAAACTGACTTGGTTAAATATCAGTGACGATTTATCCATTGACGGTAAAACAGTCCTGTTTGCTGCACTGGCAGGCAGTCTGGACAATCATCCGGATAGCTTTAACTTTAAGTGATCTATTTAAGGTGGCAGGTCGTGCCACCTTTTCTTACTGCGCAGAATAATCAGCAGAAGGTCGCATCATCCGTGCCGGTTAATAAACGATAAGTCGGTGAGTTTTGTGATTTTTCATCTTATATCCTCACGGGGAAAGAAAATTAACATCAAGGATAGTCCCTGCGCCTCTCACTGACTATTTGGTCAGATATCGCTTTACAGATGCCAGAGTTGCCCCTGACATTTTCGCACTCTTTTCATCTAATATTTTATAAACTGATATCGAAATAATAACGCTTGTAAACTATCAAGACGTTTATCAAGACACTTATCACCCTCACCTCGATGCTATGCCATCTGACTGCTGAAAGGCAGTGACATTCACTTAGTTTTCTATTTAAAACAGGATTTTCATCACAAAATAAATCATAACTTATTGTTATGAAATGATTTTAATCATTCTTTTTTAGCCTGTTTTTTAATGTTCTGTGGTTTTCGACTCGATAATTTATAAAGCGCTTTTAGGCATATTTTTAATGCGTGATCTCCCCCTCAAAAAATAAACAAAGCTAATATCCCCCTTATTATTAACGTTTGTTTGACATAGTATTAACATACTAAAGGAGAGCCAAAAGCCATGAGCCAATTGAAAAAATATGCTATCCCCGCAGCAATTGCACAACGTTGCTTGGTCAACCCAGAACAGTATCAAACCATGTATCAACAGTCAGTTCAGGACCCGGATACCTTCTGGGGTGAACAAGGAAAGATCCTTGATTGGATAACGCCTTATCAAAAAGTAAAAAACACTTCTTTCGCACCAGGAAATATCTCTATCAAATGGTATGAAGATGGCACTCTCAATCTTGCCGCTAACTGCCTCGATCGTCATTTAGAAACTCAGGGCGACGCCACGGCCATTATCTGGGAAAGCGATGATGCTTCTCAGAGCAAACATATCTCTTATCGAGAACTACATCGGGATGTTTGCCGCTTTACTAATGCTTTGCTTGCTCAGGGAATCAAAAAAGGGGATGTCGTTGCCATCTATATGCCGATGGTGCCTGAAGCTGCCGTTGCAATGCTGGCCTGCGCCCGTATCGGTGCTATCCACTCGGTGATTTTTGGCGGTTTTTCACCAGAGGCCGTTGCCGGACGAATCATCGATTCCCATACCCGCCTGGTAATCACGGCTGATGAAGGTGTTCGTGCCGGACGCACTATTCCGTTGAAGAAAAATGTCGATGAAGCCCTAAAAAACCCACAGGTTACCAACGTTGATAGCGTGATTGTTCTTAAACGGACTGGTGGAAATATCGACTGGCATCAGGGCCGTGACATCTGGTGGAATGAGGTAATTGAGCAGGCCAGCGATCAACACTCACCGGTTGCGATAAATGCCGAAGATCCGCTATTTATTCTCTATACTTCTGGTTCAACCGGAAAACCAAAAGGCGTACTGCATACCACCGGCGGATACCTGGTCTATGCCGCGACAAGCTTTAAATATGTCTTCGATTATCATCCCGGTGATATTTATTGGTGTACTGCAGATGTCGGCTGGATCACTGGGCATAGTTATCTACTGTATGGTCCACTGGCGTGCGGTGCCACTACCCTGATGTTTGAAGGTGTACCGAACTGGCCTAAACCTAATCGCATGGCTCAGGTAGTGGATAAGCATCAGGTAAATATTCTCTATACCGCACCCACCGCAATTAGAGCCTTAATGGCTGAAGGTGATAAGGCCACAGAAGGCACCAGTCGCACTTCATTGCGCCTGCTGGGTTCAGTCGGTGAGCCTATCAATCCAGAAGCCTGGGAGTGGTATTCAAAACATATTGGTAATGGAAACTGCCCGATTGTTGATACCTGGTGGCAAACCGAAACCGGCGGATTTATGATTGCACCACTACCTGGTGCGACGACACTAAAACCTGGCTCAGCTACTCATCCATTCTTTGGCGTTCAGCCAGCACTCGTGGATAACGAAGGTAATCCACTACCAGGTGCAACCGAAGGTAACCTGGCGATTATCGACTCATGGCCAGGACAAGCACGTACACTGTTTGGCGACCATGAACGCTTTGAGCAAACCTATTTCTCTACCTTTAAGAATATGTATTTCAGCGGTGACGGTGCACGCCGTGACGAAGATGGTTACTACTGGATTACTGGCCGTGTGGATGATGTTCTGAACGTTTCCGGTCACCGCCTGGGAACGGCTGAAATAGAGTCGGCTTTAGTTTCTCACCCGAAAATAGCTGAAGCGGCGGTGGTTGGCATTCCTCATAATATCAAAGGTCAGGCAATTTATGCCTACGTGACGTTGAATCATGGAGAAGAACCTTCACCAGAGCTCTATGCTGAAGTCCGTAATTGGGTACGTAAAGAAATAGGCCCACTGGCCACTCCTGATATTTTGCACTGGACGGATTCCTTGCCCAAAACCCGTTCTGGGAAAATAATGCGCCGTATTCTACGCAAGATAGCGACTGGAGATACCAGTAACCTCGGAGATACTTCAACTCTGGCAGATCCGGGAGTCGTTGAGAAACTGCTGGAAGAAAAACAAACCTTAACCCCCCCCAGATAAAACTGTAACGCGATAACGCCTACTACTTCACCCTCTCTTTTTCGGGAGAGGGTCTCATGCCCCTTGATAAGAACCCTGGAGGTTCTGCGATGAATGACGATATTTATCAACGGATAGAAAGTAATGCGCATTTCAAAGAACTCGTCACTAAAAGACAACGTTTTGCAATCGCGCTCTCATTACTGATGTTATTTGTTTATGTTGGATTCATCTTACTTATCGCCTTTGCTCCCGCCTGGCTTGGCACGCCGTTATATCCCGGAACCACTGTGACACGCGGTATTCCTATCGGCATTGGCATTATTGTTTTCTCTTTTATTCTCACCGGAATTTATGTCTGGCGAGCCAATGGTGAATTTGATCGTTTAAATCGTGAGATACTGGATGAGGTAAAAATTTCATGAAATATTTTTTGACGATATTCACCACTCTGTACCTTAGTTTACCGGCCAGAGCTTTCGCCGCCGATGCTCTTACTGGCGATGTCGAGCGTCAGCCCACGAACTGGCAAGCGATTATCATGTTCCTTATCTTCGTCCTGCTGACACTCTACATCACCTATTGGGCATCACGCCGTATCCGCTCACGCAACGACTACTATACCGCTGGCGGCAATATCACCGGCTTTCAGAATGGTCTGGCGATTGCCGGTGACTTTATGTCTGCGGCCTCATTTCTGGGTATTTCAGCGCTGGTCTATACCTCGGGTTTTGATGGCTTAATCTATTCACTCGGCTTTCTGGTCGGCTGGCCCATCATTTTATTCTTAATAGCCGAACGATTGCGCAATCTGGGGCGTTATACTTTTGCGGATGTTGCATCTTATCGTCTGAAACAAAAACCAATTCGTATTTTGTCTGCCTGTGGTTCACTGGTCGTCGTGGCGCTGTATTTAATAGCCCAGATGGTTGGTGCCGGTAAACTCATCCAGCTGTTATTTGGCCTGAATTACCATATTGCAGTGGTTCTGGTTGGTGTACTGATGGTGCTCTACGTCCTGTTTGGCGGCATGCTGGCTACCACTTGGGTACAGATAATTAAGGCCATCCTGTTGTTATTCGGTGCCAGTTTTATGGCCTTTATGGTGATGAAGCATGTCGGCTTTAGTTTCAATAATCTGTTCAGTGAAGCGATTGCGGTTAACCCTAAAGGGATAGCGATTATGAGTCCTGGCGGGTTGGTCAAGGATCCTATCTCAGCGCTCTCCCTCGGTCTCGGTCTCATGTTTGGTACCGCTGGATTACCACATATTCTGATGCGTTTCTTCACCGTCAAAGACGCTCGTGAAGCGCGTAAAAGCGTATTTTATGCCACCGGTTTTATGGGTTATTTCTATATTCTGACCTTCATTATCGGTTTTGGCGCCATTGTTCTGGTCAGCGCGGATCCAGCCTTTAAAGATGCCGCTGGCGGGCTGATTGGTGGCACCAATATGGCTGCTGTTCATCTGGCTGATGCTGTAGGGGGAAGCCTGTTCCTCGGCTTTATCTCCGCAGTTGCCTTCGCAACCATTCTCGCGGTTGTTGCTGGGCTGACACTGGCTGGAGCCTCTGCAGTTTCTCACGATCTGTATGCGAATGTGTTCCGTAAAGGCGCCAGTGAGCGTGATGAGCTTAAAGTATCAAAAATTACGGTTCTGGTACTGGGCGTGGTAGCGATCCTGTTAGGTATTTTGTTTGAAAATCAGAACATTGCCTTTATGGTGGGTCTGGCCTTTTCCATTGCTGCCAGCTGTAACTTCCCCATTATCCTGCTGTCGATGTACTGGTCAAAACTAACGACCCGCGGCGCGATGATCGGTGGCTGGCTGGGGTTGATTACTGCAGTAGGACTGATGATCCTCGGCCCTACGGTTTGGGTGCAAATCCTCGGTCACGAGAAAGCGGTGTTCCCTTATGAGTATCCGGCGCTATTTTCTATTCTGATAGCCTTTGTCGGCATCTGGGTATTCTCAGCCACGGATAATACCGAGCAGGGAAAACTGGAGCGCGAGAAGTTCCGTGCTCAGTTTATTCGTTCACAAACCGGGATTGGTATTGAGGAAGGTCGTTCTCACTAACAACTAAAAAATATCGGGGGCAGCGCCCCCGATAACTTACTGTACAGAATATCGCGTTACTCTTGTTCGATTAACAACGTCTCAAGCAAATCAAGATCATGAAGTAATTTCTTCAGCGTTTCGTTACTGATTTGTTTGGTAGCACGTAAATGATAGAGCTCACCACGCTCAGAACGTAATGCGGCTAAGCGGAAACGACGTTCAAGGTTTTCTTCCAGCTCACTGTTATCCGCGTTCTTACTGCCATCGATACGACGACGTAAATTACCGATAACCCGGGAACTGACTTCTTTCAGTAGCTGGTTATCGATGTTTTCCTTGGTATCCATCGCCAGACGTTCTTCCATTTTCTGAATAGTCACAATCGCCACTTCACCGGTCGCTGCCCGAGCCAGACGCTCTTCTTTACGCATCAACAATGGATCACCCATATCAACGTGTCTGAGCAGGATAGGCAGCATAATTATCCCGGCAAATAACGAGAAAAGAATGACGCCTGCGGCAATAAAGATAAGCTCATAACGTGCCGGGAACGGCGTACCGTCTAACAACAATAATGGAATAGAAAGCACACCAGCCAGCGTTATCGCTCCACGCACACCAGCAAAAGAGGCAATACACAATTCACGGGTAGTAAATGAACCAAAAGCCAGCGGGCGTTTTTTCATAAAGTGAAGGCTGATCTGTTTCATCGCCCACAGCCACAGGAAACGCAATATAATCAAGGCAAGATAGATAATGACCACATCCAGGAAGAGCATCCATAACTCAACATTAGGGTCAGCATTCGCCGCACTAATTGACGTTTCAAGGATGCCCGGAAGCTGTAAGCCTAATAGCAGGAATACCATGCCGTTAAACACAAACTCCAGCATGGCCCAGACGCTGTTGGCACGCAAACGCATCGCCAGAGGAGCGTTACGCAGCACGCCAGCACGGGTGATAGTCATCCCCGCAGCAACGGCTGCCAGGATACCAGAGACACCAATATGTTCAGCTATCAGATAAGAAGCGAATGGTAGCAACAGTAATAACAGAATTTGCGTCGCAGGTTCATCGCCACTGTAACGGCTCATCAGACGCATTGATTTACCATACAACCAGCTGATAGCGATACCGGCTAATAAGCCACCAATAGCGACTTTAAAGAACTCTAAGGAAGCGCCACCGACGGTGAAAGCCATACTCCCGATTGCAACTGCAACCGCAAGTTTCAGAGAGACTAGACCAGAGGCGTCGTTCATCAACGCTTCGCCTTGCAGAATTCCCATAATCCGCTTTGGTATCCGTCCTTCCCCTACAATGCCAGATAAAGCCACCGCATCAGTCGGTGAAAGTACCGCAGCCAGAGCAAATGCTGGTACTAGCGGGATCCCAGGTACCATAAAGTAGATCAGGAACCCCACCCCAACGACAGTAACGATCACCAGAACTAAAGCCAGACCTATAATTTCCCGCCCCTGGCTCAGAAATTCATTTACGGGTGTTTTCCAACCATCAGCAAACAGTAACGGCGGGATAAACAGCAGTAAAAAAAGCTCGGGATCAAACTCTACATGCAGCCCGAATTGTGGCCAGGCAAGCAGTGCACCGATGGCAATTTGCATCAGAGGCAGAGGGATCTGAAAAGGTAGTATCTTTGTTATCACGCCTGAGAGTGATACCACGAGAGTCATAATGAGAATAGTAAAGAAAATTTCCATGCTTTCCTTAGTTCCGATATCTGTAAAAAATTATCCTAAAGCTGAGTTTAGAAGAGTGGTCATTCCCTATCTTTAGCAAAGATGATGGTAGAGACATATCTTTCTATATTGCATCTGCCTGCTGCACACGACTCTATATAACTTTTTTTTCAAAAATGACTTTATCAACGATCACTAAAGTCGATAATAAAGCGACTTTTCGTCATGCAACACCCCTCATAAATACAGTATATACTCGTCATACTTCAAGTGACTTGGGTATTGCCGGCACTCATGTTACCCAATCACATTGCTCTTGCCGCCTAAACACAACTCGAATTATTTTAGGCATAGAGAGTAGATTACATTCTTATTTTTACTGATGCATTTCACGAAAGTCCAGCACCTGGATATTCCTCCGCAAACAGGATGCAAAGCCTGTGTTTTGCCGCACCTGTTGATAGAGTAAGACCCACACACCACAAAAGCGAGCGCCCCGATTTTATGGCTCCACCCACCCAATGACTCTCTGAGCAGTGCAGTAAAAAATGTTCTAATCCAGGAAAAAGGAAAGCACTACGATGTGCGACTAGAAGTTAAAGAATGACCTCCTCTACCACAAGAACTGCCCGTACCTCAGTAATGATTTTTAAAGCCCCCGCCCCCATAAAGGCAGCTTTTTCAGACTCACTCCAGTGACCGTGAGTCTGAAAAAAACTAAAACTATTTTCTGCAGGATAGCCTCTGTTATCTTCTAAAAAACATCCTTAATTTCTGGCAACAGTCAGGAAATATCTGCGATATACCCATCATTATTCAAATTCAGCTTTAATCATGGACGTTAAGAATAGCGGGGGAGAGGTTAAAAGCAGAGTGACGAGCTACCTTCAGATAGCCCGTCTTTAGGGATATTAGATAGCCCAACCGCCTGCGTAAAAAACAACCAGCGCAACGGCAATGACTACCGTTCCTACATTCAATTTACGCCATTCGCCCGCAACAACACGGCCGATAACCAGAGAAGCGAAGCCAATCATAATCCCGGTAACAATATTACAGGTCAGCACGATAAAGACGGCAGTAATCAGCCCGGCCATCGCATCAACGAAGTCAGCAAAATCAAGTTTTGATACGTTGCTTAACATCAGCAAACCGACATACATCAGAGCCGGTGCCGTAGCATAAGCAGGGACCAGATAAGACAAGGGTGACAGGAACAAAATACAGAGGAATAACACTCCAACGGTTAGCGCTGTCAGACCTGTTTTCCCCCCCGCCGCCGTACCCGCCGCAGACTCAATATAGACAGCAGCTGGAGCAGCACCCACCAGACCTGAAAACACGCTACTGACCGAGTCAGTGGTCAGTGCTTTGCCACCATCGATAATCTGACCGTCTTTATCCAGCAGATTAGCCTGGCCTGCAACGGCACGGATAGTTCCAGTGGCATCAAACACCGCTGTCATGACCAGCGCGAAAACACTGGGCAGGACAATCGGATCCAGCGCACCGAGAATATCCAGGCTGCCGACTAATGAGTGTCCGGATTCATCTTGCAAAGAAGGCATTGCGAAAATACCGGTAAAATGTACTGATGGATCAAAAATCATTCCCAGGATAGATATCACGACAATTGTCAGCAGAATACCACCAGGTACACGTAACTTCTCCAGACCAATAATGGCCGCCAGACCAATCAAAGACATGATGACCGGGAAGCTGGCAAAATCACCAAGGGCAACGGGCAAACCATCCAGTGGGTTTTTAACCACCAGACCGACACCGTTTGCAGCGATCAGTAACAGAAACAGACCGATACCGATACCCGCTCCATGCGCAACACCCATCGGCAAGTTACGCAAAATCCAGCTACGGATCCCGGTGACAGAAATAACGGTAAACAGCACCCCCATCAGGAATACCGCACCCAGTGCAACAGGCACACTGATACTTTGTCCCAGCACCAGGCTAAATGCCGTAAATGCGGTCAAGGAAATAGCACAACCAATGGCTAGCGGCAGGTTGGCCCACAACCCCATCACGATGGAACCGAAACCAGCAACCAGACAGGTGGCAACAAACACCGCTGTCGGTGGAAAACCTGCTTTGCCCAGCATACTCGGCACAACAATGACCGAATAGACCATGGCAAGAAACGTCGTCAGACCAGCAATGAGTTCCTGGCGAACGGTACTACCACGCGCAGAAATTTTAAACCAAGCGTCGAGAGAACCGCCGGCACGTGGAGAAGGAGTAGACATACGAAACATCCCCTGAGATTTTTAGGATTCAACTTATCTGTACGAGGGAAAACTCACGCTATTCGTTGCCTTGCTATCCTGACAAATTATCAGCCAAAAAAGCAAACGTTTACCTGCGTACAAACAATCAGTGTATTTGCCCTGAATAATTCGGATTGCTTGTTGGTGTAGAGGCCATCGAGTCAATAAACATAAACAGACTATGTCATTCGCTCGATAAACGAAAACAGCACCCAGGCAACTTGAAATATGACGGCATAAAAGTGAAGGCAAACGATTATCTAGCCTTATTAGAGGATATTTCAACCTAAGTTTGATGATTTTCGTCAATAAAATGACGGTCAGGTCACTTTTTCGCCATCATATGCGCAAACGTTATCGTTTATGCGTAACGAGATAACAAAAAAATCACATCTGTCGTTTATCGCAGTCTGGGTTACCGCAATAAATCGATAACATAAGGATGACATTATTCATCCAGGAGCAGTCGCGCTCCGGTTCCTTCATCGCCCAGTTTATCCTCCGGATTTCGTAGCGGACAATCTACCCCCGACAGACATCCGCAGCCAATGCAGCCATCTAACTGATCGCGCAAAGCAACCAGCATACGAATACGGCTATCCAGCTCCTCACGCCATACCGAGGAAAGATTTTTCCAGTCATTTTTATTAATCACATGGTCATCTGAGAATGCGCTAAAAGCGTCACTTACCGTACTTAATGGCAAACCAATACGTTGCGCCACCTTGATAATACCGACGGTTCGCAGCACGTCACGACGATATCGCCGCTGATTACCTGTATTTCTCGTGCTACTGATAAGCCCTTTACTTTCATAGAAATGCAAGGTTGAGACTGCAACACCACTCCGCTTCGCAACTTCACCCGGTGTGAGTAGCGCTTTAATTCTATTTTTTTTATTTTCCAAAATACGCTTTACCTCAAGTTAACTTGAGGAATTATACTCCATAAAAAAGTAACCGGCTAATCTGTAATAGAGGATAATTTATGGCGCATCAGGATATTATTCATACTTTAACCGAGTGGATTGATTCCCATATTGACCAGCCCCTTAATATCGATGTAGTGGCAAAAAAATCAGGATATTCAAAATGGTATCTGCAACGTATGTTCCGCACAGTGATGCGTCAGACCTTAGGTGATTACATTCGTCAGCGCCGTCTGCAAATGGCAGCGGAGGAACTGCGTGCCACAAAAAGGCCTATTTTCGATATTGCGATGGACTATGGATACGTTTCACAACAAACTTTCTCCCGTGTCTTCCGCCGCGAATTTGACCGCACTCCCAGCGACTATCGCCATCAGTGATTGTTTTGCCGGGGCCGCCGATACCTGGTATACGCTTATTCGGCGGTCGGCATGGGTGACGACCCAATAGTTTCAGCATCAGGATGCTGATCCTGGCCATAAGTCCCTCGCTCTTTATGCTTCGACAGCCCACAATTCAAGGTGCTCTTCAGAACACTAAAATGTACGAAAATCAACCTGCACCGATTGTCACAATAAAAAACGAGATAAACTGCACACATCCAAATCAGGCCCTCACTTTATATTTTAATGCTTGCCCACTGACTGTCAGCCACCCTCCAGACCTACATTGATGAGCCTGCTTTAGAGAAACCGTTTCATGCGGGGAAATCAATGCTGATGTCGTCTTAATGCGCTGGCCGTTAATCAGTACGATTCTAATGTTTATGGCCAGCACCTTAACCATATTATGCTCTGTTTAAATCCTGCCCACTGGCAGGATTTATTGTTTTTGGCACTACACTAATTTAATAACAATACCCTCTGATAGAAACTTCAGCTTTTCCATCTCCCCAGGATAAAGAAATAAAAAGTTAATATTTCATCTACGTTACACAAAACAGATTCATATTTTCTGTCACATTCGTTGATTTACTGTCTTTCTATTCTCTTATTACGCCCAGTTTAGCAATATAACGAGATAGCTTATCTGGCACGCTGACTATCTCCTCTTTCTGGTCAGGCCAGATATTAAAAATGATTAATATTAGATACCTGACACTCATTTTTAATTTTCCCCACTATTCATATACACATTATTTGTACGGCCACTGCAAAAATCAATGTAAGTGCATGTTTTTAATAATGAAATTTAATGATTGAGCAACGGGGTAAAAAACCATATATTGTCGTCGTTTTATTTACCGTAATGACCTTTTAAATTAATTCAATCGGTGAGTTTTTAGCCTCCGGTTGTAGGAGAGATATGATGACGGATAAAGTCCGTATTGACACTTTAGATGCACAATCTGTAAAAACCACTAACGATGCTTATTTAGCGAGACAAGCTGAATTTGAATCTAATGTCAGAAGCTACCCACGCAAATTACCTTTCGCGATAGCTAAAGCTCAGGGCGCATGGATTACCGACGTTGAAAATAATCGTTACCTTGACTGCCTGGCGGGTGCTGGCACCTTAGCGCTTGGCCATAATCATCCTGACATTCTGCAGAGTATCCAAGATGTCATTACCAGCGGCTTGCCGTTGCATACTCTCGATCTTACTACACCATTAAAAGATGAGTTCTCTGCTTATCTGCTCTCTTTACTGCCTGGTCAGGGTAAAGAGTATTGCCTCCAGTTCTGTGGCCCATCAGGCGCAGATGCTGTAGAAGCAGCTCTCAAACTGGCAAAAAAACATACCGGCCGCAGCGGCATTATTAGCTTCTCTGGCGGTTACCATGGCATGACTCACGGTGCTCTGTCCGTTACTGGCAACCTGTCACCAAAAGAAGCGATTCATGGTTTGATGCCTGAAGTTCAGTTCCTGCCTTATCCTCACGAATACCGTTGCCCGTTAGGCGTCGGTGGTGAAGCTGGCGTTGCTGCCCTGAGCTACTATTTTGAAAACTTAATCAATGACGTTGAAAGTGGCGTGCGTAAACCCGCTGCAGTCATTCTTGAAGCCGTTCAGGGTGAGGGTGGCGTTAACCCAGCACCTGCTGCATGGCTGCAACGTATCCGTAAAGTGACCCAAGAGCATGGCATTTTATTGATCATTGATGAAGTTCAGGCTGGGTTCTCTCGTACCGGTAAAATGTTCGCCTTCGAACACGCTGGCATTGAGCCAGACATCATCGTGATGTCAAAAGCAGTCGGTGGTGGTCTGCCATTAGCGGTACTGGGCCTGAAGAAAGAGTTCGATGCCTGGGAACCCGGTCACCACACGGGCACATTCCGTGGTAATCAGTTAGCGATGGCAACCGGCCTGACCACGCTTAAATATCTGAAAAATAAAAATATTGCGGATAAAGTTGCACACCAAGGCGAATGGCTGAAAAGCAAGCTGGTACAGCTGCAGAAACGCTATCCGGCTATCGGTCAGGTCCGTGGCCTGGGCTTAATGCTCGGTCTGGAAATGGTTAAACCACAAGAAGCGCAGGATCATATGGGTTGCTACCCGGCAGATGGTGCTCTTTCTGCGCTGATTCAGAAGAAATGCTTTGAACATGGTTTGATTCTAGAGCGTGGTGGTCGCGGTGGCTGTGTGTTACGCCTGCTGCCATCCCTGCTGATCACCGATGATGAGCTGGAAATCTTCCTGAGCAAATTTGAACAGGCTCTGTTAGCTGCTGGCGTTAAACCGGTCTGAGTGGACTGGTCTGAGTGGAGTCGTACCGAATGTCACAAATTAATCCAATTCTGGCCTCGTCTGCACAAAGTATTGAAGCTTATCAGCAGGCGATTACCCAAAGTACCCAGGCAGTGATGCAGTGGTTACAGCAGCCAGAAATGTATCAGGGCAAAACCGTTGCTGAATTGCGCGAACGTATTGCACTGGATTTTAATCCTCAGGGCCTGGGTAACCAGGCTGCTATTGAACGTGCGATTGAGTACTTCCTGAAAGACAGCTTGTCGGTGCACCATCCGCAATGCGTGGCGCATTTACACTGCCCAAGTCTGGTTATCAGCCAGGCTGCGGAGGTACTGATTAATGCGACCAACCAGAGTATGGACTCCTGGGATCAGAGCCCGTCAGCCACCATCATCGAGATGAAGCTGATTGAATGGCTGCGTGCTCAGGTCGGTTACACCGCTGGCGACGCAGGCGTCTTCACCAGTGGTGGTACTCAGAGTAATCTGATGGGCCTGATGCTGGCCCGTGATGCCTTCTTCGCACGCCAAGGTCATTCGGTACAGCAAGACGGTTTGACTGGTAATCTGAAGAAAATTAAAGTCTTCTGTTCCGAGAATGCGCATTTCTCGGTTCAAAAGAATATGGCTTTACTGGGCTTTGGCTATCAGTGTGTGACGCTCATCAAGACCGATAGTTTTGCCCGCATGGATCTCAATGATTTAGTCGAGAAAATTGCACAGGCTGAAGCTAACGGCGACCAGATTATGGCGATTGTCGCGACCGCAGGTACCACCGATGCTGGTGCTATCGATCCGCTAGCTGACATCGCCCGTCTGGGTGGGCAACACAATATCTGGGTACATGTTGATGCAGCCTGGGGGGGGGCACTGCTGTTATCAGAGAAGTATCGTCATTATCTTGATGGTCTTGATCTGGTTGACTCTGTGACTTTGGATTTCCATAAGCAGTTTTTCCAGACCATCAGTTGTGGCGCATTCTTACTGAAAGATGAGCGTCATTATGAATTGATGCGCTATCAGGCTGCTTACCTGAACTCTGAGTTCGATGAAGAGCAAGGCGTACCGAATCTGGTGTCTAAGTCACTACAGACTACGCGTCGTTTTGATGCGTTGAAACTGTGGATGGGACTGGAAGCGCTGGGACAGAAGCAGTATGCCGCTATCATCGACAGTGGTGTAACTCTGGCTCAACAGGTTGCACAATATATTGAACAGCAGCCGTCACTGGAACTGGTTATGCAGCCCCAGCTGGCCAGTGTACTGTTCCGCTATCGTCCTGCTTCACTGGCACAAGCGGATGACGCCAGTATTGCACTGTTGAACCAAAAAATCGGTGATGCTCTGCTCGCTTCTGGTCGCGCGAACCTCGGCGTGACGGAGCATAATGGTGTGACCTGTCTTAAAATGACCTTATTGAATCCAGTCGTCACATTGGACGATATTAAGCGTTTGTTGGACTTGGTTGACGTTACGGCGACACCGCTGGTCGCTGGCTGATATTAATAGCCGCTTAGAGTATCTTGTCCTAAGCGGCTTTTTACTTTCTACTGACAGCCTATACTGGCAAATTATCAGGTACGAACACGCAGAATTGCTTCTACCTTATCGGCAACCTTAGTTACCACATAAGCAATCAACATATAGAACCCTACCGCAACCAGGAAGGCTTCCAGATAGTAGAAGTTGAGCGCTGCAGCCAGCTGAGCCTGAGCGAAGATCTCCACCACGCCGATAGCAAAGGCCAGTGACATGGCTTTCATCACCACCATAAAAGAGTTTGCCAGGTCAGGAATAGCGGTGACAATTATCTGCGGGAACATCACCCGACGAAATAACTGACCACCACTGTAACCCAGTGACGCTGCTGCATCTGACTGCCCGCTATCAAAAGAGTTAACTGCCCCTTTCCATACTTCAGCCTGAAACGCTGAAACACAGGCCGTCAATGCCACAATAACAATCACCCAATTAGGAAGTGAGTAAGCATTCACTTCTATAGAGAACTGGCTGGCAATAAAGTCCAGCGCTGAAGGCAGGCCATAGTAAGCGAGAAAAATCACCACCACCATCGGCATGCCTTTAAAAGCCACTTTGTAAGCGAACACTAACTGGCGTAACACCGGAATGCGACGAAACTCAATAAACGCAAACAACCCGCCAAGCAGTGTCGATAACAGAAACACCACCACAGCCATCAAGAGCGTGAAGGGAACGACACTCAGGATGCTCCAGAAGTCAAAAACCAATACCTCAAAATCAAACATTCCGTTTTCTCCTTCACTCAAACGCTGGGGGTAAGCTTGACGCGGCTAGCCGATTTAGCGCTATATTTCGCGTGACGCCTTTCAAAGAAACGGATAACTAGCCATGCCACCAGACACATCAGCGAGTAGATAACAGCCAGGACCATGTAAGTTGCAAATTGATACTGGTTATAGTCATGCTCCATAATCACATGAGCAGTCGCCATCAGATCAGCCGCTCCGATATACATCACCAGTGCCACATTATGAATTAAATAAATAATTGAATTACCGTAACCCGGTAATGCAAAGTGCACCGCTTGCGGCCCGACGATACGTTTCATTTTTTGGAAAAAACTATAGCCCAAGCTGTCAGCTGCATCGTGCTGACCTCGCTCTACCGCCAGAAATGCTGGACGCATCACTTCAGACAGATAGCCACCGTGGTAGAGACTTAAACCAATCATTGCCGCAATGTTGGATGAGAAAAAGTCTTCAACACCCACCAGCCCTGCCAGTAATGGCATACCATAAAAGGCGACGAATAATTGCAGTACTACCGGCACACTACGCGCATAAGACACATAGATATCAGCCAGTTGACTAAAAACTGCAATACGACGTACCCGAAAAAAGGTCACGATCAGTGCCAGAAAAAATCCAACCACTATCGCAGCGAATAATATACCCAGTGTCAGCGGCATTGCCGTTAACAGCTCAGGAAGCATGGTAGATAGATCCACAGTGAAACACTCCTGCTAACAATGACTGCCAAAGCCCTGTATTAACAGGGCTTCAGGTAAATCTATTACTTCATGTATTGTGAAATGTCTTCACCAAACCATTTCTGGGACAACTGATCTAGCGTACCATCGGCTTTCAGCTCTTTCAGGGCTTGGGTGATGTCGTCATTCAGCGCTTTGTTTTTGCTTGAACGGTTAATCAGAATGTAGGTCGGGTTGATAGAGACGGGCTCACTCGCTTTAATCGACAATTTCTGATTCTCAATAACCGTCTGCTGTCCCAGGTTTGAAGGCAGGATCAGCGCGTCATATTTGCCTTTCTCAACTTCTTTCAGACGGTCTGGGTAAGGAATGCCGGCGCTGGAAGCATTGATAGTGATTTTTTCATTAGGGTGATCCTGCTGCCACTGAGTGACAAATTTATAGACCCCACCCCCTGCGGTGACGGGAACAATTTTCTTGCCCACCAGGTCTTTCATTTCTTTGATATCACTGTCATTACGGCTGTAGATTTTCATCAGACTGGCACCCATTGGAGCATCAGGGATCAGAAACTGTTTACTGCGACTGGCTGCTTTATAGTAACCGCCGGTCGCCATGTCGTACTTACCCGTTACCAGGCCTGTTTCCTGTGCGATGTCAGCAGCGCCTTCCATCACGAACTTATACTGTGGCAGTTTGGCGTTGATAGCTTTTAGAACATCAGGCTCATAACCTTGTGGCTCATAGCCGATAGCGCCCCACGACAGAGGTTTAGACTCTGCTGCGGTAGCAATTTTTACCGTACGGACTTCGTTCGCAAAGCTATTATTACTGAACAGTGCCAGAGCAATGATTCCAGGTATAGCGAGGAGGGATAACGTTTTTTTAATTGCAGGCATTTTTTTGCTCCCTTTAGAATAATTAGAATGCGTGTTCGGTATTAAGAAACTGCGCCAGGCGTGGCGAAGTCGGATTGTCGAAAATCTCGGTCGGGCTACCTTCTGCTGCCACAACACCCTGATCCATAAACACGATACGGTTCGAGACACTCTTGGCGAATTGCATTTCATGTGTCACTAACAGTGAAGTAATACCGGACGAGGTCACATCTTTAATCACTTTTAACACTTCACCCACTAATTCTGGGTCAAGGGAAGAGGTCGGTTCATCAAACAAAATCACATCAGGCTTTACAGCCAAAGCACGGGCGATACCCGTACGTTGCAACTGACCGCCTGAAAGCTGGGAAGGATAGTGGTCAAACTTCGTCCCAAGACCTACGCGTTCCAGCTCTCGCGCTGCGATATCACGGGCCTGCTGCTTACTTTTTTTCTGGATCACCACCAGCGGATCCATCACGTTTTCCAGCACCGTCATGTTTTTAAACACGTTGAATTGCTGGAATACCATAGCAGTACGTAAACGAATCGCTTGGATAGTCGCTTTATTTGGCGACTGATAGTCCATCTGATGCTGATCGAGCACGATGGAGCCAGACGACGGTTTAGCCAGATAATTGATACAACGCAGTAGGGTCGTTTTACCGGTACCACTTGGACCAATGATTGAAACCACATCCCCTTTATTAACCGACAAGTTAACACCACGCAGAATCGGTGTTGCACCGTAGGACAGGGTGATATTTTTCAGATCTAACATTCGGTTCTGCCTCTATTTATTCCTATCAGCATGGCCAAGCACATGCATCAGACGGTTGGCCCAGCCAAAAATAGCAATCGCGTGGATAAGGTCGATAATTTCCCCGTCATCCATCCCCACTGCGCGCAGTGCTGCAATATCTTCTGGGCTCGCTTCTGCTGGCGTCACTGACAGACGCTGTGCGAAGCGATAAATCGCTAAGTCCCGAGCATTGAGCAAGTCATCACGTTCAAAGTAGATAGCACTGACCACAGCGTCATTTTCTGACAGCTGGGCATGGCGACGAGCATGCACCACTGCACAATATTTACAGCCATT